>JBBCHF010000017.1:0-79666 GCA_037201645.1 Caulobacteraceae bacterium
GTGGTCGTCACCGCCCAGTTCCGCTCGCAGAACCTGCAGCAGACCCCGATCGCGATCACCGCGGTCAACGCGGCCATGCTGGAAGCGCGCAACCAGAACAACATCACCGACCTGACCAACCAGGCGCCGAACGTGCAGCTGCGCCCGATGGCGGCCTCGTTCGGCAACTCGCTGTCGGCCAACATCCGCGGCATCGGCCAGGCCGACTTCAACCCGGCCGTCGAGCCGGGCGTCGGCATCTACGTCGACGACGTCTACAACGGCACCGTCACCGGCTCGGTGCTCGACCTCCTGGACCTCGACCGCGTCGAAATCCTGCGCGGCCCGCAAGGCACCCTGGCCGGCAAGAACTCCGAAGGCGGCGCGATCAAGCTCTATTCCAAGAAGCCTGACGGCAACGGCGGCGGCTACGTCCAGGCCACCTACGGCAGCTACAACCTGATGGAAGTGCGCGGCGGCGCGGACTTCACCCTGGTGCCGGACAAGCTGTTCATGCGCATCTCCGGAGCGGCGCACCACCAGGACGGCTATGTCGACGTGCTCGACTACGCCTGCGCCAACCCGGGCGATCCCGACGTGGTGGCGGGCCTCTATCCGCGCCAGCGCTCGGGCCCGAACTGCAAGATCGGCGAGGAAGGCGGCCAACGCTACGCCGCCGGCCGGGTGGCCCTGCGCTACCTGCCGACCGACAAGCTCGAGATCAACGTCGCGGCCGACTACACCTCCGACGACTCCGAGCTGCAGGCCAACACCCTGCTCTACGCCAACCAGCACGCGGCCAATCCGAACGGCTGCGCCGGCGCCTGCGTCCCGGCCGAGACCTATGACGGCGGCATCCCGCTGGATTCGCGCTTCATCCCGTCGAACCGCTACGCCAGCTACGCCACCTTCACCGATCCCGGCTACTCGCCGAACGGCGAATGGTCGCCCGGCCCGGTCAACCGCCTGAAGTCGTGGGGCACCTCCGCCACCATCGACTACCGCTTCACCGACAACCTGTCCCTGAAGCTGATCAGCGCCTACCGCCAGTACACGACCGACTTCAGCGACGACAACGACGTCTCCCCGCTGGCCGTCGACCTCGGCACCGACCACCTGAGCCACGAGCAGTGGAGCGAGGAGCTGCGCCTGAACGGCAGCATCCTGGACAACCACGTCGACTACACCCTGGGCGGCTTCTACTTCCGCGAACGGACCGTCTACGCGGCCCGCCAGGACCTGACCTACGTGGGCGGCCCGGGCGCCGGCTTCGACTTCATGCAAGACGACCCGGTGACCGCCGATACGGAAGCCGGCTTCGCCCACGCCGTGTGGCACGTCACCGACAAGCTGAACCTGACCGGCGGCGTCCGCTACACCGACGAGAGCAAGGACTACACCTACGTCCGCGAGAACGTCGACGGCACGCCCTTCGCGCCCCTCGGCAGCCTGAACGGCTATACCGGCCACTACACCGGTTCGCGCTGGGACTGGCGGGCGAACGTCGACTACAGCTGGACGCCGGACTTCATGACCTACGCCCAGTTCTCGACGGGCTTCAAGGGCGGCGGCGTGACCCCGCGTCCGTTCTACCTGTCGCAGGTGGTGCCGATCGAGCCTGAGACGCTCGACGCCTACGAGGTCGGCTTCAAGTCGCAGTGGTTCGACCGCCGCGTGCAGCTGAACGTCGCGGCGTTCTACAACAAGTTCCACAACATCCAGCTGAACGTCGGCGAGTGCGCCCTGAACACCTCGGCCCCGGGCTACGACCCGAGCCAGGTCGCGCCCTGCGGCCAGATCCTCAACGTCGGCGACGCCAACATCAAGGGCTTCGAAGTGGAGACCGAACTCCACCCGATGGCCGGCCTGGAGATCGACGGCTCGCTGAGCTACCTCGACTTCAAGTACACCCGCCTGGATCCGGCCACCGGCTGGACCCTCGACCCGGCGGCGGCGGCGGCGAACCCGGCGCTGACCTACGTCAACCAGGCCCCCGGCATCGGCAAGTGGAAGGCCAGCGCCGGCATCCAGTACGAAGTGCCGATCGGCGGCCTCGGCAGCATGACGCCGCGCTTCGACGTCAGCTACCAGCCGACCATGTGCGGCGACGCGGCCTGCACGGAAATGGCCAAGATGCCGGCCTACATCCTGGCCAACGCCAAGCTGACGTGGCGTCCGACGGGCGGCCAATGGGAGGCCTCCGTCGCGGTGGAGAACCTCACCGACAAGTACTACTTCCTCGGCAAGAACTACTACATCGCCAACGAAGGCGTGGAGAGCGGCGAAGTCGCTCCGCCGCGCGAAGTCTCCGTCACCGTCAAGCGTTCGTTCTAGGACGGACCTGCCGGACCGGCGCGGCGAATGGGCCGCGCCGGCCTTGCGGACCTGAGGGCGCGGCGGACCGGGCGGGTCCGCCGCGCCCTTTTCTATTGGGCCAATGCGCTCGCCTGAGTCCGCGGCGCGATCGGGCTCGACGCGCCGTTCCTGTCGGTAGTCTCCGCCTGACGGCCCGTGAAAAGCAGGGCCGCAGGGGAAGACGCATGGCGGAAGACGGCGCGGCGCGCGCGGCGCGGGGGCATGGACCTCGGCCGGCTGATCGACGAGCGGCCGATGTCGCGGATGCAGGTGCTGGTCGCCGTCCTGTGCGGCTTCGCCATCTTCCTCGATGGCTACGACATCCAGGTCATGGCCTTGGCCGTGCCGTCGCTGTCGCGCGAGTGGGGACGCCCGCCGTCCGACTTCGGCGTGGCCCTCTCGGCGGTGCTGATCGGGATCGCCGTCGGCTCGGCCTTCCTCGCCCACCTCGGCGACCGCTACGGCCGGCGCGCCGCGGTGATCGGCGCGACGCTCCTGATCGGCGTCTCCACCGCCTGCACCGCGCTCGCGGCCAGCCCCGAGCAGTTCGTGTTCTGGCGCCTCCTGACCGGGATCGGCCTCGGCGTCTGCGTGCCCAACTGCAACGCCTGGACCTCGGAGTACGCCCCGCTGCGGCGCCGCTCGCTGGCGGTGGTGTCGATGAACGCGGCCATCGGGCTCGGCGCCTTCAGCGCGGGCTTCATCGCCCCGCCGCTGATCGCCGCGCTCGGCTGGCGCGGCCTCTTCCTGGTCGGCGGCCTCGGGCCCCTGGCGGTCGGGGCCCTGCTGTTCGTCGCCGCGCCGGAATCGCTGAAGTTCCTGATGAGCCGCCGGCCCGGCGACCCGCGCATCAGCCGCATCCTCCGCCGCATCGCCCCGGACGTAGAGCCGGCCAGCCTCTTCGTCCCCGACGCCGCCGGCGCGGCGAGCGGCTCGGCCCTGCGGCTGCTGAGCCCCGAGTTCCGGATGCGGACCCTGTTGATCTGGGCCATGGTCGCGCTGAACCTGTTCACCCTCTATGTGCTGATCAGCTGGCTGCCGACCCTGCTGGAAAGCGCCGGCTGGACCCCCGACCACGCCCTGCAGGGCGCCGTCCTGATCCAGCTAGGCGGCGTGGTCGGAGGCGTCGGCCTGTCGTTCCAGCTCGACCGCGGCCTGACCAAGCCGAGCCTGGTCGCCGCCTGGGCCGTCACCGCCGTCGCCTTCGGCCTCTTCCTGGTGACGCCCTCCACCATCCTGGCCTGGGGCGCCCTGCTGCTCGTGGTCGGGGCGGGGATCTCCGGCTCGCAGCTCTGCCTGAACGCCCTGGCCGCCGCCTACTATCCGCCCGAGATCAAGGCCACCGGCGTCGGCTGGGTCGGGGGTGATCGGCGGGGCGGGATCGATCGTCGCGCCGCTCGCGGGCGCCTGGATCATCAGCCGCGGCGTCGCGCCGATGCAGGTGCTGGCCATGCTGACGGTCCCGGTCCTGCTTTGCGCGGCGGGAATCCTGCTCAGCCGGCGCCAATGGCAGGCGCATTGAGTGGTAAGCTCAACGCCGTGACCGATCCCCGCCTGCTCCCGGACCCCGGCTTCGACCTCGAGGCGCCGGGCACCTTCGTCTACACCGGCCCGGACTCCACGCGCGGGGCGCGGCTGAACCGGTTCTGCCTGAGCCTGCGCGTTCCCGCCAATCGGACGGCGTTCCTGGCGGACGAGGCGGCCTATCTGGCGCGCTTCAGCCTGTCGGAGGCCGAGACGGCGCTGGTGGCGGCGCGCGACTGGACCGGCCTGATCCGCGCCGGCGCCCACCTGCAGGCGGTGCTGAAGCTGGCGGCCACCGACGGGCTGAACCTCTACCACGTGGGCGCCCACAACGCCGGGACCGACTTCGAGACCATCTACGCCGCCTGCCCCCGCCGCGTCTCGGCCCTGCCGGGCGAGTCCTGAGCATGGCCCGGATCATCGGCGGGATCGGCATCTCCCACACCCCGTCCATGGGCGTGGAGTACGACAATGGCCTCGCCCGCGGCTGGGCGCCGGAGTGGCGGGTCTGGTTCGACGGGACCCGGCCGGTGAAGGACTGGCTCGCCGCCGCCGCGCCCGACCAGGTGGTGATCGTCTACAACGACCACCTGAAACCACTTCCAGTTCGACGCCTATCCGACCCTGGCCATCGGCGTGGCCGAACAGTTCCCCCAGGCCGACGAGGGCTTCGGCCTGCGCCCGTTCCCGAGCCTGCCCGGCGACACCGCCTTCGGCTGGCACGTCACCAACGCCCTGGTCCGCGGCGGCTTCGACATGACCGTCTGCCAGGAGCTGGCGGTCGACCACGGCGTCTATTCCTGGCTGCCCTATGTGGCGGATGCGCCCTGGCCCTGGCCGATCACCCCGATCGCGGTGAACATGATCCGCCACCCGATCCCGACCTCCGAGCGCCTGCGCGACCTCGGCGCGGCCCTGCGCATCGCCATCGAGAGCTGGCCGGGCGACCAGCGGGTGCTGGTGATCGCGACGGGGGGCATGTCGCACCAGATCTCCGGCGCCCGGTTCGGCATGGCCAACGAGGCGCTGGACCGCTTCTTCCTGGAGCGGCTGAAGGACCACGCGGCCGAGCTGATCGCCATCCCCCAGCAGGAATACATGCGCCTGGGCGGCACGGAGGCGGCGGAGCTGTCGATCTGGTTCGCCATGCGCGCGGCCCTGTCGGACCGCATCGAAGAGGTCTACCGCTTCCACACCTTCCCCAAGATCACCGGCTGCGGCGTCCTGGTGTTCGAGGAGCCGACTTAGCGGCGCGCCCTCGACGGCGCCAAGGCGCGGCCCTATTGTCGGGCCACCGTGACGCCAAGGGGGGTGGGACCATGGCTTTGTCCGTCATCGGCGCGGGCCTGCCGCGCACGGCGACCTGGTCGCTGAAGCTGGCCCTGGAGCAGCTCGGCTTCGGCCCCTGCTATCACATGAGCGAGGCGCTCGATCACCCCGAACACTGGGACGCGTGGGAGCAGGCGTTCGGCGGCGGGGCGGTCGACTTCGACGCCCTGTTCGCCGGCTACGGCTCCACCACCGACGCGCCGGGCTGCCACTTCTATCGCGAGCTGGCCGAGCTCTATCCCGAGGCCAAGGTGGTGCTCGGCGTGCGCGATCCGGAGCGCTGGTTCGCCTCGACCCAGAACACCATCCTGAGCGGGGCGGTGGCCGGCTTCCACGGCGCGCGCGGCTCCCTGCCGATGGTCGAGGCCGCCGGCTGGGGGACCGATCCGCGCCTGCACGACCGCGACTACATGCTGGACCGCTACCACCGCCACAACGAAGCGGTGAAGGCCGACATCCCGGCCGACCGCCTCCTGGTCTACAGCCCGTCCGAGGGCTGGGAGCCGCTCTGCGAGTTCCTCGGCGTGGCGGTCCCGGCCGAGGCGTTCCCGCAGGTCAACTCTACCGAGGAGTTCCGCGCCATGATCGCCGACCGCGTCCAAGGCGGCTCGATCGCGGAACGGTAACCCCTCTCCCAAAGGGAGAGGGAGGGGCCCACCGCGCCTGCGCGCGGCGGGCCCCTCCTTCTCCCCATGGGAGAAGGGATTTACTTCGCCAACCGCCAGTCGGGCAGGTCGGGGTTGGTGCGGCGGACGCCGTTGGAGAGGGTCCCCAACCCCGTGATCGTCACCTCCATCGGGCCGTCGAACGTCTGCAGGTCGCCGGTGTGCAGGGAGCGCGTCGCTCCCGCCGCCGGCCGGAACGCCGTGCCCATGGAGATAATGTCGCCGGGCTCCAGCGTCAGGAAGCGCGAGATGAAGGCCAGCACCTCCGGCACGGTGTAGGTCAGGTAGCGGGTCGAATCCTCCGCCAGGGTGGCCCCGGCCAGGGTGCAGGTCACGTCCAGCGCATGCGGGTCGGGGATCTCGTCGCGGGTGACCACCCATGGCCCCATCGGCCCGAACCCGTCCGTGCCCTTGTAGCGGGCGGCGTAGGAGAGGTGCTGCTCGCGCCGCTCGACCTCCTCCGGATTGTCCGGCTTCGCATAGAGCGCCCAGTAGTGGACCATGTCCTGGGCCCGCATGGCGTTGCCGGTGATGTCGTTGACGATGGTGTAGCCGAACACCGCCTGCATCGCCTCGCGCGGGTCGAGGTCCTTGGCGCGCCGGCCGACCACGACGCCGAGCTCCGGCTCCGGGTGCAGGCCGCCGTAGTAGGGCCGCACCTCGATGTCCTCGCGGTGGCCGATCAGGCAGGTCGAGGGCTTCATGAAGAACATCGGGTGCTGCGGCCCCGAGATGCGCCGCGCGTCCGACGCGGAGTTGTTCAGCGCGATGCCGAGGATCTTGCCCGGCCGCGGCACGGGCGGGCGCCAGCGCACCTCCACGTTGGGGATCCGCCGCACCGAGCCGGGAAAGCCCTCGGCGAACGCCACGAGGTCGCGCACCGCCTTCAGGCTGGCCTCGCCGCCCGCGATCAGGGCCGTCATGTCGTCGGGCAGGGGCGGATTGCCCGCCGCGCTGGCCGCCTCGGCGAGGTCCGATCAGGTTGTCGTCGTCGATGCGGACCCCGATCCGGTCGCGGCCCTCGTAACGGAAGCTGGCGAAGAACATGCTGGTCTCCCATCCTTAGCTGGCCGTGTCGCACGCCCGCGCGCGGCGGCATAGGCCCCGCGGCGCTCTTGAACCCCGGCCGAAAATGGTATGAGTGCCGCCGGTGTTTCCCGCGGACGGCGGATCGTCCGCGCCACGCGCATTTGCGAGCACTCCGAGGAGCAATCCGATGGCCGACGGCGAAGTCGAGACGATCAAGAAGGAGACCGTCCTCGTCGAGTTCGAGGATGGCATCGCCTGGGTGATCATGAACCGCCCGGCCAAGAAGAACGCCATGAGCCCGACCCTGAACCGGGAGATGCTCGAGGTGATCGACGCCCTGGAGGAGGACGACCGCTGCAAGGTGCTGGTGCTGACCGGCGCGGGCGACAGCTTCGCCGCCGGCATGGACCTGAAGGAATATTTCCGCGAGCTGGACGGCAAGGGCCGCATGGCCACGATCAAGAGCCGCCGGACGTCCTATCCTATGCGTGGCAGTGGCGCCGGCTGATGTTCTACGAGAAGCCGACCATCGCCATGGTCAACGGCTGGTGCTTCGGCGGCGCCTTCTCGCCGCTGGTGGGCTGCGACCCTGGCCATCGCCGCGGACGAGGCCCAGTTCGGCCTGTCGGAGATCAACTGGGGCATCCTGCCGCCGGCAACGTGACCAAGCCGTGGCCCTGACCATGGGCTGGCTATACGTATATCTATTGCCTGGTCAACGAGTCGGTGCCGCTGGCCCCAGCTCAAGGACCGCACCCGCGAGCTGGCCCGGCTTGTCATGCAGAAGGACCCCGAGGTCCTGAAGGCGGCCAAGGACTGCTACAAGCGCGTGGTCGAACCTGCCGCTGGACGTGGCGGAGGACTACATCACCTCCAAGCTGGAGCAGATGTTCCACATCACCGGCATGAAGGCCCGCAACGAGGGCATGAAGGGCTTCCTCGACGACAAGACCTTCAAGCCAGGGCTCGGCGGGCCGAAGAAGGGCTAGCCGCCGCTCATCCCCCGCTCGTCCCGGCGAAGGCCGGGACCCAGGTTTTTTTTGATGAGGTTCCGGTGAACTGACGCGCGGGCGGCAGCTACGCTGAGCTGCAGCGAAAAAGCCTGGGTCCCGGCCTTCGCCGGGATGACCGGGTGTGGAAAGCAGGACCCGGTACACCGGACCTCACGTTTCATTCCTCTTCGGCCGGCCCGGGCCAGATGTTGGCATGGTCGCGTTCATCCCTCAGCAGATCGAGGAGCGTGACCGAGTCCATCCCCCTCGAAGCCGGCTCGTAGCTGCTCGAGTTGCCTCAGCGATTCCTGGCGAGCGCGCTCACTCTTCGCTGCCTGTCAGCCCTGGGATTCTCTTCGGAAGCATCGACTCCGGAGTCTTGTTTTCACCCATCGCTCTCGCTCCTACTCCGCCGCCATCGCGCCTTCCGACTCGATGATGTGGCGGATCGCGTCCAGCAGGACGCCGAGGTCGGGTTCGTCGACCATCCCGGGCGGGCAGCTTCTCGGCCGTCTTCCAGGCCCAGTCCATGGCGTTCGGCGCAGGCGCGGCTCATCAGGGGTTCCACGCCCGCCTCCTGCACGGTGCGGGCGAACCTCGCGCATCTCTCGGCGCGGCGCTTGCCGTGGAATCAGGGCGCGGGAGATCATGTAGCGCGCCTGTTTGCGCCATTCCGGGTGGGGCAGCATGTCGGACAGGGAGTCCAGCACCACCCCCTCCACGCCGTACTTGCGCGCCGTCAGCATGCTTTCCGACAGCAGCGCCTCCATGCCCTTGACCCAGCACGCTGCGGCACATCTTGGTCGCCGAGGCGAGGCCGACGGTCTCGGAGAACACCCGGGCGTCCAGGCCCCAGGGCTCGATGTCGGCCAGGAAAGCCGCCGCGTGCGGGCCGCCGAGCAGCATCGGCGTCCTCAGCCGCTTGGGCGGCGCCGAGGCCATCACCGCCGCCTCGACGTAGCGGCCGCCGGCGAGGTCGATGGCCTGGCCAGCCGCCTGCTTCACGCCCGGGGAGGCGGAGTTCAGGTCGAGGAAATAGGCCGGCTCCTCGATGCCCGGCAGGATCGACTGGGCCGCGCCAGGGCCTGGGCCGCGGTGACCGCGCTGATCACCAGCTCCGCGCCGCGCACGGACGTCGGACGGCGAGGCGCAGGCCTCGATCCCGATCTGCGCCGCCGCCTGGCTCGGCCGGCTGCCGGGCCGCGCGAACAACGGGTCGTAGGCGGCGATGCGCGCCGCGCCGAGGGCCTTCAGGTCGGCGGCGAAGATCGATCCGACCTCGCCGAAGCCCAGGAGGGCGATGTGGTTTGGGGTCGCCATGGCGTCACCTCGGCTGTTCGGGCGCGTCAGCCCAGCGCGGGCCCTGACCTCGTCCGGGATCGCCTGGCTCTTCAGGCGGCCCGGGTTCTCGGCATCATAGACGGTCCACACCCGCTTCTCGAAGCCCTCCACCGCCAGGGCCTCGCCCTTCAGCAGGCGGTGCTGCACGGTGAAGCTGGAGCGGCCCATCTCGGAGATCTGGGACTCCACCACCACGTCCTCGCTGAAGCGGGAGGGGATCAGGAACCGCGCCTTCAGGTCCACCATCGGGATGCCGGCCATCTCGAACCTGGCCAGCATGTCGGAACTTGTTGACGCCCAGCGCCGCCTCGAACAGGTGCACGGTGCAGATGTCGAAATACTCGATGTAGCGCGGGAAATAGACGATCCCGGCCGGGTCGCAGTCGCCCCCCACTCGATGCGGATCGGACGGCGGTTCACGAACATGGCGTGGTCCTCGGTCTGGCGGTTTCGGCGGGCGATCCATAGCAAGCGCGGGCCGCCGCGCCAGAGGTCATTTCGGCGCGGCGCCGGGACTGGCGGGCCGGCCTGCGGGCGGGTAAGACGCCGGCCTCATGCCCGACCGCCCCACCCTCTGCCTCCTGCCGGCCTGCTCTGCGACGACGAGGTCTGGGCCGCCCAGGCGAGGGCCTCGCCGCCCTCGCCGAAGTCCGCGTCCGCCGACTTCTTCGGCCCGGATTCGCTGGAAGAGATGGCGCGGGCGGGTGCTGGACATGGCGGCCGGGCCGATCTGGGTCGCCGGCCACTCCATGGGCGGACGGGTGGCGCTGGAGGTGTGGCGCCTGGCGCCCGAGCGCGTGGCGGGGCTGGCCCTGCTCGACAACCGGCGTCCATGGCCCCCGCCCGCACGAGCAGGCCGGCCGCCAGCGGCTGATCGACCTCGCCTACGCCGAGGGCATGGAGGCGGTGGCGCGCGAGTGCTGCCGCCGATGGTGCTTCCCGATCGGGTGGGCGACGAGCGCTGATCGCGCCGCTCGTCGCCATGATCAGGGCGGGCGACGCCGGAGATCTTCGCGCGCCAGCAGCACGCCCTGCTGAACCGGCCGGACGCCACGGCCCTATCTGCCGCTAATTCCGCTGCCCCCACGGCGGTGATGACGGGCCGCGAGGACGCCCTGGAGCCCGCCGGCCCAGCACGAGGCGATGGCCGCCGCCATCGAGGGCGCGGTCCTGACCATCATCGAGGACAGCGGCCACATGACGCCCGTCGAGCGGCCTGAGGGGCCGTCACCTCGCCGCCCTCGCCCGCTGGCTCACGGCTCAGTAGCCGGCGCCGCGCTCATAGAGGTCGGTGACCGACGGGGCGTGCACCGTCGTAGACGGCGCGGTCCACCGCTCGCCGCGGGCAGCGGTCGTAGTCGCGCGCGTCGCCGAGGTCGCGCGTCTGCGACGGGTCCGGCCCGCAGGACCTGCCTGGCGGCGTTGTCGATGCGGCCGAGCAGGGTGTAGGCGCCCGCCTCGCCGGACAGGTCCCAGGTCGGCGAAGGAGACGGGGCGCGAGCGCACCACCGTCCCCCGGGCGCGGGCTCGGCCTCGACCGTCACCTCGCCGACCGTCGGCGGCTCGTCATAGCCGGGCCGGTCATAGGCGTCGTCGGGCTGGGCGTAGCCGGGCTGGTCGTAGCTTTCGTCCGGCTGATCGTAGCCGGGCTGGGCGTAACCGGTCGTCGGCGGGGAATAGGCGCTGTCCTGCGCATAGGCGTGGCCGGCCCCGGCCATGGCCAGGGCGGCGAACAGCGCTGGGATGGATCGCGGTCGACATGGTCTTCGGTCCCCCTCAAGGAGGCCGCGGCGCGTCGCTTGGACGCTCCGCCGGGCCTCGCCCGGGGCGCGGCCGTGGGGCCAGCCCGCCGGCCGCCCCCGCAGCAGCAGAAACCGTTCAGGGCGCGAAATGGTTTCCGCGGCTCAGGCCGCGCGCCTCCACAGCCGCTCGGAGGCGATGGCCGCGCCTTCGGAGAGGGAGCGCAGCTTCTTGTAGCTGATCTCCATGTCCATCTTGCCGTAGCCGGCGAAGGTGCCGAAGCCGCAGTCGGTGCCGGCGATCACCCCGCTCCCTGCCGACGATGGCGGCGAAACCGCTCGACGATCTGGGCGACCAGCTCGGGATGCTCGACGTAGTTGGAGCAGGAGTCGATCGTTCCGGGGACCAGCACCTTGTCCTCGGGCAGCTTGGCGTCGCGCCAGACCGTCCACCTCGTGCTGGTGGCGGGCGTTGGCGGCTTCGAACAGCACCGCCTGGGGCCGGGCCTTCAGGATGATGTCCATGATCCGCTCGACCGGGATGTCGTGGTCGTGCGGCCCTTCGTAGTTGCCCCAGCAGATGTGGTAGCGGCACTGCTCGGCGGGCACATTGCGCAGGGCGTGGTTCATCGCCTCGACGTGGACCTCGCTCTGCTTCAGGAACTCCGCCTCCGTCAGGTCCTGGAAGCCGATGTGGCGGGCCATGGCGAGATCGGGGCAGTCGAGCTGGAGCAGGAGGCCCGAGGCGGCGATGATCTCGTATTCTCTCCTGCAATCGCCCCGGCGAGGGCCCAGACGTAGTCCTCGTGGGTCTTGTAGTAGGCGTTCGGCTGGAAGGCGGTGATCAGGCCGGGCGAGGCCGTGTTCATGAAGCCCTCGGCCACGCCGTGGCGCGCCATGGCCGCCTTCATGTTGGCGATGTCGACGTGCAGGCTGTCCCCAGCTCTTCACCGAGATTCGGGGCGATGCAGGAGGCCCGGCGGAACTCCTGCACACCCCCGTCATGCGGGTGGATCTTGGCGCGGAACTCCGGGTGGGCGGCCATGTCCAGCGGCATGCGCCGCTCGTTGTCGCCGCCGAAGCCGTTCAGGCCGGTCCATCATGTAGGGTGGAATAGGAGACCTTCGACTGCTCCCCCGTCCGAGGGGACGTCGATCCCGACCTCGACCTGCCGGCGCATGGCCTCGTCCACCGCCGCGGCGATGACGCGGTCGTATTCGGCGTGGTCGTAGTCCTCGCCGTGGTCCTTCTTCAGCAGCCAGTCCACCAGCGCCTGCGTCCGCGGCAGGCTGCCGACGTGGGGTGGTCAGGATGCGGTCGGTGCTGAGCTTCATGGACGTCCTCGCCGTCTTAGCCGCGGCTCCCACCACCGCTCATCCCCGCGAAAGCGGGGACCCAGGTGTTTTATCGATGGGCGCTGGCGTGTCAGGCGAAAAAGCCTGGGGTCCCCGCTTTCGCGGGGAGGACCGGAACGGGGTTCACGGCGCGTAGGCCAGCGAGCCCAGCCGTTCCTTGAACAGCCACCGGCCGTCCACCTTGGCGAAGCGGTCCCTGAACTGGCCGACCAGCGGGACCGGGTCATCGCCGGCAGGCCGCCGCCCTCTCCCGCCGGGCCGCGGTAGAGGACGATGTAGCATTCCCCCGTCGCCTCCGTGGCGCTGACCGCCTCGATCACGGTATTGGCCATCACCGTGCCGGTTGGTGGACGGGCCGCGGGCCTGGAGTGGGCGAGGATCTCGGCGCGGCCGACGATGCGGGAGTCCGGCGCGGTCGGGCGGGCGAAGACGCCATCCGGCGTGTACATCGCCGCCAGGGCCTCGTAGTCGGCCCGGTCGCTGGCCAGGGCGTAGGCGTTCACCAGCGTCTCGCAGGCGTGCTCGACCAGCATCCGGTCGAGGTCCGACAGCTCAGCCATCCATGCGCTCCATGATCCTCGCCGTCGGTTTGGCCGAGAACCCCGCCGCGCGCAATCCCGCCAGCACCCGGCCGCCGTCGGCGAATTCACCTCTGGCCTCGCCTCGCCGGGATCGGATAGATGACGCCGACACGTCGCCAGGCAGGAACACCGCACATGGAAAACGTCGAGGGCAAGGTCGCCTTCATCACCGGCGGGGGCGAGCGGCATCGGCCTGGGCGCCGCCAAGGCCTTCGTCGACGCGGGCATGAAGGTCGTCATGGCCGACGTGCGCCAGGACAACATCGACAACGCGCTCGGCGAGTTCGAGCAGAAGCCAGCAGCTGCAGTCCGTCCACGCGGTGAAGCTCGACGTCACCGACCGCGAGGCCTACGCCGCCGCGCTGAAGGAGGCGGTGGACAAGTTCGGCAAGCTGCACGTGCTGTTCTCCAACGCCGGCATGGGCGTCGGCGGGCCGATCAAGAACGCCAGCTTCAACGACTGGGACTGGGGCACGGGCGTGATGATCGGCGGGGTCGTCAATGGCCTGACCCTGGCCCTGCCCTACATCCTGCAGCACGGCGAGGGCGGGCACATCCTGACCACCTCCTCGATGTCGGCCGTGGTGCCGATCCCCGGCGCGACCATCTACACCACCTGCAAGGCGGCGGTGGTCGGCATGATGGAGTCGATCCGCGGCGAGCTCGCCGGCCGACAACATCGGCGTCTCCGCCTTCTGCCCCGGCCCGGTGCAATCGAACATCCACGAGAGCGCCAAGACCCGTCCCGAGAAGTAACAGAACGAGACCTCCGAATACGCCGCCCGCGAACGCCAGCTCGCCCAGCGGCCAGTCAATCCCTTGTGGATGACAAGTTACGAATGCGGCCAGCGCATCCTCAATGGCACCGCCGCAACGACCTCTACATCCTGACCCACCCGAGTTCGAGCCGGGCGCGCGCGAGCACTACGAGGCGATCCTGTCGTCCTTCCCGCCGAGAAGATCAACGTCGAACGGGCCAAGGCCATCGCCTTCCTGCTCGGCAACCAGATCTTCCCCGACACCATCAAGCAGAACCGCGAGAACCCCGTCTAATGGCCGTCGTCGGAAACCCCTCCCCCTGGAGGGGGGAGGGGGCGGGGGTGGGGGTGGCGCCCTCTTCGGCGTCTCTGAGAGCGTGATGGGCGTCGCTGCGGCTTGGCGGCCACGCCCCCTTCCGGAAGCGCTTCCACCCCCATCCCCGACCCTTCCCCCCTCCAGGGGGAAGGGGGACTCCTCACTCCACGCCCGATCCTTTTGGAGCCCTCAGCATGGCGTAGTCGTCCGTAACACTCCCCGCGCCGACAAGTTCCGTCGTCCGAACGCCTTCGCCCGCCTGGGCTCCGCCACCGTGCACGAGGCCCAGGGCCGAAAGGCCTCCTGGCCTCCTACATGCGGCCGATCTACCGGCCCGTCTCGATCTCCGGCTCAGCGGTGACCTGCCAGGTCGCGCCCGGCGACAACTGGATGATCCACGTGGCCATGGAGCAGTGCGGCGACGGCGACATCCTGGTGGTGGCGCCCCCACCAGCCCCTGCGAGGACGGCTATTTCGGCGACTTGCTGGCCGCCTCGTCCCAGGCGCGCGGCGTGCGCGGCCTGATCATCGACGCCGGCGTGCGCGACGTGGCGACCTTGACCGAGATGAAGTTCCCGGTGTGGTCCAAGGCGATCTACGGCCAGGGCACGGTCAAGGAGACCATCTGCGACGTGAACCGCCCGCTGGTCTGCGCCAACGCCCCTGGTCAACCCCGGCGACGTGATCGTGGCCGACGACGACGGCGTCGTGGTGGTCCGCCGCCAGGAGGCCGATGCCGTGCTCGCCAAGGCCAAGGCGCGCGAGGAGAAGGAAGCCAAGACCCGCGAGGTCCTGCAGTCCGGCCAGCTCGGCCTCGACTACTACGGCTATCGCGAACGCCTTGCGGCGAAGGGCTTGAAGTACGTCGATTACGAAGGCGACTGACACGTCGCCAGGCCGAAGAGGGGACCTCAGATGGCCCGGATCAATTTCGTCGAACTGCCGGCGCGCGATCTCGCGGCGGCGAAGAGCTTATACCAGTCGGTCTTCGGCTGGGCGCTGACCGACTTCGGTCCGACCTATTCGTGCACCATGACCGCCGACGTCGACCTGGGCCTCCAGGGCGACATGGCCGAAGCGCCGTCCGCGCCGCTTCCGGTGGTGGTGGTCGACGATCTGGAGGCCGCGCAGGCGGCGGTGGAGCGGGCCGGCGGCACGATCGTCAAGCCGATCTTCGCCTTCCCCGGCGGCCGCCGGGTTCCAGTTCACCGACCCGAACGGCCTGGAGATGGCGATCATGCAGGTGGCCTAGCCTGGGCGAGGTCGTGCGTCCTTCGAGGCTCGCCTGCGGCTCGCGCCTCAGGATGAGGACCTCTCTGCACCGGCTGGCGCCCTTTACCTGCCCGCTCCCTGCGCCGCCGAGTCCCTCATCCTGAGGCGCCCTCCGAAGGAGGGCCTCGAAGGACGCAAGGCCGCGCCGCCGCCCGCACATTTTCCCCAGCGTCCAGTATTGGCAGAGCCGTGCGGCGGGCCCTAACTCCCCGGCCATGAGCACCCAGACGCCGATCCCCTGCACCGTCATGCGCGGAGGCACCTCCAAGGGCCTCTACTTTCCTGAAGACCCGACCTGCCGGAGGACGCGGCGACGCGCGACGCCGTGCTGCTGGCGGCCATGGGCTCGCCCGACCCGCGCCAGATCGACGGCATGGGCGGCGCCGATTCCCTGACCTCCAAGGTCGCCGTGGTCTCGCCGTCCAGCCACCCGGACGCCCAGGTCGACTACCTGTTCCTGCAGGTGGTGGTGAACGAGGCGCGGGTGGACGCGGGCCAGAACTGCGGGAACATCCTGGCCGGCGTCGGCCAGTTCGCCATCGAACGGGGCCTGGTGGAGGCCAAGGACGGCGAGACCCGCGTCTCGATCAACATGCTGAACACCGACTCCCGCGCCGTGGCCCAGATCCAGACGCCGGGCGGCGAGCCGCGCTACGGACGCGACGCCCGCAATCGACGGGGGTGCCGGGCACGCACGCGCCGGTGCCGATCGACTTCCTCGACGTGGCCGGCTCGTCCTGCGGCGCCCTGCTGCCCACCGGCAACCCCAAGGACGTGGTCGAGGGCTACGAGGTCACCATGGTCGACAACGGCATGCCCGTGGTCGTCCTGCGCGCCTCGGACTTCGGCATCAAGGGCGACGAGGACATCCAAGGCGCTGGAGGCCGACGCCGAGCTCGTGGCCAAGAAGGAGAAGGTCCGCCTCGCCTGCTGCCAGCTGATGAACCTCGGCGACGTCGCCAAGAAGACCGTGCCGAAGATGACCTTCGTTTCGCCGGCCCGGCACGGGGGCGTGCTGTCCACCCGCACCTTCATTCCCCACAAGGTCCACGAACGCCATCGGCGTGTTCGGGGCCGTCTCGGTCGCCACCCGCCTGCGTGATCCCCGGCTCGGTCGCCGCCGAGGTGGCGGGGCTGGCCGACCCGACCGCGGTCAAGAGCCTGGACGTGGAGCATCCGACCGGCTTCTTCACCGTCTACATGGACGTGGAGTTGAGCGGGGAACCAGGTCGCCGTCCGCCGCGCCGCCCTGCTGCGCACCGCGCGCAAGCTGATGGAAGGCCAGGTCTTCGTGCCCAAGACGGGTGTGGGCGGGGCGCGCCTGAGGCAGAGACGCCACCCCACAGCCGTCACCCTCGGCCTCGTGCCGAGGGTCCCTTTCGCCGCCGGCTTTGCGCCCCTCCATCGACGAGCGGAGCAGCGGAGGCAGGAACCCTCGGCACGAGGCCGAGGGTTGACGGAGCGGGAGGCGTGACCCGCCGATCAGAACTTCTCGCCGACCCTCAGGGCGATCAGGCGGGGGCGGATCGGGGTCACATAGACCTGGTTGACGCAGGTCTCGGTGGCGCACTCGGTGTAGCGGTCGTTCTGGCCGCGCTCGTCGAAGGCGTTCTGCACCGCCAGCTCCAGGGTCCAGGCGCCCGGTCGCGTTCCCGGCGGTGAAGTCGAAGGTGGTGTAGCCGGGGATCTTCCCGACGATGTCGCGGTCCTCGTAGATCAGGTTCGGCCAGTTGCTGCTCTGGTAGACCACCGACCCCTGCAGGTGCGCGTCGAAGGTCCCGAGCGGGAAGTTGTAGCGGGCCGTGGCGTTGGCCTTGAACTTCGGCGTCACCGGCAGCTGGGTCCCGCTCGGCGCGTCGTAGGGCGGGCAGGAGGTGACGTCGCCCTCGCAGTAGTTCGAGGTCAGCTTGGCGTGGGTGTAGGTGGCCGCGCCGTTCAGCACCCAGTGCTCGTCCGGCCGGAAGGTCAAGGTCGGTCTCCACCCCCCAGGATCTGGGCGGTGCCGGCGTTGAAGATCTGGGTCAGGCCGTTGGAGCCGGGCGGAATGGTCGAGAACTGGATGCCGTCCCAGTCCTCCATGAACAGGGCTCCGTTGAACAGCAGGCCGCTGGTCGAGCCAGCCGGTCTTCCACCCGACCTCGTAGTTGGTCAGGACGTCGGGGTTGTACCCCGGCAGGGTCGGGTTGCGGTTGGCGCCGCCTGGCCGGAAGCCGTGGACCAGGTGAAGTAGACCAGCTTGTTTGTCGTCGATGTGATAGGTGGCGTTGACCTTGTGGGTCTCGCCGGTCTCGTAGACGCTCGAATGCACATTGGTGCACGGCCCCGACCCGACCGAGACGTACTGCAGGCAGGGCGGATGGCTGCTGCCGGGCGGCGGCGTCGGGTTGACGTAGGAGGCCAGGCCCGCGAAGCCGAGCAGGCCGTTGTCGGCGATATAGCCGCGGATGCCGCCGGTGACGGTCAGCTTGGGCGTGATGTCGAACGACAGCTCCCCGAAAATCGCGTAGTCGCGGTCGGTCCCGCATCTGCTCGGTCAGCCAGATGGTGTCCGGCCAGCCGGGCACCGACAGGTCCGGCGACAGGCCGTCGATCACATAGCGCTGCTCGATGAAGTGGGGTCTGGCGCTGGTAGAACAGCCCGCCCACGAACCGCAGCCGCTCGTCGGTCGGCGAGGCGACGCGCAGGCTCGTGGCTCTGCTTGGTGAAGTTGTCCTTGCCCCAGATGCCCTGCGACGGGTCGATGGTGGCGCCGCTGGCGTCGTAGACGGTCGAGCCGTACAGGGAATCGTAGAAGAACGAGTAATCCGAGTAGTCGGCGCGCGAGACGATGTGCCGGTCCATGAAGGCGCCGGCATAGGTCACGTCGAAGCTGCCGATCTTGCCCTGGATGGTCAGCGCCGCCTGATACCACTTGTCGTGGTTCCACTCCGGCAGGAAGTGGACGACCTTCAGATCGCCGACGGCGGGATCGTAGGCGAAGTTGCCGTTGCTGTTGGTCCACTGGGCGATCAGCGAGGGGGTGATGGTCCAGTTGTCGTTGAGGTCGATCTTCAGGGCCGCGCGGCCGCCATAGGGTGTTGGCGTCGTTGTAGTCGTCCTTCACATAGGGCGCGGCGCTGTGGGTGATCGGCATGCCGGCGAGGGCGCTGGCGGTCGGATAGGTGCGGACGCCGTCGACGATCCCCGCCGCGGCGTCGGTGCCCATGACGTTGTCGATATAGCCGGCGTCGTGCTCGTACCAGCCGACCAGGCGGATCGCCATCTTGTCGTTGACCGGCAGGTTGGCGTAGCCCTCGCCGATGTAGCCGACGCCGCCGTGGTCGACGTCGTTGACCTCCAGGTTGTAGGCGCCCGAGAAGACGCCGATCTGCGGCTGGTTGGTGATGATCCGCAGGGTGCCGGACTGGGAGCTGGCGCCATAGAGCGTGCCCTGCGCCCGGCCAGGGCCTCGACCCGCGCGACGTCGTAGTTGTGGATGTCCGGCGAGCCGCCGATGGTGGTGATCGGCTGCTCGTCCAGATAGATGCCGACGCTGGGCAGCGGGCCGGAGTGGTTGCTGTTCTCGCCGCTGGCCACGCCGCGGAAATAGACGTTGGCGTAGCCGGGGCCCGCGGTCTGATAGGAGACGCTGGGCAGGAACTTGGCGTAGTCCGTTGAAGTTCTGGACCTGCAACTGGTCGAGCTTCTGGGTGCCGAGCACCTGGATGCTGAGCGGCGTCTTCTGGACGTTCTCCTCGCGCTTTTCGGCGGTGACGATCACCTCCTGCACGGCGGCGGGCTGGTCGGCGTCGGCCGCGAAGGCCTGGGACCATCCCCCCAGGGCGGTCGAGGCCAGGCAAGGCCGCCGGCAACGCCAGTCTCACGCCCCATACGGCGCCGTTTCGGCTCGTCTTCATGGCCAATCCCCTGCCCAATTGCGCCGAGTGCGGACGGGGGCGGCGAGGGTGTCAAGGCTGACCCCGGCGGGCGCGGGGCTCGCCGCCGCCGAGCGCCCAGGAATGCGGCAGAGCCTTCTAAACGCTCAAAGTTTAGTCGGCGGCGGCGGGACGGGCGCGGCCAGGGCCGCCTCGAACGGGCCGAGCCAGGCCTGGTAGCGGCGCCAGCTCTCCAGCGAGTCGGTGTAGATCGGCCCGGCGCACCTGCTCGGAGCTGGCGGTCCGAACCGCCCGCTCGGTCTCGTAGAAGCGCAGGCACGCCGCCTCGAACCGGCAGGCCGCAGTAGTCGAAGCAGGCGGCGCACCTGCGCCTCCGGGTCGGCGATCAGGTCCTCGTAGACCACCCGATGCACGCGGCCGGGCAGAACCGCATCGAACCAGGCCATCAGGTCCAGATAGTCGCGGTAGTAGAGGCCGAGGTCGGCGAGGTCGTAGGCGAAGCCCTGGCCGCGGGCGAAGTGCTGCTTGAAGCAGGAGAAGCCGCACGCCATCGGGTCGCGCCGCGCGTCGACGATCCGGGCGTTGGGCAGGATCAGGTGGATCAGGCCGATGTGGGCGAAGTTGTTCGGCATCTTGTCGATGAAGAACGGCCGCCCCTGCTTGCGATGCACGCGGGTGCGCTCGAGGTACTCCTCGCCGATCGCCTTCAGCGCATCGCGGTCCAGCGTGCGCAGGATCTCCGGATAGGCGGAGGGGTCGTCGCGGCGGCGGCGGCCGTCCCAGCCGCTTGGCCAGCGCCAACAGGTCCGGCAGCTCCATGGTGCCTTCGACCGCGGAATGGCTGGACAGGATCTGCTCGACCAGGGTCGAACCCGACCGCGGCAGGCCGACGATGAAGATCGGGTCCGCCGCCTCGCATCCCGACCCGGCGTGCTCGGCGAAGAAGGCCGGGGTGAACACGGCCTTGGACCGCGCCACGTGGCGGGTGGTCTCCTCGGCGTCGTAATCCAGCGCCGCCCGGCGCAGGGCGTTGCCCTTCAGGTAGTGCTCGAACGACTCCGCATCCCGCCCGGCGTCCTCCAGCGCCTTGCCGAGGGCGAAGTGCAGGTGGAAGCGGTCTTCGTCGGAAATATCGGTGCGGTCGAGCTGGCCCGCCATGGCGGCGATCTCCGCCTCGGCGAAGCGGAAGGTCTTCAGGTTGGCGAGGCTCCAGTAGGCCTCGCCGAGCCCCCGGCTGCAGGGCGATGGCGCGGGCGGTAGGCCCCGACCCCGTCCTCGCGCCGGCCGACCGTCTTCAGGGCGTGGCCGTAGCTCAGCCAGGCCTTGGGCTGGGCCGGATAGTCCTTCAGCAGCGCCTCGTACTCGCCGATCGCCGGTTCGTAGTCGCCCAGGCGCGCGAGCGTGGCGGCGCGCAGGGCGCGGAACGCTGGATTGCCTGGCTCGGCCGCCAGAAGCCGCCCGACCTCGGCCAGGGCTTCGGCCGCCTTGCTCTGGCGGTAGAGCACGACGGCGTAGTTGTGCCGCGCGGCGGTGAACCCGGGCGCCAGCTCCAGGCACCGGCTCAGCAGCGCTTCGGCGTCCTCGTAGCGGCCCAGGCGCGTGCCCACCTCGCCCAGCATCCGGATGGCGGCGACGTCGGTGGGGTGCGCCTTCAGGAAGGCCCGCAGCAGCCGCTCGGCCACCGCCAGCCGGTCCTCGCAGAGGGCGGCCGCCGCCTCGACCAGGGCGGGATCGTTGACTGAGGCCTTGATCTGGCGGGCGTAGGCGGCGTCGGCGGCGGCATAGTCGCCCGTGAGCACGAACTGGTCGGCCAGGGCGCGCCAGGCCAGCGGCAGGTCCGGCTTCAGCCGCGTGGCCCGGGTCAGCGCCGCGATCGCCTCGGGCGTGCGGCCGAGCCCGGCCAGGACCAGGCCGTGTTCGAGCTGGGCCCCCGCCGCGTTCGGCTGGGCCGCCGCAAGCGGCGCCAGCACCCCGCAGCGCCCTGTTCCGGCTCGCCCCGCTGGCGCAGGGCCGCGCCGAGGATGCGCACCGCCTCCGGATGGCCCGGCGCCGCCTTCAGGATCTCCCGCGCCTGCGCCTCGGCCAGCCGCGGGTCGCGCGCCAGCAGCCGCTCGGCGTGCATGAGGGCGACCGTGAGCGTGCCCAGGGGCTCTGAGGCCGTGTCAGCCAAGCGGACGTCCAACAAGCGACATGTCGCGCCGATCAAGCCGCCAGCGCCCTCGCGGTGTCAATCGGCGCGGTCCTCGCGGGACAAAGCGCCGCTTTTTTCGCCTGACAGGCCGGCCCCCTTCGATAAAACACGCGTGTCTCCCGCACAGGCGGGCGGGAAAGACCAGAAACCGGACCGGGCGGAAATCAGCGTGAGCAACTCCTACGACTACATCATCGTCGGCGCGGGGTCGGCCGGGTGCGTGATCGCCAACCGGCTGACCGCCGATCCGCAGGTGCGGGTGCTGCTGCTGGAGGCGGGCGGCTGGGACGACCAGTTCCTGATGAAGATGCCGCTGGGCGCGCACCTGTCGCGCTACCCCCCAGCTGAACTGGGGCTACACGTCCGAGATCGAGCCGGGGCTGGGGAACCGGCCGCTGATGCTGCCGCGCGGCAAGGGGCTCGGCGGCTCCTCGGCGGTGAACGCCATGGCCTACTCCCGCGGCCACCCCAAGGACTATGACCAGTGGCGCCAGATGGGCTGCGAGGGCTGGGGCTACGCCGACGTCCTGCCCTACTTCAAGCGCTCGGAGCGAAGCTGGCAGGGCGAGACCAAATACCACGGCGGTTCGGGCGAACTGGCGGTCGAGCAGACCCCGATCCACGACAAGCTCTACAAGGAGATCGTCGCCTCGGCCGAGGCCAACGGCTACGAGGAGACCCCCGACCACCACGCCGAGAAGCCCGAGGGTTTCGGCGTCATGCAGTTCACCGTGGACCGGGGCCGGCGCGCCTCGACCTCGCGCGCCTTCATCCACCCGATCCGCGACCGCAGGAACCTGGTCATCGAGACCGGCGCCCTGACCCGGCGGATCGTCGTCGAGGACGGCCGCGCCACGGGCGTCGAGTACGAGCAGGCTGGCCAGGTGAAAACCGCCACGGCGTCCGGGGAGGTGATCCTCGCCGCCGGCGCCTATGGCTCGCCGCAGATCCTGATGCTGTCGGGGATCGGGCCCGCCGACCACCTGCGCGAGATGGGGATCGAGCCGGTCCTCGACCTGCCGGGCGTGGGCCAGAACCTCTCCGAGCACGCCTCCTACTTCATCCACTACAAGCTGAAGCGGAAGGTCCTCCTACCTGCGCTACCCTGCGCTGGGACAAGGTGGCGGTGAACCTCGCCCCGCTGGTGGCTTTTCCGCTCGGGGCCGTTCGCCCACCAGGCCACCTCGGTGCACGCCCAGGTCCGCACCCGGCCGGAACTGGAACGGCCGGACGTGCAGCTGTTCTTCAACCCCGCCAGCATGATGGCCGCCCCGTGGTTCCCCGGCGTCAAGCCCGAGCCGATCCACGAGTTCAACGCCATCGTCATCCTGCTGCACCCGGAGAGCCGCGGCTGGGTCAAGCTGCGCTCCAAGGACCCGAAGGACGCGCCGCGCATCTTCCTGAACATCCTGTCGGAGCGGCGCGACGTGGACACCATGGTCGAAGGCCTGCGGATAGCGCGGAAGATCTTCGAGACCCCGCCGATGTCCGACGAGATCGACCGCGAGATCGCCCCGGGCAAGGAGGTGCAGACCGACGCCGAGATCGAGGCGTACCTGCGCCGGGCGGCCATGGTCTCCCACCACCCGGTCGGGACCTGCAAGATGGGCCACGACCCGATGGCCGTGGTCGACCCGCAGCTTCGCGTGCGGGGGATCGCGGGCCTGCGCGTCTGCGACGCCTCGATCATGCCGACCGTGCCCGGCGGCAACACCAACGCCCCCTCGATCATGGTCGGCGAGAAGGCCGCGGACCTGATCCGCAACCAGGCCCTGCCGCCAGCGGACGTCTAGGGTAAGGACTCAATTGAGCGCTGGGGCGATTCAACGGCTCAGCATCGTTTCATATCCGCTCATCCCCGCGAAGGCGGGGACCCAGGCGTTTTGGGTCGCTGAATCTGAGCCGCTGAGACGTCGCCAGAGTAGGAAACAGGAAACAGGAAAAAGCCTGGGGTCCCCGCCTTCGCGGGGATGAGCGGTATTGGGACCGGCGGGCGCTTGTTCGAGCCCCCGTCTCCGGGCTAGTTGTGGCCATCAACACAGGGCGGCAGGGAAGGAGCACGGCGATGAAGCTGGCGATCATCGGGGCCACGGGAAACGTGGGCCAGAGGCTGGTGAAGGAAGCGACAAGCCGGGGCCATCAGGTCACCGCCATCTCGCACAACGCCGAGAAGCTGAAGGACCTGGACGGGGTCGCGACGGTGCAATGCGAGCTGGGCGACGAGGCCAAGCTGGCCGAGGCGCTCAAGGGCGCCGACGCGGTGATCCTCAGCGTCCGCTTCCAGGACAACGACATCAAGCCGGCGTTCGAGGCGACCCGCAAGGCCGGGGTGAGCCGGATCGCCGTGGTCGGCGGCGCGGCCAGCCTGTTCAACGCCGACGGCGTGCGCCTGATCGACCAGCCCGGCTTCCCCGACTTCATCAAGGTCGAGGCCGGGCCGGCCGCGGCGAGCCTCGACTGGATCAAGGCCGAGGTGAAGGACCTCGACTGGGTGTTCATCTCCCCCTCGATGATGCTCGGCCCGGGCGAGCGGACCGGCAAGTTCCGCCTCGGCAAGGACCACCTGCTGGTGGCCGAGGACGGCAACAGCAGCATCTCCTACGAGGACCTGGCCGTCGCCCTGATCGACGAGCTGGAAAAGCCCGCCCACCACCGCGAACGCTTCACCGCGGGCTACTGAGCGTGCGCGCCCCTTTCCCTCCGGGAGAGGGGCCGTAGGCATGGCGGGCGGCGAAGGCCCCGACTTCCTGTGCATCGGCCTGCAGAAGGCGGGGACGCAGTGGCTCTACGACCAGCTCCAGCACCATCCGGACTTCTGGATGCCGCCGATCAAGGAGCTGCACTACTTCGACCTCGCCTTCCCGACGGCGCTGGAGGGCCAGCTGCGCCTCTGCGCCGCCGACCCGGACGCCATGCAGGCGCAGCGGGCGGCGCGGCGCGACCGGCCGCTGGACGCGCGCGACGCGGCCTTCTTCGCCGCCGCGGCCGCCGTCGATCCGGACGACCGGAGCCTGGACGCCTATGCGCGGCTGTTCGCGCCGAAGGGGCCGCTGCTGTCGGGCGACATCACCCCCGGCTACTCCGCCCTGCCGGCGGAGACGGTCGAGGCGATCGCCGCGCGGTTCGACCGCGCCCTGGCCATCCTGATCGTGCGCGACCCGGTGGAGCGGGTCTGGTCGCAGTGGCGCATGCACCTGGAGACGACGGCCGCCCGGCGGAGGCCGAGCAGGACGCCGCCGCCTTCGCCGCCTTCCTGGACCGCCGCGGCGCCCAGGCGCGTTCGTTCCCCAGCCGGATCGCGGCGCGCTGGCGGGCGGCGTTCGGCGACCGGTTCGCGGTGTTCTTCTTCGACCGCCTGGCGGACGAGCCGGAGGCGTTCCGCGCCGAGGTTCTGCGCCGCCTGGGTGCGGACCCGGCCAAGTCCTCGCGGTTCGAGCCCGCCTTCAACCGCAAGGCCCGCCCCGCGGCGGGCCGCGCGCCGGCGATCCAGGCCCTGATGCGCGAGCGGTTCGCCGAGGAGCGGCGGCTGTGCGCCGAGATGTTCGGCGGCCCGGCGCTGGCCTGGCCGGACGCGCCCTATTGAGCGGGCCTGGCCATGCGTGAGCTCGTACGCGCCTCCAATCCCGTGCTGATCTCGGCCGTGGAGGCCCTGCTGAAGAGCGCCGGCATCGCCTGCGTGGTGCTGGACCAGAACATGAGCGTGCTGGAAGGCTCTGTCGGCGCCCTGCCCCGCCGTATAGTGGTCGACGACGAGGACGAGGCGCCCGCGCGCCGGCTGCTCAACGACGCGGGCCTCGGCGACGAGCTGCGGCCGCCGGCCTGACGGCCGCACGCCCAAGGGAGGGGACAGATGGATATCGAGACCCGCGCCGAGCTCCTGACGCTCCGGGCCTTCCTGCTGCTGACGATCGCCCAGCTGGCCAATTCCCAGCCCGACCCTGACCGCCTGCTCGCCGAGATGCGCGAGGAGCTGGTGCGGGCGCTCGGCGCCGTGCGGATCGAGCCGGTGATGCTCCAGGCCGCCGTCCGCGCCCGGGCCGTGGAGTTCGCCGAGGACTGGTTCACCCACATCCACTTCAAGGACGGCGACACGCCGCCGCCGTCCTACGCCGAGCGCTGACGGCCCTTCCGCGCCTCCCGTTTTCGGCCGCGCCCGCCCGGCGCAACGACGTGCAAATGCGGTTGCAGCGGCCCCTGGATCGGGTCTTAAGCTGCCGCCCGAAGGGTCGGGATGAACTCTGAGAGGACGCCATGGAACGTCAGGAACTGGGACGCTCGGGGCTGAAGGTCGCCCCCTGGGCCTTGGGCACCAACGTGCTCGGCTGGAACGTGGACGACGCCACCGGCTTCAAGCT
Organism: Caulobacteraceae bacterium; assembly: GCA_037201645.1. Taxonomy (GTDB): domain Bacteria; phylum Pseudomonadota; class Alphaproteobacteria; order Caulobacterales; family Caulobacteraceae; genus JANWHQ01. Next base: position 25,658 of record JBBCHF010000017.1, read on the forward strand.
GCTCGACGCCTTCGTGGACGCCGGGTTCAACCTGGTGGACAGCGCCGACGTCTATTCGCGCTGGATCCCCGGCCACGTGGGCGGCGAGTCGGAGGCCCTGATCGGCCGCTGGATCGCCCAGGGCGGCGGCCGGCGCGAGAAGGTGGTGATCGCCACCAAGCTCGGCATGGATATGCCCGACGGAAAGGGCCTGTCGCCGGCCTACATGAAGGTCGCCGTGGAGAAGTCCCTGCAGCGCCTGCAGACCGACGTCATCGACCTCTACCAGTCGCACCGCGACGATCCGGAGACGCCGCAGGAGGAGACGCTGGCCGCCTACGCCGAGCTGATCAAGGCCGGCAAGGTGCGCGCCATCGGCGCCTCCAACTTCACCGCCCCGCGTCTGGCCGAGGCGCTGAAGCTCGCGGCCGACAAGGGCCTGCCGCGCTACGAGACGCTGCAGCCGCACTACAACCTCTATGACCGCCACGAGTTCGAGGCGGAGCTGGCGGGGCTGTGCAAGCGCGAGGGGCTGGGCGTGATCCCCTACTTCGGCCTGGCCTCCGGCTTCCTGACCGGCAAGTACCGCACCGAGAAGGACCTCGAGGGCTCCGCGCGGGCCTATGCGGCCAAGAACATGCTGAACCCGCGCGGCCTGCGCATCCTGGAGGCCATGGACAAGGTCGGCGCGCGCATCGGCGCCACCGACGCCCAGATCGCCCCTGGCCTGGCTGCGCGCCAAGGGCTGCATCCCGATCGCCAGCGCCACCAACCTCGACCAGCTCAAGGACCTCGCCAAGTCGGTGGAGGTCACGCTGGACGCCGAGGCCGTGGCCGCGCTCGACGCCGCCAGCGAACTCGGCGACGGCGAAGAGGTCGTCCGCCACGCCCCGCCCCGGCCGCAACCGGCGAAGACCGCGGCGGAGTAGAGCACTGTTGCCATCCCGGACGGCCGCAAGGCCGATCCGGGACCCATCCTGCTGCGTCGGAGGACGGACCCCGGCTCTCCCGCCCGCCTTCGCGGGCGTCCGGCCGGGATGACGTATGGGTGGGTCGTAGGGAAGCTGGAGCCGGCCTCAGCCGACGTCCTTCCACTTCTCCCTCGCGGCGCGCTTGCCGGCCCGGCGGCCTTCCTCGAACTGGAAGCGGGCGGCGGGGGCTGGCTCGTCGGGGATGGCCGCCAGGGCCTCGTCGAAGATCTCGCGCAGCTCGTCTTTGAATTCCGGGTGCGGGAAGATGTAGAGGTCGTTGTCGCGCACGCCTTTCAGCACCTTGTGGCCGACCTCCACGGGGTCCATGCCCTGCTGGTGCACGTTGGCCAGCATCGTCACGAACTGCTCGGGGGTCCTGGACGCCTCGCCCGAGAAGCGCTCCTGGCGGATCTCGTCGGAATGGTGGATCGCGCTGTTGACCAGGCCCGGGCACAGCACCGACACGCCGATGTTGTGGGGCGCGAGGCTATAGCGGAGCGCCTCCGTCAGGCCGCGCACCGCGAACTTCGAGGCCGTGTAGATGCCCGCCCCCGGCCCGGCGATGAACGAGGCCATGGAGGCGGTGTTGACGATGTGGCCGCCCTCGCCGTGGGCCTTGATCCGCTTGACGAAGGTGTGCACGCCGTTGACCACGCCGCCGAGATTCACGCCCAGCACCCAGTCCCAGTCGTCGTAGCTGGCCTCGGCCATGTCGTTTGAACAGGTTGATGCCGGCGTTGTTGCAGACGAGATGCACCTTGCCGAACACATCCTCCGTCTCGTCGGCTGCGCGCACGAAGGCCTCACGGTCGGTGACGTCGAGCCGGATCGGGTGCACCGCGGCGTTGGTCTTGGAGAAGTGCGCCATCGCCTGGTCGAGGTGGTCCTGGCGGATGTCGGCGATCACCACCTTCATCCCGGCGTCCGAGAACACCTGGGCCATGCCGAAGCCCACGCCCGACCCGCCGCCGGTGATAAAGGCGGTCTTTCCCTCGACGACTTTCATACGCGATCCTTCCTGAGGCCGGCCGCTTCATGGCGCAAACCGCCCGACAAATGAAGCCTCCGCGCGCCCGGCGGCGCGATGGCGGGGGCCCATGGCCGATGCTATAGCCGGCCGGGGCCGCGACGATGAGGAGAAAGCCGATGAGAGCTTGGGTCATGCCCGCGGGGTGCAAGTCGATCGACGACCTGAAGCTGGTCGAGCAGCCGGACCCGACGCCGGGTCCCGGCCAGGTGCTGGTGCGGGTGCGCGCCGCCTCGCTGAACTACCGCGACCAGGCCGCCGTCACCGGCAACTACTTCCAGCAGGTCGAGCGCGACACCGTCCCGCTGTCCGACGGCGCGGGCGAGGTGATCGCCGTCGGCGAGGGCGTACGCGGCCTGAGCGTCGGCGACAAGGTGGCCGGCACCTTCTCCCAGCCCGACCCGAACGGCCCGGCCGGCGGTCCGCCGATGCCCATGGGCCTGCCGCTCGACGGCATGCTGCGCGAGCTGGCCGTCATGCACGAGGTCGGCGCGATCAAGCTGCCGGCCGGCTATTCGTTCGAGGACGGCGCCTGCCTGCCCTGCGCGGGGGTGACGGCGTGGCACTGCCTGTTCGGCGCCGGCAAGCCGGTGAAGCCGGGCGACACGGTGCTGGTGCTGGGCTCGGGCGGGGTGTCGGTCTGGGCGCTGCAGCTCGCCAAGGCGTCGGGCTGCCGGGTGATCGCCACGACGTCGCACGACGGCAAGGCCCAGCGGCTGCAGGCGCTCGGGGCCTCGGACGTGGTCAACTACAAGACCCACGAGGACTGGGACAAGGAAGTGATGCGGCTCACCGGCGGCGCGGGCGTGGACTGCATCGTCGAGGTCGGCGGCGCGGGCACCCCTGCAGCGCTCGTACAACTCGATCGGCCGCGGCGGCAAGATCGGCCTGATCGGGGTGCTGACCCAGGGCACGTCCAATCCCCACACCCTGATGATGAAGGGCGCGAGCCTGCACGGCATCTTCGTCGGCGACCGGCCGCTGTTCGAACAGCTCGTGGCGGCGATCGACGCCACCGGCGTCAAGCCGGTGATCGACAAGGTCTTCCCCTTCGAGGCCGCCAAGGACGCCTACAACCACCAGCACTCCGGCGACTTCATCGGCAAGGTCGTGATCGCGGTCTGACGGCCGGCGGAAGAGGAGACGACCATGACGCTGATCCGCACCCTCGCCGTCGCCGCGCTCCTCGCCGCCGCGCTCGCCGGCTGCAAGCACCTCTATGCGGCGGGGGACGTGGGCGGACACTACGCGTCGCCTCCGGCGGCGGCGCGCTGAGCGACTCCCTCCCCTTCATGGGGAGGGACAGGCCGCGCCAGCGGCCAGGGGTGGGGATTGAACAGACTCCCCACCCGTCCGCCGCTTCGCGCCGTCCGCCCTCCCCATGAAGGGGAGGGATGCTACCCCCAGCGGGCGTGTTCGGGGCCGGGGGTGAAGGCTTCGTCGGGCTTGCCGGTCTTCGAGGCGGCCAGGGCCTTCCGCACCGAGGGGGCGCGCGCGCATGCGCTCCAGCCAGGCCATGAACCGCGGCGCCTTGTCCTTATTGGCCGCGTCGGGGACCAGCTTGGGCAGGGAGTTAGCCATGGCGAAGGCGTCGATGTCGGCGGCGGTGAAGGTGTTCTCCACCAGCCAGTCGCCGGTCTCCAGGGCTTTCTCGATCCGCTCGACCAGGAGGCCGGCCTTGCGGCGGGACTCCTCGATCACCTCGTCGGAATAGGAGTCCTCGATCGCCTCGGCCCAGGCGACCTTGCGCTCCTGGGTGTTCAGCCGGTCCAGCACCTGGTCGGCGGAATTGATCCGCTTCTCCTTCAGCGCCGGGACCAGGTACTTGTGGCAGCCGAGGGTCGAGACCGCCGGCGCGGCGCGCTCGCCGACGAAGCGGCCCCACACCTGCACCTGCCAGTCGCCGTAGGGCGTGCCGAGCTTCAGCGCCGTGCCCTGGCCCGGGAAGGCGTCCTCCAGGTATTCGAGCAGGAAGAAGGACTCCGAGATCACCGCTCGCCGTTGACCAGCAGCGGCCCCTCGATCTCGGGGTTGTGCTCCGCCTCCAGGTTCAGCTCGGGGCCGCCAGGCCCGAGCTGCTCCAGGCCCACCCAGTCGACGTAGTGGCTCGTGTAGTCCACGCCCTTCTCGTTCAGCCCGATCAGGGCCTTCAGGGAGAAGGTGTTCGGCTCGTAGTGATAGAGCTCCAGCATGTTCGTCTCCATTCCTGTCGGCGCGTCATCGCCCGGCTCGTCCGGGCGACCCATGCCCACCTCGCGGGTGGGTGTTCATGGGTGGCCGGGACAGGCCCGGCCATGACGGTTGTTATTGTCATGGTTCAGGCGTTCGCCGTCGCCTTCGGCCGTTCCAGGTGCTTCAGGCGGTCGGTGGTCATGGTCTTGCCGCGGGCCCAGGCGCGCTTGGTCGCCGGGCGTTCGTAGATCCGGTAGAGCCACTCCATGGTGTAGGGCGTCTTCTCCGGGCCCACCGGCCCGTTCGGATTGGCGGGCATGAAGTAGACGAGGTTCATGGCGTTGATGTCGGCCAGGGAGAAGGTCTCGCCCGCGATCCAGGTGTGGCGCTTCAGGTTCTCCTCGAACAGCTTCGCGGCATAGGCCACGCGGCGGCCGGACTCCTCCAGCTCCTCCTTGGAGAAGGTCCCGTAGATGGCCTTGGACCAGGCGATGCGGCGCTCCTTCAGCGGATGGCCTCGATCTTCCGCTTCAGCTCCTCGGGATCCTTATTGCGGACGGACGGGCCGATGAAGGCGTTCCAGCCGTGCATGGAGGCGGACGGGGCGTAGTACTGGTCGCAGAACTTCATCCACCAGCGCATGCGCCAGCGCTCCTCCGGGTCGGACGGGCGCAGGGAGGGGCCGTCGAACGCGGCGTCGACGTATTCCATGATGGCGGTGGACTCGTTCAGCATCAGCCCGTCGTGGACCAGCGCCGGGATCGTGCCCATCGGGTTGATCTTCAGGTACTCGGGCGAGTGCTGGTCGAAGTTGAGCAGGTCGAGATAGTGGCTCTCGAACTCGAGCTCCTTCTCTTCCATCGCCAGGATGGGCTTGCCCGAATTGGCGTTCGGCTCCCAGTGGTACAGCGTCAGCAAGGCTTGGTCCTCCTGCCCTGGAAATCGGACCCGCGGCCGTCTTGGGGCGGCTCGCCGCGATCGCTCGCGCGGTCCCAGCGGGGACCGAGGCGGCCCACAGAATGGTCGCCGGTTGATCCTGTCAACCCTCGATCATGAGGGCTCAACGAGCGGACGCGGGCGCTGGGCGTGGGCGCTAAAGGCGATCGGCGAAGGCGGCTTCCACGGGGATGTCCAGCAGCCTCGGCCCGTCGGCGGCGAAGGCGTCGGCGAGGGCCGCGTCGAGGTCCGGCGCGCCGCCGACGCGGGCGGCCTTCACCCCCAGGGCGGACGCCAGGCCGACGAAGTCGATGCCCGGCAGGTCGGTGCCGACCACCTCGGTCATCTGGAAGAGGCCCGCCATCTGCTTCAGGGCGAGGTAACCGCCGTTGTTGACGATCAGGAAGCTAATCGGCAGCTTCAGCTGGGCGGCGGTCCACAGGGCCTGGATCGCGTACATCGACGAGCCGTCCCCGATCACCGCCACGATCCGCTTGCCGGGCCGCGCCAGCGCCAGGCCCACCGCCGCGGGCAGGCCATAGCCGAGGCCGCCCGATCCGGTGGTGAAGAAGCCGTCCGGCCGGTCGATGGGCAGGAAGTCGTTCATCGGCCCGCGCGCGGTCGGCGCCTCCTCCACCACGATGGAGTCCTTGGGCCGCAGCGCCCCGACGCGCTGCATGACATAGGCAGGCTTCATCGGCGAGGTCGGCTCCAGCGTCGCCGGCCGTTCGCGGCCCTTGCCCTTGCGCGCGACCTTCGGCGCCGGCAGGGCCAAGAGGTCCGCCACCGCAGCATCGACGCTGGCCACAACTGTCGTCCCGATCGGGGTGAAGGCCGCCTGCACCGGGTCGGAGGTGATCTGATAGAGCGCGGCGCCCGGCGGCAGGACCGGGCCGCTGGACTCCGCGTGATAGGTGAACACCGGGGCGCCCAGCGCCAGCACCACGTCGTGACCCTTCAGGGTCTCGGCCACCGCCGCCTTGGAGATCGGCAGGAAGCCGGCGAACAGCCGGTGGCTTTCCGGGAAATTGCAGCGGTAGGTGCGCGGCGCCACCCACACCGGCGTCTCGTAGCGCTCGGCCAGCTCCACCGCGAGGTCGAAGGCGCCGGAGCGGTCCACGTCCGCCCCGACCACCAGGCACGGGTTCCTGGCGCCGGCCAGGGCGTCGGCGATCACGCCCAGGCCCTCGGCGTCCGGCCGCCGGCGGGAGAACACCGTGCGCGGCTCGATCAGCTCGCAGGCCTTGTCCCAGTCGTCCACCGGCACGGAGACGAACACCGCCCGCGCGGCTCCTGCATGGCGGTGTAGTAGGCGCGCGCGATGGCGGCGGGCACGTCCTCGGCCCGCGCCGGCTCGACCGCGTATTTGACGTAGGGCTTGGGAACTCCGGCGCGTCGGCGGCGCCCAGGAACGGCTCCATCAGCAGCATGGAGCGCGCCTGCTGGCCGGCGATCACCACCACCGGCGAATTGTTCTTCCAGGCCCCGAACAGGTTGCCGAGCGCATGGCCGGTGCCCGCCGCCGAATGCAGGTTCACGAAGGCGGCGTTGCGGGTCCCCAGGGCATAGGCGTCGGCCATGCCCACCACCACCGACTCCTGAAGGCCCAGCACGTAGCGGAAGTCGCTCGGCCAGTCCTTGAACAGCGGCAGCTCGGTGGAACCGGGGTTGCCGAACATGGTCGTGCAGCCCCAGCCGCGCAGGAGGTGGATCACCGCCTCGCGGACGGTGACGGTGCGGCCGGCGGCGGACGCCAGGCGGGCGGCGGAGGGGGAATCGTCCATGGCGACACCTTCAAGCGAACGCGCCCTCTATAGAGGGCTCGCTCCCATCGTTCGAGACGATCCTGCGGACCGCGCCTCAGGATCAGGACGACCCTGAGGCGGCGGCGATCTAGCCTTCCGCCTTCAGCAGCTCGACCGATTTCTTCGGATTTATGTTGTGGCGCCGCCCGTCCTCGCTCGGGCTCGCGCCCGCGACGATCAGCTTGATCACCTGCTCGGGCGTCAGTTTCGGATCGAGCGCCAGGAGCTTGGCGGCGAGATTGGCGGTGTTGGGCGAGGCCATCGACGTTCCCGACAGGCGTAGTTCGACCCCGCCGGGGGTGTAGGACAGCACCTGATAGCCGTTGGCGTCGACCAGCACGGTGTCGCCATAGGAGGTGAAGCTCGCCTCGTCCCCCGCTTGGTCGACCGCCGCCACCACCAGAAGATTGGGCAGCTTGAACGCCGCCGGCGTGGCCTCGTCGAAGCCGCTGTTGCTGTCGGCGTTGCCCGCCGCGCAGACGAACAGGATGTCGGGCGCACTCTTCAGCGCTGCGAGCAGGCCGCCGCTGTCGATGTCGAACAGCTTGCGCGCCATCGCCTTGCGCTCGGCGGCGTCCTTGCCGACGCCGTTCTTCTCCAGCGCGGTCTCATAGTCGGCGGGCGTGCCGCCCCAGCTCATGTTGACGACGCGGACGCCGTGGCTTTTGAACCAGTCGACATAGACCTGATAGGACGCCGCCGAGCGCCGCGCGAGCTCCTCGGTCGGCAGATCGGGCACGTTCTTCCAGTCGAAGGTGAGCCGCGCCGCCGCCAGCCGGATCGCCGGATCGCCGCGCGCGGTGATGCCCGCGACATGGGTGCCGTGGATATAATTGCCGAACAGGCTCAGTCGCTCGAGGAAGCTTGGCACCTGATCGGGGGCGAGCGCCGTGATCTTGCGCCTGAGCGCCTCCGCCTCGGGGCTGTCGATCGAGAGCTGGAGGTCGGACAGACCCTTCAGGTCCTCGCGCGTGCCGGGATATTCCGCCGCCTGCTCGGGCGTGAGCGGGAAGAGATTGCCGTGCGTCGGCCGGGACTGGAGGTCGAACGCCAGGCCGTGCGGATCGAATTGCGGCGCGGGGTGTGGATCGGTGTAGACCCGCCCCGGGAAGAGCGCGAGATCGACCCCGCTGTCCCAAATGGCGACATTGACGGGGGTGAGCTTGTCGGCGTCGGTCAGCGTCACCTCGCGCGCGGCCCAGATGTCGGGCTTGGCGACGTCCTTGTCGGCCACTTCCTTGGCCAGCACGGCGTAGGTCGTCGCCTTCACGGGCACTCTGAACTGGTGGGCGAAGCGCAGGCCGACGAGATCCCAGGCGAGTTCGTTGCTGAGCTGATGCGACTTGGCCAGCGCCGGTTCGATGTCGGCCTGAGCCCTCCCCAGAACGAGGCTGTCGGTGAGGATCTGGGCCGAGGATTTGGCCTCCTTGATGCGGTTCGCCACCACAGCCCAGGGCAGCGGCGCCAGCGCGGCGGCATAGGCGCTCCCATAGGCCTGGGCATAGGCGTCGCCGCTCCACGCTCCGGTCGCGGCATGCGCCTTCAGCATCGCTTCGGCGTTCACGCCGCTCAGCAGCCGGGCGTCGGGCTTGTCCTCGATCGCGCGGATTTCGTTCAGCGTCTTCAGCGCCGCCGCGTCCTGGCCGGCGAGCATCTGCACCTCCAGCCGCACGCCGAGCAGATCGCGCAGCGTGGCGTGATCCTCGATGTCATAGTCGGCGAGCGTGCGGTCGACATCGGCGCCGACCTTGGCGGCGAAGGCGCCGAAGGTCGCGTCGTCGGCGGTCAGCAGCGCCGTCGCGGTCCCCGCGACCGGATAATTGTAGCGCGGCAGGTCGTCCGCCGTCCTCACCACCTTCTTCGGGACCGCCGGCTGCGCCGCCACGGGCGCGGACAAGGCCATCGCCGCGAGACAGCAGGCGGCGCGCAGTGCGATCATCCAGGTGCGTCCAAAGCTCATCGGCGGTCCCCCGAGAAAGCCGGCAGCTTAGCGGGAAAAGCCGCACCGACAATCTCGTCCTCGCCGGACGGCCGTCACCCCCGTCCAGGGCTCGTGGCGGGCCTTCTGGTCGGCGGTCTGGTGGGCGCGGTGGACGATGTAGGCGCGCACGTCCTCGGCGTCGGCGCGGGTCAGCACGGGCGACCATGACACCATGCCGTTGGCCTTCAGCGCCCCGCCCAGCACCACGTCGAAGAAGCTTTCCGAGGCCAGCAGCGGCGAGTAGCGCAGGTCCGGCGTCACGCCGCCGGAGACCACCGCGTCGCCGTGGCAGCTGCCGCAATAGCGGCTGTAGAGCTTGAAGCCGTGGTCGACCTGAGCCGCGCTGGCGGCGTCCGGGGCGGTGCTCAGCACGCGCGGCTGGGCGGCGGGCAGCGGCGGCAGCCTGGCCTGGCCGCCGAGCTTGAAAACGAGCACGCGGCTGGCGTTGTGCAGGTTGCCGGACTTGTAGGAGACGATGCCGGTGACCAGCGGATAGGTGCCGCCCCAGCCGGACAGCACGGCCACGTACTGGTCGCCGCCGATGCTGTAGGTCGCCGGCCCGGCCATCACCGGGCCCTGGGCGTCGAAGGACCACAGCTTCTGGCCGCCGTCGACGCGGTAGGCCGCGAACTCGCCGCCGGCGTTGCCCTCGAACAGCACGTCGCCGGCAGTGGTCACGATGCCGCCGTTCCAGGGGCCCTTCAGCCCCACCTGCCAGACCGCCTTCTGCTGGATCGGGTCCCAGGCCAGGATCGAGCCGTGCAGGCTCTCCATCACCTGGCTCTTGATCTTGGGGTCCTGCGGCATGGAGTTGGCGGCCATGTCCAGGCCCGGGTTGATGCCCATGGACTTGTGCACGAAGTGCATGTCCGGGACGTAGGTGAAGCTGACGTCCTGCACCGGGATGTAGACGAGGCCGGTCTTCGGGTTGAACGACATCGGCATCCAGCTGTGCGCCCCATGCGGACTCGGCGCGCCGGTCCATGGCTTGGCGTTCTCCGAATAGCGCGAGGCGGCGTTCTCGATCGGGCGGCCGGTCTTCAGGTCGATGCCGCTGGCCCAGGTGACGGGGGCGAACGGCTTGGCCGAGATCAGCTTCCCGTTGGTGCGGTCGATCACATAGAAGAAGCCGTTCTTGGGCGCCTGCATCAGGAGCTTGCGCGGCTGGCCGTTCAGGGTCAGGTCGGCGAGCACGATCTGCTGGGTCGCCGAATAGTCCCACTCGTCGCCGGGGTTGAGCTGGTAGTGCCAGACATACTGGCCGGTGTCGGGCCGCACGGCCACGATCGAGGTCACGAACAGGTTGTCGCCATGCCCGCCGGTGCGGACCTCGCGGTTCCACGGGTCGCCGTTGTCCGTGCCGAAGATCAGGAGGTCGGTCTCCGGGTCGTAGACGATGGAGTCCCAGACCGTGCCGCCGCCGCCCCAGGTCCACCACTTGCCCCGCCAGGTCGGCGTGGCCTTGGCCTTCAGCACCGCGTCGGAGGCGGCGTGGTCGGGCTTGGAGGGGTCGCCCGGCACCGTGTAGAAGCGCCAGACCAGCTTGCCGGTCTCCGCGTCATAGGCGGAGATGTAGCCGCGGACGTTGTATTCGGCGCCGCCGTTGCCGATCAGCACCTTGCCCTTCACCACCCGCGGCGCGCCGGTGATGGGTCTGGGGCTTGGAGGGGTCGGTGGTCTGGGTGATCCAGACCGGCTTGCCGGTCTTGGCGTTCAGCGCCACCAGCCGGCCGTCGATGGTCCCGACGTAGACCTTGCCCTTCCAGACCGCCACGCCGCGGTTGACCACGTCGCAGCAGGCCTTGGGCCCCCACTCGCCCGACACCTGCGGGTCGTAGGCCCAGATCAGGGCGCCCGTGCGCGCGTCCAGCGCCTTGACCTTGGACCAGGCGGTGGAGACGTACATCACCCCGTCCACCACGATGGGCGTGGCCTCCTGGCCGCGGGCGGTGTCGAGGTCGTAGTACCAGGCGAGGCCGAGCTGGCCGGCGTTGGCGGTGTTGATCTGGTTCAGCGGCGAGAAGCGCTGCTCCGAATAGGTCCGCCCGTAGGTCATCCAGGCGCCGGGTTCGTTGTCGGCGTTGAGGATGCGGGTCCCGTCGACGTCCGCGGGGCCGGAGACGGTGGTTGCGGCCGGCGGCGCGTTGGATGAGACGGCGGCGGTCTGGCCGGTCGATTGCGGCCGTCCGCACGCGGCGAGCGCCAGCATCAGGCCAAGAACGACGAAGGACGCGCGCGGCGAACCCATGAAGAACCCTCCCGGCAAGCTTCTGCGAGCTCTGCCGCGGGCACCCTAGGCCATGCGCTCGTTGCTGGACAAGGCCACGGGACGACGCCCGCTCCCCTGTCATCCCGGCCGCAGCGAAGCGGAGAGCCGGGACCCAGCTCTCCAGCGCCGCAGGATGGGTCCCGGATCGGCCTTGCAGGCCGTCCGGGATGACAGTGGCTAGGTTACCTACGCCGCGACGGCGACCTGGGCCTTGGACTTGGCGCGGGCCAGGTCCTCGCCGGCGACCCAGTTGCCGTGCAGGCCGAAGCGCATGCGCAGGGGGATGTGGATGGTCGCCATCGGCCCCTCGTCCACGCGCTGGGCGTCGAACAGCAGAAGGTCCGACTTGCCGTCGTCGGTGTGCTGCTGGATCTCGACGATGTAGCCCTCGCCCTCCGGCGCGCCCTTGGACTTGGGGATGAAGCAGGGCTCCTGCAGGGCGCGGTTCTCGCCGGCCTGCCAGCTCTTGGTCTTGCCGGTGGAGATGTCGACGTGGCCCAGGGTGGCGCGGCTGCCCGGCCCCATGCCCATGCCGAGCATCCAGCCGTGGCGGTAGGGCTCGGTGGCGTAGCGGTCGTCGATGCGCGGGAACTCGCCGACGAAGTCGTTGAGCTGCACGCGGCTTTCGAACTCGCCGGAGTTGGAGTCCATGTCCACGGTCCAGCGCGTCAGGTGCGAGGCCGCCTCCATCGGGTTGTAGGGCGCGCCGTGCCAGTCGGGGAAGAACGGGAACATGTTGTTCTTCGCCTCGGGCGTGTCGAAGTGGATCTTCGTGCCGTCGTTGAAGGCGTTCATCACGTGGCTGGCGAACATGTTCGGCGCGGTGAAGGTCTTGATGTCCTTGGCGTCGCCGTCGCGGGGCAGAACGACCATGTGCACCGGCATGGTGGTGTCGAAGCCGAAGTGCGGCAGGCCCGCCTCGAGCCGCTCCCAGGACGAGGTCGACGGCACGATGTGGAAGACCGCGTAGTCCTTGGTCAGGCCGAAGTCGTGCATCATGTTGTAGTAGGGGACCTCGAACCAGACCTCCCTGATCTTCTGTCCCTCCGGGGTGATCTCGTAATAGACCACGTCCTTGGTCAGCAGGCCCTTCGCCGCATAGCCGAAGCAGCACATGTTGCCGGTGTGCGGGTCGATCTTGGGTGGGCGGTGAAGGTCGGGCTGGTCACCTGGCCGTCGAAGTCGTGATAGCCGAAGGTCTCCAGCGTGTTGGCGTCCATCGCCACCGCCGGGGAGTCCTCCTTCAGGCCGAACAGATAGCCGCCGTGGAAGAAGGCGTTGGTGTTGGCCGTGCCGCGCGGATACTTGCCCTTGACCAGGGGATCGTCGTTGATCGGGTTGCGGTAGGCGGCGAACAGGGCCCGCCCCGCCTCGCGCTCCAGCCGGTACTTGTCGGTCTGGCAATAGCGCTGCTTGAAGTCCACGCGGCCGTTCTTGAAGCGGAACTGGGCGATCATGCCGTCGCCGTTGAAGGCGATGTCGTCGCCGAGCAGGGGCGGATGCGCCGGGTCCGGCTGGACGCGGAAGAAGGCGCCGTCGAGATCGGTCGGGATATCGCCCTCGACGTCGAGGTCCGCCACGTCGCACTCGATGCGGATGGGCTCGAAGACGCCTGTGAAGCTCGGGCTGTTGGGGAACTTGGCCATGGACGCGACCTCCTGATCGGATTGTTGAGCCGGCATTGAGCTCGCCGATTGGCCGCGATCAAGCCCCGCGGGATTGATCGAGGTCAAGACCGGATCGATCCGCAATCCCGGCGCCCCGCCGGTCAGGCCGGATCGGGATGGTAGTCGAACTCCACCAGATAGACCGTCTCGCCGGGCCCGTGCCTGGCGAGCTTCAGCAGGTCCACGACGCCCTCGAACCCGGACCGCCGCGCCAGCTCGGGTGTGACGCCGGCCAGGCCAATCTCGCGGATCGAGGTCACCTCGATGGCGCCGGCCCCCAGGCGATAGCGCCCGCCGACCCTGACCTTTGGCCTTTGCCAGATGCGCACGCTGCAGGTGATCTCGCCCGAGACCACCCGCTCGCGAAGCCGCTTGGCGAAGAGCATAGGCCTTTCCCTGTCGATGCTGGCGGTCGGCAGAACGCCGCTCGGACCGGGCGACAGCCTATGCGCCCCGACGAAGAGGACAACGCCAGTCCGTCAAACCGTCATGCCCGGCCCCGTGCCGGGCATCCCTCGCGCCGCTGGCCAGTCGCGGGAAAGCGAGAACCGCCCCTGCGGTCGCGAAAGGGACCCCTCGGCACAAGGCCGAGGGTGACGACGCGGGACGGGAGCCGCGCCTCAGCTCTGGCTGATCACCTTGATGACCTGGCAGGCTTCCACGCCTTCGGGGCCGTCCTCGGAGCCGTGGCCGGATTCCTTGACGCCGCCGAAGGGGGAGTCGGCGCCGGCGATGGCTGTGCCGTTGATCGCCACCATGCCGGCCTCCAGGGCGTCGCCGATCAGCATGGCGGTCTTGGCCGACTGGGTGAAGGTGTAGGCGGCAAGGCCATAGGGCAGGCGGTTGGCCTGCTCCACCACCTCGTCGAAGGTCCTGAACGGCGCCATCACGGCCACCGGGCCGAACGGCTCCTCGTTCATGATCCGCGCAGCGTTGGGCACGTCGGCCAGCACGGTGGGCTGCCAGAAATAGCCCTGGTTGCCGATCCGCTCGCCGCCGGTCTTCAGCACGGCGCCGGCCTGCACCGCATCGCCGATGAAGGCGCTCATGGCGTCGAGCCGGCGCGGGTTGGCCATCGGCCCATGCGGTTCTCGGGCACAAGGCCGTCGCCCACCGGCAGGGCGCGGGCGCGCTCGACGAAGCCGTCGACGAACTTCTCGTAGACCGGCTCCTGCACGTAGAAGCGGGTCGGCGAGACGCAGACCTGGCCGGCGTTGCGGTACTTGTGCGGGGCGATGACGTTCAGCGCCTGCTCCAGGTCGGCGTCATCGAACACCACCACCGGGGCGTGGCCGCCCAGCTCCATGGTGGTGCGCTGCATATGGTCGGCGGCGAGCCTCACCAGGTGCTTGCCGACCGCGATGGAGCCGGTGAACGACACCTTACGGATGATCGGCGAGCCGATCAGGTGGCGCGAGACCTCGTCCGGCACGCCGAACACCACCTGGGCGACGCCCGGCGGCAGGCCCGCGTCGATCAGCGCGTTCAGCATGTTCAGGGCGGAGGCCGGCGCCTCCTCCGGCGGCTTCAGGATCACCGAGCAGCCGGCGGCGATGGCGGCGGCGAGCTTGCGGCCCGGGTTGCCGACCGGGAAGTTCCAGGGCGCGAAGGCGGCGACCGGGCCGACCGGCTCCTTCAGCACCATCACCCGCTGGCCGGTGGGGCGCACCAGCACCCGGCCGTAGGCGCGCTTGGCCTCCTCGCCGGCGAACTCGAGCCAGTTGGCGGTGGCCATGGTCTCGATCCGAGCCTCGCCGACCGTCTTGCCCTGCTCCATGGTGGCGACGCGGGCGATATCGTCGGCGCGCTGGCGCATCAGCTCGGCGGCGGTCTTCAGCACCCGCGCCTTCTCGTCGGCGGGCCGGGCGCGCCACAGCTTAAAGGCGCGGTCGGCGGCGTCCAGGGCCCGGTCGAGGTCGGCGGCGTCCTGATGAACAAGGCGCCGGGCCTGGCGCACGAGGCGAGGATGCGGCTGCAGTCCCTGCCCCTGTCGCTGAGCCTGGCCAAGACCTATGAAGGGCCCAACAAGCGGCGGCGGATCGCCTACGAACCGCTCCTGCTGGAGGCGATGAACGGGGGTCACCACCCTGTTCGTGCGCCGCGACGAGGTCGAGCAGGCGTGGGTCCTGGATCGACGGGGTCGCCGACGCCTGGGTCGAGGCGGGCATGACCCCCAAGCCCTATGCGGCGGGAACCTGGGGACCGGCGGGCCGCCTTCGCCCTGATCGAACGGTTTGGACGGGCCTGGTATGAGTGACGCAACGACGCTTCCGGCGATCGAGGAGCACCCCAACGCCGACGCCCTGGCGCAGGCGGCGGCCGAGGCCATCGCCGACTGCCTGCGGGGTGGGCCTGCGCGAAAACGGGACGGCCTCCTTCGCCGCGACCGGCGGCGGGACCCCGATCGCCACCTACGACAAGCTGGCCGTCATGCCTCTGCTGTGGGAGGCGGTGTCGGTGGCCCTGACCGACGAGCGCTGGGTCAATCCGTCCTCGCCCGAAAGCAACGAGGGCATGGTCCGCGCCCACCTCTTGACCGGCGAGGCCAAGGCGGCGCGGATGATCCCCCTATGGTCCGCCGGCAAGACGCCCGAGGAGGCCGCGGCCCCTGGCGGATCTCGCGATCACCGCCCTCCTGCCGTTCGACGTGGTGCTGCTGGGGCGTGGGGGGACGACGGCCACATCGCCTCGATGTTCCCGCGCAATCCGGTGCTGGAGGAGGCGATCGACCCGGACGGCGCGCGCCTGTGCCTGGCCGTGCCGCCGGGCAAGCCCGCGCCGCCAATCCCGCGCGTGACCCTGACCCTGCGCGCCCTCCTGGCGACGCGGTCGATCATCATCCTGATCCAGGGCGAGGCCAAGCGGCGGGTGATCGAGGCCGCGCGCGGCGGCGCCGACCTGCCGGTCCGCTGCGTCCTGACCCAGGACCGCGCCCCCGTCCGGGTGCTGTGGAGCGCGTGAACGAGCTGATGGCCGCGATGCATCCCGCGATCGAAGATGGTCACCGCCCGCATCGTGGAGCGCAGCCGCGACACCCGCGCCGACTACCTGGACCGCATGGCCGCCGCCGCCAGTCGAGCCCGGCCGCGCCAAGCTGTCCTGCGCCAACTGGGCCCACGCCTTCGCCGCCCTCCCCGGCGAGGACAAGCAGCGGCTGCGCAACCCGAATGCGCCAACATCGCCATCGTCTCGGCCTACAACGACATGCTCTCGGCCCACCAGCCGCTGGAGCGCTTCCCGGCCATCATCAAGGCCGCCGCGCACGAGGCGGGAGCCACGGCCCAGTACGCGGGCGGGGCGCCGGCCATGTGCGACGGCGTCACCCAGGGGCGGCCCGGCATGGAGCTGTCGCTGTTCTCCGCGACGTGATCGCCATGGCCACAGCCGTGGCCTGACCCCGACGCCTTCGACGGGACCCTGTGCCTGGGCGTCTGCGACAAGATCGTGCCGGGGCTGGTGATCGGCTCCCTGGCGTTCGGCCACCTGCCGGTGATCTTCGTGCCGGGCGGGCCGATGAGTTCGGGCGTCTCCAATGCCGAGAAGGCGCGCGTGCGCGTCCTCTACGCCGAGGGCAAGGCCACCCGCGAGGAGCTTTTGGAGGTCGGAGTGCCGCTCCTATCACGGGCCGGGCACCTGCACCTTCTACGGCACGGCCAACTCCAACCAGATGATGATGGAGATGATGGGCCTGCACCTGCCCGGCTCCGCCTTCGTCAACCCGAACACGCCGCTGCGCGACGCCCTGGTCGCCGCAGCGCCCCGCCGGGCGCTGGAGATCGGCATGACCGGCAACGCCTACACGCCCATGGCCGAGGTCGTGGACGAGAAGAGCGTGGTCAACGCCCTCGTGGGCCTGATGGCCACCGGCGGCTCGACCAACCACACCCTGCACCTGGTCGCCATGGCGCGGGCGGCGGGGGTGCAGCTGACCTGGGAGGACTTCGACGCGGTCTCGGCCGTGACGCCGCTGATCGCGCGGGTCTATCCGAACGGCGACCAGGACGTGAACGCCTTCCACGCCGCGGGCGGCATGGCCTATGTCGTGCGCGCGCTGCTCGACGCCGGCCTGGCGCACGACGACGTGCTGACCGTCGCCGGCCACGGCCTTCGCCGCTACCAGACCGAGCCGTTCCTCGATGACGGCGAGCTGGTCTGGCGCGAGGGCCGCGCCGCGCCGCTAGACCGCGACATCCTGCGCCCCGTCGACGATCCCTTCCAGGCCGAGGGCGCATCCGCCTCCTGACCGGCTCGCTCGGCCGCGCCGTGATCAAGACTTCGGCCGTCAAGCCCGAGCACCTGTTCGTCGAGGCGCCGGCCGTGGTGTTCGACGACCAGGACCAGATGCAGGCCGCCTTCGCCCGCGGCGAGCTCGACCGCGACTTCGTGGCCGTGGTCCGCTTCCAGGGGCCCAAGGCCAACGGCATGCCCGAGCTGCACAGCCTGACCCCCTCCCTCGCCTCGCTGCAGGGGCGCGGCCGCAGGGTGGCCCTGGTCACCGACGGGCGGATGTCGGGCGCCTCGGGCAAGGTGCCGGCCGCCATCCACCTGACGCCGGAGGCCGTCGACGGCGGCCCGATCGCCCGCATCCGCGACGGCGACGTCATCCGGCTGGACGCCCGCGTGGGCTCCCTGGAGGTGCTGGTCGACCCCGCCGAACTGAACGCGCGGCCGCCGGCCGCCCCGCCGCCGCCGGCCGCCGGCTATGGCCGCGAGCTGTTCGGCTGGATGCGCGCCTCGGCCGGGCCGGCCGACCACGGCGCCTCGGTGTTCTTCGGCTGACCGATGGAAGGGCTGGTCGGAGACATCGGCGGAACGAACGCCCGGTTCGCCCTGGCGACCTTCTCGCCCACCGGCCCGGTGATCCGCGAGCCGAAGAGCTACGCCAACAAGGACTATCCCTCGGCCGAGGCCGCCATCGAGGCCTATCTGGCCGAGGTCCAGGCCAGGCCGCGCCCGCGCGCGGTGGTGCTGGCCGTGGCCGGGGCCGGTGACCAACGGCGTCATGACTTCACCAACTCCGACTGGGAGCTGTCGGAGGACAGGCTGCGCCGCGACGGCGGCTTCGCCCAGGCTCGGCTGATCAACGACTTCGCGGCCCAGGCGCTGGGCGCGCCGCAGCTCGGCCCCACCTCCCTTTTGCGCCTCGGGCCGGACGTGGCGGGACTGAAGGGCGCGACGGTGGCGGTGCTCGGCCCCGGCACGGGGTTCGGCGTTTCGGGCCTGCTGCGCGAGGACGCCGCGAGACCGTGCTGACCACCGAGGGCGGCCACGTGGCCTTCGCCCCAAGCGACGAAACCGAGATCGAAATTTGGCGGCGGCTGACCAGGAAGTACGGCCGCGTGTCGGTGGAGCGGGTGCTGTCCGGCTCGGGCCTCTACGACCTCTACCTGGCGCTGGCGGACATCGCCGGCGCAAAGCCCGCCTGCGCCGATCCGAAGGGCGTGGAGGAGGCCGCGCGGGCCGGCGACGCCGTGGCCGGCCAGACCATCGACCGCTTCTGCCGCATCCTCGGCGCCGTCGCCGGCGACATCGCGCTCGGCCTCGGCGCGCGGGGCGGGGTCTATGTCACCGGCGGGGTGGCCCAGCACCTGGCCGACCACATCGCGGCCGGCGGCTTTCGCGAGCGGTTCGAGGCCAAGGGCCGGTTCGACGGCTACATGCGCGCGATCCCGACCTATCTAATCACCGACGCCTACACCGCCCTGATCGGCTCGGCCCAGGTTGCTGGGCGCGCTGGAGCCGGCATGACCCTGGAAGAGATCCTCACCCTCGCCCCGGTCGTCCCCGTCCTGACGGTGGAGGAGGCGGCGCACGCGGTTCCCCTCGCCCGCGCCCTGGCCGCCGGGGGGCTGAAAGCGCTCGAGGTGACCCTCCGCACGCCTGCGCCCTTGAGGCCATCGAGCGCATCGCCGGCGAGGTGGAGGACGCCGTCCCCGGCGCCGGCACCGCCCTGAACCGCGCCGACTACGACCGGGCCGTGCGCGCCGGCGCGCGGTTCGTGGTCAGCCCCGGCCTGATGCACGACGCGCCCGTGTCCGGCTCCGCGCCGCTGCTGCCGGGGGGATCGCCACGGCCACCGAGCTGATGGCGGGGCTCGACCTCGGCCTGACCTTCTTCAAGCTGTTCCCGGCCGTGCCGGTCGCGGCCTTGGCCTGCTGAAGGCGTTCGCGCCGGTGTTCCCCAAGGCGCGGTTCTGCCCCACCGGGGGGATCACCCTGGAGAACGCGGCGAGCTTCCTAGCGCAGCCGAATGTGGTCTGCCTGGGCGGATCGTGGGTTGCGCCAGCGGATGCCGTGCGCGCCGGCGACTGGGGGCGGATCACCGAGCTCGCGCGCGCCGCCGGGCCAGTTGCGGGCGGCGGCGGCCTGACGGGCTAGGCGGCGGGTCCTCGCCGGCCGTCGGCTGGCGGGCGTTTGCGCAGGGCGGCCACGAAGGCGTCGCGCCAGGCGGCGATGTCGTTGGTCCGCACCCCCTCGATCAGGGACTCCCAGCGGGCGGTGCGTTCCTTCAGGCCCATGGACAGGGCGCGGTGCAGGGTCTCGCCCATCTCCTCGCGGCTGAACGGATTGACGATCAGGGCCTCGCGCATCTGGGCCGCGGCCCCGGCGAAGCAGGAGAGGATCAGCACGCCCGGGTCGCGCGGGTTCTGGGCGGCGACATATTCCTTGGCCACCAGGTTCATGCCGTCGCGCAGAGGCGTGACCAGCCCTGACCTTGGCCGCGCGGTAGATGCCGGCGAGCTCCGCGCGCGGATAGCTCTGGTGGACGTAGCGGATCGGCGTCCAGTCGATCTCGGCGAACTCGCCGTTGATCCGGCCGCACTGGGATTCCAGCTTGGAGCGGATATCCTGGTAGGCGTCGACCTCCTCGCGCGTCGGCGGGGCGATCTGCAGCAGGGACGGTCTTGCCCTGGTACTGCGGGTGGTCGAGCAGCAGGCGCTCGTAGCCGAGCAGGCGCTCCTCCAGCCCCTTGGAATAGTCGAGCCGGTCGACGCCCACGATCAGGCTGCGGAACACGCTGTTGGCGGCCATCAGGTCGTAGGAGCGGATCGCCTCGGGCGTGCGCAGGGTCTCCTCGAACTCCTCCGCGTCGATGCCGATGGGGAAGGCCCCCGTGCGGACGGTCCGTCCGTAGGCGGACAGGCGGTTTGTCGGACAGCACCTTCCCGCCCGCCTCCATCAGGATGTAGTCCTCGAACGCCTGCAGCCACTCCTGGGTCCTGGAAGCCGATCAGGTCGTAGTCGAAACAGCGATTCCACCAGCCGCGGATGGTAGGGCAGCGTGGCCAGGAGCTGGCGCGCCGGCCAGGGGATGTGCAGGAAGAAGCCGATCGGGTTGTCGATCCCGCGCCGCCGCAGCTCCTTGCCGAGCGGGAACAGGTGGTAGTCGTGCACCCAGATCAGGTCGCCCGGCTGGATCAGCGGCGCCAGGGTCTCGGCGAACCGCCGGTTCACCCGCTCGTAGCCTTGGCCGAACGAGCGGTCGTAGGCGGTCAGGTCGATCCGATAGTGGAACAGCGGCCAGATCGTCTTGTTGGCGTAGCCGTTGTAGTACTCCTGGACGTCCTGCTCCTCGAGGTCGATCGTCGAGATGGTGACGCCCTCGATCTCGACGGTGTTCAGCTCGCCCGAGAAATGCTCGGTGGTCTGGCCGCTCCAGCCGAACCACAGGCCGGAATACTTCCGCAGCGCCGCGCCGAGCCCCTTGGCCAAGCCGCCCTGGCTGGCGCCCTTGCCGGCGCCGGTGTGACCCGGTTGGAGACGACGATCAGGCGGCTCACCGCACGGAACTCCATGGCTTGCTGAGCAGGACTGCGCAGTTAATCAGACCGACTAGCGAATAGGTCTGCGGATAGTTCCCCCACAGCTCGCCATCGGCGAAGCTTATGTCCTCGGTGAACAGGCCCGCGTTCGTCCGCCTGAGGAGCATCTCCTCGAAAAGCGACCGCGCCTCGTCCTCGCGCCCGGCCAGGTGCAGGGCCTCGATGAACCAGAAAGGTGCAGAAATTGAACGCGGTTTGCGGCTCGCCGAAGTCGTCGGGGATGGCGGTCGGGGATGGCGTAGCGCAGAAGGTGCGAGCCGCGGCGCAGCTCGGCTTCGATGGCCTCCAGCGTGCGCAGGTATTTCGGATCGTCCGGCGCCACGAAGCGCAGGTCGACCATCTGCAGCAGGCTGGCGTCCAGCTCCTCGCCCTCGAAGCTGGCGGCGTAGCGGTCGACCTTGGTGTTGTAGGCGCGCTCCTCGATGGCCTCGCGAACCGCGGCGGCGCGCTCGTGCCAGAAGGCCTCCCGGTCGGGCAGGCCCAGGGCCCCGGCGGCGTTGGCCAGGCGGTCGCACGCGGCCCAGCACATCAGCGAGGAATAGGTGTGGATCGAGGCGCGGGTGCGGAACTCCCACAACCCCGCGTCCGGCTGGTCGTGCATGGCGAAGGCGCGGTCGCCGACCTCCTCCAGCGCCCGGAAGTCCTCCACCGTCACCGGCCGCAGCAGGCGCTGATCGAAGAAGGCCTGGACGTTGGACAGCACGATCTGGCCATAGACGTCGTGCTGGGCGTGCTCGTGCGCCTGGTTGCCGCAGCGCACCGGCCCCATGCCGCGATAGCCCGGCAGGGTGTCGATCAGCCGCTCGGTCAGGGCCGGCTCCAGGCCGACGCCATAGACCGGCTGCACCCGCCCCGCCCGCGCCTGATCCACCAGGTTCCTCAGGAACTTCAGGTAGTTCTCCAGGATGTCGGCGGCGCCGAGGCGGTTCAGGGCCTGGACGGTGTAATAGGCGTCGCGCACCCAGCAGTAGCGGTAGTCCCAGTTGCGGCCGGAATCGGCGTGCTCGGGGATCGAGGTGGTCAGGGCGGCCACGATGGCGCCGGTCTCCTCGTAGACGCAGAGCTTCAGGGTGATGGCGGCGCGGATCACCGCTTCCTGCCACTCCAGCGGCACGGCCAGGGTGCGCACCCATTCGCGCCAGTACCGGGCGGTCTCGTCGTGCATCTGGTTGCAGACCATGCCGACGTCGCCGGTGAACGGTTCGTCCGGCCCCAGGAACAAGGCCAGGGGCTCCTCCAGCCGGAACGTCCGTTCACTGAGGATATGCGAGACCGGGCAGTTGGTGGTCAGCCGCAGGGTGACCTCGTCGCACAGGTAGCGGACGTGGTTGGAGCCCGACGTGCGCTCGGCCAGCCGGCTGCCCCACCCCGCGGTCGGCCGCAGGCGGATGGTGATGCGCGGCGCGCCCCTCAGTGGACGGATCAGCCGGATCAGCGAGATCGGGCGGTAGAGGCGCGCGTAGTGGCCGAACCGCGGCGCGAAATCGAGGATCTCGAACGCGCCGCCGGCCTCGTCGACGATCTCGGTGCGCAGGATCGGGGTGTTGCGCAGATAGGTCTGGTGCGCCTCGGCGAAGCCCTCGACGTCGACCGACCAGAACCCCCGCGCGCCCTCGTCGTCCGGGTCGGTGTCGCTGAGCAGGGAGGAGAACACCGGGTCGGAGTCCACCCTCGGCGCGCAGGCCCAGATGTGACGGCCGCGGCGGTCCACCAGGCTGGAGATCGAGCAGTTGCCGACGGGGGCGAGGTCGAGGGTATGGGTCAAGGTCGCGCGTTCTCCATCAGTCCCGCTTCGAGCCAGGCGCAGACCGCGCCGACGCCGTCCAGCCGCCGCGTCGCCAGGGTGGCGCGCATCGGGCCGGCCAGCACGCCGATCCCTCCGAGTTCGGCGACCGCGGCGAATCCGTCCTCGTCGGTCAGGTCGTCGCCGACGAAGATCGGGGTCGCGCCCTGGAACGGCGGCTCGGCCATGAAGGCGCGCACCGCGGTGCCCTTGTCGCCCTCGTCGGCCCGCAGCTCCGAGACCATGTCGCCGAGCTGCAGCTTCAGGCCGTGCTCGCGCGCCAGCCGGTCCGCCTCGGACGCCGCCAGGGCGCCGAGCATGGGCGCCAGGCGATAGTGCAGGGCGACGCTGATCCCCTTGTCCTCGACCAGAAGGCCCGAGTGGGTGCGCGCGAGGTCCTGGCAGGCGCGCTTGACCGCCTCCAGCCCCGGCGGCGGCGGCGGGGTCGAGAGCTGGCCGTCGGCGCGGCGGCGCACCAGGCCGTGCACGGCCGCCACCGCGGGCACGGCGCCCTCCAGGATGCGGTCGACGTCCTGAAGGGTGCGGCCGCTGATCACCGCCAGGCGCCCCTCGAGCCGCTCGCCGACGCGCCTGAGCAGCGCCGACCGCTCCGGACGCGGGCGCACGTCGTCCGGCCTCGGCGCGATCTCCGCCAGGGTGCCGTCCAGGTCCAGGAACAGGGCCGTCCGCCCTTTCGCCCATGAGTCGGGCGGGCCGAGGTCGCGGATGCAGTCCATCGCCATCATCGCCTGCAGAGTATCGCTGAAAACCGTGGGCCCCGCCCGGATTCTCTGCTCCCCAACGCACAAGGGCCGCAGGCGATCCTAAGCTGTGCAGTTTTGACTCAGGTGCGGACGATCAGGGGCGTTCCGGGGTCGGAGCGGCGGCCCGGCACGGCGATCACGCGCTCGCCGGCCTGCTGGAAGACGAGGTCCGCGCGTCGCGGGCCGACCCTCAGGCCGTCGATCCTCAGGCTGTCGATGCCGATGGGCAGGTGCGGGTGATCGACCCGGATCTCGCGGTTCCAGCCGTCGACGGTGACGCCGAGGCACGCCTGCAGGAGCATGAAGATCGAGCCGGCCGCCCAGGCCTGGGGCAGGCAGGCGACCGGATAGGCCACCGGCGGCTCGCCGGGAAAGCGGGGGAAGCCGCAGAAGAGCTCGGGCAGGCGCATCTCGAACCGCACCGCCGTCTCGAAGATCTCCGACAGCAGCCGCACCACCCCGCGCCGCTCGCCGTAGCGGGCCATGCCAGCCACGCACAGGGCCGTGTCGTGGGGCCAGATCGAGCCGTTGTGGTAGGACATCGGGTTGTAGCGCGCCTGGCCCTCGGCGAGGGTGCGGATGCCCCAGCCGCTGGCGAACGGCGAGGAGAGCAGCTGCTCGCTGACCCGCCGCGCCCGCTCCGGCGTCGGCAGGCCGCAGAACAACAGGTGCCCGGGATTGGAGGCGCAGACGCGGCAGAGCTCGCCGTTACCGTCGATGGCGATGCCGTAGGCCCCCTCCTCCTCCATCCAGAAGCGCTCCTCCACGCTCTGGCGGATCTGTTCGGCGCGGCCCGCCCAGCGCTCGGAGGCGGCCGTCTCGCCCCGCCGCGCGGCCAGGCCCGCCATGGCGCGGTAGGCGGCGAAGGCGTAGCCCTGAACCTCGACCAGGGCGATCGGCCCCTCGGGGAAGCTGCCGTCGGCGTGGAAGATGGAGTCCTGGCTGTCCTTCCAGCCCTGGTTGGCGAGGCCCGTCTCCTCGCCTCGCTGATAGTCGATCAGGCCGTCGCCGTCGGAGTCGCCGAACTGGTCCATCCAGGATGTGGCGGCCTCCAGCGCCGGCCAGAGCTGGTTGATGAACTCCATGTCGCCGGTGCGGTCGGCGTAGGCGCCCGCCAGGGCCACGAACAGCGGCGTGGTGTCGACCCCGCCGTAGTAGCGGCCGAACGGCAGCTCCCCCAGCGAGGTCATCTCGCCCTTGCGGGTCTCGTGCATGATCTTGCCGGGCTGGGAGTCCCGGAAGCGGGAGATCTCGTGCGCCTGGTTGGCGGCGAGGAAGGCCAAAACCCCGCGCGCCAGGCTGACGTTGATCCACAGCACCTGCCAGGCGGTGATGATCGCGTCGCGCCCGAAGGCGGTCGAGAACCATGGGATGCCGGCGTAGGGATAGGGCCCGGTCGGCAGGGTCGGTGATCAGCAGCGACAGGTCCGAGCGGGACTTCTCGATCCACTCGTTGAACAGCCGGCCGGCGGTGCGGATGCGCGCGCCGTGGCGGCGCTTGGCGCGCATGGCGAAGCGGGCGCGGGCGGCGGCGGCGCGGAACCGCTCGCGGCTCGGCGGCTCGGCCTCGACCGCCCCGACCTCCAGGTAGAGCTCGACCGAGCCCTCGGCGTGCAGCGACAGCATGAAGTCCGCCCGCCCGGCGGTCAGCCGGCCCGGCGGCTCGGAGAAGGCGACCACGCTCGTCCGCAGCACCCCGTCCAGGCCTTCGTAGCGGAAGGTCGCCCCGCGGCCGGTCAGCTCCGGCGGCATGGTCACGCCGCGCCGGTC
Source organism: Caulobacteraceae bacterium (assembly GCA_037201645.1). Taxonomy (GTDB): domain Bacteria; phylum Pseudomonadota; class Alphaproteobacteria; order Caulobacterales; family Caulobacteraceae; genus JANWHQ01. The sequence continues at coordinate 50,605 of JBBCHF010000017.1, forward strand.
GCGATGCTGGCCGCGCACCTCGAACATGTCGCGGAAGTCGGCGCCGAACTCGATGGTCACGGGCACCACCGCGTTGTCGCGGTTGTAGTTGGTGCAGCGGATGCGTTCGTACAGACGCTCGTCCCACAGGAAGCGCTTGCGCTCGATGTGGATCACCCCGCGGGGCGTGGCCGCCCCGCCCGTCGGCGGCAGCGGCCGGTTGGTGCTGTTGGAGGTGAAGAAGACGTTGTCCTGCGCCACCGCCGCGCTGAGCAGGGACGGCGGCCGCCCGCCCAGCATCAGGCGGAAGTGCGACAGCAGGCGCGTGTCGTCGCGGAACAGGCCGTCGGCGGCGCCGATGATGTCGCCGAACGCGTCGGCCACCAGGAAGGTGTCGCCGTCCTTCAGTGCGAAGAGGCGATGGGGCACCCGCGGCTCGGACAGCTCGCCCTGTTCCGCCGTCCCGCTTGGCGCTGGCGTCAGGTCGTCCATGGCGAAACCTCACGCGGTCTTTACCAACTCCAGCTCGAGTTCCAGGTCAGGACGCGGCGCCGGTGCGGCTTCAGCGTACAGGGCCAGATAGCGCCGCGCCATGGCGGCCGCGGAATATCGCAGCTCGAAGCGGGCGCGCACGTCGTGGCGGCTGATTTCGGGCAGGCGGCGGACCGCCTCGACCGCTTCGTCATCATTGTCGACGATGAAGCCGTGACCCCGTGCTCGATCACCTCGGGCACCGAGCCGCAGCGGTAGGCGATCACCGGCGCGCCGCAGGCCAGGGCCTCGATCATGACGAGGCCGAACGGCTCTGGCCAGTCGATGGGGAACAGCAGCGCCCGCGCACCGCCCAGGAACGCCGACTTCTGTTCGTCGCCGATCTCGCCGATGAACTCGATCAGCGGATGGTCCAGCAGGGGCTCGATCACGGTCTTGAAATAGGCCGCGTCGGCCGCGTCGACCTTGGCGGCGATCTTCAGCTTCATGCCGACGCGCTTGGCGATCTCGATGGCCCGGTCCGGCCGCTTTTCCGGCGAGATGCGGCCGAGGAAGGCGAGGTAGTCCTCCGGCTCCGCGCCGAATTCGTAGATGTCCGCCCGCATGCCGTGGTGCACCGTACCGGCCCAGTTGGCGTCGGGCAGCGACCGGCGTTGGTCGTCGGAGATCGAGACCAGGCGGAACTGCGGCCAGCGGTCGTAGACGCCCGCCAGGTCCTTCAGGTCCAGCCGCCCGTGCAGGGTGGTCAGCGTCTTCTGCGGAATGTCTTCGAAGAACGGGAAGTGCACGATGTCGGTGTGGAAGTGGATCACGTCGAACTGGTCGGCGCGCCGGCGCACCTCGAACAGCATGGCCATGTGGGCGGCGAGGTCGGACTTCAGCGGCGTGGGGTCCAGGCGGATGGCCTGGTCGCGCACCGGCACCAGCCGCGCCTTGGTGTGCGCCTCGGCGCTGGCGAACAGGGTCACGTCGTGGCCGAGGTCGACCAGGGCGTCGGTCAGGTGGGCGACGACGCGCTCCGTGCCGCCGTACAGGCGAGGCGGCACCGCCTCGTAGAGGGGGGAAATCTGGGCGATTCTCACAACATCGGCCTTTCGGGACGCAATGCGCCACCCGCGGTCCGTAGAGGGTCTAAGCCCCCAACCCCGCTCGGGTTCCCCCGCCGCCCGATTCGGCCGCACAAGGCCCCGCAACCGAAACGAACCAGGCCGCCGTGCGTTGCTTGGCTGCGGACGGCGCCCTCCGAGCCCGTCCGCCATCGCAATAGGACTCGCCGTGAACGCCTACGAGACGCGCCTCCTTGAGCGGGTCGAGCGGATCGAGGCGGACGTGGCCGCCCTGCGCGCCCACCTGGCGTCGGCGGCGGGGACGGCGACCCGGCCCGCGCCGAGGAGGTCGAGGCCTTCGCCGACGAGACCTTCAAGTCCCGCGACGCCTGAGCGCGCCATCGCGGCGCCTCGCGCGCATTGACTCCCGGCCGGGCGTGGCCTTTAACCGACCGATAAATTCAGGGAGGGCTGCGCCGTGCGCTGCATCACGATCCTCTATCCGTCGAAGGACAACGAGGACTTCAATTTCGAGTTCTACAAGACCCGCCACGCGCCCCTGATGAAGGACATCCTCGGCGACGCCTGCGACAAGATCGAGGTCCGCCGCGGCACCGACGTCCAGTTCGGCGTGCCGCCGCTGTACGTGGCCACCATCACCCTCTGGATTTCCGACTGGGCCAAGTACGAGGAGCGCATGGCCAAGCGGTCCCAGGAGATGATCGACGAGGTCCCGATGTTCACCAAGGCCATGCCCCAGGTGCAGATCGACGAGGTCCTGCTGGAGATCTGACCGCGTCCCCGCGAAGGCGGGGACCCATGGGTCCGCGCGGGCGGACGGATCAGGCTTCAAGCTGGATGGGCCCCCGCCTGCGCGGGGGCGATCGGATAAATGGGGCGACGGCCCCGCAAGGAACTGACGATGGCCGCCGAGCCTACGCAAAGCTTTGACTACATCATCGTGGGCGCGGGGTCGGCCGGGTGCGTGCTGGCCAACCGGCTGACCGAGGACGCCGGGACCTCCGCCCTGGTGCTCGAGGCCGGCGGCAAGCCGAAGGAGATGTGGCTCGAAATGCCCATGGCCTTCTTCAAGTACGACCGCCTGCCGCGCCTGAACTGGAACTTCAAGTCCGAGCCGGAGCCCGGCGTCGGCGGCCGGGTCATCGACGTCCCGCGCGGCAAGGTGCTGGGCGGCTCCTCGCGCATCAACGGCATGGTCTACGCCCGCGGCCATCGGCTCGACTACGACGACTGGGCCCAGAAGGGCCTGCGCGGCTGGGGCTACGCGACGTGCTGCCCTACTTCAAGAAGTCCGAGAAGAGCTGGCTCGGCGAGAACGCCTATCACGGCGCCTCCGGCCCGCTGGAGGTGGTGCGGCCCGAGGGCGACCAGATGTTCGAGGAGCTGAAGGCCTCCTCCATCGCCGCCGGCTATCCGTCCACCACCGACTATCACGGCGAGCAGACCGAGGGGGCCCAGCGCTGCGAGGGTCACGGTGGCGGGCGGCCGGCGCGGCCACACCGCGCGCGTCTACCTCGATCCGGCGCTGGGGCGGCCGAACCTGAAGGTGGAGAGCCACGCCCACATCACCCGCGTGCTGTTCGATGGCAAGCGGGCGGTGGGCGTCGAGTTCGTGCAGAACGGCGCCACGCGCCAGGTCCGCTGCAACAAGGAGGTGCTCCTGGCCGGCGGCGCCTTCGGCTCGCCGCAGATCCTGATGCTGTCGGGGATCGGCCCGGCCGAGCACCTGCGCGAGGTCGGGATCGAGCCGCTGGTCGACCTGCCCGGCGTCGGCAAGAACCTGGTCGAGCACCCGTTCCTCTACATGGCCTGCCGGCGAAGCTCGGGAAGTTCAAGGACATCCTGCGCGTGGACCGGGCGGCGGCGGCGGTGCTGCGCTGGTTCTTCACCGGCAAGGGCGCCTTCACCTCAAACGGCGCGGCCGGCAACATCTTCCTGCGCACCGACCCGAACGAGGACCGGCCGGACATGCAGCTCACCTGCATGACCATCGAGGTCTCGGCCCGCAACGTCTGGGTCCCGCTGATCCACAAGACGCCGGAATATTCGCTCGGCGTCGGCGTCTCGATGATCAAGCAGGACAGCCGCGGCGAGGTGACCCTGCGCTCCAAGGACCCGTTCGCCGCGCCGAAGATCCTCCTGAACCTGTTCAAGGAGCAGTCGGACGTCGACCGGATGATCCGCGGCATCCGGGCGGCGCGGAAGATCTACGCCGCCCCGCCGCTGCGCGACATGCACGGGCCCGAGATGATCCCCGGCGAGGCGGTGCAGTCGGACGCCGACCTCGAGAAATTCGTGCGCGACACCGGCGCCATCACCCTGCACCCTGTGGGCACCTGCAAGATGGGCGTGGAGACCGATCCCATGGCCGTGGTCGACGACCAGCTTCGCGTGCGCGGTGTCGAGGGCCTGCGCGTGATCGACGCCTCGGTGATGCCCAACGTCCCCGGCGGCAACACCAACGCCCCGACCATCATGATCGCCGAAAAGGCCGCCGACCTCCTGCGCGGGCGCAGCCTGCCCCGGGCGGAGGTGTGAGGGGACGCCTTTTTCTCCCTTCCCCCTGGATGGGGGAAGGGCCGGGGATGGGGGGTGGAAGCGCTCCCGGAAAGGGCTCGGCCGCCCGGCCGCCGCGACCGTTCACATCCGCAGAGACGCCGAGAGGGCGCCACCCCCACCCCTGCCCCTCCCCCATCCAGGGGGAGGGGTGGCTCGGGCGGCTTCCGGGTCTAGGCTCGCATCATGCCTGCAGCGTCCCTCCCTCCGCCCTCCGACTGCGTTGTCCGCGAGCTGATCGAGCGGCGGGCGCGCGAGACTCCGGACCGGACGTTCGTGCTGTTCGAGGACGGCGCGTCCTGGACCTATGGCGAGCTGCGCGGGCGGGTGGCCGGTTGGGCCGCCGGCCTCCAGCGGGTGGGCGTGCGCCAGGGCGACTATGTGCTGTCGTGGCAGCCGAACGGCCCGCAGCCCTGCTGACCTATTTCGCCCTGAACTACCTCGGGGCCGTGATCGTGCCGATCAACACCGCCTATCGCGGCGGGGTGCTGGAGCACGTGATCCGCAATTCCGGCGCCGCTCTGATGGTCGCAGACGGCCGGCTGCTGGACCGGCTGAAGGGCATCGACCTGTCCGCCCTGCGCCGCGTGGTCAGCATCGGCAAGCCGCCTACGCCCGCGCCGGCCTGACCCTGATCTCCGAGAAATCCCTGGCCCAGGCCGAGGGCGAGCCCGACCCGCCGGAGCGGCCGATCGCGCCGTGGGATACCCACGTGGTGCTCTACACCTCCGGCACCACCGGCCCGTCCAAGGGCGCCCTGTGCTCCTACCTGCACAGCTGGTCGATGAAGAACGGCTTCCAGCACCACCGCGACGACGACCGCCACCTGGTGCCGCTGCCCCTGTTCCACGCCACCGGGGCGATCACGACCTACTGCGCCCTGGCGCGCGGCGGCTCCATCGCCCTGGTCGACGGCTTCGACACCCGCGCGTTCTGGGACCTGGTCAGGCGCTATGAGATTACAACTGTAGGCCTGCTCGGCGTCATGACCCAGTTCCTGCTGAAGCAGCCGCCGGGGCCGCAGGACCGCGACCACACCCTGAGGAGCGTGCTGGTCGTGCCGGTGGACGCCGACACCCCGCGGTTCGCCGAGCGGTTCGGGGTGGACACCTTCACCATCTTCAACATGACCGAGATCTCCATCCCCCTGTTCGCCGGGCCGAACCCGAGCCTCCCGGGCGTCTGCGGCAGGGTGCGCGCCGGCTTCGAGGTGCGGCTGGTGGACGAGCACGACATCGAGGTCGGCCCCGGCGAGGTCGGGGAGATGATCCTGCGCACCGACATGCCCTGGGCGGTCAGCCACGGCTATCTGAACGACCCGGCGGCCACGGCGCGAACCTGGCGCAACGGCTGGTTCCACACCGGCGACAGCTTCCGCGTCGACGCCGAGGGGAATTACTTCTTCGTCGACCGGCTCAAGGACTCGGTGCGCCGGCGCGGCGAGAACGTCTCCTCCTTCGAGGTCGAGAACGAGATCGCCACCCATCCGGACGTGCGCGAGGGCCGCCGTGATCGCCGCCCCCAGCGCGCTTGGCGAGGACGAGGTCATGGCCGTGGTGGCGCCCGTCCCCGGCCGGATCATCGACCCCGGCCGCCCTGATCGAGCACCTGCGTCCGCGCCTGGCCCACTTCATGATCCCGCGCTACGTGCGGGTGCTGGACGCCCTGCCCAAGACCCCGACCCAGAAGGTGCTGAAGCACGAGCTGCGCGCCCAGGGCGTGACCCCCGACACCTGGGACCGCGAGGCGGCGGGCGTGGTGGTCAAGCGGGAGAGGCTGGGCTCGGATGGCTGAGACGGCGGCCCTCATCCTGGGGTGCGACCCCGGACTTGATCCGGGCGAGCCTCGAAGGACGAGGGCGGCCCCTCGGCCGGAGACAGCCCAATGACCCGTCCCTCCGGTCCTCTCGTCGGCCTGAAGGTGCTGGAGTTCGCCGGGATCGGGCCGGCGCCGTTCTGCGGCATGCTGCTGTCGGACCTCGGCGCGGACGTGATCCGCATCGACCGCAAGGCGGGCGGGCCGGACTATTCACGCTACGACGTCACCTTCCGCGGCCGCCGCTCGGTGGCCCTGGACCTGAAGAACCCGCTCGCGGCCGAGGCGTGCCTGACGCTGATCGAGCGCGCCGACGCCCTGATCGAGGGCTTCCGGCCAGGCGTTATGGAGCGGCTGGGCCTGGGTCCCGACATGGCGCTCGCCCGCAACCCGGCCCTGGTCTACGGCCGCATGACCGGCTGGGGCCAGACGGGAGTTGGGCGGAGGCGGCCGGCCACGACCTCGACTACATCGCCGTCACCGGCGCCCTGCACGCCATCGGCCCCGGCGGAGCGGCCCGTGCAGCCGGTGAACCTCGTGGGAGACTATGGCGGCGGCTCGCTCTATCTGGCGTTCGGCCTGCTCGCGGCCCTCCGCCACGCCCACGCGACCGGCGAGGGCCAGGTGATCGACTGCGCCATGACCGACGGCGCCCTCTCCCTGATGGCCCAGGTCTACGGCAACCTGGCGGCGGGGACCTGGCGCGACGAACGCGAGGCCAACATCGTCGATGGCGGCTCGCCCTTCTACAATCCGTACCGCTGCGCCGACGGGAAGTGGATCGCCATCGCGGCCATCGAGCCGCAGTTCTACGGCCGCCTGCGCGACAAGGCCGGCCTGGACGACCCCGCCTTCGACGCCCAGATGGACCAGGCCCGCTGGCCGGAGCTCAAAGAGAAGCTGGCCGCCGTGATCGCCACCCGCACGCGCGACGAATGGTGCGCGATCTTCGAGGGCGAGGACGCCTGCGTCGCGCCGGTGCTGAGCCTGAAGGAGGCGCCGCAGCACCCCTACAATGTCCAGCGCGGCGCCTTCGTCGAGGTCGAAGGCGTGCCCCAGCCGGCGCCGCGCCGCGCTTCTCCCTGACCCCCGGCGCGGTCCAGGGCCCGCCGGCCGCCGCGGGGGCGCACAACGACGAAGCCCTGTCGGACTGGGGCCTGGAGGACGCGGAGATCGCGTCGCTGAAGGCCGCCGGGGCGATGTAGGGGCGCCGCCCCACCCACACCCGTCACCCTCGGCCTTGTGCCGAGGGTCCCTCTCGCCGCCGGCATTGGGTCCGGACGTCAGAGTGCGGGGTTGAGGCGGCAGGGACCCTCGGCACAAGGCCGAGGGTGACGGGCTGGGTCAGGTGGGAATGGTCTCGCCGGAACCGGCGACGGCCGCCTAGCCTTCCGCCTCGATGCCCAACGACTCCAGGCTCGAGCGGAGCTGGCCCATGTCGTACGGCTTGGCCAGGAAGGCCGTCTGCGGATCCTGCCGCAAACCGAGGTCGACGCTGTCCTCGCCGTAGCCGGATGCGATCACGATGGCCATGGCCGCGTCCATCGCGCGCATGTCGGCCGCCAGGGCGTCGCCGCGCCGGTCGGGCAGGCCGAGGTCGACGATCGCCGCCGACATCCGCGACGGGCCCCGCCGCATCTTCTCCAGCGCCTCGGCGGCGGAAGCGGCCTCCTCGACCTGGAAGCCGAGGGATTCGAGCAGGTCGACCACCACCATGCGCACCAGCGCCTCGTCCTCGACCACCAGCACGCAGCGCTGGCCGGCTGGCTCGCCGACGGCGAACCGGTCGTTCTGATCAGTCGTGGTCAATGAGGTCCCCCTCGGTGACGGCCAAACCCGGTCCGCGCCGCGGCCGGGTGCGAGACAGCCTCCCCCAGGCGCATACAAGTTACTCCGTTCCACGGACGGAGCAAGATTCGCCCTGGCGCCCTCGCGGGCCGGTCAGTCGAAGAAGGCGAAGGCGCGCGCCTCGACGCTGACCCGGCCCGGGGCGTCCGGCGGGCACAGCGGGTTCTCGAAGGCGGTGTGCGGCACGCGCACGGGCTGGGACGGATCGGTCTCGAACGACTTGAACACCAGCGCCTCGTCCGGCCGCATGTCCGGGTAGTAGAGCCAGCGGTGCGCGGGGTTGTAGCGCAGCAGGAAGGCCTCGAACGTCCACCAAGGCTCCTCGCCCACGTCGAACATGGCGTCGGCGCGCACGAGGTCGGCGTCCGCGATGGTGCGCGCGTCGCAGACCGCCAGCGGCATGTCCTGCGGCGGCTGGGAGACCACCCGCCAGATGTTGTAGCCGGCCATCCGCCGCCCCGGCCGCATCTCGTCGCCGGCCGAACGCGACACGAGGTCCGGCGCCGACAGCTCGGTGTAGTCGACGTGGATGAAGCCGGCCGGCTGGCTGTTCACCCCGGTGCCGAAGTGGGCCGAGCGCTTGGAATAGCGCAGGACCGCCCCGCCCATCACCAGCACCTTGGTCGCGCCGGTCAGGTCCAGGATCAGCCGCTCGACTTCGGCCATGTAGACCGGCGTCGCCGCCTCGGCGTCGCGGAAGTCGGCGACCTTGGTGGCGTGCGGCGCGAGCGTGATCCCCTCGCGCTCCAGCGTCGGCGCATCGGCCATGGCGCGCGCGTCGTGGATCGGCGCCACGTGCGGCTCGAGGTTCAGGTTGTCGCGGCTGTGGTCCTGGGCGTGGAACTTCGGCCGCTCGCTCATCGGGCCGACATAGTTCACCGACGCCTCGACCGAAGCGTCGGCGCGGGGCCTTTCCAGGATGGTCTGATCGGCCATGGTGTTCCTCCTCGTTGGGGCCGAAGTTGACCCCGTCAACGTCGCTGTCAAGCGCGATCCGGCGCGCCCTATCCCTTCAGGTCCTCGTCCCAGGCGAGGATGGCGGCGGAGTTGTCGCGGCCCCCGCCGAGGGTGTCGCGGGCGTAGGCAAAGCGCTCGCGCACCAGGCGCGAGACCGGCGCGTCCAGGCCCACCTGCTCGCCGAGATCGGCGGCGATGCGCACGTCCTTGGCCATCAGCGCCAGGGTGAAGGCGCCGGCGAAGCGCTCGGAGAGGATCTCCTGCTTCATCAGGTTCTCGGTGGCGAAGTTCTTGCCGGTGGAGACGTTCCAGATGTCGACCATGGTCTCGCCCTCCAGGCCGAAGCGGCGGCCGATCAGCAGGGCCTCGGACGCGGCGGCCAGGCCCGCGGCGGCGACGAAGTTGTTCAGCGCCTTCATCGCGTGGCCGGAGCCCAGCCGGCCGGTGCGGAACAGCCGCTCGCCCATGGACAGCAACACCGGCGTCGCCACCGAGACCGCACCCTCGTCGTCGGCGCCGATCATGATCGCCAGCGTGCCCGCGATCGCCCGGGGCACCGCACCGGAGACCGGGGCGTCGATCAGGGCCGCGCCGCGCTCGGCCAGGAGGGGCCCGAGCTCGACCGTGCCAGCGGGCTCGGAGGAGCTCATGTCGACCACCACCAGGCCCGGCCGGATCGCCGCGGCGAAGGCGCCGCCGTCGTCCTCCAGCAGCGCCTGGCGCACGATGGCGCCGGTGGGCAGCATGGTGATCACCACCTCGTTGTCGGCGACCTCGGCCAGGCCCGACGCCGCCCGGCCGCCGACCTCGTCGACGAAGCGCGCCAGCCGCGCCGGGTCGCTGTCGAACACGGTCAGGTGATGATCGCCCTTGGCGATGTTGGCCGCCATCGGCCAGCCCATGGCGCCGACGCCGATGAAGCCGACCCTCATTGGTCGAGCCCCAGGTCCTGGAGCACCTCGCGGGCGTGGATGAAGGCGTCGGCGGCGGCCGGCACCCCGCCGTAGACCATCACATGCAGCAGGACCTCGCGGATCTCGTCGGGCGTCACCCCGTTGGCGATGGCCCCGCGGACGTGGGTCTTGAGCTGGTTGGGCTTGGCCAGCACCGCCAGGATGGCGATGGTGAGCATGCTGCGGGTCTTGTGGTCGAGCGGCGGCCGGTTCCAGACCTCCCCGAAGCAGTAGCGGGTGATCATCTCCTCCAGCGGCCGGTTGAAGCCGGAGGCCGCGTCGAGCCGCCCCTCCGCGCCCTCAGGTCCGAACATCTGGCGCCGCAGGTCCATGCCCGCGTCGAAACGCTCCTGGTCGTCCGCCATCGCCGCCTCCCGTGTGTTTTCTTATTGCGTCAGGCTTCGATCCCACGCGGCGCGCACCGCTTCAAGAGCGGCGGGCGGATCGAGCAGCAACGGGAAGGCGGTCCGGCGGACCAGGTCGCGCTGGGCGTCCGTCGTGACGTATTCCACCGGAGACTTGCCGTCGACGCGGGCCAGCATCAGGCCGGGCAGCAGGCTTGCGGCGCGGGCCTCCAGCGCCGCCGGCGGCTCCCAGTCCACCTCGGCCAGATATGCGCGGGCGAAGGCGGAGAAGCTGGCGTTCAGCGCCTCGGCCCCGCCCTTCACCACCAGCCGCTTCAGCAGCAGGTGGTTGAGGCAGAAGGCGACGTCGAAGGCCGGGTCGCCCCACCAGGCGGTCTCGGCGTCGAGAAACACCGGCCCCTTGGGCCCCACCAGGATGTTCTTGGGGCTGACGTCGCCGTGCACCAGGGCCAGGCGCGTGGCCTCGGTTCGCGCAGCGAGCGCCTCCAGCGCCGGCGCCACGGCCGGCTGGGCGCGGGCGGCGGCCAGCAGGTAGGCGTCGATGCGCAGGGCGTGGAAGCTCTCGCCGGACGGGAACTCCTCGGCCCAGTCGGGGTCGGCGGCGGTGAAGGCGTGGATTTGGCCGAGGCGCCGGCCGACCTGCCCGGCGAACCCCGCGTCCACCCGGCCGGCGAGCAGCTCCGCCTTCCACAGGGGATGGGTCTTGGGCGGCAGGAAGGCCATGGCCAGGAGCCGGTGGTGTTCGTCCAGCGCCAGGGGCTCGGGCGCCGCGTCGGGGAAGCGCAGGCGCACGGCCTTGAACCAGCGCCATTCGTAGATGTTGCGGTCCTCCGGCGCGTGCCATTCGGCCTGGGAGCGCAGGGTCTCCACCGCGCGCTTCACGCAGATCGTGCGGCCCGGCAGGTCCACCCGCCAGATGTCCGAGGAGATGCCGCCGGTCAGCGGGGTCCAGATCTGCGGCTCGCCCCAGTCGGCCAGGTCAGCATCGACCAGGAAGTCCTCGAGCTCGTAGTCGACCGTCATGGACGCCTCGTCCTCCCCTGTCCCGAAGAGGACGGGGGAGGGGGGACCGCCGGAACGGCGGTGGAGGGGGCAAGCGGCAAGCTCGGAGGCGGCGGCTCGCCCCCTCCACCGCGTTGCACGCGGTCCCCCTCCCCCACAGTGTTCCCTGTGGGGGAGGACAGGACGGCGGCGGCTTGAGGAGCAGGCCATCAGACCGGCCGGTTGCAGGGGTTGTGCGGCGCCTCGCCGCGCAGCACCCGCACGACCTCCTCGCACGCCCGGCGGCGCAGCTCCGCCAGGGAGGCTGCCGAGGAGAAGGCGACGTGCGGGGTGATGATCACGTCCGCCCGGTCGGCCAGGGCGCGGGGCGGATCGGGCTCGCCCTCCACCACGTCCAGGCCGGCGCCCGACAGATGGCCCGCCTCCAGAGCCGCGATCAGGGCGGGGGTATCGACGATGCCGCCGCGGCTGACGTTGACCAGGAAGGCGCCGGGCTTCATCGCCCCCAGGCGCGCGGCGTCGAACAGGTGGTGGCTGTCGGGGTTCAGCGGGGCGTTGACGATCACTGCGTCGGCGGCGGCCAGCATGGCCTCCAGCGGGACGCGCTCCACCGCCACGCCGCCGGCGTCGAACGGGTGGCGGGTGACGGCCAGGAGGCGCACGCCGAACGGCTGCAGCTTCTCGGCGATGCGCCGGCCGATGCGGCCGAAGCCGAACAGGCCGACGGTCAGGTCCGCCACGCGGTGCAGCCGGGCGCTGGAGGGCTCCCACGCGCCGCGCTTCACGGCCCGGTCGAAGGCGACGATCCCCCGCGCCCAGGCCAGCATCAGGCCCACGGCGTGGTCGGAGACCTCCTCCACGCAATAGTCGGGCACGTTGGCGACCCAGGCGCCGCGGGCGGTGGCGGCGGCGACGTCGATGTTGTCGAGCCCGACGCCGAGGCGCTGGACGATGCGCAGGTCCGCCGGCGCGGCGATGGCGGCGGCGGAGACCTCGGCCCAGTTGGTCATGATCGCGGCGGGCTGGCGCTCGCGCGACAGGGCCTCGATCGCCTCGGCCGGCGCCGGCACGGCCGGGCCGGCGACGAGGTCCAGGCCCGCCGCCCCCAGCACGGCGTGCTCGATGTCGAGGTCGGGCCAGGCGTAGTCGGTGATCAGGACGGTGGTCACGAGGGTGTCCGGTACGGGAAGCGGGCCGTCCCATGCTCCGACCGCCCCCGCGAAGGCGGGGGTCCATCCAGCTTGGCGCCCAGGCTTTCCGCCGGCGCGAACCCATGGGTCCCCGCCTTCGCGGGGACGGTCGGAATGAGCGTTGAAGTCGCTGCGCTTACCACTCCCTCAATACCCCACGGCGAGATCGACGCGGTTCTTGAGCGGCTGGCCGGCGCGGTAGCGCTCCAGGTTCTCCAGGAACAGCGCCGCCGCGCGCTCGGGCATGCGGGTCTGGGCGCGGCCGGAGGTGTGGCAGGTCATCACGATGTTCGGCGTGGACCAGATCGGATCGTCGGCCGCCGCCGGCTCGGGATCGGTGACGTCCAGGAAGGCGCCGGCGATCGAGCCGGCCGTCACCGCTTCGATCAGCGCCGGCTGGTCGACCAGGGTGCCGCGGGCGATGTTGACCAGGAAGGCGGAGGGCTTCATCGCGGCCAGCTCCGCCGCGCCGATCAGCTTCTCGGTCTCCGCCGTGCCGGGGGCGGCGATAATCACCCAGTCGAACTCGCCCAGGCGCGGGCGCCAGCCGTCGGGGCCGAGCACGCCGGGCTCGCCGGCGGGGTTGCGGCGCACGCCGACGACCTCGACGCCGAACGCCGCCAGCCGCTCGGCGATCAGCCGGCCGATGTGGCCGTAGCCGATGATCAGGGCCTTGGACTCGTAGAGCTCGCCCACGCCCGGCGCGCGGGCCACCCATTCCTTGCGGTCCTGGTGGTAGATCAGCTCGCGGACGTTCTTGGCCATGGCCAGAACGCCCATGACCGTGAACTCGGCCACGGGGATGGCGTTGATCCCCGCGCCGTTGGTGAGGACGAGGCCGCGGGCGGCGAACTTGTCCAGCGGCCAGCCGGTGACCCCGGCGAAGGCCGTGGCCACCCACTTCAGCTTCGGCCCGGCGTCCAGCACCGCGCCGATGCCGGGCGGCCCCAGCACGTCGAGCCAGCCGGCCTCGGCGTCGGCGACGGCCGCCAGCGCCTCCGGCCCGCCCGCGTACCACGCCGGCTCCACGTCGGCGGGCAGCCGGCCCTCCAGCTGCGGGCGGACGTAGGCCGGCAGGGCGATCTTCACCGCCGCGCCCTACTTCAGGCCGGCGCGGACGGCCTCGATCACGTCGGGGATGGCGTGTTCGTTCAGCGGCGCCATCAGGTGGGCGCCCGAGACGCCGGGGATGGTCGCCAGCTCCAGCAGCACCTCGACGGCGATCTTCTTGCCCTCGGCCTTGGGGTCCTCGGCCGCCTCCATCCGGTCGACGAAGGAGTCCGGGATCACCACGCCGAACAGCTTCTCCTTCATCCAGCGGGCGGACTTGGCCGAGGCCAGGGGCGCGACGCCGATCAGGAAGTTCAGCTTGCCTTCCAGGCCGTTGTCGGCGAGCGCCTGCATGTAGCGGCGCACCACGCCGACATCCATGCAGAACTGGGTCTGGGCGAACTCAGCGCCGGCCTCGACCTTCTTGAGCAGGCTCTTGGGGGTCCAGCCGGGCTGGGGATCGACCGGCGCGTCGGCCGCCCCGATGAAGTAGTCGGGCTCGCCGCCCACCTTGCGGCCGTGAAGCAGCTCGTGCTTGTCGCGGATCGAGGCGGCCGTCTGCATCAGCGCGCCGGAGTCGAGGTCGAACACCGGCTTGGCCTCGGGCTGGTCGCCCTGCTTGGGATCGTCGCCGGTCAGGAACAGGACGTTGGTGATGCCCATGGCCGCCGCGCCGATCAGCTCGCTCTGCAGGGCGATGCGGTTGCGGTCGCGGCAGGTGATCTGCAGGATCGGCTCGATGCCGTTCTGCTGCAGGATGATGGCGGAGACCAGGGCGTCCAGGTGGGTCCTGGCGCTGGCGCCGTCGGTGACGTTGACCCGCGTCCGCATAGCCCTTCAGCGGCAGGGCCTTGTCCAGAAGGTCCTTCGGATCGGCCGACAGCGGCGGGGTCACCTCGGCCGTCATCACGAATTGGCCGGACTTCAGTTTGTCGCGAAGGCTTGAGGCCACGATCTGCGCGCTCCCATTCATGAATGCCGCCGACGCCGCAGGGCGCGGGCGGGGTGTTCTAGCCGAACATATAGGGCCGCCGGAAGGGCCGCCGGCGATCAGGCCTCGATCGGCGCGGGTTCGGGGGCGGGCGACGGCGCGGCCCGCGCCTGCTCGGCGCCGAGCATGTCGCAGGCGTTGGCCATCAGCCGCTCCATCACCCGCACGAAGGTGTCGAGCTCGGCGCGGCTGATGCCGCGGGCCAGGGCCTCGTCGCCGGCGATGGCCATGGCGATCAGCCGCTCGAACACCTCGCGCCCGGGCCGCCGTGGGGGCGATCACCACGTTGCGGCTGGCGCGCCGGCGCTGGCGGGTCAGGAGGCCCGCCTCGACCAGCCCCTTCACCCCGCGGCTGAGCTGGCCCTTGTCATGGCCGATCACCGCGGTGAGATCGTTGAAGGTCATCGCCTTGGCGCCGACGTGGCTCATCACCACCCACTCGAAGTCGGACAGGCCGAGCTCCTGGCGCACCGAGCGGACGCCCACGCGCCGGATCACGCCCAGAAGGTTGAACATCCTCGGCGCCAGCAGCCGCTGATCCAGGGGCTCGCCCAGGTCAGGCGCGCCAGCCTGTTCGGTCGCCTTGGTCAAAGTCGGCCCCTCCCCGGCGCCCAGACGCGATCTTGCCCGCCTCCCCGCCGAAGGCAAGGCCGCCGTCGAATTACGGCGGCCCCCGGCGTCTGGCGGCTCAGTGCGCCACCGCGTTGGTCCAACCGTCGCCGAGCCCATAGGGCAGCGTCACGAACGGAAAGGCCTCGACCTCGTGGATCTTGCCGCCGCGGACGCCGAAGGTCTCCATGGTGTCGAGGTTGATCACCATGCCGAGCCCGCCCTGCGGCGAGGTGGCGTTGGGGTCCTCGCGGTGCGTGCCGTCGTGGACGAACAGCGGGAACACCGCCACCAGGCCCTTCTGTTCGTCGATGACCAGCCGCCGCGGCCAGATCCGCTTGATGCCGGTGAACACGCCGGTGGAGATCTGCTGGCTGCAGGTCATGGTGCTGAGCTCGGAGAAGAACTTGCCCATGGGGGTGGAGGGGTCCGGCAGGGCCGGCGACGGCGCGGCGCGGCCGGGCTTGGCGTTGTTGACCGTCTGATAGCCCTGCTCGTGGCGGACGCAGTCGTCGGCGAAGGGCGCGATCTTGCCGTCCTCGCCGGTCAGGGCGTCGAAATAGGCGTTGGCGGCATAGGCGAGATATTCGCGGGAGTTCTTCTCGCCCGCCGGCACGTCGTTGAGCAGGCCCGGCCGCGGCGTCTGCAAAAGCTCCATCGCCTGCGGGGCGACGTTGCGGTCGTAGAGCTCCTCGACCTGGGTGATCATGTGGCGCTCCACCATCAGCCGGATCGCCACCAGGGCCGGACGGCCCTCGAGGTTGTAGACGATCTGGGTCGCGATCTGGCCGGAGACCGGGTCGGCGACATCGACGCGGAAGGCGGTCGGCTGCAGCTTGGCGCGCCAGAGCAGGCCCTCGCCGAGGTCCATGTGGGCGCTGTTCTCGGTCAGCCAGACCTGCTCGGCGAGCGGCAGGGCCGAACGGTCCTTGGTCTCCAGAGCGTGCAGATAGTCGCTCATGATGGAGACGAGGCAGGCGCGGTCGCACGGCTGCGCGCGGGCCGGGTCCCAGGGGGTCTTGTACCAGGGCTTGGCCGCCGGCTGGGCCGAGGCGGAGCCCGCCATGGCGCCGGCGGCCAGCACCGCGCCCAGCGCGATCAGCGCCCCGCGCAGGGCCTTCGGCGCGCCCAGCGCCGCCATATCCAGCTTCATGCCGTTTCCTTCCAGATCATGTGTCGCGGCCGGCCCGTCGAGGGGCCGCGCCCGCCAGTTCATCCACCTTGCGGAGTCCCCGCTCGCGGCGGAGATTGGCCGTCCGAGATTGGCGAAGTCAACCGGATTGACAGGACCCCTGCGATTGCAGAGGGTCGCCGCAAAATACCGTGGGGACGGACAGGAAGATGGCGATCAGCGTAATCAGCGGGCCGGAGCCTCCGGCCGAGACCGCCCCCGTTTCGGGGGCGCCAAGCCAAGCTTGGCCCTCCCCCAAGCGCGCCTACTACACCGTCTTCGTCATGGCCCTGGTGGTCATGTTCGCCGAGGTCGACCGCGGGATCATGTCCCTCTTGGTGCAGCCGATCAAAGCCGACATGCACCTGTCGGACACCTCGATCAGCCTCTTGCTCGGCGTCGCCTTCGCCCTGTTCTACGCCGCGTTCGGCCTGCCCACCTCGCGCTTCATCGACCGCAACAACCGCAAGAACCTGCTCGGCGCCGCCCTGGCGATGTGGAGCGTGGCCACCGTGTTCTGCGGCCTGGCGCAGAACTTCGTGCAGCTGTTCCTGGCGCGCCTGTTCCTGGGCGCGGGCGAGTCGGTGAACGGGCCGGCGATCTTCTCGATTATCTCCGACAGCTTCCCCAAGGAGCGGCTGACCCGCGCCATCGCCCTGATGCAGCTCGGCGTCACCGCCGGCGGGGCCTTCTCCCTGATCATGGGCGCGGTGGTGATCCACATCCTGGTCGGCGTGCCGGATATCCACCTGGCGGGCGTCGGCGTGATCCGCTGGTGGCAGCTGGTGTTCATCGTCATCGGCCTGCCGGGCCTCGCGGTCGCCGCGATCACGGCCTTCACGGTGAAGGAGCCGGTGCGGCGCGGGGTGCTCGACCCGGCGCTGGTCAAGAAGATCGGCATGCGCCACGTCCTGGCCTACATGACCGAGCACTGGCGCGTGTTCGCCCCGTTCATGGGCTCGATGGCGATCAGCTCCCTGGCCATGGGAAGCCTGTCCTGGGGCCCGGCCTTCTATCAGCGCACCTATGGCTGGCAGCCGGCGCAGATCGGCATGGTCACTGGCCTGATCAGCCTGTTCTGCACGCCGATCGGCCTGTTCGGCGGCGTCTGGCTCTATGAGCGCTACGTGAAGAAGGGCCTGGTCGACGCCCCCATGCGGGTGGTGTTCCTCGGCCGGCTGGTCGCCCTGCCCGCCTCGTTCCTGATGCCGCTGATGCCCTCGCCGTGGCTGGCCCTGGCCCTGTCGGCCTTCAGCTCCATGGCGCTCGGCTTCACCGGCGCCTCGCAGAACGCGGCGCTGCAGATCATCACCCCCAACGAGATGCGCGGCCAGGTGAACGCCCTGTCGATGTTCCTGTTCAGCGTCGTCGGCAACGGCCTGTCGCCGTCGATCGTGGCCCTGATCACCGACTTCGTCTTCCGGGACGAGAGCCAGCTTCGCTACGCCATGCTGACCACGTCCGTGCTCGTCATGCCCGCGTCGCTGTTCGTGTTCTGGCTCGGCATCAAGCCTTTCGCGCGCGAGGTGGAGCGCCTCAACGCCGCCG
The DNA here is from genome assembly GCA_037201645.1 of Caulobacteraceae bacterium. Lineage (GTDB taxonomy): Bacteria > Pseudomonadota > Alphaproteobacteria > Caulobacterales > Caulobacteraceae > JANWHQ01. Next base: position 68,198 of record JBBCHF010000017.1, read on the forward strand.
TCGCCCGCTAGCCCCGGCCGTCCGGCCGCCCACAATCAGAAACGGAGAGCCAGCGATGCTGGAGGTCTACACCTGGGAGCCGAACGCCAATTCAGGCAAGCCGCTCCTGACGCTCAAGGAGAAGGGCGTCGAGTTCGACTACCACTTCATCGACATGGGCAAGCGCGAGCAGCATTCGCCCGAGTACGTCGCGATCAACCCCAACGGCACCGTGCCGACGGTGATCCACGACGGCTTCAAGATGTTCGAATCCTCGCCCGCGATGGAATACATCGACGAGGTGTTCGACGGCCCGAGCCTGCGCCCGTCAGAGCCCTGGCAGCGCGCGCGGATGCGCTGGTGGATGCGCTACATCGACGAATACATGAACCCGTGCCTGGCCATGCAGGCGGGAACCATGTTCGGCCGGCGCGGGCCGGAGATGTCCGAGCAGGAGCTGGAGGAGGCCGCCGAGCGCGTGCCCCTGCCCGAGCGGCGCAAGGTGTGGCGGCTGATCATGAGCCGCCAGGGCGCCACGGACGCCGAGGTCGCCGAATCCCAGCGCCGGGTCGGCGCCGCCATCCGCGAGTTCGAGCGGGCGCTGGGCGAATACCCCTACCTGGCCGGGCCCACCTATTCCCTGGCCGACATCGACGCCATGACCACCCTGCACTCCTGGCCGCTCTCGCGCGAGGACGTGTCGGAGGCCCTGACGCCGAACCTGTGGGCGTGGCTGCGCCGCTGCCATGCGCGGCCCGGCATCAAGGCCGCCTTCGCTCTCGGCCGCTTCATCGGCCCCCGCATGGGCGAGGTCCGCGAGAAGCTCGGCCTGCCCGACTGACATCCGCGCCGGCCGCGCGCGCCGCGGCCGCCCACGCCCGCCATTCCATAGGAAACCACGATGCTCGAGCTCTACCACTGGGAGCCCACCGCCAACTCCGGCGAGGTCCTGATCCTGCTGCACGAGAAGGGCCTGGACTACGCCGGCCGCTATATCGACGTGCTGAAGGGCGAGCAGTTCTCGCCGGCCTTCCTGGAGGTCAACCGCTTCGGCCAGGTCCCCGTCCTGGTCCACGACGGCCACACCATCACCGAGACCGGCATCATCCTGCAGTACCTGGAGGAGACCTTCGGCGAGGTCTGCCTGACCCCCGAAAGCGCCCAGGACCGCTACTGGGCCGAGGTCTGGATCAAGTACGTCAACGAATACATGGCCCCCGCCGCCTGGAAGCTCGGCGTCAGCAAGGCCAAGCCGGCCCCCCTGCCCGCCGACGTCCTCGCCCGCGCCCCGATCGAGCGCCAGCAGGCCTGGGCCAAGACCGCCGAAGGCTTCTCCGACGACGAGCTGGAGTTCGCCAAGGGCCTGTTGCCCGTGCGGCTGGAGCGGATGGAGGCGGCGCTGGCTTCGTCCGACTGGCTGGCGGGGCCGACCTATTCCCTGGCCGACATCGCCGTCTATCCGACCGCCGCTATCCTGCCCGCCCTGACGCCGGACCTGGTCAACGCCGAGGCGACCCCGCGGGTGCTGGCGTGGCTGGAGCGGATGGCCTCGCGTCCGGCCGTGAAGGCGGCCCTGGCCGAGGCCCGCACCCCAGACCCGAAGGCGGCCTTCGCCCCCGGCCCGGAAGGCGGCCGCTGGGGCTAGGGCGACGGCGGAGGCCCTCCGTTCCATCAATGGCTTTGTGCGCCCGGAGGCCCAGGTCCCCGGGCGCATTCGCGTGGCGCAGGCGCGGCGTTCAGCCGATGCGGCAAGGCGCGGAGGGCACGCCCGAAATATTTCCGCAGCGCGCCTTAATATTGCGGATTGACAAGATTGTAGACTAGCGGAAGTTTTTCCCTAAGGGGTCCTGACATGGATCTCATAGCTATCGGGGGGAGAAACATGCTGCATCAATCGGGAATCACTCTGCGTCCTCGCGTACGGGGCCGTCTGGCGGGGGGCGTCTGCACCCTGGCGCTCGGCGTCGCCGCGCTCGGCCCGGCCCACGCCCTGGCCGAAGAGAGCGCCAAGAAGGACGCCTCCACCGTGTCCGAGGTGGTGGTGACCGCGGAGTACCGCGAGACCAACCTGCAGAAGACGCCGATCTCGATCTCGGCGGTCAATTCCCAGATGCTGGAGCAGCGCGGCATCACCAACGTCATGGACGTGGCCAACTCGGTGCCCAACGTCAGCATGCGCATGGGCAGCTCGGGGTCGGGCATGTCGAACGCCGCCTTCATCCGCGGCATCGGCCAGAGCGACTTCCTGTTCGCCTACTCGCCGCGCATCGCCTTCTATATCGACGGCGTCTACTTCTCGACCGTCTACGGCTCGACCTTCGACCTGCTGGACATCGACCGCATCGAGGTGCTGCGCGGGCCGCAGGGCGTGCTGTCGGGCCGCAACGCCACCGGCGGCGCCATCCGCATCTTCTCCAAGAAGCCCACCGGCGACGGCTCCGGGTACATCGAGGGCACGGGCGGCTCGCTCAACCGCTTCGACATGAAGGGCGTGGTCGACGTGCCCCTCGTCGACGACAAGCTGATGGCGCGCCTGTCGGCCATGCATACCCAGCACGACGGCTGGGTGAAGCTGATGAACTTCGCCTGCGTCAATCCCGGGCTGGCGGGCCTGCTGCCGAACAAGGGCACCAACACCAGCGACGGATGCCAGGTCGGCACGCTTGGCGCGGAGAACACCTGGGCCGTGCGCGGCCAACTTCGCTGGATCGTCAACGACCGCATCGAGGACAACCTCGCGGGCGACTACTCCAACTCCAACAACACCGCCTCGCCGGACGTCCTGATCGCGCCGCTGCAGTTCGACACCCTCGACCGCCAGGCGCAATATTCTCTGATCCCGGTCGGCTTCCCGAACAATGCGCCGCTGCCCAACGGCCTCACCACCTGGTTCGGCAACATCGGCGGCCCGGACTATCACCTGCCGCTGAGCTCGACCTGCCTGACCGGCCAGCTAGCGTCCGGCTTCGCGCCGCCGGCCACCGACCCCAGGACCTTCTGCCCGCCGAGCGCCGCGCTCGCCGCCGCGCTCTACCCGGGCAACCCGTTTGTCAGCTACGCCAGCTTCGGCAATCCGGGCCTGTCGGGCTCCAATCCGGCCGGCGAGAACCTGCCCGCGGCCTATGGCAACTACCTCGACAAGCACTCCAGCTTCCTGGATCCCAACATCTACAAGCTGAAGCAGTACGGGGTCTCCAACACCCTGGACGTCGAGATCGCCCCGAACGTCCACCTGAACTCGATCACCGCCTTCCGCGGCTATTCGGGCACGTTCGGCTCCAGCCAGTCGGCGATCGCGGTGCCGATCCAGGAAGCCTACCAGGGGGTCTCGCACCACCAGTTCAGCGAAGAGGCGGTGCTGACCGGCAACCTGTTCGACAAGCGGCTGGACTGGACCCTCGGCGGGTTCTTCCTGAACGCCGGGGAGCGCAACACCGGCCGCGTCGACTTCGAGGGCTTCGCCTTCTTCGGCGGCCCGGACGTCCAGGACTTCCTGATCGACGACCCGGCGACCCTGAAGAACCGGTCCGCCTTCGTCGACGGCAACCTGCACATCACCAACCAGCTCAGCGTCGACGCCGGGGTCCGGTTCTCGCACGAGACCAAGACCTACGCCTTCACGCGGCACTACTACTTCTATCAGGGCCTCGACGACCCCACCGTGCTCAACGTCACCCTGCAGGGCACGACCGACAAGGAGAGCAAGTGGACCCCGCGGGTGGCGGTGAAGTACGACCTCACCCCGGACATCTCCGCCTATGCCTCCTATTCGACCGGCTTCACCGCCGGCGGCATCAACGGGCGGCCGTTCAACACCTCGACCGACATCTTCCCCTACGGGCCGGAAGACGTGACGGCCTATGAAGCGGGCCTGAAGACGGAGTGGTTCGATCACCGCCTGCGCCTGAACGGCGACGTCTTCTATACCGACTACACCAACATCCAGGTGACCGAGCTCGGCAGCGCCGCCAACGGCCACCCCGCGACGGTGTTCTTCACCGCCAACGGCGGGCAGGCCCACATCACCGGCTTCGAGGCCGAGGCGGAGGCCCGGCCCGTGCCCGGCCTGCTGATCAACGCCTCCCTGGGCTATACGCACTTCAAGTACGCCCAGATCGACACCGGCGTGTCGCTGAGCCTGGACAGCCCGCAGCTCCTGGTGCCCGACTGGAACGCGGCCATCGGCGTGCAGTACGACATCGACATCGGCCGCCTGGGCGTGCTGACGCCGCGGATCGACGCGAACTATCGCTCGACCACCTACTTCAGCCCGACCGAGCCGGACAGCCCGCTGGCCAACCAGCCGGGCTACACCCTGGTGAACGCCCGCCTGACCTGGCGGCCGCGCGATCCGCACTGGTCGGTCTCGGGCCAGATCACCAACCTGGGCAACAAGCTGTACTACACCCAGAAGTTCAACGGCCTGACCGGCTTCGGCACCGCCTACGGCACCGTCGGCGAGCCGCGCGAGTTCACCGTCACCCTGCGGCGCAGCTTCTAGCGCCTCAGGCGTCGTTCCCCGACGACATTGCAGCCGCCCCCTCGCGGGGGCGGCTTTTCTTTTGACAGGGACCCTGCTTATGGTGCGGCCGAAGACGCATAACAGCATCAGGGAGAACGGCCATGAAGAACGTCGAGGGCAAGGTCGCCTTCATCACCGGCGGCGCGAGCGGCATCGGCTACGGCATGGCGCAGGCGTTCATGAACGCCGGCATGAAGGTGGTGGTCGCCGACATGCTGCAGAGCCACCTGGACGAGGTCGCGGCCGCCCATCCGGGCGCCAACAACCTTCACCTCATCAAGCTCGACGTCACCGACCGGCCCGCGTTCGAGCGCGCCGCCGCCGAGACCGAGAAGGTGTTCGGCAAGGTGCACGTGCTCTGCAACAACGTCGGCGTCGCCGCCGGCGGCCAGGTGGACGAGCACAGCTACGAGGACTGGGACTACGTCATGAACGTCAACGTCGGCGGCACGACGAACGGCCTGGTCAACTTCCTGCCGCTGATCAAGAAGCACGGCGAGGGCGGCCACATCGTCAACACCTCGTCCATGGCGGGGATGATCCCGGTGCCGGGGTTCGTGGGCAGCTACTCCACCGCCAAGTTCGCCATCCGCGGCTTGTCGGATTCCCTGCGCCTGACGCTCGCGCCGCACAGGATCGGGGTCTCGGTGCTGTGCCCGGGCATGGTGGCGACGCGCGCGGTCACCGCCGGCAAGGTCTACCGCCAGACCCACGCCTCGCACGACGAGCCGGCGGCGACGGCCCCGCCGATCACCACCGGCATGCAGCCGCTGGAGCTCGGCGAGCGGGTGCTGGACGCGATCAAGAAGAACGAACTCTACATCTTTCCGCACGGCGAGTTCAAAGAGGAGGTCGCCGCCTACTTCCAGCGGATGCTCGACGCCTTCCCGACCGAGTACGAGATCGACGAGGTCCGCAAGTCCGGCGAAGAGCGCCGCCAGAAGTCGACCGACGAGATGCGCCTGGCGGCGGATACGATCGACAACTGAGCCTGAGACCCCTCCCCCTGGAGGGGGGAGGGGCAGGGGTGGGGGTGGCGCCCTATCCGCCTCGCTGCGTCGGACGGCGCGCGCGGTCCGTCCGCCGAGCCTTTTCCGGAAGCGCCTCCACCCCATCCCCGGCCCTTCCCCCATCCAGGGGGAAGGGAGCTGTCAGCTCACCTGGCCGAGGTCGGCGATGCCGGCGCGGTCCAGGGCGGCGGCGAGCTGCTTCCTGGCGCGATAGACCCGCATCTCCACGACCTTGACGCTGGCGCCGAGCACCTCGGCCGCCTCCTTCTGCGACAGGCCCTGCAGGGCGGTCAGCACCAGGGGCTCGCGCAGCTTGGCCGGCAGCTTCTCCACCGCCGCGTTCAGCCGGGTCAGGGTCTCGTTGGCGATCTGCATGTCGTCGGCGCCGGCCGCGGGGTCGCGCGGCTCGTCCTTGGCCTCGGACGAAAGGCCCACCACCTGGAACACCCGCCGGCGCACCGACTCCTTGCGCGCGCGGTCGCGGCACTTGTTCAGGGCGATGCGGCGCAGCCAGATGTCGAAGGGCCGCTGCCGGTCATAGCTCGACAGCGCCTTCCAGGCCGAGGCGAAGCTCTCCTGCAGGATGTCGTAGGCGTCTTCCGACGTGGGGACATGGCGGCGGATGAACAGGTAGAGCCACGCCTTGTGGCGCCGCATCAGGGCGGTGAAGGCGTTCTGCTCACCTCGCAGGACCGCTGCGACCAACTCCGCATCGGTCGGATCCATGGGCGATCACGCAGGATCGCGCATCAGCGCCAGCACGATGTGCTCGTCGAACACCGTCTGCTGCTCGGGCGTCAGCACCTTGCGCACCTCCAGCACGTAGAGGATCGATTCGGTGTGCAGGGCGCCCACGCTCTGCTGGATGTTCTTGATCGCCGCCTGCGCCTGGGGGTTCAGCGACATGTCGGTGGCCACGGCGCTGGCGAGCTGGGCGTTGTACATGCGGATGTCGCCCCAGATCAGGTTGTGCTGGCGGGTGAACCGCTCGTCGATGGCCTGGATCCGCTGTTTCTGGGCGTCGGAGAGCTTGAAGCTCTTGTCGAGCAGGGTGTGCACCGACTGGCGCACGGTGCCGCCGCCCATCGGGCCGCTGGAGGCCGTGTCGGCGCGCTGCATGCCCAACCGCGCCCCGACGAACCCGGCGCCGGCCGCGATCAGCAGCGTCACGACAAGGGTCAGGACCAGGCCGCGCCAGGAAGCGGCGTTCATAGACCGCCTTCCAGCCGGCCGAGGGGCCCCACCTCGGCATAGCCGGCGAACAGGGCGTCCTGCCGGTTCTGGGTCTCGCGCGCGCTGGTCATGAACCAGCCGAGCGCCAGGCCGATGACCAGGGCCATGCCCGCCGCGGCGAGCTGGAAGCGCAGGCCGCCGCCGGCCATCGCCGGCCGGGCGCGGCCGCCGTCGATCCGCCGCCAGACCATCGGCTCGAGCTGGTCGAGCGCATGGTCGAGCGTGGGGGCCGGCAGGGCCCTCAGCAGTTCGTCGAGTCTGTCGGTCATCGCGCCGACCCCTTCACGATTGTGGTGGACGATACACCCACCCAGCCGTTTCCGCCCAGTCTTCAGCCCGATTCCGGGTCGCCGTCTATTTGGCAGGGCTCGCCGCCGCCGGGGCGGCCGACTTGCTCAGGAACTTGTCGCCCAGCACGCGGCCGTCCGGCAGGGTCGCCTGCAGGAACAGCCCGCCGTGCTCGCCGCTGCGCAGCGGGTTCAGCACGATGGTGACCTTGTCGCCCGGGTGCAGCAGGTTCGAGCGCCAGCCCTGGCGCGACAGGTTGTTGGGGCTGTTCAGCTCGACGCCCCACTTGTCCGCCCCGCCCTTGCCGTCCGGCACGTCGATCTCGATCCAGGCGTGCGGGTTGGTCCACTGGAAGTCGTGCACGGTGCCCGTGAGGCTGACCTGCTTGTCACGGTCGAACATGGCGAACGAGTGGTGCGCCAGGGCCGGGGTCGCCCCGACCAGCATGCCGACCGCCGCCAATCCCAGTACTCGGGCCTTCATTCAGTGCTCTCCAAAGCTTGCTTCCCCAGCGGAAGCCGGCGCGCTCGGCGCCACCGCCACTCCTATCCATACGGGCGCAAGGCCGGCTCCCCTCACGCCAGCGCGCGGCGGGCATTGGCGCCGGGCCGCGCATCTGGAATGGTCGCCGCCAACAGGAGCCGCCGCATGACCCAGCTCAGCCTCTCCACCGCCCAGGCCATCGTCTCCGCCGCCCTGGCGCAGGCCCGGCGGGCCGGGTTCCTGCCCGTCGCCGTGGCGGTGCTCGACGTGCGCGGCGCCCTGGTCGCCTATGCGGCCGAGGACGGCTCCAGCCTGCACCGGCAGGACATCGCCATGGCCAAGGCCAACGGCGCGCTGGGCATGGGACTCGGCTCGCGCACCCTGGCGGCGCGCTCCAAGACCCAGCCGACCTTCTATGCGGCCCTGGCCGGCCTGATCCAGGGCGGCCTCGCGCCCGTGCCGGGCGGGGTTCTGGTGCGCACCGCCGACGGGGTGCTGGTCGGGGCGGTGGGGGTGTCGGGCGACGTCTCGGACAACGACGAGATCGTGGCTCTTGCGGGGGTGCAGGCGGTGGGGCTAGTCGGCGACCCGGGCGCGGACTGACGCCCGCGACGACCAGGGAGTCCCATGACCGACCGCACGATCGAGAGCTTCGACGGCTGCCCCATCCACGTCCGTGACGAGGGCGAGGCCGACGGCCCCGCCGTGGTGTTCAGCCACGCCATCGGCGGCGGCCTTTCCATGTGGGACGCCCAGGCCGGACCGTTCGGTGAGCGTTTCCGCGTGATCCGCTACGACACCCGCGGCCACGGCGGCTCGGGCAACTGCGAGGGCGAGCACTCCATCGAGATGCTGGCCAAGGACGCCCTGGCGGTGATGGACACGCTCGGCGTCAAGACCGCCCACTTCGTCGGCCTGTCGCAGGGCGGCATGACCGGCATGTGGCTGGGCGCCCACGCGCCGGAGCGGATCGGGAAGCTGGTCCTGTCCAACACCACCGCCCACATCCCCGCCTACGACATGCTGACCGGCTGGATCCAGACGGCCCTGAGCCAGGGGCTGGACGGCATCGCCCCGCCGACCATGGACCACTGGCTGTCGGCCCAGTTCAAGGCCGCCCATCCGGACCAGGCCAAGGCCCTGGCCGAGGCGTTCCGCACCATGTCGCGCGAGGGGTTCGCCGGATCGTGCGCCGCGCTGCGCGACTCCGACCGCACCACCGACCTGGCGAACATCAAGGCCCCCACCCTGGTGATCGCCGGGATCGAGGACGGCCCGGGCGGCGCGGCGGCGGCCGACAACCTCGTCGCCAACATCCCCGGCGCCCACCGCGCCGACATCCCCGACGCGGCCCACCTGTCGCCCATCGAGAATCCCGCCGCCTTCAACAAGGCCGTGCTCGATTTCCTGGGCTGAGGCGCGCGACGGACGCCGGGAAGGGTTCGACTCTTCCCGCCGCCGGCGCTAACGGTTGACGGAGTCAAGGAGGAACCCATGAAGGACTTCGCAGGCAAGATCGCGTTCATCACCGGCGGCGGCTCGGGCCTCGGCTTCGGCCTGGCCAAGGTGTTCTCGGAGGCCGGCTGCAAGGTCGTGATCGCCGACATCCGCCAGGACCACCTGGACGAGGCCATGGCCTACTTCCGCCAGAAGAACGCCCCCGTCCACGCCATCAAGCTCGACATCACTGACCGCAAGGCCTACGCGGCGGCGGCCGACGAGGTGGAGAAGGTGTTCGGCGGGCCGCCGCAGCTCCTCTTCAACAACGCCGGCGTCAACACCTTCGGCCCCACCGAGAAGTCCACCTACGAGGACTGGGACTGGCTGACGGGCGTCCTGTTCGGCGGGGTGGTCAACGGCATCCAGACCTTCCTGCCGCGGATGATCGCGTCCGGCCAGCCGGGCTATATCGTCAACACCTCGTCCATGGGCGGGTTCGCGGGCTCCGACGGCGCGGCGATCTACTGCGCGGCCAAGGCGGCGGTGAACAACCTGTCGGAAAGCTACAACATGGCCCTGAAGAAGTACGGGATCGGGGTCTCGGTCTGCTGCCCGGCCAACATCAAGTCCAACATCGCCGAGGCCACCTACACCCGGCCCGAGCACCTGAAGAACACCGGCTACGTCGTCGACGACCGCACGGTGGACTCCCTGCGCAGCATCCACATCCACGGCATGGAGCCGGTGGACCTGGCCAACTGGATCAAGAAGGGGATGGAGGACGAGCAGCTCTACATCATCCCCTATCCGGAATCGAAGGGGATGCTGGAGCAGCACTTCAAGATGATCCTCGACTCGGTGCTGCCCGAGGAAGCCGACCCGGAAGGCGTCAAGCAGCGCACCGAAGCCCTGCAGAACTGGGCCAAGGACCGCGGCGAACTGTTCCGCCGCTCCACCGACGAGAAGCAGCCGGCGGAGTAGGCATCCGGTCCCCGTCCCCTTCTCCCCTTGCGGGAGAAGGGGGCGGCCGAAGGCCGACGGATGAGGGGTCGCGCCGGCCTCTCGGCGGCGAACGGCGACGCTGTCGTCAGACGGATGGATCTTCGACCCCTCATCCGGCCGCTTCGCGGCCACCTTCTCCCGCAGGGGGAGAAGGTCACGCGCGCGCTACTCCGGCTGGATCGGCTTGCCGGTGACCGGGTGGGGGTAGTGGAAGGGCAGGACGCCCGGTGTCCGGCCAGAACGGGGTCTGCTCGCCGGTGACCTCGTCGGGGCCTAGCGGGTCCTCCGGGAAGGTCTTCTTCCAGAACGCGCCCTCGTAGGGCGGCTGGTGGGCCCAGCCGGTCTCGAAGTCGCCCTGCCAGGTCAGATTGTAGTTCATGACCTTGACCTTCCAGACGCCGGCGTCGTTGACGTACTCGTTCTCATAGATGCCGGCCTCCCACCACTGGCGCGGCAGGTGGGGGTTCTTGTCGGGCTTCAGGTCGTGGCTGCCGCCCTGCAGGAAGCCGCGGCAGCGCGAGCGCGCGGTCTTGCGGTCCTCGGCCACGTCGATGACGTCCTGCAGCTGCAGATGGTCGGCCAGCATGCCGAACGCGGGGCCGTTCTTGCCGGTGAAGCCCGGCTTCAGCCGCCCGACGTAGAGCCGGCGCACGCCCTCCTTGCCCTTGAACACCCCGCCCATGAACCGCAACTCGCCGTCGTCGGCGAAGAGGTCCACCACCTCGTTGTAGAGGCCCTTGTCCATGAAGTAGCCGTAGCTGTGCTGCAGCTTGCGCACGGCCGCGGCGTCCTCCAGCCGGCCGACCTGCAGGACCAGCCGCGCGTTCTCGGCGGCGAGCCGGGACACCGCATCCTCCAGCCGGCCGAGCCGGTCGCCTTCCGACGTTCCGGGGCGGTCGAGCGTCAGGTCCGCCATGGCGGGCCTCCCTTTGTCGTTTGTGGTTGGCGCCATCAGACATCGCCGCCCCGGCCCGGTCAAACCGCTTGTGGCGTGCGCGCCATGCGTCCGACCGCCCATCGGCCGCCGCCAGTTCCCGCTTGGGCGCGCTGCTGTAATTCTGCCACAGCGGTGGTTTGTTTGCGGCGCACCCTTCCGCTTCGGGGGCCGTCCGGCTAATCGCGCCCCCAAGGATGCAAGTAAAGCATCCGAATTCGTCGGGCAGGTAACGCAGGTTGAAGCACACGCGCTAGCCACAACGCTGTAAGTCTAGCCATATCAGGCTCCCTTGCATTGTGAGTTACCGCATTTCCACCTAGATCGTAACCCTCTCGACATAAATGTCGCCGTTGGGAGCTAAATTATATGTCGAACCGTAACAATACAAGGTCCGAGCGCACCGGCGCTCGCGAAGGCCGCTCTGCATCGCGATTGATGCGGAACGCCTCTATGCCGGCCCTCGCCACCGCCCTCGGCGCAGCGATGCTGCTGGCCGGCGCAGGCAATGCGCTGGCCCAGACGCCGTCGGCCTCGCCGGCCCCGCGCCCGCCGCAGACGCCAACACCGTCGGCGAA
>JBBCHF010000018.1:0-57404 GCA_037201645.1 Caulobacteraceae bacterium
ATGCCCAAGTCACCGCCTTCGAAGCTCACCCCGGCCGAGCGCGCCCAGGCCGCCGACGTCGACACCGCCGCCTCCGTCAAGACCCTGATCCCCGCCGGCGGCGAACTGCAGCAACAGGCCGCCGGCCCCGCCGAGCAGCTGTCCACCAACCAGGGCGTGCCGATCGGCGACAACCAGAACTCGCTGAAGGCGGGGCCGCGCGGGCCGGTCCTGCTGCAGGACTTCATCCTGCGCGAAAAGATCATGCACTTCGACCACGAGCGCATCCCCGAGCGCGTGGTCCACGCCCGCGGCTCGGCCGCGCACGGCTTCTTCGAATGCCTGGAGAGCTGCGCCGACGTGACGACGGCCGACTTCCTGCAGCGGCCGGGGGAGCGGATCCCGGTGTTCACCCGCTTCTCCACCGTCGCCGGCAACAAGGGCTCGTCGGACCTCGCGCGCGACGTGCGCGGCTTCGCGGTGAAGTTCTACACCGCCCAGGGCAACTTCGACATCGTCGGCAACAACATCCCGGTGTTCTTCATCCAGGACGCCATCAAGTTCCCCGACCTGATCCACGCCGCCAAGCAGGACCCCGACCGGGAGTTCCCGCAAGCGCAGACGGCGCACGACACCTTCTGGGACTTCATCTCCCTGACGCCGGAAAGCATGCACATGATCATGTGGATCATGTCGGACCGGGCGATCCCGCGCTCCTACCGGATGATGGAGGGCTTCGGCATCCACACCTTCCGGCTGGTCAACGCCGAGGGCGCGTCCACCTTCGTGAAGTTCCACTGGCGGCCGAAGCTCGGCATGCAGTCGGTGGTCTGGGACGAGGCGGTGAAGATCAACGGCGCCGACCCGGACTTCCACCGCCGCGACCTGTGGAACGCCATCGAGGGCGGCGACTTCCCCGAGTGGGAATTCTGCCTGCAGACCTTCAGCCAGGAAGAGGCCGACGGCTTCGACTTCGACGTCCTGGACGCCACCAAGCTGATCCCCGAGGAGATCGTGCCGCTGCGGGTGGTCGGGCGAATGGTGCTGGACCGCAACCCGGCCAACTTCTTCGCCGAAACCGAGCAGGTGGCCTTCTGCGCCGCCAACGTCGTGCCGGGGATCGACTTCAGCAACGACCCGCTGCTGCAGGGCCGGCTGTTCTCCTATCTCGACACCCAGCTGAAGCGGCTGGGCGGGCCGAACTTCCACCAGATCCCGATCAACCAGCCCAAGTGCCCGTTCCACAACCTGCAGCGCGACGGGCACATGCGGATGGACGTCCCCGCGGGGCAGGTGAACTACGAGCCGTCGAGCCTCGGCCCCGACGTGGCGCGCGCCTCCGCCGAGGCCGGCTACCGGACCTTCCCGGCTGAGGAGGCGGGCCAGCAGCTTCGCGTGCGGCCGGAGAGCTTCGCCGACCACTACAGCCAGGCGCGGCTGTTCTTCGCCAGCCAGACGGGGCCCGAGCAGGACCACATCGTCGCGGCCCTGATCTTCGAGCTCAGCAAGTGCTTCCTGCCGCGCGTGCGCCAGGCCGTGCTGGCGCGGATCGCCAACATCGACGACGCCCTGGCCGCCCGCGTCGCCGCCGGCCTCGGCCTGACGGAGCCGGTGGCGCCGGCCGAGACCGCCGCGCCGGTGCTGGCCATGGAGCCCTCGCCGATGCTGAGCATCCTGGCCAAGGCCGTCCCCACCCTGCAGGGCCGCAAGGTCGGCGCCCTGGTCAGCGACGGGAGCGACGGCGCCCTGATCGCCGACCTGAAGGCCGCCCTGGCCGCCGCCGGCGCGACGCTGGAGCTGGTGGCGCCGACCATCGGCGGGGTCATGACCGCGCAGGGCGAGCTGCTGCCCGCCGACCACAAGATCGACGGCGGCCCGTCGGTGCTGTTCGACGCGGTCGCCGTGCTGCCGTCCGCCGAGGGCGGCGCCCAGCTCGCGCTGGAGGCGGCGGCGGTCAACTTCGTGCGCGACGCCTTCGGCCACCTCAAGGTCATCGCCTATCTGCCGACGGCCGCGCCCCTGTTCGTCAAGGGTGGGCTGACGGACGCGACGCCGGACAGCGATCCGGGCCTGATCGCCCTGCCGGCCGCGTCGGTGGGCGACTTCGTCCAGGCCGCCGCCGCCGGCCGGGTGTGGGCGCGCGAGCCGCAGGTGCGGAAGGTCTTCTAGCCGCCTCTACGGCGAGCCGTCTTCCCGAGCGGAGGGCGGCTTATCCCGCCAGGCTAGCGCTTGGCGAGGCGGCGGCGGTTGGCCTTCACCTTGCGGCGATAGTGGGCGATCGTGCGGGCGGAGGCGCTGGCTGCCGTCCCGCCAAGGGCGCCGGTCAGGGCCAGCGCCTGCAAGGCCGCCGCCGCCTCGATCTTTTCGCTGACCATGCGCTGGGCTTCCGCCTGACCGCGGGCGCCGCCCTCGGCGATCTTCAGGGCGCGCAGTCCCATCACCGTCGACGCCTCCAGGCCGAGGCTCCAGGCCTGAAGGCCGATGCCGAACCAGGGATTGCCCCGCCGTCGTCTCATGTCATCCGCCTGCGCCACCAACACCCTCAGGCTAAGGCGCAGGACCGGCGGACGTTCCCGGAAGGGAGCCCGACCCCTGGTAGGCCCGGCTGGATTCGAACCAGCAACCAGACCGTTATGAGCGGCCGGCTCTAACCGTTGAGCTACGGGCCCAGGGGCGTTGCGGCGCGCCGCAAACGGGTCAAGCGGGTTAGCATGGGCTGCATGGGGCGGAAAGCTCGGGTTCATCTTGGCCTCGATAGCGTGGCCGCCTCGATCGACGCTCCTTGGGAGAAGACGACCATGAAGACCCCGATCCTCGCCGGCGCCCTGGCCCTGGCCCTCCTGGCGACCTGCGCCGCCGGCGCGGTGGCGCAGGCCGCGCCGGACGCCTCGGCCGGCTCGATGTTCCGCGCCACGACCCTGAACCTGTCGGCGTCGGGCGAGGTGAAGGCCGCCCCCGACATGGCGACGATCTCGCTCGGCGTGCAGAGCCAGCAACCGACGGCGGCCGAGGCCATGGCCGACAACGCCCGCCAGATGGGCCAGGTGATCGCCGCCCTGAAGAAGGCCGGGATCGACGCCAAGGACATCCAGACCTCGGGCCTGAACCTCAACGCCCAGTACGACTACGAGCAGAACAAGCCGCCGCGGCTGACCGGCTACCAGGCCTCGAACCAGGTGTCGGTCACGGTCTATGACCTGGCGCGGCTCGGCCAGACGCTGGACGCGATGGTCGCGGTCGGGGCCAACCAGATCAACGGCATCAGCTTCGGCCTGAAGGACGCGCGGGCGGCCGAGGACGCGGCGCGGCTGAAGGCGGTGCAGGCGCTGCAGGCCAAGGCCCAGCTCTACGCCGGCGCCACCGGCTATCGCATCGGGCGGCTGGTCAGCCTCGGCGAGGGGACCGGCTACGTGTCGCCGCCGCAGCCCCTGCCGGTGATGGCCTTCCGCGCCGAGGCCAAGGCGTCCACGCCGGTCGAGGCGGGCCAGCTCGACGTGCGGATCGACGTCACAGGCCTCTATGAGCTGACCAAGTAGCGGCTCAGGCCGAGGGCCACAGGCCCGCCTGGGCGAAGGCGGTCTTCAGGCGGTGGGAGACCTCCGTCCCCGGCAGGGCGTTGTCGTTGTCGCTCTCGATCGAGGCGGCGAAGACGTAGTCGTGGGCCGGGGATTTCAGCCGCCCGATCCACCAGCCGACCTGGCGGGAGTTGTCCGCCTGGCTGGCGCAGCTTCCGCCCGCGCCGCTCATGGCGACGTCGCCGCGGGTCTCGTCGGCCATCACCGCCTCCACCGCCTGCAGGGCGGGGGCGCTGACCGGCAGGCGGCCGGCGTAGAGCCGGTGCAGGAACTGCGCCTGGTCGTGGGTGGAGACGAACAGGCCGCCGCCCTCGGACGGGCCCATCCAGAACGGCCCCGGATAGCCCTGGGTGGAATGGTTGCCGTAGTCGAGGTCCTTCAGCCGCGGGCCAGCCTGGTCCGGCCGAGCATCTCAGCCACGCGCTGCTGCCACCAGGGGATCGCCTGCCTGAACGCGGTGCGCAGGTCGGCGTCCTGCTGCCAGGCGGTGGTGGGCTGGGGCGTGTGATCCCACTTCAGGGCCGTGTCGGGGGTGACCACGCCGGCGTCCAGGCCGATCAGGGCGCCGGCGACGTCATAGGTGGCGCACGGCGGCATGGTGCGGGTGCAGGCCATGTGGGAGTTGTAGCGATAGACCTCCGCCCCCGTGGCGGTGTCGTCGACCACCACGCAGGTGCCCGGCCCGCCGAAGGAGACGTCGATGGCGTTCTCGAGCCTGTCCTTGTCGAAGGGCGCGGCGGCGTGCGGCAGGGCGATCTGGCCGAGGGCCGGGATGGAGACCTTGCCGCCCTTGGGCGAACAGGCGGCCAGGGCCGCGGCGGCGATCAGCGCGAAGGCGAGGAGTGCGGCCGGCGGCCGGTTCACGCCGCCCTCTTCACCCCGTTCTGCTCGTCGAGCAGGACCACGGTGGGGGCGTAGTTGCGGGCCTGTTCGGCCTCGATCTGGCAGTAGGTGACCACGATCACCTTGTCGCCGCGCTGGACCAGCCGGGCGGCGGCGCCGTTGACTCCGACGGTGCGCGAGCCGGGGGGCGCCTCGATGGCGTAGGTGGTGAACCGCTCGCCGGTGGTGATGTTGAGCACGTCCACCTGCTCGTGCGGCAGGATGCCCGACGCTTCGAGCAGGTCGCGGTCGATGGCGATCGACCCTTCGTAATCGAGGTCGGCCTGGGTCACCGTGGCGCGGTGAAGCTTGGCCTTCATCATGGTGAGCAGCATTAGGCTCCGCCTTGGAACGCTGGACCCGCCCGGGCCAAACCGCCTGAGAACGGCCACGTGATATAGGCCGTCCGGCCAGGCCTTTCAACGCGCCGCAGCAAAGCTTTCACGCGATTGTGCGGCGCCGCAAATCAGTCTTCGGCCCGCCGGCAGAACATCAGCACCACCGCGAACAGACCCGCCACCGCCGTGACTGGCAACAGGGCCTGCAACACCTCGGTCGCCGACTTGCCGCCCTGGATCAGCATGCCCGCGAGCTGGGGCCCCATGGCCGAGCCGAGCCGGCCCACCGCCACCGCGGCGCCCGTGCCCGTGCCCCGCGCCTCCGAAGGATAGAAGGACGGCGACAGGCCGTAGAGGATGTACTGCGCGCTGAGCAGGAAGGCGCCGGTGATCCCGACCACGGCCGAGGCCACGCCGACGCTGCCGCCCACCTTGGCCAGGGCCACGAGGCCCAGCGCCAGGCCGACGTAGCAGGCGATCAGGATGGTCCGGCTCGGCCGCCGCTGCATCAGCCAGCCCATGAAGATCGAGCCGACCGCGCTGCCGACGTTGAACAGGATCTGGATGAAGGCCGCGTCGGTGCGGCTGAACCCCTTGGCCTCCATCAGGATCGGCAGCCAGTTCAGCAGCAGGTAGGTGACCAGGGTGGTGAAGAAGAAGCTGATCCACAGCGACACGCTGGCCGGCGCCCGTCCGCCGCCGAAAAGGACGGCCACGGAGTTGATCCTGCGGCCCGCCTTCACCGCCGCCTCGCGCGCCTCCCGGAACACCCGCGACTCGCGCAGCAGGAAGGTCATGGCCACCGCCAGCACCAGGGGCGCGATCCCGCCGATGTAGAACACCGTGCGCCAGTTCGCGTGCGCGCCCTCGGCGAACATGATCCAGCTGGCGAAGCCGCCGCCCACGGGCATGCCGGCCGCGGTGATGACCACGTTCAATATGCTGTTCTTGCCGCCCGACGCCTCCGACGTCAGGGCGATCAGGTTCGGCAGGGCGCCGCCGAGGCCGAGGCCGCAGAGGAACCGGATCGCCACCAGGGCGCCGTATCCCGGCGCCCAGACCGTGGAGAGCTGGAACACCCCGAACACCACCATGGCGAACAGCAGCGCCGCCTTGCGCCCGAACTGGTCGGCCAAGCGCCCGCCGATGAAGGCGCCGAAGAACAGGCCGATGGGGCTGGCGAACAGCACGTTGCCGAGCTGCTGTGGCGCGAGGCCGAACTCGGTGCGGATGCCCGGCGCGGCGATCCCCATCGACTGCAGGTCGATCCCCTCGATGCACGCCGTCAGGAAGCACAGCAGCAGCGTCACCGCCGCCCCTGTCCCAAGATCGCGCTTCGCCGTCCCGGCCTCTGCCGCCATCCGCCGTTCCCCCGTGTTCTTCCCTTGTTGTGGGGAAATTGCACGAGCGGCGGGCTTTGCACAGCCCAGCTGTTCGGATCGGGCGCCCGTCAGACCGGCAGGTCGAGCTGGCGGTCGCCGAAATCCGCCACCACCCTCAGCCGACCGCCCTTGTGCTCCACAAGCCTGCGCAGCACCGACAGCCGCGGCTCGGCCCTGGCCTCCATCTTGGAGACATTGGACTGGGTGACGCCAAGTGCGGCGGCCAATTCTTCCTGTGTGACGCCGAGCCGGTCTCGCAGCGCCTTCAGAGCGGATACGTTGCGGCGGAGTTCCTCGACCCCCGCCTCGATCTCTTTTTCTTCCTCCGGCGTCCACTTCGGGCGCCACTCAACGGCGTCATGGTCGCTCATGCGGCGCCTCCTTCATGGGAAGTAGACATCAGGCGTTCGGCCGATCGAATGGGACCACGCCGCGAATGATGATGTTCAGGCCGGGGCGCACGTCCATGTAGACGAGGTATACCTCGCGATCGAACGGCGCGATCGCCATTCGGCTCACCGGCCCTTTGATGTCCGACCACCGCGTATCGACCGGCGTCGTCTTCAGCCCGTCCGGACCTTCGCGGGCGAGCAGCCTTTGGATCTGATCTACTCGCCTCAAAAAGGAGAGCGAGTGGCCGTCGAGCGCGCGAATGAAAGCGATATCGACAACGACGGTCCAATTGGTCATGGAGGCTCGTTTCCCGTGATGCGCACATAACAGGACCCTCCTTGGTCGCCCGGCAGATATGCCGATTTGGAATGACGATCAAGGATCAAAAGAGTTCCTAATTCGTTCTTGCTGCGAACGCGAGTCTCTGACTTACATAGAGAGGTTCGGCCGTCGTCCCCGGCCGCGCATCACGAGCCCGGCATGTCCGACCCTTCCCGCTTCATCCGCGTGCGCGGCGCGCGCGAGCACAACCTCAAGAACGTCTCGGTCGACATCCCGCGCGAGAAGCTGGTGGTGCTGACCGGGCTGTCGGGGTCGGGCAAGTCGTCCCTGGCGTTCGACACCATCTACGCCGAGGGCCAGCGGCGCTATGTCGAGAGCCTGTCGGCCTACGCGCGCCAGTTCCTGGAGCTGATGGGCAAGCCGGACGTGGACCTGATCGAGGGCCTGTCGCCCGCCATCTCCATCGAGCAGAAGACCACCAGCCGCAACCCGCGCTCCACCGTCGGCACGGTGACCGAGATCCACGACTACATGCGCCTGCTCTGGGCGCGGGTGGGCGTGCCCTACTCCCCGGCCACCGGCCTGCCGATCGAGAGCCAGACGGTCAGCCAGATGGTCGACAAGGTCATGGCCCTGCCGGATGGCACGCGCCTCTACCTGCTCGCGCCCGTGATCCGCGGCCGCAAGGGCGAGTACCGCAAGGAGATCGCCGACTGGCAACGCGCCGGCTACCAGCGCCTGAAGATCGACGGCGAGTTCTACGCCATCGAGGACGCCCCCGCCCTCGACAAGCAGATCAAGCACGACATCGACGTGGTGGTCGACCGGGTGGTGGTGCGGCCGGACATCGAGCAGCGCCTGGCCGACTCCATCGAGACCTGCCTGCGCCTGGCCGACGGGATCGCCGTGGCCGAATGGGCCGACATGGCCGAGGGCGAGACCGAGCCGAAGCGCCTCTTATTCTCCGAGAAGTTCGCCTGCCCCGTCTCCGGCTTCACCATCGCCGAGATCGAGCCGCGGCTGTTCTCGTTCAACAACCCGGCCGGCGCCTGCCCGGTGTGCGACGGCCTGGGCGTCAAGCTGGCGTTCGACGCCGAGCTCGTGGTGCCGGACAAGGACAGGACCCTGCACAAGGGCGCCATCGCGCCGTGGTCGCGGGTGACCTCGCCCTTCTACACCCAGACCCTGCAGGCCCTGGCCGCCCACTACGACTTCTCCATGGACTAAGCCGTGGCGGACCCTGCCGGAGAAGGCCCGCGACGTGATCCTGAACGGCACCGGCTCGACCAAGGTGCGGTTCGAATACGACGACGGCGCGCGCAAGTACGGCCGTCTCCAAGGTGTTCGAAGGGGTGATCCCGAACATGGAGCGGCGCTGGCGCGAGACCGACTCCGCCTGGGTGCGCGAGGAGCTCGGCCGCTACCAGTCCGACACCCCATGCGAGGCCTGCCACGGCCTGCGCCTGAAGCCCGAGGCCCTGGCGGTGCGGGTCGGCGGCCGCAACATCGGCGAGGTCTCCACCCCTGTCGATCCGCGACGCCCGCGCCTGGTTCGAGGCGCTGGGCGAGGAGCTGACCGGCCAGCAGGCCGAGATCGCCAGCCGCATCCTGAAGGAGATCAGGGACCGGCTGCGGTTCCTGGTCGACGTGGGCCTCGACTACCTGACCCTGTCGCGCGGCTCCGGCTCGCTGTCGGGCGGCGAGAGCCAGCGCATCCGCCTGGCCAGCCAGATCGGCTCGGGGCTCACCGGCGTGCTCTATGTGCTGGACGAGCCGTCGATCGGCCTGCACCAGCGCGACAACGAGCGCCTGCTGACCAGCCTCAAGGGCCTGCGCGACCTCGGCAACTCCGTGCTGGTGGTCGAGCACGACGAGGAGGCGATCCTGACCGCCGACCACGTCATCGACCTCGGCCCGGCCGCGGGCGTCCACGGCGGGCACATCATCGCCGAGGGGACGCCCGCCGAGATCATGGCCGCGCCCGACAGCCTGACCGGCCAGTACCTGACCGGCGCGCGCGAGATCCCCGTGCCGGCTACGCGCCGGCCGATCTCCACCAAGCGGCAGATCCGCGTGGTTGGGGCGCGCGGCAACAACCTCAAGACCATCACCGGCGAGATCCCGGTCGGGGTGTTCACCTGCATCACCGGCGTCTCGGGCGGCGGCAAGTCCACCTTCACCATCGAGACGCTGTACAAGGCGGCGGCGCGGCGGCTGAACAACGCCAGCGACGCGCCGGCGCACCACGAGGCGGTCGAGGGGCTGCAGAACTTCGACAAGGTCATCGACATCGACCAGTCGCCGATCGGGCGCACGCCGCGGTCGAACCCCGCCACCTACATCGGCATGTTCACCGCCATCCGCGACTGGTTCGCCGCCCTGCCGGAGGCGAAGGCGCGCGGCTATGGCCCCGGCCGGTTCAGCTTCAACGTCAAAGGCGGGCGGTGCGAGGCCTGCCAGGGCGATGGGCTGATCAAGATCGAGATGCACTTCCTGCCCGACGTCTACGTCACCTGCGACGTCTGCCATGGCAAGCGCTACAACCGCGAGACCCTGGAAATCCTGTTCCGCGGCAAGAGCATATCCGACATTCTGGACATGACGGTCGAGGAAGGCGCGGACTTCTTCAAGGCCGTCCCCTCGATCCGCGACAAGCTGGAGACGTTGAAGCGCGTCGGCCTCGGCTACGTCAAGGTCGGCCAGCCGGCCACCACCCTGTCGGGCGGCGAGGCGCAGCGGGTGAAGCTGTCCAAGGAGCTGTCGCGCCGGGCCACCGGCCGCACCCTCTACATCCTCGACGAGCCGACGACCGGCTTGCATTTCGAGGACGTGCGCAAGCTTCTTGAAGTGCTGCATGAACTGGTCGACCAGGGCAACACCGTGGTGGTGATCGAGCACAACCTCGACGTCATCAAGACGGCGGACTGGATCCTCGACTTCGGGCCCGAAGGCGGCTCGGGCGGCGGAGAGATCGTGGCCGTCGGCACGCCCGAAAAGGTCGCCGGCGAGCCGCAGAGCTGGACCGGGCGCTATCTGAAGGACGTCCTGGCGCGGCACGCCGAACGCCGCATCGCCGCCCAGCGCAAGCCGGCCCGCACCCGCGCCGCGGCCGGGGGCTAGCTTCAGCCTGTCATCCCGGACGGCCTGCAAGGCCGATCCGGGACCCAGCAGCGGCGGCGCGGAACTGGGTCCCTGTGTATTGCAGGGAGCCATTGAGTTGCGGCTTGATGGTTGGCGAGCGCAGCTCGTTGGGTCCCTGGCTTCAAGGCCGAGATGCCGGCAAGGGCGGGCTCGCCAGTCAGCTTTTCCGAACAGTCGCACGGGCGGGGCGCGAAGCGCCCGAGCTCGAACACAGGAGCGGAGCTATGACGCATGCTTGCGCGGCCGGGGTGGATGTCGGCCGGGATTATCTGGATGTGGGGGTTGCGCCGTCGGGGCTGGTGTTTCGGACGGACAACGGCGCTTCGGGGATCGAGGCCCTGGTTAGGCGGCTGAAGCGCGAAGGCGTGGGCCGGGTGGTGCTGGAGTCGATCGGCGGTTACGGGGCGCGTCTGGTGCGGGCGCTGGCGGACGCGGGCTTCGAGGTGGGGGTGATCGATCCCAAGCGGATCAGGGCCCTGCGGATCGCCGAAGGCAAGAAGGCCAAGACCGACAGGCTGGACGCCAAGCTGATCGCGCGCTTCGCTCTGCTCATGCAGGATGCCGCCCGCCCCGTCCCCAGCGCCAAGGCCTTCGAGATCCGGGCCTTGTCGACCCGCCGCCGCCAGCTGGTGGAGACCATCGCCATGGAGAAGGTCCGCCTGAAGCAGGCCTTGGACGAGGTCGTCGCCGACAGCTGCCGGCGGATGATCGCCCTGCTGTCCGAGGAACGGGCTCTGGTGGAACAGAGGCTGCAGGCCGAGCTGCGCGCCCAGCCGGACGGCCAAGCCCGCGCCGAGCTGCTGCAGACCATCCCGGGGGTGGGCCCGGCGGTGAGCATGACCTTGATGGCCGACCTGCCCGAGCTGGGCGGGCTCGACCGCAAGGCCGTGGCCAGCCTGGCAGGCCTGGCGCCGCACCCCAACCAGAGCGGAACCCGAAACGGCCAGGCCCATATCGGCGGCGGCAGACCCTGCGTGCGCGCAGCGCTCTACCTCGCCGCCGTCAGCGCCGCCCGGACCGACAGGGGCTTCAAAACCGAATACCTAGCCATGCGCCGCGCCGGAAAGCCGGCCAAGGTCGCCCTGGTGGCGATCGCCAGAAGGATCGTCGTCGCCGCCAACGGCATGATCAAAACCGGTCAACCCTGGCATAAACCCGCTTGACCCAACACAGTCGCCGGCCTTCGCCGGGATGACATGGGTTTAAAGAGCCGGCTTAACGCCAAGCTCCTTCTCAGGACGCGGCGTCGGACGCCGGCGGCTGGGTGGGGTCGAGGATGGCCGGCTCGGGCGGCGACGCCTTGGCGGCGCGCGGCGTCGGGCCGACCAGCGGGTGCAGGAAGTGCAGCGGCGGGGTCGGGGCGCCGCCGGAGAACACCCGGAACGCCTCGGCCGAGGGCCCCGCCGCGATGGCCAGCAGCGCCGCCGACACCGGCGCGTCGCACAGCATCGAGATCAGCCGCGCCGGCGAGAAATAGGCGCCCAGCGAGCTGTAGTCCGGCGAGAACACGCCCGACAGGTTGCTGAACGAGCCGCCCGTGCTGAGGATCACCAGCGCCGCCAGGGCCACGATCACGATCATGGCCACCAGCTGGACCACCATGATCAGCACCCATGACAACAGGTAGGCGCCCAGCAGCGGCCAGAACCGGCCGCGCGTCAGGTGCCAGGACTCGAAGATGCGGATGTGGTTGGCGGCCACCGTCATCGGGAAGGACAGCGACAGCCGCACCACCGGATAGACGAAGCCGACCACGGTCGCGGCCAGCACCAGCAGGAGGTAGATCGGCCGCAGCCACACCGGCAGAGCCGCGGCCGGCGCCCCGGCCAGGGCCGCCACGAACACCAGAAGGAAGGTGTAGCCCAGGAACAGCGCGGCCCAGGACAGGATCAGCGCTCCCATCCGCAGCTCGTCGCGGCCCAGGCGCAGGTATCCCGGCTCGCCGTCGCGCTCGAGCAGGCCGCGGTACACCGCCTCGGACATCGCCGACCACAGGGTGAAGGTCAGGGCCAAGGCGATCAGGAATAGCGGCCCCAGGCCCGGCAGCATGCCGAGCGCCGCGACCGGGTCGGTGCGGTTGGTCTCCAGCATGGCGGCCAGCTTGTCGCCATGCAGCGAGACCAGGATCACCCCGAACACCAGCTCATAGACCAGATACACCCCGGCCCAGATCAGGATGGTCCGGGGCCGTCGCCCGATGAATCTGAATCCGGAGAAGGCGGCGTCAGTCGACGAAAAGGTCGTCATGGTCCCAGGTCAACGGACCGCCCCCGGCGGGGGCGCAAGATTCCTATAATAGTAGGCGATGACGCCGCTTGTGAGGGGGATGGCGAAGGCGCCGTAGGCGACACCCCCGACAAGGCCCCACAGGAAGGCGGCGGCCGGGGCCAGGGGATCGGGCGTCGCCGCCGCGCCGCCGGCCGAGGCCTGGGCCAGCACCACCAGCATGGCGGCCGGCAGGGACACGATCAGCATCGAGCCCAGGATCGGCCAGAAGTGGCCGCGGGTGATCCGCCAGGTGCTCAACACCATGATCCTGCCGCTGTCGGCGGTGGCGGCCATGTAGAGCGCCAGCCGCACGCCGAGGAAGATCACCACCAGGTCGAGCAGGATCTGCGCCCCGGCCAGCACCGCCGCGCCCTTGGGGCCGATCAGGGCGGCGAGCTGCTCGGGGTTCTGGATGGTGACCGGCGAGACGCCCTTGCTCATGATCGCGCCGATCAGGGGCGCGGCCAGGGCGATGGCGACGAGCACCACCAGGATGACGAAGAAGACCGCGAGCAGCAGGGCCGCGCCCAGCATCCGCCACTCCATCCGCCCCCACTGCATGCCGACGGGGCCGGGCTTGTAGCCGGCGTCGTCGCCATGGCGGTCGGCGAAGGCGAGGCGGAAGAACGCACCGTTGGTCATCAGGGCGGTGATGCACAGCGCGGCCGCCCCGATCCCGATCAGCATCGGGTTCTGGGCGAACATGCCCGCGAGATAGACGGTGGCGTCCAGCGAGGACAGCGCCAGCACGCCCCAGACGCCGCGCCAGTGGCCGCTGAGCAGGGACCAGGCGTAGGCCAAGGATGCGCCCACCGAGACGCCGCGACTGTCCGCCATCACCTGTTCACCGACCTCGCGGCTCCGTGCGCCGAGCGAGTCGCAATCTAGCGATCCGGATGCCCCCGCGACAGGGGGCTTGGGCGGTCACCCACGCGACGGTCCGCCGCTTCCCGCGACAGGCGAGGCGCCGCTGGCGGCGAGCTCGCGGTAGGCCACGGCCCACGGGGCGCCGAGGATGGCGAACAGGCAGGCGCTCAGCAATGCGCCGACCACCGCGAAGACCGCGAGCCAGGGCGCGAGGACCGGCAACCACCGATCGAGCGACTCTGTGAACACGGCGGGCGCGGCGCCGGGCGCGAAGACCGAAGAGCCCATGGTGGCGAAGACGCCGGCCATGAGAAGGCCGTCGAACACCGCGATGATGGCGAGCATGACGACGGCCAGGAGCAGGACGAGGCCGAACAGCCGCCATGCCTGGCCGCGCGTGAAGGCCCAGGATTCGAACAGGCGGAACTCCCGCGCGGCGAAGGTCATCGGCGCGGCCATCGAGAAGCGCAGGATGATCCAGCCCGCCAGCACCAGGTAGACGAGGATGCCGATGCAGGCCACCAGGCCGATCCAGGCGTCGGCCAGCTGCGCGCTCTTCAGCCCGAGGACGATCCCCGCGGCCACCGCCCCGACCGGGATGGCCAGGCCGATGAACAGCAGCACGCCAAGGATGGCCATGGCGAGGAACAGCAGGCCCAGCCACAGCTCCTGCGCGCCCAGGCGCAGATAGGCGAAGCCGCGGTTCTGCGGCTCCAGCACCGCGCGGAACACCGCCGCGCCCAGGATCGCCCGGGCTGCGATCGTGCTGACCAGCATGATCGGCTGGAACAGCATCATCTTCGACTGCATCTGCATGAAGCCGCCGTTGGTCATGAAGTTCGGCTGACCGCCGGCGGCGGCGCCCGTCGCCATCGCGTGGAACATGCCGAGCATGTCCGGCCCCAGCCACAGGAACATCAGGGCCGACGGGCCCATGGCCAGGACCAGATAGAGCAGGCTCCAGGCCAGGACTGACAGCGGCTCGCGGCCGACGAGCCGGAAGCCGGCGGAGAATGCGTCGGAGATGGAAAAGGTCGCCATGGTCTCCCCCTAAGCGCCTGCGACAGCATAGCGCCAATCGGCCGGTTCGACAGCGGCGCTTTCGCACAAGCCCTGGCGCCTTTATGTCTCCGCCCCATGAACCCTATTCACGTGATCGGCGGCGGCCTCGCGGGCGCCGAGGCGGCCTGGCAGGCGGCGCAAGGCGGCGTCCCGGTCGTGCTGCACGAGATGCGGCCCGAGCGCGCCACGGCGGCGCACAAGACCGGCGACCTTGCGGAGCTGGTCTGCTCCAACTCCTTCCGCTCCGACGACTTCGAGCACAACGCTGTGGGCCTGCTGCACGCCGAGATGCGCGCCTGCGGATCGCTGATCATGGCGGCGGCCGACGCGCACCAGGTGCCGGCCGGCGGCGCTCTGGCCGTGGACCGCGACGGCTTCGCCGCGGCGGTGACCGCGCGGATCGGGGCGCACCCGCTGATCACCGTCGCGCGCGGCGAGATCGCGGCCCTGCCGCCGGCGGAGTGGGACAGCGTGGTGGTGGCCACCGGCCCCCTGACCTCCCCGGCCCTGTCGGCGGCGATCCTGGCCCTGACCGGCGAGGAGGCCCTGTCGTTCTTCGACGCCATCGCCCCGATCGTCCACGCCGACACCATCGACATGACCGTCGCCTGGCGCCAGTCGCGCTACGACAAGGAAGGCCCCGGCGGCGACGCGGCGGCCTACATCAACTGCCCGCTGGACAAGGCGCAGTACGAGGCCTTCGTGCAGGCCCTGCTCGACGGCCCCAAGGTCGAGTTCAAGGACTGGGAGCACGTGCCCTATTTCGACGGCTGCCTGCCCATCGAGGTGATGGCCGAGCGGGGGCCCGAGACCCTGCGCTGGGGGCCGATGAAGCCGGTGGGCCTGACCAATCCGCACCGGCCGGGCGAGAAGCCCTGGGCCGTGGTGCAGCTTCGCCAGGACAATGCGCTCGGCGCCCTGTTCAACATGGTGGGCTTCCAGACCAAGCTGAGGCACGGCGCCCAGGCGGCGGTGTTCCGCACCATCCCGGGGCTGGAGCGGGCCGAGTTCGCGCGCCTGGGCGGGCTGCACCGCAACACCTTCCTGAACTCCCCGCGCCTGCTCGACGGCCTCCTGCGGCTGAAGGCCGACCCGCGCCTGCGCTTCGCCGGCCAGGTGACGGGGGTCGAGGGCTATGTCGAGAGCGCGGCGATGGGCCTCCTGGCCGGCCGGTTCGCGGCGGCCGAGCGGCGGGGCGAGACGCCGGCGGCGCCCCCGGCGACCACGGCCATGGGCGCCCTGATCGGCCACGTCACCGGGGGGCACCTGGAGCACGGCGGCGGCTCCTTCCAGCCGATGAACATCAACTACGGCCTGCTGCCCCCCATGGAGGCCCCGGCGCGGACGCCCGACGGCGCCAAGATCCCGCTGAAGGAGCGCGGCCGGGCCAAGAAGCGGCTGATGAGCCTCAGAGCGCTGGACGACCTGCACGGCTGGCTCGGACCGGCCCGGCTGGCCGCGGAGTAGTTAAGCGTGAGCGTTGCCATGGCGCAGCCCTGCCGGCCGATGAACGTCCTCGTGGGCTGGGAAGGCAAGCACGTCTTCGAGCTGATCCGCGACCCCCGCATCGACATGAAGGCCGCGGCGAAGGGGGCGGCGCCCGACCTGATCGTGATCCCCGCCGCCAAGATCCGCCTCGGATTCATGAAGGCGATCGAGACCCTGCCGCGCGAGGTGTGGGCGCGGGCGGCGGCCGGCGACGCGCTGGTGGTGTTCGACGTCTCCACCGAGGCCGGCCCCTATCCGCCGCGGCCGGGCAACGAGCTGCACCGCTTCGCCCGCTTCGCCGGCGTGCCGCCCGAGCGGTGCGTCTACATCGTCCAGGACCGCGATTATCGCGCGCCCTACGAGGTCAACTGCGCCGCCAAGGGCGTGCAGCCGATGACGGTTCTGAACTACGACTACTTCGTCAAGCTGGTGATCGGCAGCCACGCCGACGACGGCCCGGCGGTGTTCGAGGACCGCCTCGCCGACTTCGAGGCGCGGGCGGCGTCGCGGATGCGCCGGTTCATCAGCCTCAACATGTCGTCACGCGGGACCAAGGTCGCCTTCCTGCTCAGCCTGATCCGCGACGGCCTGTGGGACCAGGGCTTCATCTCGTTCAGCGGCTTCGACAAGGCCCGCAACTTCCGCGCGGTCAGCATCAAGAGCATCCAGGCGCAGATCAACTCCATCCCCGGGTTCGCGGCGCTCGGCGAGGAGCTGTGGCCCTATCTCGACACCCTGGCCGGGTACGGGCCGATGCAGGTCGGCAAGGTGCAGCAGGTGCGCGGCCGCCCCGACCTGATCAAGGCGCCGGTGCTCGACACCCCCCTGCCGCATCACAACCAATCCTGGTTCACCGTGGTCACCGAGACCGAGATGGTCGGGCCGCGGCGGATCACCGAAAAGCCGCTGAAGGCGCTCCTGAACTTCCATCCGGCCCTGGTGCTCGGCCACGACGGGGCGCTGGCGATCCTGCGGGGGCTCGGGTTCCGGACCTTCGGCGGCTACGTCGACGAGTCCTACGACAGCGAGCCGGACCCGCGCGCCCGGTTCGACCGGGTCTACGCCGAGGTGCGGCGGCTGTGCGCCCTGCCGCAGGCCGAGCTGCACCGGATGGAGCGCGAGCTGGCCGGGACCCTGACCCACAACGCCCGCTGGGGCCTGACGGAGCTGCCGCGGGTGTTCCGCGAACGCATCGATGTCGAGCTGGTGGACCGGCTGGCCGAGGTCTTCCAGGCGCCGGCGCGCGCCGCCTGAGCCTTCAGATGCGCCCGCTCAGGGACGCCCAGACCAGCCGCGCCCGCGCCTCCAGCCCCCCGACCGACCGCCCGCGGACGTAGGGGCCGGCCAGGGCGGCGTAGGCGACGGCGGGGAAGGCGGCGACCGGCAGCCGCTTCAGCGCCCCCCGCGCCCGCGCCAGCGCCGCCTCGACCCGCCCGCGCGCCTCCGCCGGCGTCCAGTCGGCCGGCAGGCGGCCGCCCAGACGGGCGAGGCCGGAAAGGCCCCAGGCGCGCGCCGCCTCGGCCAGGTCGTGCGGATCGGCGCCAGGCGACAGGATGCGCGCGGCCAGGGCCATCAGCCGGCCGGCGGTGGCGTCGACGTAGGGCATGGCCTCGTCGGGCCCCAGCGGCCAGGGGTCGAGGTCGCGCAGGCGGGCGTCGACCAGGGCCTCCAGCGCCTCGCGCGGCAGGGCGCGGCGGGGAATGGCCTCGGCCATGGCCTGGGCGACCGGGTGGCGGCGCACGGGGCGGCCCTCGACCACCTCCTCCAGAGCCTCGCGCCACCAGGCCAGGCGCATCTCGCCGATCAGGGGCTGGGACGCGACCTCGGCGGCCCGCGCCAGCTCGTGGTTGAAGGCGTAGAGGGCGATCAGGTCGGCGCGCGCGGCCGGGTCGGCGACGAACCGGCTGGCCAGCCAGCGGTCGGGGTCCGTCCGCCGCACCAGGTCGTCGAGGTCGTCTTCGCCGCTCATCGGGCCTCCTAACGAAAAGGCCCGCCGCGGGGGCGGGCCTTCCCGTCGGATGGCGGAAAAACGGTCAGCCGAACAGGCTCTGGTACATGGCCATGGAGGTCAGCATCGGCAGCGACAGCAGCACGTTGGTCCGGCTGGCCAGGGTGGCGATGCGCGCGGCCTTGGCTTTGGCGTCCGCGTCGGCCTCCTTGATGCCGAGCGCGATCTTCTGGTTCGGCCAGATGATCCCCCAGACGTTCAGGAACATGATGATCGCCAGCCAGATGCCGATGCCCATCAGGGTGAAGCCGATGTCGCCGGGGCCGTAGCCGCCGGCCAGCCCGAACGTCAGCACCTCGCCGATGTAGCCGCGCAGCATGGCCAGGATCAGGCCGGCCACGACGGTCCCGAGCGCGGCCCAGCGGAACCAGAACAGCGCCTCGGGCGCGATGTACTTGGAGACCGCCGGCTTCAGCTCGGCCGGGATGTCCGGCATCTTCCGGATCTGCACGAAGTTGAAGTAGTAGAGCAGGCCGATCCACAGGATGCCGAAGAACACGTGGATCCAGCGGAACAGCGCCTGCCAGAACACGATGTCCCAGCCGTGGGGGCTGTGCATCCCGAAGCCGATGATCATGATCAGCGCCAGGACCAGGCCGGCGATGATGGTGTTGCGGAAATTCAGCAGTATCGACGCCATGGCGTTGCCCCCTCGAGCCTTCCCCCGCGCCCGGCGCGCCCAGACTCGCCGGGACGTTAACGGCGCCAGGGTGCGACGGGACGCCGCGGAGCGCAAGGTTCAACCGACGGAGCGCACAAGGCGCATCGGTCGGCGGACCCTTCAGCCAGCCTGAGTCCGTTTCAGGGAATGATGGCGATGGCCAAGATCGACCCATGGCCGACGTAGAGAGCGCCGGCTTCGGCGGCTGCGCGACGAATTTCCTCCCGGCGCTCGCCACTCGAGGCTGCGTCGGCCCTACGGGTGTGCGAATGTGTGCTCGGGGGGAGGGAGCCACACGGTGCCGGTTCGCACGAACGATCTGGACATTGGGCGCAAGGTGCTTCGTCACCTTGTGGCCGACAACTATCCGGCAATCGCCCGCAGCCTGCTCCGGCCGTTGCTGCACCTCCTCAGCATTTCGCGGGAGAGCTGCGGGGGGGATGTCGACAAATTCCTGATCATGCTCGTGATTGCAATTCGCACGACGGAGCACGAATGCTTCGCCACCTACAGTCAGGCGCAGCTGCTCAGTGGCGAGATACCCATATTCCCGACGCTCGGCACCAATGTGCGATCCGTCGCCGAGTCCACCGGCACGCCCAAGGAAACCGTTCGTCGCAAGGTCGGCGAGCTGGTCGAGGCCGGCTGGATATCGCGCGAGCGCAATGAGCTGCGGTTTACAGCGGTGGCCTACCAGGAGCTGGCCGGCGTGCGCGTCGCGATCGAGGAGCTTGCGCTCAGCAATTTCTACGTCGTGGCGGACTTGGCGCGCCAGCACCTCACGGAGTCGCCTGACCACTAGGTCAGCCCGACCGCCCGTCTAGACCGGCCAGGCGCGCGACCGTGGATAGAAGCCTCTCGGCCTCAAGCGGCTTGTCCAGCATGGCGTCGGCGCCGAGCCTGCCTGCAAGGTCGAGCAGATTCAGCCCGCCCAGGAAGGCGCGATCCGTGACGGCGATTATGGGCATGCCGGGATGCTCGCGTTTCACCGCAGTGATCAATTCGATTCCGTCGCCGTCCGGCATGAGGATTTCGGTGATCACGAGGTCGGGTGGGTTGGCGATGACCCGCTGCAGCCCCCGTCGGCCGCTCAAGGCCTCGTCGACGGCATAACCCGCGGCGCTCAGGACGGCCCGGG
Source organism: Caulobacteraceae bacterium (assembly GCA_037201645.1). Lineage (GTDB taxonomy): Bacteria > Pseudomonadota > Alphaproteobacteria > Caulobacterales > Caulobacteraceae > JANWHQ01. The sequence goes on from JBBCHF010000018.1 coordinate 19,465, forward strand.
CCGACGCCAAGGCGGCGATATCGCCATCCACCACCAATACCGACACGAGAACCATGCGCACCTCCACATACTGCGGCTGTGCTAGGCGGCGTGGTGCGGCGCGGGGACTCCACGCAGGCCCAATTTGGGGCGCCGGTCAGCAGATCTGCGTACGATTTTCAACCAAAACCTCGTCAAGCGCTGCCTGAACGCGGCTTTTGGACGAGGCGTACGCCAGTATCAGACAGCATTCCTGCGCAAAGGCCGCCATCGGGCGAATAAGATCGGTTGACTTACCTGATCCATCGACCAGTTCAGCGACGTTAGTCTTTTGAACTGCGGCAAGACCCAATATCATTGCATTGGATGCCGCCCGCGACAATCGAGGCTGATCGTCGGGTCGACTGTACCGCCTCGCCACGCCGCGCTTGCGGCCGAGCTCGGCGCCACCCACGCGAGCGTCAAGGGATAGGCCCAACCCACCGCGCCGCGTCTCGCGAAGTCTGATATCCACCCCGCCCAGAGGTTTGGAACGTCCGCTTGCCCGGCCGTCGTCCGCGCTGACCTACGGCTTGGCCGTGCCTAGGGCCGCGCGCCCTGGGGCCGGATGACTTCGACCTCGTCGTTGCGGTTCACGCCCCAGAGCAGGGATCACTGGCAGGGCGACGTAGACCGACGAATAGGTCCCGATCACGATGCCGAAGGCCATGGTGAAGACCAGGGGGAACAGCGCCGGGCCGCCCATGATCAGGGTGCCCGACAGGGCCAGAAGCGCGCTGGCGCCGGTGATCAGGGTGCGCGACAGCCGCTCGTTCTCCGACAGGTTGATGACCTCGCGCAGCGGCGTCTTCTTGTACTTGCGCAGGTTCTCGCGCAGCCGGTCGAAGGTGATGACCTTCTCGTTCATCGAATAGCCGATGACGGTCAACAGCGCCGCGATCGAGGAGGTGGAGAACTCGATCTGCAGGGCCGACAGCACTCCGATGGTCAGGAGCACGTCGTGCGCCAGGGCGATCACGGCGCCGAGGCCGAACTGCAGCTGGAAGCGGAACCAGATGTAGGCCAGCATCAAGAGCACCGCGATGCCGAGCGCCATGAACCCCTGGCGGAACAGCTCGCCGGAGACCTTCGGCCCCACCACCTCGACCTGCTTGAACTGGATGCCGGGGAACGCCTGCGCCAGGGTGGTCTGCACCTGGTGCACGCTGGCGTTGGGGTCCTGGCCCTGCGGCGGCTTGAACCGCAGCATGGCCGAGTTGGCGCCGCCGAAGCCCTGGACCTGGGAGTCTGTCACCCCCATGCGGTTCAGCGCGCCCCGGAGCTGGCCGAGCGGGGCGGCGGCCGGGGTCACGATCTCGATCTGGGTGCCGCCCGCGAAGTCGATGCCGAGGTTCAGGCCCTGGGCGTAGAACGACACGCACGAGGCGACCACCGCCAGCAGCGAAAGCACGGCCGCGAACGGGGCCAGGCGCACGAAATCGATGTGCGTGTGGCTGGGCAGGTAGCGGATGAGGGGCCAACGCATCGGGGCGACCTTAAATCGGGAGCTTCTTGGGCCGCGCGGCGCGGAACCACCAGCCGATCAGCACCTGGGTGATCAGGACGGCGGTGAAGACGGAGGTGAGCACGCCCATCAGCAGGGTCAGGGCGAAGCCCTTCACCGGGCCCGAGCCCAGCTCGAACATGATCATGGCGGCGATCAGGGTGGTCAGGTTGGCGTCCATGATAGAGGGCAGCGCCAGGGAATAGCCGTGGTCCAGCGAGGCCATCACCGACCGCCCCGCCCGCGCCTCGTCGCGCATCCGCTCGTAGATCAGCACATTGGCGTCGACCGCCACGGCCAGGGTCAGCACCAGGCCGGCGATGCCGGGCAGGGTCATTGTCGACTGGGTCAGCGACAGCACCCCGATGAGCATCAGCCCGTTCACCACCAGGGCCAGGGCCGCGAACAGGCCGAACAGGCCGTAGGCCAGGATGATGAAGACGAAGATCGCCACCGCCCCGATGGTCAGGGAGACCTGGCCGGCGCGGATGGCGTCGGCTCCGAGCTCGGCGCCGACGGTGCGCTGCTCCATCACCCGCAGCGGCGCCGGCAGGGCGCCGGACCGCAGCATCAGGGAGAGGTTCTGGGCGTAGTCCTGGGTGAAGCTGCCGGTGATCTGACCCGAGCCCGAGGTGATCGGCTCCTGGATGGTCGGGGCCGAGATGATCTTGTTGTCGAGCACGATGGCGAAGCGCTTGCCGACGTTCTGCGAGGTCGCCTCGCCGAAGCGGCGCGCGCCCCTGGCCGTTGAAGCGGAAGCTGATGGCCGGCCGGTTGTACTGGTCGAAGGCCATGGCGGCATTGACCAGCATCTCGCCGGAGACCACCGCGCGGCGCTTGACCGCCAGCTGCTTCTCCGACGGCTCCTCGCTCGGCAGCACCACCGATCCGGGCGCACGCGGCCGGCCGTCATGTCGTCGGCGGAGACGGTGTCGTCGACCATCTGGAAGGTCAGCTTGGCGGTCTGGCCGATCACCTGCTTCAGGCGCTCCGGATCGCTCTCGCCCGGCGCCTCGACCACGATGCGGTTGGAGCCCTGCTGGATGATGGTCGGCTCGCGGGTGCCGAGCTGGTCGACGCGGCGGCGGATCACCTCGATCGACTGGCGGACGGCCTGGACAGATTCTTCCTGCATGGCCCGGTCGGAGATCGACAGCCGGACGGTCTGGTTCGGCTGGGTCTGCACCGTCACGTCGCGCCCGCCGCCGCTGGGCAGCGGGTTGCCGAGCTGGCTCAGCGCCTGGAACGCCGCTTCGACCTGGCCGGGATCGGTGACGTGCAGCTCCACCGCCCCGTTGGCGACGCCGAGGCCGGAGAAGTCGATCCGCTTGTCGCGCAGGGTGGTGCGGACGTCCTCGGTCAGGTTGGTCAGCCGCTCGGCCTTCAGGGCCGCGGTTGTCGACCTCATAGAGCAGGTAGGAGCCGCCCTGCAGGTCGAGGCCGAGGTTCAGCCGCGCGTGCGGCACCCACGAGGGCAGCGACGCCAGCATCGGCGCGGGCAACAGGTTCGGCAGGGTGAACACCACCCCGAACAGCAAGGCGGCCGCGCACAGCAGCACCTTCCATCGCGCCAGACGGATCATCGGCCCAAGCCTTCCAGGGTCCGGCTCAGGACTTGGCGTCATTGGCCGGGGCGGGCTGGCCGCGGGTGCGCACTTCGGAGATCATCGCCTTGACCACCTTCACCGTGACGCCGGTGGAGATGTCGACGCCGACCTCGGCGTCCTCGACCTTGCTGACCTTGCCGATGACGCCGGAGTTCAGCACCACGGTGTCGCCGCGCTTCAGTTCGCTGACCATCTGCTGGTGCTGTTTGGCCCGGCGCTGCTGGGGCCGGATCAGGAGCATGTAGAACAGCACCCACGAGCACAAGGATCGGGGCGATCTGGATCAGCATGCTCTGCGCGCCGCCGCCCGCCGCGGGGCTGGTGGTCTGGGCCAAGGCCGTGGTGCCGAACATGAGAGCTCCTGGGGGTCTCTTTTAAAGTGGGGCGGAAGCTATGTGCAGACGCGGCCTTTTGCAATGCGAGGCCGGCGGGGATAGGAACCGCGGCCATGTCCGACGAGCTTTCCCCCCTCCTGGCCCCCGTTCTCGAGCGCATCGCCGCCGCGCTGGAGCGCCTGGCGCCCGCCGCCCTGTCCGAGCCCGACTTCGCCGGCGCGCGGCTCTATCAGCACGACGCCGACACCGGCCGGTTCATCCCCGCGCCCGACTACGGCCTGCCGCTCGACATGCTGGTGGGGGTGGAGAGCCAGAAGGCGCGGTTCGTGGAGAACCTGCGCCGGTTCGCCGAGGGCCTGCCGGCCAACCACGCCCTGCTCTGGGGGGTGCGCGGCACGGGCAAGAGCTCCCTGGCCAAGGCGGCGTTCATGGCCATCGCCGCGGGCCATCCCGCCCTGCGCCTGGTCGAGGTCGACCCGCGACGAGATCGCCCACCTGCCGCGCCTGTTCGGCCGCCTGCGCGGGCGGCCTGAGCGGTTCCTGGTGCTGTGCGACGACCTCTCCTTCGAGGAGGAGGGCGCGGCGGCGGCCAAGTCGCTGAAGTCGGCGCTGGAGGGCGGCGTCGCCGGCCCGCCGGAGAACGTGATCCTGGTCGCCACCTCCAACCGCCGCCACCTGATGCCGCGCGGCCATGACGAGAGCCGCGGCATGATCGCGGCCGCCGAGGACGCCGAGGAGGAGGTCTCCGTCTCCGACCGCTTCGGCCTGTGGATCGGCTTCCCGCCCATGGACCAGCCGGCCTACCTGCACGCGGTGGCGAGCTATGCCGAGCGGTTCGGCCTCTCCGCCCCGGACCTGGAGCGGCGGGCCTGCAGTGGGCGCAGCTTCGCGGTGCGCGGTCGGGCCGGGTGGCCTGGCAGTTCATCCGCGACCTTGCGGGCGAACTCGGGCGCTCCCTGCCCTATTGACCCTCGCGTCCGGCCCTAGACGAGCCTCAGAGTCGTCACCATGACGAACGCCATGGCGAACCCCACGATCAGCGCATAGTCGAACGGCTTGAAAATCGGTCCGGTCGGAACTCGCATCGCTTCTGTGCCCCCACACATGTCCAGGTTTGAAACGCTGGGCAGGAGGGATGCAAAGCCCGGTCCGCGGCGGCCACAAGCGGATTCCATCCACAGGCGACCGGCTGCGGCGATATGACCGCGGCAGGCGAGGCGAATCAGGCCGTTTCCGCCGGGCCGCCGACCGGATTTGCGGCGCCGGACAGGCCATAGGCGTCGCCCGCCAGGCGGATGGCGGCGATCTTCGCCTCGAAACGGGACCAGTCGTCCTGCCCGGCGATGGGCGCCCAGATCGCCTCGATCTCGTCGTAGAGCAGCTCCTCCGGCTCCGGATGGCGGAAATAGGCATGGTCCAGCCGCGCCGGCCGGTCCGGCTCGAAGACGCCGACCACGCCGCGGAACTCCGCCAGGGCCGAGCCGGCGTAGAGATGCGCGCGCGGTCCGCCCATGGCGCGGCCCTCCGACTCCGCCCCACAGAACCAGTCGAAGAAAAACGGCTCCCAGCGCAGCGCCTCGCCGCCCTCGCCGATGGCGCGGAACGCCGCGTTGGCCAGGGCCACGTTGTCGTCGATCGATCGCGGCTTCAGCCCCAGCCGCGCGACCATGGCGGCCGACAGGGCGCGGCGATAGGCCGGGCCGAAGCCGTTCAGCGCCTCCACCAGCGAGTCCTTGTCCGGTTGGACCAGGGTCAGGCAGCCGCCGAGCTGGTTCAGGTTCCACAGCACGGCCTCGGGCTGGCGGCCGAAGGCGTAGAGGCCGTTCTGGTCGAAATAGGCGGCCGTGAAGTTCGGGTCGTTCCGCGGCAGGAACCGATACGGGCCGTAGTCGAAGCTCTCGCCGTTGATGTTCATGTTGTCGGTGTTCAGCACCCCGTGCACGAACCCCGCAGCCATCCATCGCGTCACCAGGTTCGCCGAGCGCTCGACCACCGCCGCCAGCAGCGGCGCGGCCCGGGCGCCGCCCTCATGCCCCGCCAGGTCCGGATAATAGAGCTCCACCACGTGGTCGATCAGGGCCTGGATCAGGTCGGCGCGATCGTGGAAGGCGTGGCGCTGGAAGGTGCCGAAGCGGACGTTGCTCCACGACAGCCGCGTCAGCACCGCCGACCGGGTCGGGCTCGGCTCGTCGGGCCGCTGCAGGTCCTCGCCGGTCTCGACCAGGGAGAAGGTGCGGCAGGTGGGAACGCCCAGCGCCTCCAGCATCTCCGAGGCCAGGACCTCGCGCACCCCGCCCTTCAGGGTCAGCCGGCCGTCGGCCGTGCGCGACCACGGCGTCAGGCCCGAGCCCTTGGTCCCGAGGTCGAGCAGCCGCTCGGTCCCCGCCTCGCGCATCTGGGCGAACAGGAAGCCCCGCCCGTCGCCGAGGTCGGGGTTGTAGGTGCGGAACTGGTGGCCGTGATAGCGCGTGGCCAGGGGCTCCGGCTGGTTGCCCTGAAGGGGTTCGAACCGGGCGAAGGCGGCGATCCACTCCTCGTCCGTCAGGGTGTCGAGGCCCACGGTCGCCGCCGCCCGGTCGTTGCGGAAGCGGACGATGTGCTGCGGGAACGCCGCCGGCTTCACCGGATCGGCGAACTCCGGCCCGAGCGTCATGAACCTGGGGTCGGGGCGATAGGCGGGCGAGACCGGCATCAGCGGCAGATGGAGAAGATCGCCGGCCCAGACAAGCGCGGGCGCATCCCGAACCGGCTTCCGCGCGTTGAGGGGCGCAGGCGTCGGGGGACAACATCGGAGATGCGCCCATGAAATCCCTCCTTCCCCTTCTGGCGGCCGGACCGGCCGCGGCCCTCCTCGCCCTCGCCAGCCCCATGGCCGTCCAGGCCCAGCCCGCAGCGCCCGCGGCCGACGCCGGCCCGCACGGCGACTGGACGCTGAAGGAACGCGAGGACTGGCTGTTCGACCGGCTGAACCGCTCGCGCGACGACGGCTCCCTCGACCATCACGAATATGACCGCGTCCACGACCAGATCGATACGATCAAGGACGACGAGCAGCACATGCGCGACCACCACGACGGCCAGCTGACCGACAACGAGACCCACGATCTCGAAGCCCGGCTCGACGACGTGGCCGACCACATCCAGTGGCTGCACCAGGACGCCTTCCGCCGGCCCCTGGTGAGGCGTGCGGACCGGCCGCTTGCGCGGGGCGCCCGGCTTCGCTAGAGCCGGGCCAAGCCACTGGAGCGCGCCATGTCCGCGATCGCCGTCATCCTCCTCTTCCTCGTCGCCATGTTCGCCCTGAACAAGTTCGAGTTCGGTCGGCTGGACTGAGCTTGCGCGGCGTCGCCCTCATCACCGGCGCGGCGCGCCGGATCGGGCGCGCCCTGGCCCTGACGGCGGCCGAGGCCGGCTATGACGTGGCCGTGCACCACCGCTCCGGCCCCGACGACGCGGAGGCCGTCGCCTTCGAGGTCCGCGCCATCGGCCGCCAGGCCGCGGTGCTGGCGGCGGAGCTGACCGACGACCTCGACCTCTCCGCCCTGGTCGGCCGCGCCGGCCAGGCTCTGGGGCCCGTCACCCTCCTGATCAACAACGCCTCGGTGTTCCGCGACGACCGGATCGAGACCCTGACCCGCGCCTCGTGGGAGGCGCACGTCGAGACCAACCTCTGGGCCCCGATCCGCCTCAGCCAGGCGTTCGCGGCCGAGCTGCCGGCCGGCGCCGAGGGCCAGATCATCAACATCCTGGACCAGCGGGTGCTTGAAGCCCAATCCAGCTACGGCCTGTCGCGCTCGGCCCTGTGGTCGGCTACGCGGGTGCTGGCCCAGGCGCTGGCGCCGCGGATCCGGTGAACGCCATAGGCCCGGGCCCGACCCTGGCCTCGATCCACCAGACCGAAGAGCTGTTCGCGGCCGAGCACGGCGCCGTGCCGCTGGCGCGGCCGTCCTCGCCGCAGGACATCGCGGCGGCGGCGCGCTATCTGATCGACGCGCGCCAGGTCACCGGCCAGATGATCGCCGTGGACGGGGGCCAGCACCTCGCCTGGAAGACGCCCGACGTGGTCGGCGAGTAGACGCGGAGCCAGACATGACGACAGTCCCCGGCGCAGGCCGCGGGCCGCCAGCAAGATCTTCGTCCGTGGGCTGAAGAATCGACGCGGAGATCGGCATCTATCCGCACGAGCGCGGCCGAAGCCAGCCGCTGATCGTCGACGTGGAGCTGGACGTCGGCCTCGCCGGCTTCGAGCACATCGCCGACACCATCAACTACGAAGGCATCGCCACGCGCGCCCAGACGGTCGCCGCCGAGGGCCATTTCCCGCTGGTGGAAGGCTTCGCCGAGCGGCTCGGCCAGGCCTATCTGGAGGACCCGCGGGTGGCCGGGTGCGGGTGCGGGTTGAAAAGCCCGAGGCCCTGGCCCCGCACGCCGCCGCCGCCGGGGCGGAGATCACCCTCGTCCGCGCCTGATCCGGCGCTCGCGCGGCGAGCGAAACGGGCGCCGGCCCTGCCCTGACGCCGCCATCGCGGCGTATGCGGCGCCCAAGACTCGGCCATATCCGGACCGACCGGGCCGCCGCCCGTTAACCATGTTGACGGCCGCGTCCCGGTGCGGCCGCCTTTCGGGTCATCGGGGTGCGGAGGGGATCGGATGCTTGGAAAGGTGGTCGGCGTCGTCGTCGGGCTGGCGGTCGCGGCGTTCGGGATCGCGGCATGGAAGCCGGCGCTGCTGGCCCAGGCCGTCGATCTGTCGCGGGTCGATTTCGGCCCCTACGCGGCCTACCGGACGACGGTGTGCTGGCTGATCGTCGCGGTCGGCCTGGCCATCGTTCTGGCCACCGCCCAGCGCAGCACCGAACGCGCCAAGCCGCGCCGTAAGCCGCTGCTGAGCGACGAAGCCTCGCAGGAACGGCCCTTCGGCCACGAGTTCTCGTAGGGCGGCTCCGCCCAACCCGGACATAATCTCCGACCGCCCCCGCGAAGGCGGGGGCCCATCCAGCATGGCGCCTGTGCGTTCCTCCGGCGCGGACTCATGGGTCCCCGCCTTCGCGGGGACGATCGGAATGAAAGGGGCCGTCCCGAGTCGTAAGCGGCTTCGCGGCCGTCAGTACATGTGCTGGCCGCCGTTGATCGACAGGGTCGATCCGGTGACGAAGCCGGCGTCCTCAGCGCAGAGAAAGGCGACGCCGCGGGCGATCTCCTCGGCCCGGCCCAGGCGCCCCACCGGGATGCGCGCCACGATCTTCTGCAGCACGTCGGCGGGCACGGCGGCCACCATCTCGGTGTCGATGTAGCCGGGCGCGAGGGCGTTGACGGTCACGCCGTAGCGGGCGCCCTCCTGGGCCAGGGCCTGGTGAAGCCGTGGATGCCGGACTTGGCGGCGGCGTAGTTGACCTGGCCGTACTGGCCGCCCTGGCCGTTGATCGAGCCGATGTTGACGATCCGCCCCCACCGCCGCTCGCGCATGCCGGGGAAGGCGGCCTTGGCCATGTTGAAGCAGCCGCCGAGGTTTCACGTCCATGACCTCGCGCCACATCTCCCAGGTCATGTTCTGCAGGGTGCCGTCGCGGGTGATGCCGGCGTTGTTGACCAGCACCTCGATCGGCCCGTGCGCCGCCTCGATGCGGCGGCAACCGTCCTGGCAGGCCGCGAAGTCGGCGACGTTCCAGCGATAGGCCGGGATGCCGGTCTCCCTCGGTGAAGGCCCGGGCCACCTCGTCGGCGCCGGCGTAGTTGGCCGCCACCGTGCGGCCCTGCTGCTTCAAGGCGATGGCGATGGCCCGGCCGATGCCCCGGGTCCCGCCCGTCACGAGCGCCACGCGCGCCATATCCGCTCCCTGTCGTTGACGGCCCAGCTCTAGGCGGCCGGACGCTCATGCGACTTGTTCCCGATCAACGGCGGAGGGTCAACGCACGGGTCGGCAGGACCCGGAGGTCTGGGCGCGGACGGTGCTGCTGATCAATTTCGACGAGAACGACGGCCTGTTCGACCACGTCCCCCCGCCGGCCCCGCCGGCGCGCGTGACGGGCCGCACGGTCGGCGCCACGACCATCCCAGCCGACGACGAATATCATCTCCATTCCCAGGCCGCCGAGGACGCGGTCTATCTGGACCGGCCCTATGGCCTCGGCATGCGCGTGCCGCTCTATGTGGTGTCGCCCTGGAGCAAGGGCGGGCATGTGGCGTCCGAGGTCTTCGACCACACCAGCGTCCTGCGCTTCCTCGAAGCCCGCTTCGGTGTGCATGAGCCGAACATCAGCGCCTGGCGGCGGGGCCGTGTGCGGCGACCTGACCTCCTGCTTCGATTTCGCCGCGCCCGACACGACCCTTTTCATGGCGGCGCTTCCCGCCACCGCGGCCCTGTCCGAGCGTGCGTCCCACCTGGAGGAAATCCCGCCGCCGCTTCCGGACCAGGCGGCCGCCCCCGTGCAGGAGACCGGCCTGCGGCGCCGCCGCACGACGCCCTATCACCTCGACGCCCGCTGCTCGCCCGGGGCGGCGCCGGCGCCCTGCTGCTCGCCAACCATTCGGCCGAGCGCGCGGCCGTCTTCCACCTCTATGACCTCGCGCACCTCGACGAGGATCCCGCCCGCTACACGGTCGGCGCGGGCCGCGAGCTGGTTCACCCGCTTCCCGCCCCCGGCGAGGCCGTGGACATCTTCGTCCTCGGGCCCAACGGCTTCCATCGACGCCTGACCGGCCGGAGCGACATCTTCTCCGTCAGCGTCGAGGGCGGCATGGCCGCCCCTCCCTCGCTGCGCCTCGAAAATCTCACCTCGGCGCCCCAGTCCATCGCCATGACGGACCAGGCCTACGGCGCCGCTCCCGAAGCGATCGCGCTTGCCGCCGGCGAGGCGCGCCGCATCCGGCTGGACCTCGCCGACAGCCACGGCTGGTATGACCGCCGCTTCGAGGCGGGCGGCCAGGCCTGGCGCGTGGCGGGCCATGTCGAGACCGGAGAGCCGTCCTATTCCGACCCCGCCGCGGGCGGACCCGGCCCCCTCCGCCTGACTTCATCAGCCTGACCGAGCCGCCGAACCGAAACGGGACTACCGGGCGTCGACGTCAGGATCAACAGCGCCGATACCGCTTTAGGTCTCCAACCATTTTTCGCACTCAGGCGTGCGGGCAGTCGGGCGTTTCCACATTCGCGCCGATCTCAGGAGAACGACCGCGTACGAGCAATTCGTCTTTGCGGACCAAGGCTCCGGCCTGCACAAGCTCCTCGATCCCTTTGATCAGAACGGAGCGAAGCTGCGCGCTTGTCGCTGCGAACCCGAACATCCGCGACGCGGCATGGACAAGCTCATCCTCGGCCGCGCCGAAGTTGGCGTCGACGGTCTGAAGGAGCGCCTGGTCTATCTCTGCCGGCGGCAACACCTCCGGCCGGCGCAGCGACGGCGAACTGACGTTGCCGCGATCGCGCACGACGACCTGCTTGCCCGGCAGGGAATAGAAGGGTCCGCCCTCGATCAGCCCTCGCTGGGCCGCCACGCGCGCCCCGCGCTCGACGGCGGCGCGAATGCGCGATCCGGCGCGCCCGAGGCCCCAGAGTATCCGGATGCGCGCGGTTATCTCGTCGAGATGGATCGGACCTTCGATCTCCACGATCTTCACCACGTAAGCCGCCATGTCGGCCAGCGGCGCTTCGTGGGGCTCGTAGCGCACATTCACCGGGAAGGCCGCTTCGACATAGGCGGGCGGTCCATGCCTGAACGCCGCGCCCGTTTCCATGACCGCCGTGACGTAGTCCGTGTCGTCGATGCGTTCGGCCTCGAACGACACGCGGACGGCGCGCGTCGCGGCGATGCTTTCTTCGTCCCGAGAGTCCCATTCGGCGCGGGCGGCCGATATGGCGTCTTCGATCTTCTTCAGCTCCGCTTGGGGCCGAAGGTACCAATCGGCGCTCCAGACGCGGTGGATGATCCAGCCGTGCGCTTCAAGCACTTCCTGGCGCAGACGATCTCGTCGCGCGCTGAGCGGGACGAGTGGAACTGGGCCCCGTCACACTCGATGCCCAGGATGAAGCGGCCCGGTTTCTGGGGATCCGAGACCGCCAGATCCACTCGGAATCCCGATGCGCCGATCTGGCGTTTGACATCGTAGCCCAGCGCCTGGAGCCGCTCGCAAACCTGCGCTTCGAACTCGCTGTCGAAGTCTTCCCCGGTGACTTCGCCAAGGCCGAAATGGCCCGTTTCGGCGAAGGTCAGGAAGAGCTTCAGGGCTGCGACGCCGCGCGAGCGGGTGCGCTCCAGGTCGATGTCCGCGCCGGTGAAGTTGCAGAACACTTCGCACCGGAGCTTCGCGCGGGAAATCAGCACGTTCAATCGGCGCTCGCCGCCTTCTCCGCTGAGGGGGCCAAAGGCGTGGGCCAGATAGCCGGTCTCTGTCTTGCCGTAGCCTACCGAGATGAAGATGACGTCGCGCTCGTCGCCCTGGAGGTTCTCCAGGTTCTTGACGAAGAAGGGTTCGTTCGAGGCGGCGCTGAAGAACGTCTCCACGTCCGGATTGGCGCGCCGCAGAAGCTCAAGCTCCTTCACAACCGCCTGCCGCTGCGCGACCGAGAACGTGGCGACACCCAGCGACTGATCCGGCGTTTCTCTGGCGTGGCGGATCACCGCCTCCGCCACGGCGCGCGCCTCCTTGGGATTTGTGCGGGACTCACCGCGCCCATACACGGTGTCCTTCAGGAGATTGAATTTCAGTCCCATCCCGGCGACGGCGTCGTAGGGGCTCGGAACGATGAAGAGCTTGTTCTCGTAGAACTCGCGGTTTGAGACGGCGATGAGGGACTGGTGCTTGGAGCGGTAGTGCCACTCCAGCATCCGGGACGGGAGGCCCTTAGCCAGCGCCAGTTCGAGGATGCTCTCGGCGTCCTTCGCTTGAATGGTGATCCCTTCCTCGATCGTCTCCTCCGGATCATCCTCTCCGGTGAGCTTCTTGAAGAAAGCGGTTGGCGGCAGCTGCTTCTCGTCACCGACCACCACGATCTGCTGGGCCCGGGCGATCGCGCCCAGCGCATCGACGGGTTCGATTTGGCTCGCCTCGTCCATTACCAAAAGGTCGAACTGGAGGCCGCCCGGCTTGAGGAACTGGGCGACGGACAGCGGACTCATCATGAAGACCGGCTTCAACTGCTGGATCGCCGGCCCGGCCTTTTCGAGCAGGACGCGGATGGGCAGGTGGCCCCGCTTTCTCGCCATTTCGGCATTGAGCATGCCGAGCGGGCCGATGCCGGCCGCGCCTTGGGGGCGTCCGGCGGCATGCGCCGCCACGATCTGCTCCTGGGCGAGGTCTATTCGCGCCCGGTCCAAGCGCCGGAATTCCTCCACAAGGCGATTTTGGCCTTCGCCGTCGAAGCTCCTGAGTTCCGGCCAATTCCTGAACAGAGCGGCGCGGAGGGCCTCGGCGTAGGCCCGATCAAACGCCGGCGTCAAAGTCCGGTCGTCGAGCAGACCTGCGTACAGTCCGTCGACCAAGGCCTTGCCGCCGGCGCCTTCGAGCGCCTTGGCGCGCATGGCGAAAGCGATGAAGCGGCTGAGTCCTTCGAGGTCGCCGACCCAATCGCCAAGCCGCTCGCGGAACGCGTTCATCGGTATGGCTTGCGCACCGGCGACGCCGAACGCCCGATGCGGATCAAGATCGAGTTCCTGCAGGAGGTCTTGCAGCCGCGTCTCCAGGGCCGGCAGCGCCTTCGCCAACCCCTCTCGCGCCGCATCGATAGCGCTGAGGTCCCCGGCGGCCGCCAATCCAATCCAGACCGACCGCGGAAGGTCCGCCTTGGCCGCGCGCCATTGGACGATCCGCTGCAACGCGTCCCAGTCGGAGTTCCTGTCCCGCCAGGCGGAGCCGAACGCCGAGCTCCAGCCCTTGGCCCCGTCGAACGCCGCCGCTGCGGCCTGTGCGGCGACCATCTGATCGATGAGGGCGAGGCGGCCGGCCTGAGATTTCGGCAGCTCACCGACGACATAGGACCGGAGCAGCGCCATGCTGGCGCGATAGTGTCGGTCGAGGAAGCGGAAGAGACTTGGTCCTTTGGTGACGACAGCCCGATCGTATGGCGGCGTAGTCGGCCCGCACGCCTGTTTCATTGAATCGACCTGCGATAGCGGCCGTGGCCGCCGACAGAGAGCGGCCGGCGAGGATCAGGTCGGCCACGGACCGAACGTCCGCCCATGCCGGATCGACGAGCGAGCTGAGGTCGGCTCCTCTCGGCGCCGGCGTGACGGCGAGATAGGCCTCCGCGCGCTTCAGGTCGCCGATCGCCTGCGCCGCCGGGGCTCCCAAGGCCGACGTCGCAACGGCGGCCTGCCTTTCGGCGTCCTTCAGTATTCGAATCAGTTCCGCAATCTGCCGGCCGAGGGCCTCGCGTTCGGTCGGATCCATCTGGTCCCGCCGGACGCCGCGCCAGGGATTTTCGGCCACCGGCCCCAGCGCCGCGGACCTTTCGGCCACCTCCGAACGAGCGAGCGGCGTATGGACGTCGCATCGCGGTCCCAGCTTTCGGCGCCGTCGAGCTGGACATCCGTGGGCGCCGAAGATGAATGCGCCTGTGCAAGCCGTCCCAGGATTGCATGAGGGGTGAGGCCACAGGGCTGAAGCGGTTCATGGAGCCGACGGGCGAAGTGGTTGAGCCGATCACGGGCGTCGCCAAGCTTTTGCACCACTGAAGCATCGCATCGCGCCGCCCGAAGTTGCGCGTCGCGCGTCCGCTTCAGTTCCTCCAGGACGGCACGCTTGTTCACCTTGTTGGAGTGCAGTTCGAGCGCGAGCGGCCCCAGACCCGCCTTCTGCAGGCGGCGATACACCACCTCCAGGGCGGCCATCTTCTCGGCCACGAACAGGACCTTCCGCCCTCGGGCGGCGGCGGCGGCGATGATGTTTGTGATCGTCTGGGACTTGCCCGTTCCCGGCGGGCCTTTCACCACCAGCGACCGTCCGCCCGCGGCTTCGGCGATCACGACCGTCTGCGAGCTGTCGGCGTCGACGACGTGGTTGAGTTCGAGCGGTCTGATCACGTCATCGATGGGCGCGTCGTCAGGGACGAGCGGCTCGCTCTGTGCAAAGCCGTCCCGCAGCAGCGCGCCGATCATCTCGCGTGCGTCGATGCCCGCATCCTTCGGCCAGTTCTCCGGATCAAGGTCGCGGTACATCAGGAACTTGGCGAACGAAAAGAAGCCAAGCACCATGGCGTTCGGCAAAACCTCCCAGCGCGCCTTGCCGGAGACAGTGTCGGCCACACGAGCGCAGTAGGCCGCGAGGTCGACCTCGTCCTCGTCCTTGAAGTCCTCGATCGTCAGCGCGAACTCGGCCTTCATCTTGGCCTGGAGGGTCAGGTTCGGCGACGGCGGCTCCTCGCGCCAGCGCAGCTTGAACCGGTCCGCCGCGCTGGTCCGTTCGAGCTTCACGGGCAGGAGCACGAGAGGCGCGTGGCGCGCGATGTCGGAGCTGTCGCTGTCGAACCAGCGTAATAAGCCGATCGCCAGATAGAGGATGTTGACGCCCTGCTCCTGCTCAAGGGTCTGGGCGTCGTACCAGATGTCCAAGAGGCGCTTCTGGAGCCCTTCCGAGGTCAGGCGCGTCTGCAGCCGGGTGTCGGTGTGGCGGAAGGCGACGCCGCGCTCGTCCACCGCCTCGTCTTCATCGGGCTGGGGAATGGCGCCGGTGACGTCGTCGTCTGGATCCAGTTCGGCGCGCTCCGTCTGCGAAAGCTGCACGCCAGGCGCGAAGCTCATCGCCTTTCCGGAGGTCAGAATCCGGAACACTTCGGCCGACTTCTCGTCGACGATTTCGATGGCGCGGTTGTTCTTCGTCCGGAGCGGCGTGTTGAGCAGACGATTTCGCGTGGACAGATCGAGGAGCGCGTGGCGCTCCTTCAGCAGCCGTTCACGGATGGAGACGGTCTCTTCGCCGTCGGCCATGGTCGCCCTCGCCCCGAGGTTGTCACGGCCCGACCCTACAGTCCTGATCTGTAATCGCCACAGCAGAGACGCCGCTAACCGAGACGAGAGTTTCGATCGTTGCTCGCGCGCCGTCAGCCTCTTCCACCGCTTTCCATGAGCGCGGCCTTAATGTCTTTCGGCGAACAGGTTGGCTAGGAACGCACGGACATCGTGCTTGGACGCCCGCAGGGTGCCGAGCATCGGGCTTGCGGCCACGAGCAGTTCCGCTGCATTCGCCCCGGATTTCGCCGACTCCTCGTCCTGATCACGCAGGGTCTCGATTTCGGACCAGGCGGTCTGTTCCTCGATCGAAACCACCCGGTCCGCGTCGACCAGCCTGCGCATGGCGCGCGAGAGTTGGGTGATGCTTCACCGACGCTCCTCTTGGAACGAGGGCGGCACGGCGAAGAAGGCTCCGCCGCGCCACTGGAGACAATCGTCTACGACGCAGGGTCATTCGCGTCGCCCGAACTGCTCTTCGCTGACCTTCGGAAGGGCTGCTCTTGGCCGTTAGACTAAAGGTGTTCTCACCCATGGCGGCGCAGCCGGTCCCTGATCGCCCGGCCTTCTATCCTATCGGGCTCGACGCTTCAGGCGGTTGGGCTGACGGCGGCTTTCAGGTTCCCGGCCTCGCCCGCCCGCAATTTGGCGTCGCGCATACCGTCACCTCGTGGATGTAGCGGGTCTTGCCGCCCTCGACCCGAAACATCTGGCTGGACTGGGTCCCCGGATCGGTCGGCAATCCGGCGTCGAGCCAGGGGAAGTTGTGGAAGACGCTGACGGCGCCGATGGTCTCGTCGATCACGTAGCGGCGATGGCCCACTTTCAGCTTCTGCGGGAAGGCCCCCATGTCGCAGGTATTGCCCTCCGGATTGCGGCTGCCGGTGTCGATGCGGCCTTCGAGCCGGGCGCAGGGCGCGCCATGCGGGACCGGGAGTTGCGGGTCTCCCCAATTGTCCAGGTACGCGTCGGCCGCCGCCTGGATGACCGCCCGCGTGTCGCGTCTGTCCTTGGGGATCTCGCCCCAGTTCTGGCTCCGCGTGACGGCCAGGTGCTCGGCCGCTCCGAACATCCAGTCCCCCTTGTCGGTCACCACCGACTCCATCTTCGACACCTTGCCGCCCTTGGCGACCTCCATGCGGGTATGGATCACGTACGGGTGCGGGTCCGTGGCCGCCACCAGCTCCGTGAAGGTGGCGCACTGCGTCGTGTCGAGGAAGCTGCGGGTGAAATCGACCTTCAGGGCGCCGGCCAACACGCCCTTGCCGATGTCCATGGCCTGGTCGTTCTCCGCGTAGGACGCGCCCTTCGCGAGAGGCAGCATGGCGGGTTTGCCGGTCGACTGGGCCTTCACATAGGTGTCGGTCAGCGTCCGGAGCATCCCACGGCTGCATTCCGCCCGGGCCTCGGCCGCGAAGGTGACGCCAGCGAGGACGACCGAGACCGTGATCGCGGCCCTTGCCAAGATCAGCAGTCGCCGGCCCCATTCTCCCGGCTTTGTCATTTTGCCGTCCCGCCGCTTCACTTGCGCACGCTTCCTGCTTCATCCAGCGAAGCCGTCGCGACCGAGGTCTGTCTGCTGACGTCGATGGTGGCTTGGGCGCGCAGGCCGCCGACCTGAACGACGACAGGGCCATCAGCGGCGGCGCTTTCGACCACGAGCTTGACCCACAACGAGTTTTTGTCCTTGAAGTACGATGTCGTCTTCGCCGCGCGCAGGGCTTCGAGACTGTCCTGCGCTGCGCCGGCAGCACTGGAAGTGAAGCCGGGAAGTTCAAAGATCACCCAGGACCCCTTGTCCATTTCCCTCAGGGAAAGCGAGAGCTTGTCCTTCGCCGTTGATATCCGGATCTCGGCGCCGCTCGGCACCGTGGTTTCCCCGTTATACTCGTAGCGCTTGCCGTTGCGTTGGAGAACGACCGGATCGGTCGCCGGGCCTGTCGCAAATTCCGGGAACTCATGTGTGTCGCCGATGCTGAAGCGGCCCATGTCCTCTCGGCACACGGCGGCATTCCAGCTCGCCTTCATGACGCAATCGTCCTCGGCCGAAGCGATTCCGTTGTCGATGACGATATAGGCGCCGGGGACGCCGCCGACCGAGCCGTCCAGGTCATGGAACGCCGCGCTCCTGTAGGCGGCGCGGCCTCCGAAATCGGACGCCCAGCGGCGTTCGACCGGCGGGAAGTCGACCGGCTTGGCGTTGATGAATTTCAGGCCCTCGACCGAGTTCTCGGTGCTCATGCCGAAGCTGGTGAACAACAGGTAGGACAGCGCGCCCGCATCGCGAAGCTGGTTGGGCGCGTAGTTCACGAAGGTCGTATTCTTCACGTCGTGGCGGTAGTCGTAGAACTCGTAGCCGCGGATCGGGAAATCGGCGTCGTCGGGCTTCGGCAAGCTGCGGCCATAAGCTTTTTCCGCCGGGGTCTCCGGGTTGCCGATATTGTCGCTCTCGCCCACGAACAGCGAGTCCTCGACCCGTGACGTGAACGGCGCGGTCCCGGCGGCGCCGGCCGCATGGGTGAAGCCGATCGCGTTGTCGGCGAGCTTCAGGTTCCGGTACAGGTGGTCTTCACCACGGCTCCAGATGGCGCCGTTGCGGTTCTTGTAGCCGGTGTAGTTGTCGATGATCGACACCGCCAACGGGCTATTCGGGTCGGCGGGGTCGGAATGCCCCATGTGGCCGGCGCCGCCGACATTGAACTTGCCGTCGGGCCCAGGGCCGCGATCGAACATCACGCCATCGAAATTGGAGTGGGCGGTATTGCCGCTGAACTCCCGCAACTGCGTCCGGCGCGGCCAGATCTTGTCGCTGCCCGGCTTGCCCAGGAAGGCGCCGGTCGGATGCTCCGGCAAGGCGATCCAGAAGCCGATCGCCTCGGAACCGGCAGCCACGTTGTCCCGGTAGACGTTGTCCGGGTTGGTGATCCAGAAGCTCGACGCCGTGTTGTCCGACGGGATCAGGATATCCGGTGCGCTCTCGCCCTTTGGAGACTGATGCGCCAGGGTGAGGTTCGTCGGCTCGCAGGGTTTGCCGTCGGGGTGGCAGCGGGTCACCATGGCGAGGTTGTGGATGAACTGGTTGCCGTGCTCGACGGCGTCTTCCAGGAAGAAGCAGTGGCCCACGGTGTTGTAGGTCACGTTGTTCTCCACCCGCACGTCATTGGTGCCGTGCACGGTCACGCAGCGGCTGTAGGTGTCGTGGATCGAGGAGTTCTGGATATATTGCCCCTGGCCCTCGCCCAGGATGTGCCAGTGGATCGGATAGCGGGCCAGGTGCATGTTCTGGCCCATGCGGGCCAGCTCGACGCCTGAGACGTACATCTTCGATCCGGCCATCGCCATGATGTGCCCGCCGAAGTAGGTCTTCTCCGCGTCTTCCGACGCCTGGATCCGGATGTTCCGCGTCAGCAGGCCGACTTCGCCGCGCTCGTCGACGCCGTAGGTGACCTTGCCGAAGTGCATGTACTTCAGCGGCTTATCGAGGGTGATCGCGTTCCCGCTGACGGCCGTGACGGTTCGCCGCTCCGCCTCGGTGGAGTCGAAGTCGGTTGAGGCGAGGACGATTTCGTCGCCCTTGCGCCAGCCGCTGGCGTCCAGGACGTCGATCCTGTCGGCGCCGGCCTCGGCTGTCCTGGCGAGCTTGGTCCACGAGTTCGTGCGGTCGCCGTGCAGGCTCAAGGTGCCGCCCAGCAGCATGATCCCCCGGTCCCCCATGGTGTTGACGTTCTCGTCGGGGACGTTGTCGGTCAGGGTTATCGTCGCCTTGCGCGTGAAGGGCTTGGCCTCGCTGCCGATGTCCAGCTCGCCGCCCGGCAGATAGATCCACTCGGTCTTCAGCTCGACGTCGCGATCGTTCGAGAAGCTGAGCCTGCCCTTGATCGTCAGGCTGCGCAGCGCCGGCGGGCTGACGTCGAGGACGATGTCCCTGTCCCGGTCGATCGTCACCGCGTCGCCGTCGCGCGGCACCTTGCCGTCGGGCCAGGACGCGGGATCGGACCAGCGCGACCGGACGACCGCCGAAGATGGCGCGGGCGCGCCCGCGTCCATGTTCATGTGGTCGTGCGCGTCCTGCGCCCGAGCCTCAGCCCCCACGCCGAGCAGCAGGCACGCAGGAAGCAGCCATGAAATATGAGACAGGCGCGATAGCATGCGCATAACGTCGATCCTCCCTGGGACCGCAGGGTCCCTTATGTTCTTGCGGACAAGCTGGCGCCGAATACGCGGAAAGCCAAGCCGTTAGCAGCCGCGAGTCGAACGTATCGAGATCAAGCCGGACGCCGGAAGGCGGCGATCGCGCTCGCCGTGACCAAAAGAAGCGGCAGGTCCGCAACGGCCAAGCTCGCTCGTTCAGAGCGACGGCGCCCGCGAACGCTCGAAATTCCCGGCCGCGGAAGCCGTCGTCCGTGTCGGCGTTCGCGATGACGGGTAAGTCCCGGATCCGGCCATTGTCCGATAGCCTGAGGGCTCGGGGCCGGACGCCCCTGAGACTGGAGCGCTTCCTATTTCCCCTCCTGGCGCTACCTGGCCCCGAGGGTGGTGGAACTGGTTTGTCTCGCCACCGGCGAGGTTCCGGATGATCCGGCTCAATGGATCCTCGACCACGCTCTCTTCGAAGGCGACCAGGATGACTACACGCCCCGTGCCCTGCGCCTCTGTCGCGACGAACTGGCGCTGCTGGCCTATGTCGGCCGCGCGGACGGGGTCTTCGATCCCGACGAGGTCGAGATCGCGGTCGATTACGTCATGATGTCGACGGAGAAGGAGATCAACCGCGACCAGGCGGCCAAGTACATCAAGCGCCTGCAGCCCTCCCTCACCGATCTGCCGGATCACGTGCGAGCCCCCAATCGCCGCCATGAGCGCTGGCCTCAAAGCACCCCCCCCCATCGCTCGACAGGCTACTGGGAGGGTTGGACTATGATCATCTGCGTATCGACGACCGCATAGCGGTGTCCGCTGCTCGACTTAGCCCTTCGGTAGCGTCGTCCAGCGGCTTGGGCTGGCGCTGGGGCGCGCCGGGCGCTTGGAGGGGATCGGAAACGGCAAAGCCGCGCAGGGAGGCCGCGATGCGGCCTTGGCCAATCGGCGGATTTTGCTGTTAGCTATGGAGGATAAGAAACGCGGGGCGCGCAGTCCCGAATGGGAGAGGATCATGGACCTGCAATCGCGCCTGCTTCGCCTTTCATGGCTCCTGCCGGCGGCGCTCACGCTCGGCGCGGCGGCTGCAGCCAGCGCTCAGGAAGATCACGCGCACATGACGATGCCCGCGCCCGCGGCGGCGTCTCCGGCGGTCGGCCAGTCGCGCTGGTCCGATCCCAAGTCCTGGCCTGACAGGAAGGTCCCGCGCGAAGGCGACGCGGTGACCATCGGCAAGGGCCAGGACGTCGTCCTCGACGTCAGTCCCCCGGCGCTGCGCAGCCTGACCATCAAGGGCAAGCTCAGCTTCTCAAACGCCAAGGATCTCGCGCTAACGACCGAGTGGATCTACCTCCCAGGCGGCGAACTGGACATCGGCAGCGAAGCCCATCCCCACACGCGCAAGGCCACGATCACCCTGACCGACAACGTCAAGGACGAGAACGTCAACACCATGGGCGACCGCGGGATCATGCTGCTGGGCGGCACGCTGAGCCTGCACGGCGACCGCAAGAACAGCTGGACCAAGCTCTCGGCCACCGCCAAGGCGGACGCCACCAGGATCGACGTCGTCAACGCCGCCGGCTGGCGCAAGGGCGACGTGATCGTCCTGGCCTCGACCGACTACAATCCCCGGCAGGCCGAGGAACGCACGATCACCGCGATCAGCGGCAATGCGCTCACCCTCGACAAGCCGCTGGCCTACATGCATTTCGGCGAGGTCAGCTTTGGCGTCGACGAGCGCGGCGAGGTCGGCCTCTTGACGCGGAACATCAAGATCCAGGCTTCGGAAGACGCCGAGAAGACCTATTTCGGCGGGCACATCATGGCGATGGCCGGCTCCAGGATGTACGTCTCCGGCGTCGAGCTGAACCGGATGGGCCAGAACATGCACCTGGCCCGCTATCCGATCCACTGGCACATCCTGGGCGAAGGAGCCGGCCAGTACATCGAGGACTCCTCGATCCACGACACCTACAACCGCTGCGTGACGGTGCACGGCACCAACGACCTGCTCGTCGAGAACAACGTGACCTACAACACCGTGGGCCACTGCTTCTTCCTGGAAGACGGCATCGAGCACGGCAACCAGTTCATCAGGAACCTGGCGATCCAGACCAAGTGTCATCCGACGTTGGACTGCGTGCCCATGAATCTCGCCGCCAACGGAGAGAGAGACCCCAAGTATTCGGACCGTCGGGCCTACAGCGAACTGAGCTTCCACGGCGGGCACACCCCTGCTGCCCTCGGACAACACGGTGGCCTCATACTGGATCACCAATCCCGACAATAGTTTCATCGACAATGTGGCGGCCGGTTCCGACGAGAACGGCTTCTGGCTGTCCCTGCCGGAGCACCCTCAAGGTGCGTTCAAGGATTCGGAAGTCAGCAAGACCATCTGGCCGCGCCGAACGCCGCTGCGGGCATTCAAAGGCAACGTGGCCCATTCCAACTTCGACGGGTTCATGTTCGACCGGAACATCTACCCGGACAACACCTTCGGTCTGGCCACCATCCCGTTCCTGCCGTTGTCAACCCTGCCGACCTGGACAGCGACGTGGTGGAGACGCACTTCGATAACCTGACCAGCTACAAGAACCGCAATGGTGGTCTCTGGAGCCGGGGCGACCTCTTCATATTCAGCAACGCGAAATTCGCCGACAACGCCATTGGCATGACGTCGTCCGCTGGCGACATCGGCAGCGAACGGTTCAAAGCACGGCTGGTTGATTCGCTGATCGTGGGCGAGACCGGCAATACCGGCAATCCCACGACGCCGGAGGAAGTCGCCTATGGCCGCAGCCTGCCCAAGACCCGTATCCCCGACTTCCCGATCCGCGGCTACGAATACTATGATTACCGCGATGATGTGGTGAACACGACGTTCGTGAATTTCCAGGACAACGACCGGCGAAAGACAGGCGCGTTGTCCTTCCTGCTGTACACGAGCGCGGGGCTCAGTACCGGAAGCACCATCAGCGGCGCGAAATTCGTCAACGCCAAGCCGGTCTATTTCCCGAAATACGATGCCCGGTTCGATAATGATAACCGCGGCGGCGCCGCATATCGGACCCTGTCGATCCATGACCTGGACGGTTCGGTGACCGGCATCCCCGATTCCCACATCATGCTCAACGATGGCGAGAACGACAGCGTCGTCACCGACGCCAGCTGTGAAATCCATCCCACGTGGAACGCTTCTGTGTGCACAGGCGACATCGGTCGCCTGAACCTCTCGGACGCCAGGGGAGAACTTCCCGCCGCAGTCGATCTGGAATCCCGCACCGCCCGGTTCGCCCTGCTCTCGTCGCTCGGTCCAAATGCTCCGGACACGCCCCTCGTCAAGGCCCAGCGCGCCGCCCTGTTCTCCCCGCCGTCCTCCGCAGGCGCCCATCGCGCTTGTTCGCAATGGCAAGGAATTTCACATCGCGGGCGACCAGAGCACCGTGCGCGCCGGCACCGAGATCGAGGTCAAGACCGAAAGGCCGAAAGTCACTCTCAGCCTGGCCGAAATGGACCAAGGCTCATGGGTCATATTTGAACTGCCGGGTTTCGCCAACGCAGCCTCCGGCACGGAACAGGGCAGCATGGACGCATTGCGCAAGGCGAGCGAGACATCTTATTTCAGGGAGGGGGACGCCCTCTGGGTCAAACTGGTCGTCACCAAGCCTCCGGCGCCAATTGTTCGTCCAACGGATCTGCAAGCCAGTATAGCGGTCAGCAGATAAGCGCCGAGGCCAACCTCTTCTCGGCGGCGCTCCGCAAGAGCTGATGCTGCGCATTTCAGCCGATCCTTCGCTCCGCGGGCCGCCGGAACGGACGCCGAACGCTTTGCAAAATCCTGCAAAAGATGTCCCGCTTCGGGACAATTTTTCCGGCTAGTCCGTTGAAAAACCTGGAGCGGGCGGGGGGAATCGAACCCCCGACATTCAGCTTGGGAAGCTGACGTTCTACCTCTGAACTACGCCCGCGCAGGGGACTGGCCGCATAGCACACCCGGCGCGGGGCGCGCCATAGGCTGTCGCCGCCGCGGGGCGCCCGCACGCCCGCGCCGGCGCGGCGCCGCCCGTCGCTGGCGGCCCCGTTGCCGCGGCCGGCCGCCGCCTCTAAGCATCGCTGAGCGGAGGCGCCGGCGCGCCGAGGGGGCGGTGTGAGGCGGCGGTTCACCCAGATCGTGTTCGCGGCGATGGTCCTGGGAATCCTCGTCGGCTGGGCCTGCCACGCGTTCAGCCCGACGCCCGCGGCCGCCAAGGCCATAGCGGGCGACTTCTCCCTGATCACCGACATCTTCCTGCGCCTGATCCGGATGATCATCGCGCCCCTGGTGTTCTCGACCCTGGTGGTCGGCATCGCCCACATGGGCGATTCCGCCTCGATCGGGCGGGTGGGGATCAAGACGCTGGGCTGGTTCGTCATGGCCGGGATCGTGTCGCTGGCGCTCGGGGCGGTGATGGTCAGCCTGCTCCAGCCGGGCGCGGGCCTTCACCTCGTCGCGCCCGCCGCGTCGGCCGGCCCGGTGGTGGACGCCAGCACCTTCACCCTGAAGGACTTCATCGCCCACGTCTTCCCGCGCTCGATCGTGGAGGCGATGGCCAACAACGAGATCCTGCAGATCGTGGTGTTCTCGATCTTCGTGGGCTCGGCGATCGCGGCGCTGAACGGCGAGGCGCCGGCGATCCTGGCCCTGGCCGAGCAGATCGCGGCGGTGATGCTGAAGGTGACCGGCTACGTCATGTGGTTCGCGCCGGCGGCGATCTTCGCGGCCTTGGCGGCGACGGTGGCGACCGAGGGGCTGGGCGTGCTCCTGACCTTCGCCGCGTTCGTGGGCGGGTTCTACCTGTCGCTCTTGATCCTGTGGTGCGTGCTGGTGTTCGCCGCCTTCCTGGTGATCGGCCGGCGGGCGGGGCCCCTGGCCTGGACGGTGCGCGAGCCGGTGATCCTGGCCTTCTCCACGGCCTCGTCCGAGGCCGCCTATCCGCGGACGCTGGAGGCGCTGCAGCGGTTCGGCGTGTCGCGGCGGATCGTCAGCTTCGTGCTGCCGCTCGGCTACTCGTTCAATCTGGACGGGTCGATGATGTACTGCACCTTCGCGACCCTGTTCATCGCCCAGGCCTATGGGGTGACGCTGAGCTTCGGCCAGCTCGTCACCATGCTCCTGCTGTTCATGCTGACGTCCAAGGGGATGGCCGGGGTGCCGCGGGCCTCGCTGGTGGTGATCGCGGCCGCCCTCACCTACTTCAAGCTGCCGGACGCGGGCCTGCTGCTGATCCTGACCGTCGACCACCTGCTCGACATGGGGCGCAGCGCCACCAACGTGGTCGGCAACTCGGTGGCCGCGGCCGTGGTCGGCAAGTGGGAGGGCCAGCTCGGCCCGCCCGTCGCCGCGACACAGGACCTGTAGGCTCCCCGGCGCCTTGCTCAAATCGCAACGAGATCGGCCGGACCCGCCGCAGAGCGCACTATAGGGTCGGACGCGAAATTGCGGGCGGAGGCGGCGATGAGCGTGCTGGCGGCGATCTCGCGGCGGGCCATGCCGGCCCTCTTGGCGGCGGCCTTGCTGGCCGGCGCGGCCGCCCGGGCTCAGGACGGCGCCGCCGTGGCCGAGGCGACGCGCCTCGTCGGCCAGATGACCCTCGACGAGAAGCTGGCCTTCCTGGACGGCGACGCCCCGCCGGCGGGGACAGGCACCGGCGTCAACGCCTGCGTCGGCCACCTGCCCGGCCTGCCGCGCCTGGGCATACCGCCGCTGTGCTTCGGCGACGGCCCGGCCGGCGTCAGCAACGGCGCGACCAAGGTGACCCAGTTCCCCGCGCCCGAGGCGGCCGCCGCTTCCTGGGATGTCGCCCTGATGCGCGAGTTCGGCCGGGCCATGGCCGAGGAGCAGAGCGGCAAGGGCCGCAACGTGGTGCTGGGCCCCACCCTGAACATCCTGCGCACCCCGCGCTGGGGCCGCGCGGGCGAGAGCTTCGGCGAAGACCCCTACCTGACCGCCCAGCTCGGCGTGGCCGAGATCCTGGGGCTGCAGGAGCGCGGGGTGATCGCGGAGGCCAAGCACTTCGCGGCCAACAACCAGGAAACGGACCGCCTCGGCGACGGCCCCGACTTCCACGCCGTCGACGCGCGCGTCGGGGAGCGCGCCCTGCAGGAGATCTACCTGCCCGCCTTCAAGGCGCGGTGCAGGACGGCCAGGTCCGCTCGGCCATGTGCGCCTACAACAAGATCAACGGCGTGCACGCCTGCGAGAATGCGCCGCTGCTGGCGGAGCTGCGCGGCTGGGGCTTCACCGGCTTCGTCGCCTCGGACTGGTACTTCGCCCATCGCAGCACCCTGGCCTCGGCGGAAGCCGGGCTGGACGTGTCCATGCCCGGCGGCCAGAGCCCGTTCGGCTTTCCCGACTTCTACGGCGCGCCGCTGAAGGCCGCGGTGCAGGACGGCCGCCTGCCGCAGAGCGTGGTCGACGGCATGGCGATCCGGGTGGTGACCGCCGTGGTCGAGGCGGGGCTGCTGGGCCGCCCCGCCGCCGGCGCGCCCGACCGCGACGTCCGCTCCGCCGCCCATACCGACCTGGCCCGGCGGATCGAGCTCGAAGGCGCCGTGCTCCTGAAGAACGACGGCGTCCTGCCCCTGGCCGCGACGGCGAAGACCATCGCCGTGATCGGCGAGGACGCGGCCGGCCACGTCCAGACCACCGAGGCCTATGGCGGCTTCGTGACGCGGGAGGGCATCCCCGTCTCCACCCCGCTCGACGCCCTGAAGGCGCGGCTGACGGGCGCCAGCATCCTTTACGCCCCGACGCCCACCGGCGTTGACCCCCTGCCCGCGTTCGAGCCTCCGGGCGGTTTCCGGGTCGACTATTTCGCCGATGCGGACCTGGCCGGGACGCCGGCCCAGACCGCGCAGGCGGCGACGGTCGACCTCGCCGCCCCGCCGCCGGGCCTGGCGGGCCAGCCGTGGTCCGCCCGCTGGACCGCCCGGTTCACGCCGCCGGCCTCTGGGCGACACACCTTTTCGCTGAGCGGCGGCGGCTGGGCCCAGCTCTACGTCGACCGCCGGCTGACGGCGGAGGTGTTCAAGGAGCAGTTCCGCCTCGTCTCCCAGGGCGTGGTCGAGCTGGAGGCCGGCCGCCCAGTGGAGCTGCGCATCGACTACCGCCCGGCCTCGACCATCATCGGCCCCAAGCTCCAGCTCGGCTGGTCGGGTCCCGCCGAAGCCGAGGCGACGACAGCCGCGGCCGCAGCGGCGGCGAAGTCGGCCGACGTCGCGCTGGTGTTCGCCGGCGACGCCGTCTCCGAGGGGGGCGACCGCACCAGCCTCGCCCTGCCCGGCGACCAGGACCGGCTGATCGCGGCCGTGGCGGCCGCCAATCCGCGCACGGTGGTGGTGCTGAACACCGTAGGGCCCGTGCTGATGCCGTGGCTGGGCCAGGTCGCGGGCGTGGTCGAGGCCTGGTACGGCGGCGAGCAGGACGGCGCGGCCATGGCCGCCCTGCTCACCGGGGACGAGGACTTCTCCGGCCGGCTGACGGCCACCTTCCCCGCCGATGAAAGCCAGGGCCCGGGCGTTACGGCCGCCGCCTTCCCCGGCCGCGACCTGGCGGTGACCTATGACGAGGGGATCGACGTCGGCTACCGCTTCTACGACTCCCATGGCCAGGCGCCGCTGTTCCCGTTCGGCTACGGTCTTTCCTACACGACGTTCCAGCTGCGGCGGCCGAGCCTGCGGCGCGAGGCGGGCGGCGTGATCGTCGGCGCCGAAGTGGCCAACATCGGCCGGCGCGCCGGCGCCGAGGTCGCCCAGCTCTACCTCGGCTTCCCGCCCGCGGCCGGCGAGCCGCCGTGGCAGCTCAAGGGCTTCCAGCGCGTGAAGGTCGCGCCCGGCCAGGCGCAGGCGGCGAGCTTCCGCCTCGGCCCCGAGGCCTTCCAGGTCTACGACCCGCGGCTGAAGGCGTGGTGCACGCCGGCCGGCGCGTTCGAGATCCGGATCGCCCGCGACAGCCGCGACCCCGGAGCCGCGACCCCGGCGTGCGGCTGAGATTGCCCGCGGCCGAGGTCCCCGCCGGCCCGCGTTGCGCCGGCTCAATGCCTCCCGCGCCCTGATCCGTACATCCCTCAGGGCCCATCCGCAGGGAACGGAATGGCCCCAAAGGGCCTACCCTTGCGGGGTCGGCTTCGCACGGAGGGACCCATGCCCAAGGTCGTCGGGATCGACCATCTGGCGATCCGTGTCAGCGACTTCGAGACCTCGCGGCGCTTCTACGACCGGCTGCTCCACTTCCTGGGCTTCGTGCTGGAGTGGGAGTTCGACCGGACCGTCGGCTGGAACAACGGGGTGACCATGATCTGGATCACCGAAGCCGACGCGGCGGGCCGCAAGCATCTCCACCACACCGGCGACATCGGCTACCACCACTACGCCTTCGAACTTGGCGCGCGCGAGGAGGTGGACGAGTTGGGCGCCTTCCTGGAGCGCGAGGGCGTCACCATCGTGGACCCGCCCGCAGCCTATCCGAGCTACGGCGAGGGCTATTACGCCGTGTTCTTCCTCGACCCGGACGGGCTGAAGCTTGAGGGCATGTACTTCCTGGAGAAGGTCAAACGCCACGGCCGCCCGCCGCGCGGGCTCTGAAGCGCCGAGGCGGCTAGACCGGCGAGAGCGGGTCGGCCTCGTCGCGGGCGGACGGGGCGGCCTTGTGAACGATCGAGACGCTGGTCCCCGGATCGGTGTTGGCCAGGTGGATCGTGGCGTCGAGCTGCTTGGCCAGGGCCTCGACGATGCTGGTGCCGAGGCCGGCCTTGGCCAGATCCGGCTCCGGCATGCCGACGCCGTCGTCGCTGACGGACAGGGTCCAGTCGGCGTGGTTCGACTGATAGCCGACGACGATGGCGCCGCTGCGGTCCGGCGGGAACGCGTGCTTCAGGGCGTTGATCACCAGCTCGGTGACGATCAGCCCGAGGCTGACCGAGACGTCGGCTGGGCGACGCCGTTGTCGGCCTCCACCGTCAGCTTGAGCTTGTCGTGATCGTGGATCATCGACGCGCCGATGCTCTCGCACAATTCGGTCAGGTAGGAGCGCAGCTCCACCTCCCCGACCCTGGAGGCGGCGAGCTGGTGCTGGATGGCGGCGACGGACATCACGCGGCTGTGGGCGTCGTAGAGATAGCCGCGCGTCTCCTCCGACGGCACCCGCCGGGCGCTCTGCATCAGCACGCTGGCGATGATCTGTAGGCTGTTGGCGACGCGATGCTGCAGCTCCTGGAACAGGATCGCCTTCTCGCGAAGCAGGTCGTCCTTGAGCCGGTCGGCGAGACGCGCATCCGTCACGTCGGACACGGTCACCAGGAGCCGGGCGTTGGCGGCGTCCGCGTAGTCGAGCAGGCGGGCGGTGACCACCAGGCGGCGGGTCCCGCGCGTGGGCCGGTTGAGGTCCATCTCGTAGGCGTCGACGGCCGCGCCGGAAAGGGTCGCCTTCAGCAGGGCCCGAAGCTGGGGCACGTTCCATTCGCCCTGGCCGAGGTCGAACAGCGACAGCCCGTTGGTCCGGCCCGGATCGATCTGGAAGGCGCGGGAGAACGAGACGCTCGCCGCGATCACCTCCAGCCGCTCGTCGAGAAGCAGGATGGGCGCATCGGACGAGGCCACCAAGGCGAGCGCGAGGCTATCGGCGACGATTGGGGGGATCGGTCTATTTTCGGCCATCAGAGGTCCCGAACCCGCCGGAGGGCTTGCGAGGCGAAAGCCCTCGCCGGAAAGTCCCTGCAGCGTCAGCCTGGGGCGGCGAAGCCGAGCCCGTCGTGATCGCTAGTTAGCATAGCACGAAATGGGAACAATCGTTGCGTTCAATTGGAAATTACGACGCCTCGCCTGAATTAGCTGAGTAATTTGGGGACTTCAGGCGCCGGCGGCTCGGCCGGCTCGGCGATGTGGCCGAGGAATATCTCCCGCACGGCCATGGCCCTCCACTGGGCGGCGAGCCTCAGGAACTCTAGCGAGACCGATTCGACGCTGGCCAACGCGGCGTTGGCTGCGCATTCGGCCGCTCTGGTGTGGCATTCTTCGGAATTCATCACTTCACGGACTCCCCAACTTGATTAAGGGAGGCGGGGAGCTTCAGGTTCCCTGGTCTCGACGAATGGCCGCTTATTCATCGCCGGCGGCGCCCGCCGCAACGGGCCGCCTCAGGCCGGCGTCCAGCGCCAGTTGCAGACTTCCGGCAGGTCCTCGCCGTGGGCGCTGATGTAGAGCTTGTGCCGTTCCATGCAGGTCCAGTAGCGCGCGCTCGCCGCCTCGACCTGGTCGGCCAGGCGCGGGATGCGCTGGATGGCGTCCAAGGCGAGCTGGAAGCGGTCGAGGTTGTTCAGCACCACCATGTCGAACGGCGTGGTGGTGGTGCCCTCCTCGCGGTAGCCGCGCACGTGGATGTTGTCGTGGTTGCGACGGTTGTAGGTCAGCTTGTGCACCACCGCCGGATAGCCGTGGAAGGCGAAGATCACCGGCCGGTCGGTGGTGAACAGCTCGTCGAAGGCGCGATCCTCCATGCCGTGCGGATGCTCGGACTGGGGCTGCAGCACCATGAGGTCCACGACATTGACCACGCGGATGCGGATGTCCGGCACGTACTCGCGCAGCAGGGTGACCGCCGCCAGGGTCTCCAGCGTCGGCACGTCCCCGGCGCAGGCCATGACCACGTCGGGATCGCCGTCGTCGTTGCTGGCCCAGTCCCAGACGCCCGCCCCGTCCGTGCAGTGGCGGACGGCGGAATCCATGTCCAGCCACTGCCACTCCGGCTGCTTGCCGGCGATGATCAGGTTTATGTAGTTGCGGCTGCGCAGGCAGTGGTCGGTCACCGACAACAGGCAGTTGGCGTCCGGCGGCAGGTAGATGCGGACGGTGTCGGCCTTCTTGTTGGCCAGGTGGTCGATGAACCCCCGGATCCTGGTGGGAGAAGCCGTTGTGGTCCTGGCGCCAGACGTGTGAGGTCAGAAGGTAGTTCAGCGAGGCGATCGGCTTGCGCCAGGGCAGCGTCCGGCTGACCTTCAGCCACTTGGCGTGCTGGTTGACCATGGAATCCACGATGTGGATGAAGGCCTCGTAGCACGAGAACAGGCCGTGCCGGCCGGTGAGCAGATAGCCCTCCAGCCACCCCTCGCACATGTGCTCGCTCAGCACCTCCATGACCCGGCCGTCGGGGCTGAGGTCCATGTCGACCCGGCTCGACCTCGGCCATCCATTCCTTGCCCGAGACCTCGTAGACGGCCTCCAGCCGGTTTGAGGCGGTCTCGTCCGGCCCGAACAGGCGGAAGTTGGCGTTGTCCAGGCTGAGCCGCATCACGTCGCGCAGGTAGCGGCCAAGGATGCGGGTCGACTCCGCCTCGATCGCGCCCGGCGTGGTCACCGGCACGGCGTAGTCGTGGAAGTTGGGCGTCGACAGCGGGCGCAGCAGCTCCCCGCCGTTGGCGTGGGGGTTGGAGCCCATGCGGCGATGGCCGGTGGGCGCCAGGACGGCGAACTCCTCGCGGAAGGCGCCGTCCTCATCGAACAGCTCGTGCGCGCGGTAGCTCTGCATCCACTCTTCGAGCAGCTTCAGGTGTTCCGGCGTCTTGATATCCGGGATCGGCACCTGGTGGGCGCGCCAGGTGCCTTCGACCGGCAGGCCGTCGACGAACTTCGGGCCGGTCCAGCCCTTGGGCGTGCGCAGGACGATCATCGGCCAGCGCGGCCGCTCCGGCCGGCCGGTCCGCCCCGGGGCGCGCGCCGCGCCCTGGATTTCGCGGATCCTCGCCAGGACCGTATCCAGCGCGGCGGCCAGCGCCTGGTGCACCAGGGGCGGATCGTCGCCCTCGACGAAATGCGGCTCGTAGCCGTAGCCGCAGAGCAGCGCCGTCAGCTCCTCGCGGCTGATCCGCGCCAGGATGGTGGGGTTGGCGATCTTGAAGCCGTTCAGGTGCAGGATCGGCAGCACCGCCCCGTCGCGCGCCGGATTGAGGAACTTGTTGGAGTGCCAGCTCGCCGCCAGCGGCCCGGTCTCGGCCTCGCCGTCGCCGACCACGCAGGCGACGATCAGCTCGGGATTGTCGAAGGCCGCGCCATAGGCATGGGCCAGGGAATAGCCCAGCTCCCCGCCCTCGTGGATCGAGCCGGGGGTCTCGGGCGAGACGTGGCTGGGGACGCCATAGGGCCAGGAGAACTGCCGGAACAGCCGCCGCAGGCCGCTTCGGTTGCGCTCCACCGCCGGATAGCGCTCGGTGTAGGACCCCTCCAGATAGGTGTTCGCCACCAGGCCCGGGCCGCCATGGCCCGGCCCGATCACGTACATCATGTTGAGGTCGTTCTGCCGGATCAGCCGGTTCAGGTGAACGTACAGCAGGTTCAGCCCCGGGGTGGTGCCGAAGTGGCCGAGCAGGCGCGGCTTGATGTGCTCGAACCCGAGCGGCGTCTCCAGCAGCGGGTTGTCCTGCAGGTAGATCTGGCCGACCGACAGGTAGTTGGCCGCGCGCCAGTAGGCGTGCATTCCGTTCAGGAGATCGGCGGACAGCGGCTCGGTCATGTGGCTCTCCGGACCGCGCCCCGCCCGACCCCGGCCCGGCCTCGCGAGCGCCGGATGGAGCGGTGGGGCCGACCCTGCTCGACGTCGGCGTCGACGGCGACGTCAGCCGATGAACGGCTGGCGCCCGGCTTGGTTCAGCGATCGCTTGTGACATCTGTATTGTTTCGGGCGTGTGAAATATTGGCGAAATAAACGCCGCCGGCGCCGACTTGCCGGGCGCAAGATTTCGCCGGCGTCTTAGCAGGGCGGGGCGCTGCGGCTTCATGCGATCTTCAGGCGGCGGAACAGCGCCACCTTCACCGAGTCCAGCGCCAGGGCGAGGCCCACCGCCGCAGCGAACAGGCTGGCGATGATCCACGCCGGCAGCGCCGTCATCAGGACGCCGTTGAGCGCCAGGAGGGTGATGATCGACAGGTCGACCACCGATGAGGCCACCAGCCAGCGCCCGGGAGTCGAGCTCCACAGCCGCCGCCGCTCGCGCGCCACGTAGAACACCGCCTGGCCGCTGAACACCAGGATCACCACCGTCACGGTGCGCAGGGCCGCGGGCCCCAGGCCCAGCCCGAACTTGGCGACGGCCAGGCAGCCGACGCAGAACGCCAGGTCGACGACGCCCATCAGCACGCCGGCGAGCGTCAGGTTGCGGATGCGCCAGACGTTCGGGGTCTCGGACGGTCGCACGTTGTCGGTCGAGGACGACATGGCCAGGAAGTCGCCGGTGACCATCATCAGCACCATCAGCGTCGGCGTCAGTATGGCCTGGCCGGTCATCACCAGGCCGGCGGCCAGGAACATCACCTGCACCACCTTATGGACCAGCGAGCGCAGGGTGTAGGTCAGGATGCGCTGGAAGGTCGTACGCCCCTCCCTGACGGCGGCGACCACGCCGCCGAGGCCGGGCTCGGTCAGCACGATGCCGGCCGCCGACTTGGCGACGTCGGTGGCGGTGGAGACGGCGATGCCCATCTGGCCTGGTGCAGGGCCGGCGCGTCATTGGCCCCGTCGCCGCACATGCCGACGATGTGCCCCTTGCGCTGCAGCGCCTTGACCAGCCGGTACTTGTCCTCCGGCAGCACCCCCGCGAAGATCGCATAGGCCTCCGCGTCCAGGTCGTCCGGCAGCGGGGTCGCGGCCCAGACCTTGCCGGTGATGCCCACGGCGGAGGCGACCACCTCGGCGGTGGCCTTGGCGTCGCCCGTCACCATGACGGTGCGCACGCCGAGCGCCGAAAGCTGGGAGACCAGCTCGGCCGATTCCGCCCGCGGCGGGTCGCTGAGCGCGATCAGCCCGGCCATCCGCGCCTGGCCGGTCGGGCCGGCGGTGACGGCCAGCACCCGGTATCCCTTCGCCTCCAGGTCGCTGACCGCGGCGGCGGCGGCCGGGAGCGTCTGCGCCAGGGTGGCCAGCATGGCGAAGGCGCCCTTGCTGATGTCGATGGCCGCGCCGTCGGCCTGGCGCGCGGCGGCGCCGGAGCGCTTCAGCGCCGGGTCGAACGGGACGAACTTCACCAGGGCGGGGGCGTCGGCGGCGGGCTGGAGCGCCGCCGCGCCGCGGATGGCCGCGTCCACCGGGTCCTGGCCGCCGTCGGAGCTGGCCAGGGCCGCCAGGGCCAGGACGTGCGCCTCGTCGAAGCCGGGCATGGCCTGCACCGACATCACCGCCAGCTCGTTACGGGTCAGGGTGCCGGTCTTGTCCGAGCAGAGGATGTCGATGCCGGCGGCCTCGTCCACCGCCGAAAGGCTGGTCGGCAGGACCCCGCGCTTGGACAGGGACTGCGCCCCGACCGCCGCGGCCAGGGTGAACATCGAGGGCAGCGCCACCGGGATCGAGGACAGGATCGCCACCAGCACGAGCGACACGATCTGGCCGTGCGGCATGCCGATGACGACCGCGTAGATCGACAGGAGAACCGTCACCGCTCCGTTGAACAGGGCGAGGTTGCGCACCACGCGCAGGATCGCCTTCTGCTCGGAGGTCTCCACCGGGGCGGTGCGGACGAGCTCGGCGGTGCGGCCGAACTTGGTGCGCTCCCCGGTGGCGGTGACCAGGCAGAGGGCCTCGCCGCGCCGCACCAGGGCGCCGGCATAGGCGTCCGCCCCCGCGCCGGCCTCCACCGGGACCGACTCGCCGGTGAGCATCGACTGGTCCAGCAGCACCGAGCCGTCCAGCAGATGCACGTCGGCCGGCGCCACCGCGCCCAGAGACAGCTTGACGAGGTCCCCCGGGACGAGCTGCGCCGCCGGCACGGTGGTCCACGCGCCGTCGCGGCGGACCGCGGCCAGCAGCGCCAGGCGCGACTTCAGGGCGTCGAGCGTCGCCTGCGCCCGGCTCTCGTGGAACAGGCCGAGCCCGGCGTTGAACACCAGCAGCACCGCCACGACCCCGGCCTGGGTGTAATCCCCGAGGCCGATCTGCAGCAGGATCGCCGCCTCCAGCATCCAGGGCACGGGCGCCCAGAGCTTCATCAGCGCCCGCTGCACCGGACGCGGCTTGACGTCTCCGATGGCATTGACGCCGCCCTGCGCCAGGCGCTGGCGCGCCTCGGCGGTGGTCAGGCCGGTCGGCAGGTCAACCATGGTCGGCTCCCGAAATCGGCGCGCGACACCGATGGCTCATGTGCCTAGTGCTGCTGCGGCGCGCAACGGCGGCGCGCGTCTTTATCGACATGCGCAACGGCTCCGCTCGATAACGCCGCAGCCGGCGTTTGGAAGCGGATCGAAACCTCGCGGCCGCCCGAACCGCGACGCAATTGACCGGCAATCGGTCTAAGCGTTGTTCGGACCCCAAGCTTCGCCGCGTCCGCCTCGCGACAGGAAGGAATGCCGCCATTTTGGAACAGACGTCCGCACCCGGCCAGCCGGGCATCCCGCCGACCTGGACCAGCAGCGCCAAGGACATGGTCGGCTGCGCCATCGGATCTTCCCGGGTCTGGTTCACGCTCGGCTTCGGGATCGTCAACGAGGTCTACTACCCGCGCGTCGACATCCCGCAGATCCGCGACCTCGGCTTCATCGTGGCCGACGGGAAGGGGTTCTGGGTCGAGGTCAAGCGCCTGGAGAACTACGCCTTCAGGCTGCTGGCGCCCGGCGTCCCGGCCGTGGAGATCACCCACAAGCACGAGCGGTTCGAACTGACCCTGCGCGTCACGCCCGATCCCGACCGCGACGTCCTGGCCATCGAGCTGAGCCTGGAGGGCGACGCCGACCTCAGGCCCTACGTGCTCCTGGCCCCCCACCTGGGCGCGACCGGCGTGGATAACCTCGCCGAGGTCAGGACGGTCGGCACGCGCCGCGCGCTCGGCGCCGAACAGGGGCCGTTCGGCCTGGCGCTGATCGCCATCGGCCCCGATCAGCGCGACGCGCTCGGCGACGCCAGCGCCGGCTATGTCGGCGTCAGCGACGGCTGGCAGGACTTCGACCACAACGGCGCCTTCACCTGGCGCTACCCCGCCGCCGGACCGGGCAACGTGGCGATGACCGCGGCCCTGCCGCGCAAGTGCGTCCTCGGCCTAGGGTTCGGCAGCAGCATCCAGACGGCCGCCACCCTGGCGATCTCGTCCCTGGCCCAGCCGTTCGACACCCTGCTGCATGAGCAGATCCGGCAGTGGACCCAGTGGCACGCCGACCGCAACGTCAACAGCCTGCTGAATCCCGACACTCCGACGACTTGGCCCACCAGTTCACCCTGTCGTCGATGGTGCTGCGGGTGCACCGCGACAAGGTCTATCCGGGCGCCACCGTGGCCAGCCTCAGCGTGCCCTGGGGGCAACAGCCACGACGACCGCGGCGGCTATCACCTGGTCTGGCCGCGCGACCTGGTGCAATGCGCGCTCGCCATGCTGGGCCTGGGCGCCCGGCGCGAGGCGCGCAACACCCTGCGCTACCTGATCGCCACCCAGAATGCGGACGGCGGCTGGAACCAGAACCAATGGCTGGGCGGAACGCCCTACTGGCAGGGCGTGCAGCTCGACGAGACGGCGTTCCCCATCCTCCTGGCTGCGGCGCTGTCCGAGCGCGGCGCCCTGGAGGGCATCCAGCCGCGTGACACGGTCGCCCGGGCGCTCGGCTTCATCGCGCGGACCGGCCCGTCCACGGCGCAGGACCGCTGGGAGGAGAACACCGGCCTCAACCCCTTCACCCTCGCCGTCTCGATCGCGGGCCCTGGTCGCGGGCGCCGCCTTCGTGTCGGACCCGGCCCGCCGCTTCATGCTGGCCCTGGCCGACTTCTGGAACGCGAACATCGAGGAGTGGCTGGTGGCCAAGAACACCGCGCTGGCCGCCCGCATGGGCGTCGCCGGCTACTATGTGCGGGTCGCGCCGGTGGAGGTGCTGTGCGACCCCGGCGCCCTGCAGGGGTCGCTGCAGATCAAGAACCGCGCCCAGGCGGCGACATGCCGATCGGCGAGGAGGTCGGCGTCGACTTCCTCCAGCTCGTGCGCTTCGGCCTACGCGCGCCCGACGATCCCTGGATCCTGGACAGCATCAAGGTCGCCGACGCCCTGCTGAAGGTCGACACGCCCAACGGCCCCGCCTGGCGCCGCTATGTCGGCGACGGCTATGGCGAGCACGAGGACGGCTCGCCGTTCGACGGCAGCGGCGTGGGCCGGGCGTGGCCCCTGCTCGCCGGCGAGCGTGGCCACTACGAGCTGGCCGCCGGCCGCGACGCCACGCCGTACCTGCGCGCCATGGCGGCCATGACCGGGCCGGCCGGCATGATCCCCGAGCAGGTCTGGGATAGCGCCCCGCTTCCCCAGCATCGCCTCCAGCCCGGCCAGCCATCCGGCTCGGCCATGCCCCTGGCCTGGGCCCACGCGGAGTTCATCAAGCTGATGATCTCGCGCGACCTCGGCCACGCGGTCGACCGGCCCGAGGCCCTCTGGCGCCGATACGGCGGACGCCGCCCGGACCACGCGACCGCCATCTGGTGCCCGCACGCCCCCATCGTCAGCATGCCGGCCGGAACCGGGCTGATGGTCGCCACGCCGCGCCCCATCCGGCTGCACTGGGGCGTCGACGGCTGGACCCGCCCGGCCGACGCCCAATCCGTCGACACCGGGCTCGGCGTGCATTTCGTCGAGCTCGACGCCGTGGCGCTGGGATCGGCCGGGAGCGTCGATTTCACCTTCCAGTGGCTCGACGACGGCCAGTGGGTGGGGAGCGACTTCGCGATCACGCGGCGCACCGCCGCCTGACGGCGTCCACTATGGAACGTGCGGCCGCGCCGCGGCTTTCCCTGGATTGTCGCCGGAGGAGAAGACCGTGGCCGCTAGAAAGAAGACCAAGGCGGCGCGCGCCGCCGCACGGGCGACGCAACGCGCCTCCAAGCCCGTCGCCGCCGGACAGGACGCCATCGCCCTGCTCGAGGCGGACCACCGCGAAGTCGACGGCTGGTTCGACGACTACGAGGCCCTCGACGCCGACGCCGACAAGAAGGCGCTGGCGGCCAAGATCTGCCTGGCCCTCAAGGTCCACACCCAGATCGAGGAAGAACTGTTCTACCCGCCCGCGCGCCAGGAGACCGGCGACACGGACCTCCTGGACGAGGCGGTGGTGGAGCACGCCGGGGCCAAGAACCTGATCGCCGAGATCGAGGCGATGCAGCCCGGCCAGCCGCTCTATGACGCCAAGGTCAAGGTGCTGGGCGAGCAGGTGCGCCACCACGTCGAGGAGGAGGAGACCGAACTCTTCCCCGAGGTGCGCGAGACCGACATCGACCTGGACGCCCTCGGCGCCAAGCTCGCGGCGCGCAAGGCCGAGCTGATGGCCCTGCTGGCGCCTGCCGCCGCGGCCTGACCGCCGCCGCGCCGTCCTATCCCCTTCCCTGTTGCTCGGCCCCCGGCCGGAAAGTCATCCC
>JBBCHF010000019.1:0-69231 GCA_037201645.1 Caulobacteraceae bacterium
GTGACGCCCCAGGGCGGCATGACGGGCCTGGCCGGCGGTGGGGTGCCGATCACCTCCACGGTGATCCTGTCGCTGGAGCGGATGCGGGCGATCGAGGAGGTGGACGTCGACGCCTCGACCCCTGACCTGCCAGGCCGGGACGGCCGCTGGAGGCCGTGCAGATCGCGGCGGACGAGGCGGGGCTGTTCTTCCCCGCTCGACCTCGGCGGGCGCGGCTCGGCCCAGGTGGGCGGCAACGCCTCGACCAACGCCGGCGGCAACCGGGTGGTGCGCTACGGCATGATGCGGGCCCTGGTTGCTGGGCGCGGAATGGGTGCTGGCCGACGGCACGGTGGTCACCTCGCTGAACAAGATGATCAAGAACAACGCGGGCTATGACCTCAAGCACCTGTTCATCGGGTCGGAGGGCACGCTGGGCGTGATCACCCGCCTGGTGCTGCGGCTCTATCCCAAGGCGCGCAGCGTCCTGCACGGCCCTGGTGGCGCTGGACGACTATGCCGGGGTGCTGTCCTTCCTGCGGACCGCCAAGTCCGGCCTCGGCTCGACCCTGTCGGCGTTCGAGATGATGTGGCCGGAGTTCTACCACCTCGGCACCGAAGCCCTCGGGAGGCGTCCGCCGATCGAGCCGAAGCACGGCGTCTACGTGCTGATCGAGACCATGGGCGACAGCCCGGAGAACGACCAGGCCCACTTCGAGGCGGTGATCGCCGAGACCATCGAGGCCGGCGTCGTGCGCGACGCGGTGATCGCCCAGTCCGGCCGCGACGGCCCGCGACCTGTGGGCCATCCGCGACTGCCCCGGCGAGTGGCCGAAGGTCTACTGGCCGCAGCTGTCGTTCGACGTCTCGATCCCGACCGGCGAGATGGGCGACTTCATGGCCTTCAGCCGCAAGATGCTGCAGGACCGCTGGCCCGAGGTGCGCACCGTCTATTTCGGCCATGTCGCCGACTCCAACCTGCACCTGTCGGTGCTGTCGGACGGCGATCCGGTGCGCGACCACCAAGTCGAGGAGACGGTCTACAAGGCCGTGGGCGAATGGGGCGGCTCGGTCTCGGCCGAGCATGGCATTGGCGAGCACAAGAAGGAGTTCCTGCACTATTCCAGGACGCCCGAGGAGATGCAGATGATGCGCACCCTGAAAGCCGCCCTCGACCCGAAGAACACCCTGAACCCCGGCAAGGTGTTCTAGGCGGTCAGCGCTCGCCGCCGACCGCCTTGCGCAGGGCGCTGTTCAGGCGCGTCTGCCAGCCGCGGCCCTCGGCGCGGAAGTGCTCGACCAGGTCGGCGTCCAGCCGGATGGTGACCTGCCGCTTGACCGGCGCCTTCTGCCGCCCGCGCAATTTGGCGAGGGGTGCGCGGGGAAGGCGGCGAGCACTTCGGGCGGCAGCGACTCCGGACCCTCCGCCCGCGCGAAGTCCTCCTCCGTCCATTCCGGATTCTCGTCGTCGATGATCGGCTCGGGCTTACGGGACATGTCGTCGGTACTCCTTCCGATGCGCCCGCCGCAGGCTGATCGCCCTGATCTCACCCCGCCGGTAGGTGAAGACCAGGCAGTGCGGCTCGCCGTCCAGCAGGCCGAACGCCCGATAGCGGTCCTCGCCGTAGTCCGTCCGGACGTCGAGCACGGCGACTTCGATTTCCAATTCCGCCGCCCCCGCGCCAGCGAGACGCCGTGCTTGCGGACGTTGGCGGCGTCCTTCTCCGGATCGAACTCCACCGCCATATGGCCCCCCTCCCGGCCGCGGTCAACGGATTGTAGTTACAATCTGGGCTGTCACCCGAACTTCGGGATCAGGAACTCCCAGGGGCTGGCTTCGGAGCCGCGTTCGATACTGACCTCGATCAGGATCGGCGCGTCGGCGGCGAGGGCGCGCTCCAGCACGGGGCGCAGGGCGTCGGGGCTGGCGACACGGTGGGCCTCGACGCCGAAGGCCTCGGCGAATTTCACGAAGTCGGGGTTGACCAGCTCCGAGCCGATCAGGCGGCCGCCGAAGCCCTCCATCTGGTCGCGGCGGACGTTGCCGAAGCTCTGGTTGTTGAACACCAGGGTCACGACGTTCAGGCCGTATTGCACGGCGGTGGCGAGCTCCGTCGCCGCGAACATGAAGCCGCCGTCGCCGGTGATCGAGACCACCGGCCGGTTCCGGGAACGCCGCCTTGACGCCGAGCGCGGGTCGGAAAGCCGGACCCCAGCGTGCCCTGCAGGCCCGCGGTGACGAAGCTGCGCGGCCGGTAGACCGGAAAGCCGTACCAGGAGGCGAAGCCCATCTGGCTGATCTCGTCCACCAGGAAGCCGTCCTCGGGCAGCACATCGCGGATCACGTCGAGATAGGCGAGCTGGGGCTGGATGCGGTCGTGGATCGCCGCGTTCGTCGCCGCCTTGGCCTCGGCGAGGCGTCCGGCGCGGTCTGAGACCGTCGCGCCTTCCTTCGACAAGGCGTCCAGCAGCGCCCGCGCGCCCTCGTCGGCGTCGGCGACGACGCCGATGTCGGCGGGCAGGCGGCGCATCTCCGCGGGGTCGATGTCGATGCGGATCAGCTTCAGCCCCGGCGGGCGCCAGTTCCAGCGCATGTCGAGCAGGCTCGAACCGCGTGCCGATCACCAGCGCGACGTCGCACTCGGGCCAGACCCGCGCGCCCGAGGCGCAGGTGAAGCCGAGCGGATGCCGCTCGTCCACGATTCCCCGCCCCGAGCGCCAGGGCACAGCCGGGGCCTGCAGCGCCTCGCACAGGACGGTGATCGACTCCGAGGCGTGCAGGGCGCCGCCGCCGACGAACACCATCGGCGCCCGGGCCGCGTGCAGCAGCCTGGCGGCGTCCTCGATCCTGTCGAGGTCGGGCGCGGGGGGCGGCGCGGGCGGGATCGGCGCATGCGGGCGCACGGGCGCGTCTCGGTGAACACCTCCCAGGCATCTCCAGGTGGACGGGGTTCGGGCGGCCCGACAGCATGGCGTGGAAGGCCTGGGCGACCAGGGCCGGCGCCTGGCTCGGGTGCTCGATCCGCTCGGCCCACTTGGCGATCTGGCGGGCGACGGCGAGCTGGTCGCGCATCTCGTGCAGGGCCGCCCCGCGTTCGCGGCCGAGGAAGCGGGCGTTGATCTGGCCGGCCAGGCACAGCACCGGCGTCGTGGCCCCGGCGGGCGGTCAGGAGGGCGGCGGAGGCGTTCAGGAACCCCGGCCCCGGCACCACCGCGTAGACGCCCGGCCGCCCGGAGGCGCGGGCGTAGCCGAACGCCATGTAGCCCACGCCCTGCTCGTGACGCGCGCCGATGGTGCGCAAGGCCGGCTCGGCCTGCTTGAACGCGTCGAACAGGCCATAGACCTGCGCGCCGGGCAGGCCGAACACGGTGTCGACGCCGTGGGCGAGCAGGCCTTGCACGATCGCCTGGCCGCCGGAGAGGGTCTGGATGGTCATGCCGGGCCGTTTAGGGCGCCCGCCACGGCCCCGCCAGCCTTTCCCCGCGCCCCTCGATCCCTTAGGAGCAGGCGCACATTCGGAGGAACACCATGAAGGTCTCGGCGGCGATTGCGGAAATCCTGAAGCGCGAGGGCGTGGACATCCTGTTCGGGCTACCCCCCGCAACGCCGTGCTGGAGGGCGGCGGCGGAGGCCGACATCCGCACCGTCATCGTCCGCCAGGAGCGCACCGGCCTGCACATGGCCGACGCCTATTCGCGCATGACCCGCGGCAAGAAGATGGGCGTGTTCGCCATGCAGCACGGCCCGGGCACCGAGAACGCCTATGGCGGCGTCGCCCAGGCCTGGTCGGAATCGATCCCGCTGCTGGTCCTGCCCCAGGGCTATGCGCGCCGCCTCGCCTTCGTGCCGGACAACTACAACGCCAGCGTCCAGATGGCCTCGATCTCCAAGTCCGCCGAGCCGATCATGATCCCGGCCGAGGACGGCGAACATCCTGCGCCGCGCCTTCACCAACATGCGCAAACGGCCGCCCGCGCCCGGCGATCGTCGAGATCCCCTACGACGTCTCGAACGAGGAGGTGCCGGAGCCCCTCGACTACGAGCCGGTTGTGCGCACCCGCTTCGCCCCCGCGCCGGACGCCATCGCCGCGGCGGCTGATGGCGCTGGTCAAGGCCGAGCGGCCGGTGATCTACGCCGGCCAGGGGCGTCCACTGGGCCGAGGCCCTACGTCGAGCTGCGCCAGCTCGCCGAACTGCTGGCCGCGCCGGTGTGCACGAGCCTGGAGGGCAAGAGCGCCTTCGACGAGACCCATCCCCTGGCGCTCGGCGCCGGTGGGGGCGGCGACGCCCGCGCCCCTGCGCCACTTCCTGGACCGCTCGGACGTGATCTTCGCGGTGGGCGCCAGCCTGTCGCAGACGGCGTTCGGCGTGCAGATGCCGCGCGGCAAGACGGTGATCCACAACACGCTCGACGAGCGGGACATCAACAAGGTGCTGCCGACCAGGCACGCCCCTCCTCGGCGACGCCAAGCTGACCCTGCTGATGCTGATCGACGCCTGCCGGGCCCTGATCACCTCGCCGCGCGACCCGTCCGCCGTCCAGGCCGAGATCAAGTCGGTCGAGGCCGAGTGGATGAAGACCTGGCTGCCGATCCTGGAGTCCGACGAGGAGCCGCTCACCCCCTACCGCGTGCTGTGGGAGCTGCAGCGGACCGTCGACAAGGGACAACGTCATCATCACCCACGACGCCGGCTCGCCGCGCGACCAGCTGACCCCGTTCTGGAAGTCGACCGCGCCGCTCAGCTACATCGGCTGGGGCAAGACCACCCAGCTGGGGTATGGCCTGGGCCTGGCCATGGGCGCCAAGCTCGCCTGCCCGGACAAGCTCTGCATCAACGTCTGGGGCGACGCGGCCATCGGCTTCACCGGCATGGACTTCGAGACCGCCGCCCGCGAGAAGGCGCCGATCCTGTCGATCCTGCTCAACAACGCCTCCATGGCCATCGAGCTCGACATCATGCCGGTAGCGACGGAGAAGTACCGCTCCACCGACATCAGCGGGAACTACGCCGACTTCGCCAAGGCGCTCGGCGGCTACGGCGAGCGGATCACCCGGGTCGAGGACATCGTCCCCCGCCATCCAGCGCGGCAATCGCCCAGACCCAGGCCGGCGTCCCCGCCCTGCTGGAATTCATGACCAGCCAGGAACAGAGGTTCTCGCGCCTCTGACCCCTCGCCCCCGCTCTTGCGGGGGAGAGGGAGGGGCCCGTCCTTCGCAGCGAAGCGGAGAAGGATGGGAGGGTGAGGGGGTCTGCCGACTCAGCAAAACCCCTCACCCTCCCGTCGCTTCGCGCCGGGCCCCTCCCTCTCCCCACGCTTCGCGCGGGGCGAGGGTTAGAGCCTGAACACCCGCTCCGCGTTGGTCTGGAAGAAGGCGGTCTTGGCGGCGGGGTCCATCTGCATGGCGTCGAGTTCCGCGACTTCCTCGGCCAGGTTACTGGTAGGGGTAGTCCATGGCGTAGAGGACGCGGTCGACGCCGAGCACCTCCTGCATGAAGCGGATCGGCGGGGCCCAGGCGACGCCGGAGTTGGTGCAGTAGATGTTCTGGCGGAAGTAGTCGGACGGCCTTCTGCTTCAGGGGCTTCATCGCCTCGTAGCGTCCGCTTTTCACCGACTGGCCGTGCATGTAGTCGATCCGGTAGAGGGTGAACGGCAGACTCTCGCCGACGTGGCCGATCATGATCTGCAGCCTGGGGAAGCGGTCGAACACCCCGGCGATGATCAGGCGCAGGACGTGGAAGCCGACCTCGATCGAGAAGCCCCAGATCGCCCCGTCCAGGCCCTTCTCCAGCAGGGGATCGACCATCGGCCGCGGCAAGGTCTGGGGGTTGATGTAGATCGGGACGTCCAGCGCCTCGGCCGCCTCGAAAATGGCCCAGAACTTCGAATCGTCGAGGTATTCGCCGTGGGTGTGGGAGTTGATGATTACCCCCCTTCATCCCGAGCTTGGAGACGCCCCGCTCGATCTCCTTGGCCGCCTCCGCCGGGTCCTGCACCGCGCAGGGCGGCAAGCGCTGCGAAGCGGTCGGGATGGGCGGCGACCTTCTCGGCCACCCAGTCGTTGGAGAAGGCGGCGAAGCCCACGGCCTCGTCGCGGTTTCATCACCTGCACGCCCGGCGCGGTCAGCGACAGGATCTGCACGTCGATGCCCGCCGCGTCCATGTGGGCCAGACGCCCGGCGCCGACGTCGCTCATAGTGTCGCGGATGAAGGTGGTGCGGGGCGGCCGGGCTCGACAGGTAGAAGCCCCACATGGTGTTGAAGCCGGGGTCGTCGACGCGCTTCTCGGCCAGGATCTTGCGGTAGATGTCGAACATCTCCGGCGGGCAGAAACGCCTCCTCGGTGGCGATGCGCTGTAGGCCGCCTTGCCGGGCTTCTCGCCGGGGGTGACCCCGATCCGCTCCAGGTCCGCCATCCGATATCCCTCCATGCAAGCCGGCTTCGAAAGCTGGCGGCTTGGTAGTGGACTCCCGCGCCGGGGTCCACCGGGGTGGGATCAGGCGCGGCCGGGCGGAAGAACTGGGCGAAGAAGGCCCGCGTGGTGATCCGGCCCGACGGACAGGGCCCCCGCCCGGAACGCCCGGGCGGACAGCCACAGGCTCGCCGCCGCCGCGCAGGCCACCAGCAGGGCCAGGCCCAGCGCCTGCCACAGCGGCGGGCTCGGCGGCGGCGCGCACGGGGGCCAGGAACGGGGTGAACAGGGGGAACCAGGCCAGGGCGGCCACGGCCGGGGAATCCGGCTGGGCGATGGCCTGGCTCATGAACACGATCGGGATGGTCAGCAGCATCATGACCGGCGCCAGCAGGGTCTGG
The DNA here is from genome assembly GCA_037201645.1 of Caulobacteraceae bacterium. GTDB lineage: Bacteria > Pseudomonadota > Alphaproteobacteria > Caulobacterales > Caulobacteraceae > JANWHQ01. Next base: position 6,797 of record JBBCHF010000019.1, read on the forward strand.
GCCTCCCGCACGGTCTCGCAGAAGGCCCCGATGGCGACGAACAGGGAGGCGTACATCAGATAGCCGCCGACCAGGAACACCGCGAAATAGAGCACCAGCCCCTTGCCGATCAGCACGGACGCGAGGTCGCCGGCGATGGCGGGGGCGAAGGAGAGCAGGGCGGCGGCGGCGATGCCGAGCCAGACGGTCAGCACCGTCAGGGTGACGGCCGCGACGCCGAGGATCTTGCCGCCCATCACCTGGGGGCACCGAGGCGGAGGCAGGAGCACCTCCAGGATGCGGCTCGACTTCTCCTCGATCACGCTGTTGAGCAGGACGCCCGCCCCGGTCATCACCATGGTCCACAGCAGCATGCCGGCGGCGAAGCCGGCGATGCCGGGCAGGCGGTTCGCGCAGGCCCACCTGGCCGGTGGCGGCGCGCGGCGAATAGCTGGCCACCTTGGGCGAGAGGGCGTCGAGGTCGGCGATCTGGGGCGGGGGACAGGCCGGCCCTGGCCAGGCGCTCGGCGCGCATCCGGTCGGCCACCGCCTGGCCGACCATCTCCTGCAGGCTCTCGTCGGCGACGTTGCGGCTCCAGAAGTCGAGGGCGGGGGCGCCGTCCTGGTCGTGGACGATGGCGGCGGCGTCCAGGGCCGCGGGCGCGCCGTGGCCGCCGGCGGGGACGAGGTAGGGGCGCAGCGCCCGTCCGATCTGGGCCGCGGTCCCGGTCGCCGGGACGGGGGACGGGACGATCACGGCGGCCGGCTTGCGCGCGCCGCCGCGCGGGCCGGCGTGGGGCGCGGCCCACCGCCCGGGCGATGGCGTCGCCGTAGCCGCGGCCGGTCAGGTCGATCACCGCCAGGCGCAGCGGCGGCGAGGTCCGCGCGATCAGCACCGGGACCCCCGCCGACCACGCCGAGGATCACCGGCAGGAGGCACATCGACAGCCAGAAGCCGGCCGTGCGGACATAGGCGAGGTATTCGCGCGCGGCGATCCTGAGAAGGCGGCTCATGGCCGTCGCGCTCCCTCGGTCAGGGCGATGAAGGCGTCGTGGAGGCTCGGCTCCTTCAGCTCGAAGCGGGTCACGTCGAGCCCCTCGGCGAACGCCTGCTTCAGCGGCGCCTGGCCGGGCGCGCCGGACTTCAGGACCGCGGTGGACCCGCACGCCGCCCTCGCCGATCGCCTCGGACGAGACCGACGCCACCCCGGCAGGGCGGCGACGGCGGCCGGCGCGATCGGCCCCTCCAGCACCAGCGTCCCGCGGCGCGGCGGCGCGGGCGTCGGGCACCGAGCCGTCGAAGATCTTGCGGCCGCCCGCGATCAGCACGACCTGGTCGCACAGGCGCTCGGCGTGCTGCATCACGTGGGGTGGAGAACACCACGCAGGCGCCCCGGCCGGCCAGGTCGGCGGATCATCCGCTCCAGCGCCTGCTGGTTCACCGGGTCGAGGCCCGAGAACGGCTCGTCGAGCAGGGACGAGGTCGGGATCGTGCGCCAGGGCGGACAGGAGCTGGACCCTTCTGGGCCATGCCCTTGGAGGAGGTTCCTGATCTGCCGGTTCGCCGCCTCGCCGAGGCCCTGGGCCTGCAGCATGTCCAGCGCGCGCCTGCGCCCGACGCGGGTCGGCACGCCCTTCAGGCCGGCGAAGAAGGCGATGGCGTCCCACCGGCGTCATGCGGCGATAGAGGCCGCGCTCCTCGGGCAGGAAGCCGACGCGGTCGCGCACCGCGCGCGGGTCGTCCGAGCCCAGCACGCGGATCGACCCGGCGTCCGGCTCGATCAGGCCGAGCACCATGCGCAGGGTGGTGGTCTTTGCCGGCGCCGTTGGGGCCGAGGAAGCCCAGGATGCGGCCGGCCCCTGGCGGTGAAGCTCAGGTCGTCGACGGCGGCGAAGTCGCCGAAGCGCTTGCCCACGCCATCCAGCACCAGCGGATCCACGGCCCCTCCCCGGTCGAAGGCATCTCAGCCCGGTTTCGGCGTCCTGCGCAACCGCGGCCTGACGTGGTCGATGGCGGCGACCACCTCGTCGGCGAACCGCTCGCCCAGCACCGTCGCGTGGGGCCGCGTCCGGCACGTTGCGGTAATAAGCCGTGGCGCGAGCGGCGGGCGGGCTCGGCCTCCATGCCCTTCCAGCTCTGCGGCCCCCGGCCGGCGGTGACCACGGCGACGGGCAGGTCCGGATCATAGAGGCCGAACTTGCGCGCCTCCTCGGCCGTGACGGCCCAGTGGTCGACCTCGTCGGCGGCGGCGCGGTTTGTGCGGGGCCGTCGCCGAAGGCGCGGCGCTTTCTCCTCGGCGGCGCGGCCGGTCAGGGCCGATGGTGTCGCCGGCGAACTCGAACGGCTTCAGAAGGCCCAGCGACGCGCCCCAGCCGGCCAGGCGCGAGACAGCGCCGAAGGCGTCCAGGAAGTGCTGCATCTGCGGCCCCTGAGCCTCGGGCGTGGCGGCGTCGACCAGCACCACGCCCCTGACCTTGTCCGGGTTGCGGCCGGTGAACAGGCGCACGTAGAGGCCGGCCATCGAGTGGCCGACCAGGATGTAGGGCCCCGGCTCGTCCGCCGCGGCGAGCAGGCGCTCAAGGTCCGACGCCACGGCCAGGCCGTCTCGCGGATCGGGACCGGGTCGGAATAGCCCAAGCCCGCACGGTCGTAGGCGCACGAGTGCACAGCCCTCGGCCGTCAGCCGGGCCCTGGACGGCGGCCCAGTCGGCCGAGAAGCCGAAGGCGCCGGATTCCAGCACCACGGTCGGGCCGTTCCCGCGCGGCCCCTCGCAGACGATCCGCATCCGCCGCCCCGCCGATGTCGACGAAGCGGCCCCGCAGCGGGTCGTGGGGTTCGAATGCGGCGGCCATCAATCCTCCGAAGGCGATCGCGATCAGCCCGATGAGCAAGGCGCCGGCCGCGGCGGCGAGGCAACCCCGCCCCGCGCGACGCCCGGCCCGCCGGGCCGGACTGCTCAGCTCTTGCGCTCGAACGGCTTGGGACGGCGCCCGCCGCCCTGCCGGTCGATCATCCAGCCCGGATATTCCTCGGGCAGCTTTGGACACCTCGTCGAGCTTGGCGATGTCCTCGGGCGTGAGCTTCAGGTTCGACAGCGCCGAGGTTGTCCTCGAGCTGGTCAGTTGCGCTTGGCGCCGACGATCACGCTGGTCACCACCGGCTTGGCCAGGAGCCAGGCCAGGGCGACGCGGGCGACGGTCGATCCATGCGCCTCGGCCACCTCGCGCATGGCGGCGACGCAGGCCCAGGCGCGGTCCTTGTTCACCGGCGGGAAGTCGAAGTTGGCGCGGGCGCGAGTTCTCCGGATCGGGCGCGCCGGGGCCGTACTTGCCCGACAGCAGGCCGCCGGCCAGCGGCGACCAGACCATCAGGCCCATCTTCCTCCTCGGTCAGCAGCGGGACGATGTCGCGCTCCAGGTCGCGGCCGGCGATGGTGTAGTACGCCTGCAGCGTCTCGAACCGGGCGTAGCCCTTGCGCTCGGAGATCCCCAGCGCCTTGGCGATGCGCCTCGTCCAGCGCGCGCAGGGTCTCGTCGATCGGGGTGACCGGGTCGGTGGCGTGGATCTGGTAGAGGTCGATGTGGTCGGTCTGCAGGCGGCGCAGGCTCTCGTCCACCTGGTCCATGATGTGGCCGCGCGAGGCGCCGTTGTCGTTGGGGCCCGGCCCCATGGTCCCGAACACCTTGGTGGCGACCACCACATCGGTGCGCTTGATCCCGAGGTTCTTCAGGGCCTGGCCGACGGCCATCTCCGAATGGCCCTGGGAATAGACGTTGGCGGTGTCGATGAAGTTGATCCCGGCGTCCAGCGCCAGCTTGACCAGCTCGTCCACCTCCTTTTGCCCCAGCGACCCGATGGCGGCCCAGATCCCGGCCCCCTCGTTGGTGTCGCCGGCGAAGGTCATGGCGCCGAGGCAGAGCTCGGAAACGAACAGGCCCGTCCGGCCCAGCTGGTTGTAGCGCATGGGGGTTGCTCTCTCCGCGTGGTGGGTAGGCTCTCGCCGGCGCATATGGGGCGGAGGACGGGCGAGGTCGAGACGGGCCGTGTGAATTGATCGCGACGCGGGCGGGATTCGCGGGAAGGTGGTATTCGGTGCGGATGCCGACCATCTCGTGGTTCTATGGGATCGCCATCCGCATGTTCTTCAACGACCATGCGCCGCCGCACTTCCATGCCTTCCACAGCGGACACGAGGCCAGGTTCGATATCGGAACGGGAGAGATGATCGACGGCTATCTCCGCGGAGACAGCAGCGACTCGTCCAGAGATGGATTTCGCGCTATCATAAGGAACTTCAGGCGGCATGGACGGAGGTCCGCGCCGATCTTGTGCCGGAGCGCATTCCCGGCTTGGACGCCGACAATGACAACTGACATCGTCCACGTTCGAAAGCTGAAGCGGCTTGGCGACTACCGTCTCAAGCTGTGGTTCACCGACGGCCGAGCCGGCGAATGGGATTTCTCGGGCTTGGCGGCTAAGGAGACGCCGGTCACGCGGCCCTTCAAGGACCCCGCCTACTTCGACCGCGTCTTTATCGAGATGGGCGCGCTGACCTGGCCCAACGGCTACGACTGGAGTCCCGAGGCGCTGCACGCGGATATGGAGGCGGCCGGCGCGCTGAAGTTCGAGAGCGCCGCGGCCTGATCGTCACAACGCCTTGACGATCCCCCTCGACCATCTTCTTGGCGTCGCCGAAGAGCATCATGGTGTTGTCGCGGAAGAACAGTTCGTTCTCCACGCCGGCGTAGCCCGTGGCCATCGAGCGCTTCACGAACAGCACGGTGCGCGCCTTCTCCACGTCCAGCACCGGCATGCCGAAGATCGGGCTCTTGGGGTCGGTCTTGGCGGCGGGGTTGGTCACGTCGTTGGCGCCGATCACGAACGCGACATCGGCGGTGGCGAACTCGGAGTTGATGTCCTCCAGCTCGAACACCTCGTCGTAGGGCACGTTCGCTTCGGCCAGCAGCACGTTCATGTGGCCGGGCATGCGGCCGGCGACGGGGTGGATGGCGTACTTCACCTCCACGCCCTCCTCCTTCAGCTTGTCGGCCATCTCCTTCAGCGCGTGCTGGGCCTGGGCCACCGCCATGCCGTAGCCGGGGACGATGATCACCTTGGAGGCGTTCTTCATGATGAAGGCCGCGTCGTCGGCGGAGCCCTGCTTCACCGGCCGGGTCTCGACCTTGCCGCCGCCCGCCGCCGCGGCCGCGTCGCCGCCGAAGCCGCCCAGGATCACCGAGACGAACGAGCGGTTCATCCCCTTGCACATGATGTAGCTGAGGATCGCGCCCGACGAGCCCACGAGGGCGCCGGTGATGATCAGGGTGGTGTTCTCGAGGGTGAAGCCGAGCGCCGCCGCCGCCCAGCCGGAGTAGCTGTTCAGCATCGAGACCACCACCGGCATGTCCGCCCCGCCGATCGGCACGATCAGGGTCCCGCCCGCGATCAGGGCCAGGGCGAAGACGCCCCAGAACGCCAGCTTGGCGTGGCCGCCCGACGCCACCAGCACCACGATCAGGACGAGGACGGCCAGGCCGATCAGGATGTTGATCAGGTGGCGCGCCGGAAGCAGGATCGGCGCGCCGGACATGTTGCCGTTTAGCTTGGCGAAGGCGATCAGCGAGCCGGTGAAGGTCACCGCCCCGATGGCGACGCCCAGCGACAGCTCGATCAGCGACTCCAGCCGCACCCCGCCGCCGGGCGTGGCGATGCCATAGGCCTCGGGCGTGAACAGGGCCGCGGTGGCCACCAGGCACGCGGCCAGGCCCACCAGGGAGTGGAAGGCGGCCACCAGCTGCGGCATGGCGGTCATGGCGATCTTGCGGGCGGTGACCGCCCCGACCGCGCCGCCCACCGCCACGCCCGCCGCGATCATGCCGACGGTGGACCGGGTCGAGCGCCCCCTCCGACCACAGGGTCAGCAGGGTCACCGCCACGGCGATGACCATCCCCGCCATGCCGAGCGTATTGCCCCGCCGGCTGGTCTCCGGATTCGACAGGCCCCTCAGCGCCAGGATGAACAGGACGCCCGAGATCAGATAGGCGACGGCGGCGACGTTGGCGTTCATCGGGCGCGCTGGTCCGCGCCCGCGCCCGCCGCCGGCGCGGCGTCGTCCCGCCGGCGGCGGCGGCGCAGGGCCGTGAAGGCCTGCAGGGCGGTGGCGATCAGCAGGCAGACGGTCACGATCGCGGCCGTGCGCACCCCGCGCGCGTCATAGATCGCCTGGAACAGGAACGGCGTCTGGCTGAGGGCGATGGAGGTGAAGAACAGCCCCGCCGCGTTCCACGGCCGCTTCCAGCCCTGCCGGCCGGCGAAGTGGATGACGTAGACGATGATGGCGGCGGCCGCGCCGGCGTAGCAGGCCCAGCCCAGCCAGGTGACGACCATGGCGATGATCATTTCGGCCGCTCCTTCTTGCGGTACATCGCGAGCATGCGCTGGGTGACCAGGAAGCCGCCGAAGATGTTGACGGAGGCGAGGCCGGCCGCGATCGCGCCGGCGCCCTTGGAGATCCACACAGAGCCGGTGTCGCCGTGGGCGCCGTGGGCGGCGGCGGCCAGGAGGGCGCCGACGATGATCACCGAGGAGATGGCGTTGGTCACGCTCATCAGCGGCGTGTGCAGCGCCGGCGTCACGCTCCAGACCACGTAGTAGCCGACGAAGATCGCCAGCACGAAGATCGCCAGGCGGAAGACGGTAGGGTCGACGGCTTCCATGCGGCCTCCTCTCAAGCCTTGGCCAGGGCCGGATTCGCCACGCGGCCGTCGCGGGTGATCAGGGCGGCCTTCAGGATCTCGTCCTCGAAGTTGGGCTGCAGCAGCCCTTCCTCGTTCAGGAGGAGGCCGGCGAAGGCCTGAAGATTGCGTGCGTAGAGCGCCGAGGCGTCGGCGGCGATGCGGCCCGGCAGGTTGGGGAGGCCGACCACCGTCGCCGGCCCGACGCGGGCGATCTGGCCGCGCACCACGCCCTCGACGTTGCCGCCCTGCTCCACGGCCAGATCGACGATCACCGAACCCGGCCGCATGGAGGCGACGTGGGCGGCCGAGACCAGGCGCGGCGCCGGCCGGCCGGGAATGAGCGCGGTGGTGATCACCACGTCCTGCTTCCTGATGTGCTCGGCGACCAGGGCGGCCTGCTTCTTCTGGTACTCGGCCGACATCGGCTTGGCGTAGCCGGCGGCGGTCTCGGCCTGCTTGAACTCCTCGTCCTCGACGGCGACGAACTTGGCGCCGAGGCTCTCCACCTGCTCCTTGGCGGCGGGGCGCACGTCGGTGGCGGTGACCACGGCGCCGAGGCGGCGGGCGGTGGCGATGGCCTGCAGGCCCGCGACGCCCGCGCCCATCACGAACACCTTGGCCGGGGCGACCGTGCCGGCGGCCGTCATCATCATCGGGAACACCCGGCCGTAGGCGTCCACCGCCTCGACCACCGCGCGGTAGCCGGCGAGGTTGGCTTGGCTGGACAGGGCGTCCATCACCTGGGCGCGGGTGATGCGCGGCACCAACTCCATGGCGAAGGCGGTGACGCCCTTGCGGGTCAGGGCCTCGACCAGGGCGGCGTCCTGATAGGGGTCGAGCAGGCCGACCACGATCGCGCCGGGCTTCAGGGCCGCGATCTCCTCGCCCGTCGGGCCGCGCACCTTGAACAGGATGTCGGCGGCCTTCAGGGCCGCGTCCAGGGTCGGCGAGACCTCGGCGCCCGCCGCCGCATAGTCGGCGTCTGGGATCGAGGCGCCCTCGCCGGCGCCGGCCTCGACGATCAGGGAAAATCCGGCCGCGGAGAGCCGCTTGACGGAGTCGGGGGTCGCTGCGACCCGCGTCTCGCCGTCACGCCGCTCACGAGTCACCGCGATGAGCGACGCCATTACCGGTCACTCCGAATCGTTTCCACCCGGGCGAATAGATGGACCCGGGCGCGGGTTGTCCACCCGTTAGTGGCCGGCGGCGGACTCGGGCTTGTCGCGCAGGAAGAAGATCCCGAGCGCCAGGGTGATCAGCGCCAGGATCAGGCCGCCCAGGAACCCGGCCGTGGTGCAGATCCACGAGGTGAAGAACAGCAGCAGCACCGCCACGGTCAGCGAGCCCCACTTGGTCAGCCGCACGAAGCCCTCGAACGAAGCCTCGTGCTGGCGGATGTCCATGTCGCCGGGGGGTGAAGTCGGAGCGTGCTCGGCCATCGCCGGCGACTCCTTGCTATGCTGCGTGGTCCCTTGGCGACTATAGCACGACGCGGCCCAGCTCAAGGGCGACGGGCGGTCCGGGCGGCCGATTGCGCCGAAGGGGCGGCTCGTCTATCCGAGACGGTCTCGGCGCGCGGAAGGTTCAGGCGATGCAAGGACTGGTGACGGTGTTCGGCGGGTCCGGCTTCATCGGCCGGCAGGTGGTGCGCAGCCTCGCCAAGAACGGCCTGCGCGTCCGCGTCGCCTGCCGCGCCCCCAACCACGCGCCCGAGCTGCGGATGCTCGGCGAGGTCGGCCAGATCGAGGTGATGCAGGCCAACCTGCGCATGCCCGCCTCCGTCGGCCGGGCGCTCGACGGGGCCGAGGCCTGCGTCAACCTGGTCGGCGTGCTGTTCGAACAGGGCCGCCAGCGCTTCCAGAGCCTGCACGCCCAGGGCGCCCGCGTGGTGGCCGAAGCCGCGGCGGCCCGCGGGATCACGCGCCTGGTGCAGATGTCGGCGCTCGGCGCGGACGCCGAGTCCCCCTCGAAGTACGCCCGCACCAAGGCGATGGGGGAGGCCGCGGCGCGCGAGGCCGTGCCCCAGGCGGTGGTGGTCCGCCCCTCGGTGGTGTTCGGCCAGGAGGACGACTTTCTCAATCGCTTCGGCGCCATGGCCGCGAGCGCGCCGTTCCTGCCCCTGCCGGGCGGCGGCCACACCCGCTTCCAGCCGGTGTTCGTCGGCGACGTGGCGGCGGCGATCGCGGCCTGCCTGGTCGACCCGGCCACGGCGGGCATGACCTACGAGCTCGGCGGCCCGGCCGTGTTCACCTTCCGCGAACTGATGGACTATGTGCTGGCCGAGACCCAGCGGAGCGCGGTCCTGGTCCCCCTGCCCTGGCCGGTCGCCGGCCTGATCGGCGCGGCGGGAGATTTCGCCGCCGGCTTCCTGCCCATCAAGCCGCCCCTGACGGCCGACCAGGTGGAGCTTCTGAAGACCGACAACGTCTGCAGCCCGGGCGCGCCGGGCCTGGCCGCGCTCGGCGTGCGGCCGACGGCGCTGGAGGCGATAGCCCCCACCTACCTCTACCGCTACCGCAAGGGCGGCCAGTTCGCCGACGCCCCGATGGTGTCCGGCTCGGGGGCCTAGCGGCCGGCGCCTACTCCCGCCCCTCGCGGCCCGGCGAGAAGGCGCCGCCGCCGGTCTGGGCGCGGTGCCTCAGCATCGCGTCGGCCAGGACGCAGGCGGTCATCGCCTCCACCACCGGGGCGGCGCGGATGGCGACGCAGGGGTCGTGGCGGCCGGTGGTCTTCAGGTCGATCTCCGCGCCGGCCTCGTTCACCGAGCGGCGCGGCGTCGGGATCGATGAGGTCGGCTTGAACGCCACGCGCGCGACCACCGTCTGGCCCGTGGAGATCCCGCCGAGGACGCCGCCGGCGTGGTTGGACAGGAACGTCGGCCCGGAATTGCCCATCCGCATCTCGTCGGCGTTGTCCTCGCCGCGCAGCTCGGCGGCCGCGAAGCCCTCGCCGATCTCCACCCCCTTGGCGGCGTTGATCGACATCAGGGCCGAGGCCAGCTCCGCATCCAGCTTGCCGTAGAGCGGCGAGCCCCAGCCGGCCGGGACGCCCTCGGCGTGGACCTCCACCACCGCGCCCACCGACGACAGGTCCTTGCGCACCTCATCGAGATAGGCCTCCCAGCGGGCGGCGGCCTCGGCCTCCGGACACCAGAACGGTTGCGCGTCGTCTCGTCCCAGTCCCAGCGGTCGCGGTCGATGGCGATACGGCCGATCTTCACCAGGGCGGCGCGGATGCGCACGCCCTCGCCCAGCACCTTGCGCGCCACCGCGCCCGCCGCCACCCGCGCCGCGGTCTCGCGCGCCGAGGAGCGGCCGCCGCCGCGATAGTCGCGCACGCCGTACTTGGCGAAATAGGCGTAGTCGGCGTGGCCCGGCCGGAAGGCGCTCGCGATGTCGGAATAGTCGCGCGAACGCTGGTCGACGTTCTCGATCATCAGCGAGATCGGGGTCCCGGTGGTGACAGGCCCGCCGGTCCGCTCGTCGCCGAACACGCCGGAGAGGATGCGCACCGCGTCCGGCTCGCGCCGCTGGGTCACGAAGCGGCTGGTCCCGGGCTTCCTGAGGTCCAGCCACCGCTGGATGTCGGCCTCGGTCAGCGGCAGGCCGGGCGGGCAGCCGTCGACCACGCAGCCGAGCGCCGGCCCATGGCTCTCACCCCAGGTGGTGACGCGGAAGAGGTGGCCGAAGGTGTTGTGCGACATGGCCCGCGGCTTCTAACGCGAAGCTCGGCCGCCCACAAACCTCGGCCGGCCGCGGCTCAGGCGGCCCAGCGGGCGGCGAACCGGCGCAGCCTCGCGCGGGCGTCGGCGTCCTCGGCCAGGGACGCGGCCCGGACCAGGGTCAGGATCAGGTCGCCGGCCGGATGGCGGCCGCGCGCGGGCAAGCCCTCGCCGCGGATGCGCACGACCCCGCCGTCCTGCATCCCCTCCGGGCAGACCCAGGGCGCGGGGCCGCGCGGGGTGTCGATCTGGAGCCGTTCGCCGGCGCGCAGCGAGCCGGCCGGCGCCTCCTGTTCGATGCAGAGGTCGTGGCCGCGCACCGTCAGCCCGGCCTCGGCGACGACGGCGACGCTCAGGCGCACCGGCGCGTCGCCGGCCTGGCCCGCCTTCAGCCCCGCCAGCATCTCGCCATGCCGCAGGCCAGGCGGCAGGCGCAGGACCACCACGCGGCCATCGCCGACGTCCAGCCGCCGCTCGCCGCCGAGCAGCGCCTCGGCGACGGTGATCGGCATCCGCAGGGTCCGCGGCGCCGCGGCGCGCACGGCGGGGGTCATGACCAGGGGCGATTCGGCGATCCGCTTCAGCAGGCGATGGGCGTCCACCACCTCGCGCAGCCGCTCGGCGTCGCCGCCGCGGTCCGGGTGGGCCGTCTTCACCGCCCGCCGATAGGCCTGGGCGAGGGCGGCGGCGTCCGCGCCCGCGGCCGCGCCCAGCACCTGGCGCGCGCGGCTGACGGTCATGGCTGTGGCGGGTCCCCTCATGCCCGCGACCATGACAAGACATGGTCAATGCGCCGTTAAGCCGGAAGCCGCGCTATATAGCCCGCCATGACCAGACCGCCCCTGATCCCCCCCTCGCCGAGCGAGGCCGAGCACCAGGCCCACGACGCCAACGCCGAGCCCTTGCCGGCCGAGGGCGACCCGATGGACATCTTCGTGCACTGGCTGGAGGCGGCGGGCCGCAGCGAGCTCTCCGACCCCAACGCCATGACCGTGGCCACCGTCGACGCCGACGGCATGCCCGACGGCGCGCACCGTGCTGCTGAAGGGGATCGATGAGGGCGGCTTCGTCTTCTACACCAACCTCGACAGCGCCAAGGGCCGCCAGTTGGCGGCCCATCCGCGCGCGTGCCTCTTGTTCCACTGGAAGTCCCTGCGCCGGCAGGTGCGGGTGCGCGGCGGCGTGCGCCAGGTGACCGACGCGGAGGCGGACGCCTATTTCGCCACCCGCGCCCGCTCCAGCCAGATCGGCGCCTGGGCCTCGCGCCAGTCCCGGCCGATGGAGGGCCCGATGGCGCTGGAGAAGGCGGTGGCCGAGTACGGCGTCAGGTTCGGCCTCGGCGCCGTGCCGCGCCCGCCCGGCTGGTCGGGGTTCCGCGTCGAGCCGGTGTCGATCGAGTTCTGGCGCGCGCGCCGCTTCCGCCTGCACGAGCGCATCCTGTTCTCGCGGCCCGCGCCGGACGCGGCCTGGAGCACGGCGCGGCTCTATCCCTGACCGCCGGCGGCGGGCGCCGCATTGCCGCCCAACCGGCGCGGCCGTAGTCTTGCAGAGGGCTCCGCGGGAGTCTCAATGCGATGCAATCTTCCATGCAGACCTGGCGGCTGACCGTCGATCGGATCCTCGATCACGCGGCCGCCGTGCGCCCGCGGACCGAGGTCGTGACCGCCGGGACGGGCGCGCGCATGACCTACGCCCAGCTCCATGTGCGGGCCCAGCGGCTGGCGTCGGCCCTGGCGGGCCTCGGCGTGCGGCCGGGCGACCGGGTCGCCGTGGCCGGGGCGGGGGACGCGCGGCAGCTGGAGGCCTGGTACGCCGTCACCGGCCTCGGCGCCGTCTGCCATCCGGTCAATCCGCGCCTGCCGCCCGAGCGGCTGGCCGCCCTGCTGAACGTCGGCGGCGCGCGGGTGCTGTTCGCCGACCCCGCCTTCCTCGCCGCCGTCGAGCCGGCCCTGCGCCAGGCGCCGGCGATCGAGCAGGTGGTGCTGATGGGCCCGGAGGCCCGCATCCTCGACGGCGCGGTCAGCCGCGTGACGGCCCAGGACGTGCTGGTCGAGCGCGGCGGGCGCGAGGCCGCCTGGGGCGGCGCGGCCGAGACCGATCCGGCCGTGCTGGTCCACACCGTCGGCGTCGCCGGCGAGCCCAAGGCGGTGCTGTGGTCGCACCGCGCCTGCGTGCTGCAGGCGCTGATCGCGGGCCGCCGCGAGGGCCTGTCGCTGTCGGCCGAGGACGTGGTCCTGCCGCTGATCCCGTTCTGGCGAGCGGGCGCCTGGGGCGCGGTGTTCTCCGCTCCCATGGCCGGAGCGCGGCTGGTGCTGCCGGCCATGGCCGACATCGGCGCCCTGCACGAGCTGATCGACCAGGAGGGCGTGACCCTGCTGATCGCCTCGCCGACCCACCTGCAGGGCCTGCTGGACCTGACGCGAGGCCGCCGGCCGCGCGCCCTGACCCGCGCCGTGGCGGCGGGCGCGGCCTGCCCGCCGGCCCTGGCCGCCGGCTGGTCGGCCCTGGGCGTCAAGGTGCTGTCCGCCTGGGGCATGGCCGAGACCACGGCGCTCGGCCCGATGTTCGATCCCGCAGCCGCCGAGCTGCACGCGCCGTTCGGCCTGGAGCTGGAGGTCGTGGACGGCGACGGCCGCTCCGCCCCGCGCGACGGCGCGGCGGTCGGCCATCTGCGCGCACGCGGACCGACGGTGGCCGCGGCCTATTTCCCCGACGGGGCGTCGGCGCTCGACGTCTCCGGCTTCCTCGACACCGGCGACCTGGCCACGGCCGACGCCGAGGGCGGCGTGCGCCTGCGCGGGCCGGGCCGACGACACGCTCCAGGCCGGCGGCGCCCTGGTCTGCGCCCAGGCCATCGAGGCGGCGGCGCTGGAGCATCCGGCCACCCTGGAGGCGGCGGTGGTCGAGGCGCCGGAGAACCTCGGACGCGGGCCGCTGCTGATCGTCCGCCGCCGGGCGGGCGCGACGGCCGGCAAGGCGGACTACCTGCGCCACCTGCGCGAGCGCCTGGGCCCCCGCGGCCCCCGCCGACGTGCTGTTCGCCGACGGCCTGCCGCGCGACGCCGCCGGCCGCGTGCACAAGCCCACCCTGCGCGAGCGCCTCGCCGGCCTGAACCTGCCCGCCGCGCCGCAGCCGGCCGAGATGGCCCCCGCGCCCGCGGCGCTCCCCGTCGCCGCCGCGAGCGTCGCCGCGGCCCGCTCTCGGCGCCCCTGTCCTCTACCAGCCCCCTGAACCGGAGCCCGAAGCGGCCGCGGAGCCAGTGGAGGCGACGCCGACCCCAGAAGAACCCGTCGAAGCCGAGCCGGCTGTGGTCGAGGCCGAGCCGATAGTCACGGAGCCTGCCGCCGAAGCGGCGTCCGAAGAGTCGCCGCCGCCCGCGCCGAAGCCGGCGAACGACGCGGCGCCAGCGGTCTCCGCGCCACACCTGGCCGCCGTCGAAGCTGCGGTCGCCGCCGGGCTGTTCGGCGGCATGATCACAGCCGCCAGCAGCCACGCCGAACCTGAAGCCGCTATCCAATCGGAACCCGAGCCCGCCGTCCCCGCTGAAGCCGGGCCGGCGCCCGAACCGATCCCGGTCGAAACCGCGCCGGATGCGGCGCCGACCGCGGAGGCCGAATCCGCAGCGCCCGAGGCCGAGTCCGCCGCGCCTGAGGCTGAGCCGGAAACGGTCGAGACGGCTGAACTGACTGAGGCTGAACCGGCGGACGCGGGCGTCGAAGCCTCGACCGATGCCGCCGGATTTGAGACCGGGCCTGAAGTCGCCCCCCCGTCCGAAGCTGGAGCGGCGTCGGTGGAAGCCGCCCCTGAGGGCGGCGAGCCTGTAGCCGCTGCGTCCGAGACCGAGGCGGAGACTGACGCCGCCGCCGTGGCGATGGCGGCCGATTCTGAGCCGGCCCCCTCCGACGAGGCCGAGCCCGTCGCGAAAGCGTCCGAGGGACTGGAGGGTGCGACCGCGGTGGAAGCCCCGCTCGTCATCCATACGGCCGATGCCGCTCCGCCCGTCCTGGAGGGCGGCCTGTTCGGGCCGCTGCCGACGCGGGAGCCGGGGCGGCCGAAGCGGCGGACGGTCATCGCCAAGCGCGGGCGCGCGGGGGGCGTGCGGCGCAAGCCGCCGTTCCTGGCCCGCGCGGTCCTGGCCCTGACCACCGCCATCGCCCTGTCGCCGGTGCTGCTGGTGATCGTGGGCGCAATCCTGGTCCGCACGGGCCAGATCGACTGGCGCGTCGGCCTGGGCGAGCTGATGCTGGCCTGGCCCTACAAGATCGCCATGGTCGGGGTGGCCACCGGCATCCTCGGGGTGTTCGCGGCCCTGCTCGGCGGCTTCGGCCGGCTGCGCGGCCCGGCCCTGATCAGCCTGCTGCTGCCGCTGGCCGTGATGGGCGCGTTCCTGGGCGTGCGCGCCTGGGCGGGGGCCTATCCGCCGATCCACGACGTCGCCACCGACTGGACCGACCCGATCGCCTTCAGCCCCGCCCTGCTGCGCGCCCGCGGGCCGCAGGCGGCGCCGGTCGAGCCCAATCCGATCGTGCCGGAGGAGGCGGGGACCTACATCAACCGCCCGGTGTCGGAGGTGAACGCCGACACCTGCCCCGGCGCGCGGCCGGCGCGGCTGCGCATGAGCCCGCAACTGGCCTTCCAGCGCGCGCGCCAGGCGGTGCTCGACGACGGCGCCGCGATGGCGGTCGACGATCCCGGCCGGGGCCGCTTCGAGGCCACCGCCACGGGCCTGCTGCTCGGCTTCAAGGACGACGTGGCCGTGCGGGTGCGGCCCGACGCCGGCGGCGCCCGCGTGGACGTGCGCTCGGTCAGCCGCAACGCGGTGTCCACCGACCTCGGCGTCAACTGCGCCCGCGTGACCCGCATCGTCCGCGCCATCCAGGGCGGCTGAGCCCGTCAGATAAGCTGACCCTAAACAACCGAGCGTCCCCGCGCAGGCGGGGACCCATGGGTTCGCGCCGGTGGAGCGATCAGGCGTCAGGCTGGATGGGCCCCCGCCTGCGCGGGGGCGATCGGAAGAAAGAGCGGTGCGGCGCGCTATCTAGGCCAGGCGGTACTCGCTCTCGGGCCCCGGCTCGCCATTCGTGACGACCTCGCCCGTGCGGACGAGGCGGATCAGGTGGGCGAGCACCGAGTGCGCGGCGGCGGCGTGCAGGCGCGGGTCGACGTCGGCGTAGATGACCGCGACCATCTCGGCGATCCGGCCGCGGCCGAGGGCGAGCTGCTCCAGGATCTGCCGCTCGCGGGCCAGGCGGTGCGCCTTGTAGGCGGCCAGGAACGGCGCGACCTGCGTCACCGGCGGGCCGTGGGTGGGCCAGAGGGTCGAGAACCCCCGCGCCGCCACCCGGTCCAGGCTGTCGTAATAGGCGCCCATGTCGCCGTCCGGCGGGCTGACCACCGTGGTCGACCAGCCCATGACGTGGTCGCCGAGAGAAAAGGGCGTTCTCCTCCAGCAGGGCGTAGCAGACGTGGTTGGAGGCGTGGCCGGGCGTCAGCATAGCCTCCAGCGTCCAGCCCGGCCCGGCGATGCGCTGGCCGTCCGCGACGGCCTCGTCGGGGCGGAAGGCGTGGTCGTGGCCCTCGTCGAGCCGGACGGCGGCGTCGGGGCCCTGCGGCGCCGGCAGGCCGTAGATCCGCGCGCCGGTCGCCCGCGCCAGGGGCCCGGCCAGGGGCGAGTGGTCCCGGTGGGTGTGGGTGATCGCGATGGCCGCCACCCGCTCGCCCTGCACGGCGCCGAGGATGGCCCGCAGGTGCTCGGGCTGGTCGGGGCCGGGGTCGACCACCGCGACCTCGCCCGCCCCGACGATGTAGGTCCCTGTGCCGGTGAAGGTGAAGGGGCCGGGGTTTTCGGCCACCACGCGCCGGATCATCGGCGAGACCCGGGCCGCCTCGCCGTAGCGGAACGCGAAGTCGCGGACGAACGGGATCACGCCGGCGTCCTCGCGCGGCCCGGCCCTTGCGGATGCCGGCGGGCAACAGAGGATGAGGGGGCCATCATGGCGATCGCGGCGGCCATATTCGTTTCAAAGCGGCTTCAGCGCGCGGCGGCGGCCCTTCTGTGTCTCACCCTGGCGCAGATGACGATCACCCTGTCGAGCTGCCATCCGGAGGCCATCGCGCCGATGGCCGCGCGCGTGCACATCGGCCGCTGAGGCCTCACCCCCTGAGCGCGGCCGAGAGGTCGTAGCCGGCGCCGGCGCCGAGCTCGATCAGCTCCTGCGGCGAGCGCTTGCCGGCCATGGCCTCGCCGATCGACCAGGCGGTGATCGAGCGGGTGCCCGAGCGGCAGAAGGCCAGGACCGGCCCGCCCGCCTCGTCCGCGGCCTTGGCCGTGGCGGCGGCCTGCTCGGGCGTCGGGCGGCCGGCGAAGGGAATGTGGATGTAGCCGAGGCCCGCGGCGCGGGCGGCGGCCTCCATCTGCGCGCTCGTCGGCTGGTCCGGCGCCTCGCCGTCGGGGCGGTTGTTGATCAGCAGCTTGAAGCCCAGCCGAGCCGCCTCCGCCGCGTCGGATGGCGTGATCTGAGGCGCCACGGAGAAGTCGTCGGTCACCTTGCGGATGTCGGCCAAGAGCGGCTCCTGCGGTCAATTCGGTTTCGTTGACAACATCGGACCTCGGTGAAACTTTCGCAACCGCGCCGCGTGGCGGGGCATGGAGTCCGAATGCTGCGCTTCCTCCTCCGCCGCCTCCTGGTGATCGTGCCCACCCTGTTCCTGGTGGTGACGCTGGCCTTCTTCATGATGCGCGCCGCCCCCGGCAGCCCCTTCACCTCCGACCGCAAGCTGTCGCCGGAGATCGAGCGTAACGTCATGGCCAAGTACGGCATGAACCGGCCGCTGGCGGTGCAGTACGTGGCCTATCTCGAGGGCGTGGTGCGCGGCGATTTCGGCCCCTCGCTGAAATACAAGGACAAGACGGTCCTGGAGGTGATCAAGGAGGGCTTCCCCAAGAGCATCACCATCGGCCTGTCGGCCCTGGTCATCGCCTCGGTGTGCGGGGTGGTGCTGGGGGTGGTCGCGGCGCTGCGGCAGAACAAGGGGATCGACTACGCGGCCATGACCCTGGCGATCCTGGGCGTCTGCATCCCGACCTTCGTGACCGCGCCGCTGCTCGTGCTGCTCCTGGCCTCCAAGCTCGGCTGGCTGCCGACCGCGGGGTGGCCGAGCGAGGGGCAGGGCCTGGGCGGCATCCGCTATCTGGTGCTGCCGTGACGGTGCTGGCCCTGCCGCAGATCGCGATCATCTCGCGCCTGACCCGCGCCGGCATGATCGAGGTGCTGCGCTCCAACTATGTCCGCACCGCCCACGCCAAGGGCCTGCCCGAGCACACCATCGTCTTCAAGCACGCCCTGCGCGCCGCGATCCTGCCGCTGGTCAGCTACCTCGGCCCGGCCTGCGCGGGGCTGATCACCGGCTCCCTGGTGGTCGAGCAGATCTTCCAGCTTCCGGCCTCGGCAAGTCCTTCGTGATCAGCGCCCTGCAGCGCGACTACACCGTGGTGATGGGGGTGGTGATCCTCTACGCCAGCCTGATCCTGCTGCTGAACCTGTTGGCCGACATCCTCTACGCCGCGCTCGATCCGCGGGTGCGGCTGTCGTGAGCGGCGCCATCACCCTGACGCCGGGCTCGCGGCGCGGCGCGCAGACCATGCAGACCGCCGCCCTGAAAGGCCGCAGCCTGTGGGACGACGCGGGCCGGCGGCTGCTGCGCAACAAGGCGGCCGTGGCCAGCATGATCGTGCTGGGCCTTCTGGTGGTCGCCGCCATCGTCGGGCCGTACCTGACGCCCTACACCTACGACGAGATCAACAAGAACGACGTCTGGGTCGGCCCCTTCACCGGCGCGCACCTGATCGGCACCGATTCCCTTGGGCGGGATCTTCTGGCCCGGCTGCTGATCGGCCTGCGCGTGTCGCTGGCCATCGGGGTGGTGGCGACCTTCGTCTCGCTGGTGATCGGCGTGGCCTGGGGCGCGACGGCCGGATACGTCGGCGGGCGCCTGGACGAGGCGATGATGCGCATCGTCGACATCCTCTATTCCCTGCCCTTCATCTTCTTCGTGATCCTCCTGATGGTCACCTTCGGGCGGAACTTCATCCTGATCTTCGTGGCCATCGGCGCGGTGGAGTGGCTGACCATGTCGCGGATCGTGCGCGGCCAGACCCTCTCCCTGAAGCAGAAGGAGTTCGTCGAGGCGGCGCGGGCGGCCGGTCTGTCGCCGGGGGCGATCATCCGCCGCCACATCGTGCCGAACCTGCTAGGCCCCGTGGTCGTCTATGTGACCCTGACCATCCCGGCGGTGATCCTGGCGGAGAGCTTCCCTCTCGTTCCTGGGCCTCGGGGTGCAGGAGCCCCTGACCTCGCTCGGCGTGCTGATCTCCAACGGCGCGCAGAACATGGAGGTGGCGCCCTGGCTGATCATCTTCCCGTCCACGACCATGGTCGTGACCCTGATGTGCTTCAACTTCATCGGCGACGGCCTCAGGGACGCCATCGACCCCAAGGACCGGTGACGGCGCGGCGATGGGGCGTCTGCTGGTCGCCGCCCTGCTGCTCCTCGCCATCGCCGGATGCAGCCGCGGCCCGGCCCGCGCGATCTGCCCGGCCGGGAAGTTCTGCCTGGAGTACGGCAACGTCGGCGAGGCGGAGACGCTGGACCCCGACCTCGTCACCGACATCAACGAGGCGGACGTCGTCGAGAGCTTCGTGATCGGCCTGACCGAGGCGACCGCCGACGGCAAGGTCGGCCCCGGCATGGCGACGTCGTGGGAGACCTCGCCCGACGGCCTGGTCTGGACCTTCCACCTGCGCGATGCGGACTGGTCCGACGGGACGCCGGTGACCGCCGACGACTTCGTGGCGGGCTGGCGGCGTCTGCTCACCCCCCAAGACCGCCGCCCCGGACGCCTACCAGGCCTATTTCATCAAGAACGCCCAGGCGGTGAACGCGGGCAAGGCGGCGGCGAGCGCCCTGGGCGTGCGGGCGCTCGATCCCCACACCCTGCAGGTCACCCTGGACCACCCGACGCCGATGCTGCCGTCGCTGGCGCGCAACCCGTTCCTGGACCCGATCCCGCGCCAGGCCTTGGCCAAGTGGGGCGACGGCTGGGCCCAGCCGGGCCGCTACATCGTCAACGGCCCCTACCGGCCGGTGAGCTGGCAGCTCGGCGACCATATCCTGGCGGTGAAGAACCGCGGTTCTACGACGCGGACAACGTCTGCTTCGACGAGGTGCGGTACTATCCGGTGGTCGACGCCATCTCCGGCGAGCGGCGGGTGCGGCGGGGCGAACTCGACCTCAGCAAGGACATCCAGTCCAACCGCATCGCCTACCTGCGCCGGCCCGACCAGATCCCGGCCTATGTCCACACCCACCTGTACATCGGCGTCGCCTATCTGGAGTTCAACACCAAGGACGTGGCGGCCTTCCGCGACAAGCGGGTGCGCCAGGCCCTGTCCATGGCCATCGACCGCCAGTTCATCACCGACAAGCTGCTGCGCGGCGGCCAGCAGCCGGCCTATCGCTTCGTGCCGCCGGGGGTCTCAAACCGCGAGGACGGCCCGCACGCCTACTGGGCCGGCTGGACCCTGGCCCGGCGCCAGGCGGAGGCGCGGCGGCTCCTGGCCGAGGCCGGCTATGGCCCCGCCCATCCGCTGACGGTGGAGATCAAGCACCGCAACACCGCCGACCCGACCCTGTTCATGCCCGCCGTCCAGGCTGACTGGAAGGCCGTCGGGGTCACCGCCACCCTGATGGCCAACGAGCCGCAGATCGCCTACCAGGCCTACAACGACCGCGACTTCCAGGTGGCCGACGCGGCCTGGAACGGCGACGACGACCCCTACTACTTCCTGTTCCTGCACCGCTCCGACACCGGGGCGGAGAACTACGGCGACTATCGCGACCCGGCCTACGACGCCCTGCTCGACGCCGCCGACCACGAGCCGAATTCGGCCAGGCGCGACGACGACCTGGCGCGGGCCGAGCAGGTGCTGCTGGACGACGCGCCGATCGCGCCGATCTTCTTCTACATCAACAAGAACCTGGTGAACCCCGGCCATCACCGGCTGGGTCGACAACGCAGGCGACTGGCATCCGGTGCGCTACCTGTGCTCCAAGGCGGCCCTCGCCGCGCGGGGCCGGACCTCGACCGCGAGGCGGGATTGAGACGTCAGGGGACCTGATATAGCGTGACGACAACGATCATATCGGGAGAAGACGATGCTGGAGCTCTACCACTTCGAGCCGGTGGCCAATTCGATGAAGCCGCTGCTCTGCCTGTCGGAGAAGGGCGTCGAGTTCACCAGCCGGCAGCTCAACCTCGATGGCAAGCGGTGGGAGCAGTATTCGGACTGGTTCCTGAAGATCAATCCGGACGGCCAGGTGCCGGTGCTGGTCCACGACGGCAAGGTGATCGTCGAATCGACGGTGATCAACGAGTACATCGAGGACGTCTTCCCGCAGAACCCGCTGCGCCCGGCCGATCCCTACTGGCGCGCCCAGATGCGGATCTGGACCAAGTACGTGGACGAGTACATCTGCCCGGCGCTGACCGTGATCGGCGCGAACTTCGCCACCGCCATGGCCCAGAAGATCGACAAGAAGGTTATGCAGGACGTGATCTCCCGCATCCCGCTCGATGGCCCGCGCAAGAAGTGGGAGACCGTCTCCTCCACCGGCTATTCGGACGAGGAGCTGGCCGACGCGCGCCGGCGACTGAAGGTCGCGATCGACAAGGCGGAGAAGGCCCTGTCCGAGCACGAGTGGCTGGGCGCGCCGACCTATTCCCTGGCCGACGTGAACGCCTATTCGATGCTGTCGGGCGCGGTGCGGGTCAGCGCCAACGAGATCACCGAGGCCGCCTATCCGCGGGTGCACGACTGGCTTCGCCGGATGGAGGCGCGGCCGGGCATGAAGAAGGCGCTGTCCTATCCGGGCATGGCGCGGCCGACGGCGCCCGCCGAGCCGGCCTGATCCTGAAGGCGCTGGCGCTGGCGGCGGCCGGGCTGGTCCTGGCCGCCTGCGGCTCCGGCGCCGAGCGGCCGCCCTGCACCAAGGGCAAGGTCTGCATCGAATACGGCAACGGCGCGGACCCCGCGACGCTCGACCCGCAGAAGGCCAGCCTGCAGATCGAGGGGACCATCGTCGGCGACGCCTTCGTCGGCCTGGTGGAGGAGGATACGTCGGCGCGGCCGGTCCCCGGCATGGCCACCTCGTGGGAGACCAGCCCCGACGGCCTCGTCTGGACCTTCCACCTGCGCAAGGCGCTGTGGTCGGACGGAACGCCGGTCACCGCCGACGACTTCGTCTTCGCCTATCAGCGCATCGAGGACCCGAAGACCGCGGCGTCCTACGCCTACCTGCCCTACATCCTGAAAAACGCCGAGGCGATCAACGCCGGCAAGGCCGACCCCTCGACCATCGGCGCGCGGGCGCTGGACGCCCACACCCTGCAGCTGACCCTGACGCACCCGGCGCCCTACCTGCCGGAGCTGCTCAAACACGCCAGCTTCTATCCGGTGCCCGAGCATGCGGTGAAGCGCTGGGGCGACGCCTGGGCCGACCCGGCGCACTACGTCTCCAACGGCCCCTATCGGCCGGTCCAGTGGATCCTCGGCGACCACCTGCGCTCGGTGAAGAACCCGCTGTTCTTCGACGCCGCCCACGTCTGCGTCGACCAGATCGACTACTACCCCACCACCGACTCCGTCTCGGCCGAGCGGCGCGTGAAGCGCGGCGAGCTCGACCCTGAACGTCGCGATCCAGTCGAACCGTGTCGCCTATCTGCGCCGGCCCGACCAGATGCCGGCCTATGTGCGGGTCCACACCAGCCTCGCCACCGTCTATCTGATCTTCAACACCCGCGACGTGCCGGCGCTGCGCCAGGTGGGCGTGCGCCAGGCCCTGAGCATGGCGGTAGACCGCGACTTCATCACCGGCAAGCTGCTGCGGTCCGGCCAGGTCCCGGCCTACGCCTTCGTGCCGCCGGGCATCGCCGACTACAAGCCGGGCGCCCACGCCTACTGGGCGGGCTGGAGCCTGGCGCGCCGCCAGGCCGAGGCGCGCCGCCTGCTGGCCCAGGCGGGCTATGGGCCAGGCCATCCGCTGAGCTTCGAGCTGAAGCTGCCCAACACCAACGACGCGGGGCTGATGACGGCGGCGATCCAGGCCGACTGGAAAACCATCGGCGTCAAGGCGAGTCTGATCCAGAACGAGGGCCAGATCGCCTTCCAGGCCTATAACGACCGCGACTTCCAGGTCGGCGTCGCCTCCTGGATCGCCGACTACAACGACCCGATGACCTTCCTGGCCCTGCTGCAGAGCCAGACCGGCGCCCAGAACTACGGCGACTACAGGAACCCCGCCTACGACCGCCTGCTGGCCATGGCCGACCAGGAGCGCGATGTCGCCAAGCGCGCCGATGACCTGGCGAAGGCCGAGCAGATCATGCTGGACGACGCGGCCCTGGGCCCGGTCTATTTCGCCGTCACCCGCGAGCTGGTGAACCCCAAGATCACCGGCTGGGTCCCCAACGTTCTCGACATCCACCGCGCCCGCTACCTCTGCGAGACGAAGCGGTAGGGCCTAGCGGTCGCGGTGCGCCTTGACGCCGGGCTGGCCGTCGATCTTCAGGAAGAAGCTGCCGAGCGAGGCGCGGCGGATCTCGACCTTCGAGCCGGGCCGCGGGTCGCGCCCCAACACCTCGCTGTCGATCTGCCGCCAGACCGCGCCGCCGTCGAGCTCGACCACCCACTTGCCGTCGCCGGTCATCCAGGCGCGCTTGACGGTGTCGGTGACGCGGTCGATGTCGTCCTGGTTGGCGGCCGAGGCGGGACCCCGGGCGGCGCCCTCGAAGATGTCGAGGCTCGGCAGGGCCAGGCCGAACACCTCGCGGCGCACCTGGCGCGCCTGGTCGCGGTCGACCACCACCACCTGGCCCGCGGCCTCCGCCTCGTCGAGCTTGGCGGCCGCCGCGTCGAAGCAGTCCAGCCGCTTGTCGCGGTCGGTGAGGGCGCGGCAGTCGACCACCGCCTGCAGCACCGCCGCGCGCTTCTGCTCCGAAACCTTGGCGGCGGCGGCCGGCCAGGCGGCGGCCAAGGCGGCGAGCAGGACCGCGGCGCGGGCGGCCTTTGAGGCGGAGACGTAACGTGGCATCGATGCCCCCAGGCGAATTTCACCCATTGAAGGGCCTGCCCGCGTGATCCGCAATCTGTTCCTCGCCATGATCGGATTGGTCCTCGTCGGCTGCGGCGGGGGCGGCTCGCGCCTGCCGGCCTGTCCCGCCGGGCTGCTGTGCCTGCACGAGGGCAACGGCGCCGAGCCCCTGACGCTGGACCCGGCCAAGGCGCAGGGCACCTGGGAGTCGAACATCATCGGCGACATGATGATCGGCCTGACCACCGAGGACGCGGCCGGCCGGCCGATCCCCGGCATGGCCACCTCGTGGGAGACCAGCCCCGACGGCCTCGTCTGGACCTTCCACCTGCGCAAGGCGCAATGGTCGGACGGGGAGCCGGTCACGGCCGACGACTTCGTGTTCGGCATGCGCCGCACGCTGGATCCGAAGACGGCCTCGATCTACGCGTCGCTGCTCTACTTCATCAAGAACGCCGAGCCGGTGAACGACGGCAAGCTGCCGACGACCGCGCTGGGGGTCAGGGCGCTCGACCCGCAGACCCTGCAACTCACCTTGGAGCATCCCGCGCCGTTCCTGCTGGAGATCGCCAAGCACCAGACCATGTTCCCCGAGCCGCTGCACGTGGTGGAGCGCTACGGAGACGCCTGGGTCCAGGCGGGCCACTACGTCTCCAACGGCCCCTATGTGCTCGGCGACTGGAAGCTCGGCGACCACATCCTGTTGAAGAAGAACCCGAAATTCTACGACGCGGCGCACGTCTGCATCGACCAGGTGTTCTACTACCCGACCGTCGACGCCATCTCGGCCGAGCGGCGGGTGCGGCGCGGCGAGCTCGACCTGAACCGCGACATCCAGTCCAACCGCATCGCCTTCCTGCGCAAGCCGGACGAGATCCCGGCCTATGTCCACACCCACACCTACCTCGGCGTCGCCTATCTGGCGTTCAACCAGGGGCCCAAGGGCGTTGCCGCCCTGCGCGACCGGCGGGTGCGCCTGGCGCTCGACATGGCCATCGACCGCGAGTTCATCGCCAGGAAGCTGCTGCGCGGCGGCCAGGTCCCCGGCCTACACCTTCGTGCCGCCGGGGGTGGCCAACTACGTCTCGGCCAAGCCGCCGGCGTGGGCCTCCTGGACCCTGGCGCGCCGCCAGGCCGCGGCGCGCGCCCTGCTGGCCCAGGCCGGCTACGGACCCGGCCATCCGCTGAGGATCGAGATCAAGCACCGCAACACGCCCGACCCCACCCTGATCATGCCGGCGATCCAGGCCGACTGGAAAACCATCGGGGTGGTGACCAGCCTGGTGCAGAACGAGACCCAGATCGCCTACGACGCCTATAACAGCCGCGACTTCCAGGTCGCCGACGCCGCCTGGGTGGCCGATTACGACGACCCGATGAGCTTCCTCTATCTGCAGCAGTCGACCACCGGCCCGCAGAACTACGGCGACTACAAGAACCCCGCCTACGATCACTTGCTCGATCTGGCCGACAACGAGCGCGACGTGGGCCGGCGTGCGGCGGAACTGTCTCAGGCCGAGCACATCATGCTCGAAGACGCCGCCGTGGCGCCGATATTCTTCCATGTGAACAAGAATCTGGTGAATCCGGAAGTGACCGGCTTCGTCGACAACATCGTCGACTGGCACCGCAGCCGTTTCCTCTGTTTCAGCGACGCCGCAGCCCGTCGCCAAGGGCGCCGCTAGACCGTCCGCGGCAGGATTTTCCGCCCGATTGCCGCTTTGCGGCCGAGTCTTGCCCTGATAACGGCCACGCTGTGACTAAGATGTAACATGACCAGGGCGATCACCTTACGGGCTTGTAACCCGCGTTGACCGCACCGAGCGGGCCTCAATAACGTCCGGTCAACCGGGGCTGGGAAACTGCAAACCCGGGACACATGCATGCGTAAGGGCGGCGAGGCCTCGACGAGACCCCGCCCATTCGGAGGTCCCTGACTTGAAAATCCAATCCACACGTGCACGCCTATTGGCGTCATCGATGATTTGCGGCGTGGCCCTGGCCGCGGGCGGCCAGGCCCTGGCCCAGGAGGGCGGCTCGCAGGTCAGCGAGATCGTCGTCACCGGCTCGCGGATCCCGCAGCCGAACCTGACCAGCGTCAGCCCGATCCAGGTCGTCACCGACCAGACCTTCAAGCTCTCGGGCGCCACCGACACCATCGACGCCCTGAACCAGCTCCCGCAGGTCAGCGTCGGCAACGGCCTGAACAACACCCCGAACCCGCTGTCGAGCAGCGGCGGCTTCACCACCATCGACCTTCGCAACCTCGGCACCGTCCGCACCCTGGTGCTGGAAGACGGCAAGCGCCTGATGCCGGGCGACCCGACCCTGGGCGGCGAAGCGCCCGACCTCGACACCATCCCGACGGCCCTGATCGATCGGGTCGACCTGGTCACCGGCGGCGCCTCGGCCGTCTACGGTTCGGACGCCATCGCCGGCGTCGTGAAGCACAACTTCGAGGGCGTCCAAGTCGACCTGCAGTATAGCGGCGACTGGCACGGCAACGGCAACGACCAGATGCAGGGCCTGGAGAAGGCCTTCGGCGCCGTCGCCCCGAGCGGCACCACCTGGGACGGCGCGACCTGGGACGCCTCCGTCGCAGTCGGCGCCAACAGCCCCGACGGCAAGGGCAACGTGACGGCCTACGTCACCTACCGCCACCAAGAGCCGTCCTGCAGCTCGACCGCGACTACTCGGCCTGCCAGTTGGCGCAATCCAGCGGCGCGCCGCGCTGCACGGGTTCGTCGAACTCGAACTTCTTCGACGACCAGGCCACCGGCCTCGTCTACAGCGTCACCGCGCGGACCCGAACAACATCTTCACGACCACGCGCAACCAGTCCACCACGCCGCCGAAGGCGTTCAACGCCAACCCCTATGAATACCTGTCGCGCGGCGACGAACGCTATCTGGGCGGCTTCTTCGCCCACTACCAGGCCGCGCCCTGGGCCGACGTCTATTCGGACTTCTCGTTCATGGACGACCGCTCGGTCATCCACGCCGCGCCGAGCGCCCTGTTCCAGCAGATCTACAGCGTCAACTGCGACAACCCCTTCCTGAGCGCGCAGCAGGTGGCCACCATCTGCACGGCCAACGGCCTTGGCCCGACGGACGACGCCAGCCTCTCCATCGGCCGCCGGAACGTCGAGGGCGGCGCGCGGATCTACGACTACGAGCACCTGAGCTACAAGGCGGACCCTCGGCGTCCGCGGCGACCTCGGCGACGCGTGGCATTACGACGTCTACGCGCAGTACGGCCGCACCCAGTACAACTACTCGGTCAACAACGACATCAGCATCTCCAAGGCCCAGGACGCCCTGCTGGTCGGCGGCACGGCGGCCAACCCGGTCTGCCTGTCGGGCAACGTCGGCTGCGTGCCCTACAACATCTTCTCCGACGGCGGCGTCACGCCTGAAGCCCTCGGCTACATCCAGACGTCGGGCTACACCGTCGGCGACACCCAGGAGCAGATCGTCAGCGGCAACATCACCGGCGAGCTCGGCAAGTACGGCGTCAAGACGCCCTGGGCCACCGACGGCGTCGGCGTGAACTTCGGGGCGGAATATCGCCGCGAACAACTCGACCAGGTTCCGGACGAGACCTCGCTGTCGGGCGACCTGTCCGGCGCCGGCGGCGCGGCCCCGCCGGTCCACGGCGCCTTCGACGTGAAGGAACTGTTCGCCGAAGTGCGCGCGCCCCTGATCCAGGACGCGCCGTTCATCAAGAGCCTGTCGTTCGAAGGTGGCTACCGCTACTCGCAGTACAGCCTGTCGGGCGACACCAACACCTACAAGCTGGCCTTGACTGGTCGCCGACCAGCGACATCCGCTTCCGCGGGTCGTTCCAGCGGGCGGTGCGGGCCGCCGAACGTCAACGAGCTGTTCACGCCGCAGGAGATCACCAACACCTCCGACGTGTCCGTCGACCCCTGCTCGGCCGCCGGCAGCCTCGGTTCGGCCACGGCGACGCTCGAGCAGTGCGAACGCACCGGCGTCACCGCTGCGCAGTACGGCGACGGCCGCGACCCGGCGATCGGCGGCACCAACAAGGTCGCGCAATGCCCGCCTTCCAGTGCGGCACCGTCTACGGCGGCAATCCCGACCTGACCCCGGAAGTGTCCAAGACCTATTCGGTCGGCATGGTGATCACGCCGAGCCGGGTGCTCACGGGCCTGAACTTCAGCGTCGACTACTTCAACATCAACGTCGACAACGCGATCTCGACCTTCCGATCAATATCGCCTTCAACGACTGCCTGAACTCGGGCACCTATTGCAATCTGGTCGTCCGTCAGGCCAACGGCTCGCTGTTCGGCACCAACCTGCAGCAAGGCGGCTATATCTCGGGCACCAACGTCAACATCGGCCACATCCAGACCGAAGGCTTCGACTTCGCCCTGAACTATCGGCTCGACCTCGACCGGTTCGGCCTGACCGACAAGGGCTCGATCGCGATCGGCTTCAACGGGACCTGGACCGAGCACCTGGAGTCCACCCAGGCCGCCGCCAAGGGCCACAACTTCCCAGGCCTGACCCTGGTGGGCGTGGTCGACGCCGACCTCTCCCTGCGCGGCGGAGACCTGCGGGCCGGCGAGCGGACCTATCAGATGCTGGCCCAGGTGTCGGGCCGCGCCGGCCGCGCCGACCGGCCGGGCCGGGCGCTGCTGCAAACCTGGGCGCCGGACCATCCGGTGATGCAGGCGCTGAAGTCCCAGGACCGCGACGCCTTCGTCCAGGCCGAGATGGCCGAGCGCCAGACCGCGGGCCTGCCCCCCTTCGGCCGGCTGGCCGCCGTCATCCTGACCAGCGAGAACGCCCCGGCGCTGGAGGCCTACGCCCGCAAGCTCGCCGCCGCCGCCCCGAACGCCGAGGGGGTGGAGGTCTACGGCCCCGCCGACGCGCCCCTGGCCATGATCCGCGGGCGCCGCAGGAAGCGCCTCCTGGTCCGCGCCGACCGCACGGTCGATCTGCAGGCCTACCTGACCACTTGGCGGGCGCGGGCCGAAAAACCGCCCGCTCCATCCGTGTGGTGATTGACGTCGACCCCTACAGCTTTCTCTGATCGACACGGGCGCGTTGACCGGAGGGGTCCCTTTGGCTATATCCGCGCCTCCCGAAATTCACCGCGCGTCGGGATGGCCCGGCGCGGCCCAGAGGTAAGCAACAGTTTCATGGCCAACACCCCGGGCGCGAAAAAGGCGATCCGCAAGATCGAGCGCCGCACCGAAGTCAACACCGCCCGCCGCTCGCGCGTGCGGACCTTCGTGCGCAAGTTCGAGGAAGCCCTGGCCGCCGGCGATCCCGCCGCCGCCAAGGCCGCTTTCGTGCAGGCGGAGTCGGAACTGATGCGCGCCGTGGGCAAGGGCGTGGTCCACAAGAACACCGGCTCGCGCAAGGTGTCGCGGCTCGCCGCCCGGCTGAAGAAACTGTCCGCGGCCTGATCGCCTCAGGGGCGCAAGCCCCTGTCTCTCCAGTATAATTTGAAACTTCCAGCCCGTGCGGAGCCTATTCGCGCGGGCCTTCGGCATGTGTGAAAAAAGTTCGTTAAGAGACGGAATGTCGCGACACCGTCGCATCCCTTTGCGGCTTGGGGGTCCCCGAACTGTCAAGCCCAGAATCAGCCGCGTCCGGCAAATTTCATCGTTGACCGGCGGGGGGGTCCGACTAGTCTCGGAGACACAGTTTTCTTCCTTCCTTTTGCGGACGAAAAACGGCGGCGCAGACCTCATGGTCTCGCCCAGTAGAGACCTGTTTTCGTTCGTCTTCCCTGCGGCCGAGAGGGCTTGGCCGCAGCGGGCGGAGCTATGAGTGGGGACCGGGGCCATGACTGAAACGCAACTTCCAGGCGCGCCGCGAACACAAGCGGGCGCCGTGTGGGGAAAGGCTTGCGCCACGCTGCGCTGCGAGCTGGGCGAGGCGACCTTCGGGTCCTGGGTGGCCCAGGCCTTCGTGATGGAGGAGCCCAACGGCTCGCCGGTGCTGGTGACGCCGACCGGCGTGGCCGCCGACTGGATCCGCCGCAACGCCTGGCGGCGCGTGCAGGAGCTGTGGGGCGAGCACGACCCGCACGGCCGCCGCCTGGCCCTGCGCTCGCGGGCCGAGCAGGAAGCCGCGGGCGTCGGCTGCGAGGCCAGCTTCGCGCCCGTCGCGGCGCCTGAGCCGATCGCCGAGCCGGAGCCGGCTAAGCTCGCCCGGGCCCCGCGCCCGACGGGCCTGCAGGAGCGCTTCACCTTCGACACCTTCGTGTCGGGCCCGACCAACGAATTCGCCCACGCCGTGGCCCGGCGCGTGGCCTCGTGGGACGACGGCCACTTCAACCCGGTGCTGTTCCACGCCCCCTACGGCTTCGGCAAGACCCACCTGCTGAACGCCCTGGCCTGGGAGGCCGCGGCGGCGCGGCCGGACAAGCGGGTGATCTACCTGACCGCCGAGCGGTTCCTGTCGAGCTTCGTCAAGGCCGTGATGGAACGCACCACCCAGGCCTTCAAGGAGGAGCTGCGCGCGGCCGACCTGCTCCTGATCGACGACGCCCACTTCGTGGCGGGCAAGGCGTCGACCCAGGAGGAGCTGTTCCAGACCCTGACCGCCCTGGTCGGCGACGGCCGGCGCGTGGTGCTGTCCTCGGACCGCCCGCCCTCGGCCCTGACCGAGATGGACGCGCGCCTGCGCTCGCACCTGGCCGCGGGCCTGGTC
Organism: Caulobacteraceae bacterium; assembly: GCA_037201645.1. Taxonomy (GTDB): domain Bacteria; phylum Pseudomonadota; class Alphaproteobacteria; order Caulobacterales; family Caulobacteraceae; genus JANWHQ01. Next base: position 37,078 of record JBBCHF010000019.1, read on the forward strand.
TGCGGCATCGAGCCGGCGGACCGGCCGATGCGGCTGGCCATCCTGGAGAAGAAGCTGGCCGTGCTCTGCCGCCAGCAGAAGCTGAGGCCGATCCCGGCGCGGCCCGAGGTGCTGGAGTTCCTGGCCGACCGCTTCGCCGACTCCGTGCGCGAGCTGGAAGGCGCCCTGAACACCCTGGTCGCCCGCACCGGCGAGGGCCTGGCCCAGCTCGGCCTGGAAGAGGCCCAGGCGATGCTGCGCCCGCACCTGCGCGCCGGCGACAAGCGGATCACCGTCGACGACATCCAGAAGGCGGCGGCCGAGCATTTCGGCCTGAAGCAGGCGGACCTTTTGTCGGAGCGGCGCAATCGCGCGGTGGCCCGGCCGCGGCAGGCGGCGATGTGGCTGTGCAAGCAGCTCACCACCCGCTCCCTGCCCGACATCGGCCGCCGCTTCGGCGGGCGCGACCACACCACGGTGCTGCACGCCGTGCGCCGGATCGAGGAGCTGAAGGCCGGCGATCCGGTCCTGGCGGCCGACATCGAGACCCTGCTGCGCAAGCTGCGCGGCTGATCGGTTCGTTCGCTGCGTCACCCTCGGCCTTGTGCCGAGGGTCCCTGCCTCCGCACCCCCGCACTCCGATCTCCTGGCGCAATGCCGCTGGCGAGAGGGACTCTCGGCACAAGGCCGAGGGTGACGGCGTGGATATGCGTGGGCGGCGGATTGGGCCTGAGCCCTACACGCCCTCGCCGGGCTCGATGCGCCGGACGCGGCGGTCGCCGAGCCACACCTCCAGCGGATGGTCGCGCACCAGCATCCGGGCCTGGGCCACGGCGTGGTCGTCATCCTCGCAATCCATCTCGATGCGCTCTCGCACGGCCCCTGCGCCGTCGAGGAAATGTACGCGATAAACTGGCACCCGGACGCCCCTTCCAGACCTGCGAGTCCTTCATGGCACAGCGGTGCTTACTTGTTGAGTCTCTATATATGGAATGTCGACTTCCTGACACTAAAGTCTAGTTACTAGTGTTTCATTCTGAATTCCTGAACAACCCTGGCGATCGCTCGCGGCGCGCGGCGACGCCGCCGGCGTGACCGCCGCCCCTTCCCCCGCCCCGGATTTGGGCTAATCTCTGCGCCCCTTCGCTCGCCGCGCGCGCGGAGGGGGCTGAGTCGGGGCGGTGCTTTTCTCAAGGAACGGACGACGAGATGAGGTTGACCATCGAGCGCGCGGCGCTCCTGAAGGCGCTCGGCCACGTGCAGAGCGTGGTGGAGCGGCGCAACACCATCCCCATCCTGTCCAATGTGCTCCTGGCCGCAGACCGGGGCGGCCTGGCCTTCTCGGCCACCGACCTCGACATGGAGATCCTCGACCAGGCCATGGCCGAGGTGGAGGGCTCGGGCCAGATCACCGCGCCGGCCCACACTCTGTACGAAATCGTGCGCAAGCTGCCCGAGGGGGCGGACGTGGAGCTGCGCTACACCGGCGAGGACCCGCGCCTGCAGGTCTCGGCCGGCCGCTCCAAGTTCAACCTGCCGGTGCTGCCGGCCGGCGACTTCCCGGTGATGTCGCAGGACGGCCTGTCCTCGCGGATCACGGTGGACACCGGCGAGCTGATCCGCCTGATCGACAAGACCCGCTTCGCCATCTCCACCGAGGAGACGCGCTACTACCTGAACGGCCTCTACCTGCACACGGTGGTGGAGGGCGGCTCGCCCAAGCTGCGCGCCGTCGCCACCGACGGCCACCGCCTGGCCCTGGCCGAGATGCCGGCGCCGGAGGGGCGCGGCGGGCCTGCCCGGCGTGATCGTGCCGCGCAAGACCGTGCAGGAGGCGCGCCGGCTGCTGGACGACTGCGGCGAGACCGTGGACCTGCAGCTGTCCCAGGCCAAGGTGCGCTTCGAGTTCGGCCAGGCCATCCTGACCTCCAAGGTCATCGACGGCTCCTTCCCCGACTATGTGCGGGTGATCCCGCGCGACAACCCGCGCACCGTGCTGGTGGACAACAAGGTGTTCGCCCAGGCGGTGGACCGGGTGGCGACGATCTCGGCCGAGAAGTCCCGCTCGGTGAAGCTGGCCATCGAGCCCGGCAAGATGGTGCTGACCGTGCGCAACATGGAGGCGGGCCAGGCGGTCGAGGAGCTGGAGATCGACTACGACGGCGAGGCCTTCGAGATCGGCTTCAACGCCCGCTACCTGCTGGACGTCACCGACCAGATCCAGGGCGAGAACGCCGAGCTGCGCTTCGCCGACTCCGCCTCTCCCACCCTGGTCCTCGACCCGTCCGACTCGGGCGTGCAATATGTGCTGATGCCGCTGCGGGTTTAGGCGGTCGCCCGCCTTCGGCCTGGCCGTTGCGATCGTCCCCGTTCCGATCAGCCGGCCGGGGCGCGCCGGTTGCCAAGGCGGACGCGCGCGATCTAAGACGAGGCGGGGGCCGAAAGTCGAACCTATGCCTGTGAAGACCCAGAGCGACCCGGCCAAGGCCGCAACCGGCGGGGCGAGCACGTCCCGGCCGCGCCGCCGAAGGCCGCCGCTCCGCCGCCCGGCGCGCCGACCCTGATCGCCGAGACCGAGCCGGTGCACTGGTCGATGGTCTATCTGTTCGCGCGCATCTTCTACGAGGTGCGCCAGCGGACCGAGGACGTGCTCGGGCCGCACGGCCTGACCTCGATGCAATTCACTATCCTGATTACGCTCAACCGCTGGGCCGGCATGTCGTCGGCGGACCTGTCGCGGCGGTTCAACGTGACGCCCCAGACCATGGGCGAGATGATCTCCAACCTGGAGCGCCGCGGCTTTCTGGTCCGCACGCCCGACCAGGCCAACCGCCGCGCCCTGCGCCTCAGCCTGACCGACGAGGGCCTGCGGATGCTGGACGTCTGCAACGGGGCCATGGACCGGCTGGAGGGCGCCCTGCTTGAGGCCATGCCGGCCGAGGAGGTGCAGGCCCTGAAGCGCCAGCTGCGCCTGCTGCACAACCACCTCGGCCTCACCGACGACATCAGCGACGGCGCCGGCTCGGCGGAGTAGGAGCCTAGACCCCCTCCTCCGCGGGCAGGCTCATGCCGCGGATGAGGTCGGAGGCCTTCTCGCCGATCATGATGGCGGAGGCGTTGGTGTTGGCGCCGGGCACGGTCGGCATGATCGAGGCGTCGGCGACGCGCAGGCCCTCGACCCCGAACACCCGAAGCTGGGGATCGACCACCGCGTCCGGGCCGTGCCCCATGGTGCAGGTGCCGACGGGGTGCTGGGTCACCGCGCAGATGTTGCGGATGAACTCGTCGAGCTCTGCGTCGGTCTCGACCTTGGCGCCGGGGATGGTCTCCTCGCCGGTCAGCTCGCCCTGCGGGCCGGAGTGGTAGATCCGCCGCGCCTCGCGGATGCCCCGGCGCATGGTCTCGAACTCGGCGGGGCGAGGCCATCAGGTTCAGGGCGACCTTGGGCGGGTCCAGCGGGCTGGCCGAGCGCAGGGTCACCTGGCCGCGGCTGTGCGGATGCAGCACCACCACCCCGACCTGGAACACGTGCTCGAGCTGCTTGGTCAGGCCCGGGAACCACAGCTGGGCGTCCATCCGCACCGGGTTGCACATCAGCTGGATGTCCGGCTGCTCCAGCCCCGGGGCGGTGCGCAGCACCACGTTGCAGCTGTTGATCTGGGTCGCGAACGGGCCGTTGCCGAACAGGGCCCACTGCGCCGCCCACAGGGCCGCGCGGTCGTAGCGCAGCTCCTTCAGGAAGGTGACCGGCTGCTTGGCCTTGAAGCCCATCATGCACACCGGGTGCTCGGACAGGTTCTTGCCGACGCCGGGCAGGTCCACGATCGGGGTGATGCCGTGCTGGACCAGCTCGTCGGCCGGCCCGATCCCCGACAGCATCAGAAGCTGCGGCGAGTTGTAGGTCCCGCCCGAGAGGATCACCTCGCGGTCGGCGTGGACGCGGTGGGATCTGGCCGTCCTTGGAGTATTCCACCCCCACGGCCCGGCCGCCCTCGATCAGGACGCGCGATGTCAGGGCGCCGGTCTCCACGTGCAGGTTCGGCCGGTGCATGACCGGGTGCAGGTAGGCGCGCGAGGTGGAGGCGCGGCGGCCGCGCTGGTCGATGGTCACCTCGCCGCGCGAGAAGCCCTCGGGCACGGCGCCGGAATTGTCGTCCGACACCGGGTAGCCGAGCTGCCTGGCCGTCTCGACCAGCGGCTCGTGCAGCAGGCGGCGGGTGTCGATCGGGGCGACGTGCAGCGGCCCCTTGTCGCCGTGGTACTTGTTGGCCCCGCGCCAGCTCGTCTCCATCCGCTTGAAGTAGGGAAGGACGTCGGCGTAGCTCCAGCCCTCGTTCCCCATCTGGCGCCAGGTGTCGTAGTCGCGCGGATGGCCGCGCATGTAGAACATGCCGTTGATCGAGGACGAGCCGCCGAGCACCCGCCCGCGCGGCAGGCCCAGGCGCCGGTCGTTGAGGTGAGGCTCGGGCTCGGACAGATAGCCCCAGTTGAACTTCGGGTTCAGCATGGCCCGCAGGAAGCCCAGCGGCATGCGCATGTAGAGGTGGTCGTCCTTGCCGCCGGCCTCGACCAGCAGGACGCGGACGTCCTTGTCCTCGGTCAGGCGCGCGGCCAGCACGCACCCGGCCGAGCCGGCGCCGATGACGATGTAGTCGTATGATTTTGCGGTCTGGGAAGCCATGCGCTCGTCCGGGGTCCTGGGCGGCGCGCAACCTCGACTGAGGCGGCGGCGCTTGCAACCCCTTTTCAGCGCTAAGGCGGCGACCGCCGGCGCCTTGTTGTTGGGCGCCGGCGCCCAGCGATTGCCCATCCGCGCAACCAGGGAGCCGGCTCTGCCGTTCCGCGTGATCGACGCTGTTGGGCCGCAGCGGCGCATGGTCCGACTGTCGGTCAACACATGTCCGCTTACGATGAAATGTGGAGTTGGGGGAACGGGGAGGCCGTGCGGCCCGCCTATGAGGCGGTCGAGCGCTGGCTGGCCGAGGCGCCCGGCGAACTCCTGGACGCCCGCCGCAAGCAGGCGGAGCTGCTGTTCCGCCGCATCGGCATCACCTTCTCGGTCTATGGCGACGCGGACGCGGCCGAGCGGTTGATCCCGTTCGACATCATCCCGCGCGTGCTGACCCAGGGCGAATGGCAGGGGCTGGAGCGGGGCCTGGTGCAGCGGGTCAACGCCCTCAACGCCTTCCTGGCCGACGTCTACGGCCCGCAGGAATGCATCGCGGCGGGGGTGGTGCCGGCGGACCTGATCCTGCGCAACCCCTACTACCGGCTGGAGAGCGCCGGCCGGCGGCCGCCGCACGGGGGTCTATGTCCACATCGCGGGCGTCGACATCGTCCGCACCGGGCCCGACCAGTTCTATGTGCTGGAGGACAACGCCCGCACGCCGTCCGGCGTCTCCTACATGCTGGAGAACCGCGAGGTGATGCTGCGGCTGTTCCCGGAGATGTTCGCGGGCCAGCGCGTGGCGCCGGTGGAGACCTATACCGACGCCCTCCTGGCCACCCTGCGCTCGGTGGCGCCCCAGCGCAGCGGCGACGACCCGAGCGTGGTCCTGCTCACCCCCGGCCCCTACAACTCGGCCTTCTACGAGCACTCGTTCCTGGCCGACAAGCTGGGCATCGAGCTGGTCGAGGGCTCGGACCTGTTCGTGCGCGACGACGGGGTGTTCATGCGCTTCACCGACGGCCCGCGGCGGGTCGACGTGATCTACCGGCGCATCGACGACGACTTCCTCGATCCCCTGGTGTTCCGGCCGGACTCGATCCTCGGCGTGCCGGGCCTGATGAGCGCCTATGAGGCCGGCCTGGTCACCCTGGCCAACGCGCCGGGCACGGGGGTGGCCGACGACAAGGCCGTCTACAGCTACATGCCCGAGATCATCCGCTTCTTCACGGGCGAGGAGCCGATCCTGGGCAATGTGCCGACCTGGCGCTGCCGCGAGGCAGGCTCGCTGGCCTATGTGCTCGAGCACCTGCCCGAGCTGGTGGTCAAGGAGGTCAACGGCTCGGGCGGCTACGGCATGCTGGTGGGGCCGACCTCGTCCAAGGCCGAGATCGAGGCCTTCCGGGCCAGGCTGACGCGCTCGCCCGAGGGCTTCATCGCCCAGCCGACCCTGGCGCTGTCGACCTGCCCGACCTTCGTGGACCAGGGCATCGCGCCCCGGCACGTGGACCTGCGGCCCTTCGTCCTGACCGGCTCCGACCAGGTGCGCATCACCCCCGGCGGCCTGACCCGCGTGGCGCTGAAGGAGGGCTCGCTGGTGGTGAACTCCAGCCAGGGCGGCGGCACCAAGGACACCTGGGTCCTGGCGGACTGATGCTCTCGCGCACCGCCGACAGCCTGTTCTGGACCGCCCGCTACCTGGAGCGCGCCGACTTTCTGTCGCGCATCCTGGACTCGGCCCTGCGCCTGTCGACCATGCCGGCGGCCTACGGCGGGGCCAACATCTGGGAGAGCGTGATCGCCTCGGCCGGCGTGGCTGACCGCTTCTACGCCAAGCACGCGGTCGCCTCGGAACAGACGGTGCGCGATTTCCTGGCCTTCGACCCGGAGAACCCGTCCTCGATCCGCTCGTGCCTGGCCACCGCCCGCGCCAACGGCCGCGCCATCCGCACCGCCCTGACCACCGAGAGATGTGGGAGCGGATCAACGACGCCTGGCACGAGCTGAAGCGGCGCGACCCCAAGCTGATGGACCAGGACGCCTTCATGCAGTTCCTGGAGTGGGTCGAGGACGTCGCCCTGGCGTTCGACGGCTCGGCCCGGCGGACCATGCTGCGCAACGACGCCTACTGGTTCCTGCGCCTGGGCGCGGGCATCGAGCGGGCGGACAACACCGCGCGGATCCTCGACGTGAAGTACCACCTGCTGCTGCCCGAGCGCGAGCAGGTCGGCGGGGGGCTCGACTACTTCCAGTGGACCACCATCCTGCGCGAGGTCTCGGCCCTGACCGCCTACCGCTGGGTCTATCGCGACAGCGTCAAGCCGTGGCTCGTGGCCGACCTTCTGATCCTGAACCCGCAGATGCCGCGCTCGCTGGCGAGCTGCTACGCGGTGATCACCCACCACCTGGACCTGCTGGCCGAGGCCTATGGCCTGCGCGGCCAGAGCCAGAGGCTGGCGCACGCGGTGCAGTCGCGCCTGTCGCCCAGCAGCATCGACGACATCTTCCAGGCGGGCCTGCACGAGTTCATCACCTGCTTCCTGACGGACAACGGCTCGGTTGGCGCCGCCGTCAGCGAGCAGTACCTGATCTGAACGCCGCCATGCGCATCACCATCCACCATGTCACCAGCTACGAATACCAGAGCCCGGCCAAGTCGGTGGTGCAGCTGCTGCGCCTGACGCCGCGCCCGCACGAGGGCCAGCGCGTGGCCCGCTGGCGCATCGACCTGGACGTGGACGCCCGCCTGCACCGCAGCGAGGACGCGTTCGGCAACATCACCCACACCCTGTTCCTCTCCGGCCCCCTGCCGCGGCTCAGCCTGACCGTCGAGGGCGAGGTGGAGACCTGGGAGACCCACGGCGTGGTGCGCGACGCCATCGAGCGCTTCGTCCCCGAGGTGTTCCTGCGCCACACCCCCCTGACCCCAGACCGACCCGAAGCTGGAGAGTTTCGTGCGCGACGTCGCCGGCCCGCCCGAGCGCGACGCCCTCGCGCGGCTCCACGACCTGATGGCGGCGGTCAACCGCGAGGTCGCCTTCGATACCGAGCCGACCCAGACCACCACCACGCGGTCGAGGCCTTCGCCATGCGCCGCGGGGTGTGCCAGGACCTGGCGCACATCTTCATCGCCGGCGCCCGCGTCATCGGCGCGCCGGCGCGCTACGTCTCCGGCCACCTCGTGCGCATCGACGGGGTGGTGGAGCAGGAGGCGGCGCACGCCTGGGCCGAGGCCTATGTGCCGGACCTCGGCTGGGTGGCGTTCGACCCGGCCAACGGCGTCTGCGCGACGCCCGGCTACGTCCGCGTCGCCGTCGGGCTCGACTATCTCTCCGCCGCGCCCGTGCGCGGAAGCCGCATCGGCGGCGGCCAGGAGAGGCTGGACGTGAAGCTCAAGGTCAGCCATGCCGCCTCGCAGACCCAGGCGTGATCGTGGCGGACGCCGGCGTTCGAGGGAGGACCCGATGACCTATTGCGCCGGCATCCTCGTGGAGGAGGGCCTGGTGATGTTCGCCGACACCCGCACCAACGCCGGGTTCGACGACGTCTCGACCTATCGCAAGCTGCACATCGTCGAGATCCCCGGCGAGCGGGTCATCGCCATCGCCACCGCCGGCAACCTGTCGATCACCCAGTCGGCGCTGAGCCTGCTGTCGGAGGGTTTGCGCAACCCGGAGACCGACGAGGTCGAGACCCTGGAGCAGACCCCGACCATGTTCCGGGCGGCTCAGCTCATCGGCCACGCCATCCGCAAGGTGAAGGAGGACGTCGGCTCCGCCCTGGAGCACGCCCACGTCGACGCCGACGTCTCGCTGCTGGTCGGCGGCCAGATCAAGGGCGGGCCGCTGCGGCTGTTCATGGTCTACGACGCCGGCAACTTCATCGAATGCGGCCAGGACGCCCCGTTCCTGCAGATCGGCGAGCACAAGTACGGCCGGCCGATCCTGGTGCGGGCGGTCAAGTTCTCCACCGAGCTCTACGACGCCCTGAAGATCGGGCTGATCTCGCTCGACTCCACGATCAAGTCGAACCTGGCGGTGGGGCCGCCGATCGACCTGATGGTGCTGCGCCGCGACCAGCTCGCCTGCGAGCTGGTCCACCGCATCGAGCCGGACGAGCCCTATTTCCACGACCTGTCCGAGCGGTGGTCCGAGGCCCTGCGCCTGGCCCATGTCGCCATTCCGCGCCCGCCCTACGCCCCGCCGCCGCTTCTTGAGGCCACGACGGGTCCGAGGCGCCTGCGCAGCTGACCAGCCGGCCGCCGCGCGTGAAATTTCGCTTGCGGATCGCCTCGACTGGCTTTGTCATCCGGCCCGGGGAGGCGCGGTGACGGTGATGGCCGAACAAGCCGCCGGAGAGCAGTTGCAGGAGGCCGCCGCCAGGGCGATCGCCTTCTACCTGCCGCAGTTCCATCCGATCCCGCAGAACGACGAATGGTGGGGCAAGGGCTTCACCGAGTGGACCAACACGGCCAAGGCCAAGCCGCTGTTCCCCGGCCACTACCAGCCGCACGTGCCGGCCGACCTCGGCTTCTACGACCTGCGCCTGCCCGAGGCGCGGGCGCAGCAGGCGGCGCTGGCCCGCCGCTACGGCGTGGAGGGCTTCTGCTACTACCACTACTGGTTCGGCGGCGGCCGGCGCATCCTGGAGCGGGGTGTTCGAGGAGGTGCTGGCCTCGGGCGAGCCGGATTTCCCGTTCTGCCTGTGCTGGGCCAACCAGAGCTGGAGCGGCCGCTGGCATGGCGCGCCGGACCAGATCCTGATCGAGCAGACCTATCCCGACCGGCGGGACGCGGAGGCGCACTTCGACTGGCTGGCCAGGGCCTTCGCCGACCCCCGCTACATCCGCGTGGACGGCAGGCCGCTGTTCCTGATCTTCGAGCCGGCGTCGATCCCTTCCGTCGCCAGGCTCCTGGAGCTGTGGCGCGCGCGGGCCGAGGCGGCGGGCCTGCCCGGCCTCTACCTCGTCGCCGTGCGCCAGGGCGTCGGCCTGCTCAATCCGCACCAGCACGGCTTCGACGCCTCGGTGACGATGCGCGTGCCCCTGGTGCCCAAGCGCTACGTCGACGACCCCGAGGCCGGGGCCGTGCTCGACCACGAGAAGGTCGTCGACCTCCTGGTGGCGCCCGAGGAGCCGGGCGTCCTCGACCACCCGTGCGTCAGCCCCAACTGGGACAACTCCCCCCGGCTCGGCCGGCGGGGCCTGATCCTGCACAACTCCCGCCCGGAGCTCTTCTTGCGCAACGTCCGCACCGCCATGGGCCGGCTCGCCGCGCGGCCCGCCGCAGGAGCGTCTGCTGTTCGTCAAGGCCTGGAACGAGTGGGGCGAGGGCAACCACCTGGAGCCGGACCTGAAGTTCGGCCACGCCTGGCTGCAGGCGCTGAAGGACGGCATGGCGGCCGGTCCGCCGGCGCCGTCCGAGGCCCGGCGGTCGCCCGCCTCCGCCGCCCCCGTAGAGGCCTGAACGACCGGCCGGCGGCGGCAAGGCTGGTTTTGCAGCGCAACATACTATATGAGGCCCCTCTCCCACACGCCCGCCATACTTACGCGCGGCCGGCCCCCGGACCTGCTCCCCATGTCTCTGCGCAACATCGCCATCATCGCCCACGTCGACCATGGCAAGACCACCCTGGTCGACCAGCTCCTGGCCCAGTCCGGCGTGTTCCGAGCCAACGAGGCGACGACCGAGCGCGCCATGGACTCCAACGACCAGGAGCGCGAGCGTGGGATCACCATCCTGGCCAAGTGCACCTCGGTGCTGTGGCACGGCGCCGCGGGCGAGACGCGGATCAACATCATCGACACCCCGGGGCACGCCGACTTCGGCGGCGAGGTGGAGCGCATCCTCGGCATGGTCGACGGCTGCCTCCTCCTGGTCGACGCCGAGGAAGGCGTCATGCCGCAGACCAAGTTCGTGCTCGGCAAGGCGCTGAAGCTCGGCCTCCGCCCCATCGTGGTGCTGAACAAGGTCGACCGGCCGCACGCCGCGCCGGACAAGGTGCTGAACGACGCGTTCGACCTGTTCGCCACCATGGGCGCCACCGACGAGCAGCTCGACTTCCCCCACCTCTACGCCTCGGGCAAGCAGGGCTGGGCGACGCTCGACATGGCCAATCCGTCCGAGACCCTGGCCCCGCTGTTCGACAAGATCGTCGAGCACGTGCCGCCGCCGGCCGCCGAGGCGCGCAAGGGACGGGCCGTTCCAGATCCTGTCGGTGCTGATCGAGGCCGACCCGTTCCTGGGCCGCCTGCTGACCGGCCGCATCGAGTCCGGCAAGGCCATCCCGGGCACCCCGATCCGCGCGCTCGACCGCACCGGCAAGGAGATCGAGCGCGGCCGCATCACCAAGGTGCTCGCCTTCCGCGGCCTGAAGCGCCAGCCGGTCGAGGACGCCGAGGCCGGCGACATCGTCGCCATCGCGGGCCTGTCCAGGGCCACCGTCGCCGACACGCTGTGCGCGCTGGAGGTCACCGAAGCCCTGCCCGCCCAGCCGATCGACCCGCCGACCATCTCCATGACAGTGTCGGTCAACGACAGCCCGCTGGCCGGCCGCGAGGGCGACAAGGTGCAGAGCCGCGTCATCCGCGACCGCCTCCTGAAGGAAGCCGAGTCCAACGTCGCCATCCGGGTCACCGAGACCGCCGACAAGGACGCCTACGAGGTCGCCGGCCGCGGCGAACTGCAGCTGGGCGTGCTGATCGAGAGCATGCGCCGCGAGGGCTTCGAGGTGTCGATCTCCCGCCCGCGCGTGGTCTATCAGAAGGACGAGGAGACCGGCCAGAGGCTGGAGCCGATCGAGGACGTGCTCATCGACGTCGACGACGAGTTCACCGGCGTGGTCATCGAGAAGCTCTCCGCCCGCAAGGCCGAGCTGAAGGACATGGGCCCGTCCGGCGCCGGCAAGACCCGCATCACCCTGCAGGCGCCGTCGCGCTCGCTGATCGGCTACCAGGGCGAGTTCCTGACCGACACCCGCGGCTCGGGCGTGCTGAACCGCGTGTTCTCGCACTACGAGCCGTTCAAGGGCGCGATCGAGGGCCGGCGCAACGGCGTGCTGGTGTCCAATTCCGACGGCGAGACCGCCGCCTACGCCCTGTGGAACCTCGAGGAGCGCGGCGTCATGTTCGTCGGCGCCGGCGAGAAGACCTACCAGGGCATGATCATCGGCGAGAACTCCCGCTCTGACGACCTCGACGTCAATCCGCTGAAGGCCAAGCAGCTCACCAACGTCCGCGCCTCCGGCAAGGACGAGGCCATTCGCCTCACCCCCCCGCGCCGCCCGACTCTTGAGCAGGCGATCGCCTATGTTGAGGAGGATGAGCTGGTCGAGGTGACGCCCAAGGCGATCCGCCTCAGAAAGCGCGTGCTGAACCCGAGCTTCCGCAAGCGGCGCGTGCGCGAAGACGCCTGAGACGATAGGGCGGGTGCGGCCCGCGTCCCGCCGGGTTATACGGTGGTGAAGTACAAGGGGGATTCGGTCCGCATGGCTTCAGCGAGCTCCTCGTTTCGCCGGCCCGGCGCACGCCTGAACGACCTGGGCCGGATGAGTCTGCGCGACCTCGTGGTCGCCTACGCCACCTACCCCTCGATCATCGCCTACGCCCTGCTGTGCGTCGCCTGCGTCGTCGGCGCGGTGAGCCTGGGCGCGCTGCAGCACCCTGTGCGCAGCCTCGCGGCGGTGGTCGCGGCGATCCTGATCTATCCGGCGGTCGAGTACGCGCTGCACCGCTTCGTGCTGCACGCCCGCTGGCTCTACAAGAACCCCTACACCGCCGACCTCTGGAAGCGGATCCACTACGACCACCACCAGGACCCCCAGCGGCTGGACGTTCTGTTCGGCTCGCCGTGGAACACCCTGCCGACCATCCTGGTCGCCGGCGCGCCCGTGGGCTGGCTGATCGGCGGGCCGAGCGCGGCCTTGGTCGCGGTGGCGACGGCCCTGGTGCTGTTCTGCGTCTACGAGTTCTGCCACTGCGTGCAGCACCTGAACGTGACGCCGAAGAGCGCCTGGCTGCGGCGGATCAAGAAGCACCACATGGCCCACCATTTCCACAACGAGACCGGCAACTTCGGCATCACCTCGACCTTCATCGACCGGATGGTCGGGACCCTCTACGAGGACGGCCAGGCGCGGCCCAAGAGCGCCCATGTCTATGACCTCGGCTACGACGACGCCGAGGCGGCGCGCTATCCCTGGGTCGCCGCCCGCTCGCGCCAGGCCGCCGGGCGGCGCGGCGAGCGCTGAGACCGAGCGGTCGTGGTCTCCAAAGCCGAAGGTCTGTTCCGTGCGGTGGTCCGCAACGCCGCCGTGCTTCTGGGCGGACGCACCGTCAACGCCGTGCTGGGGCTGTCGGCCCTGGCGGTGGCGGGGCGGGCGCTGGGCCTGCACAACTTTGGCCTGCTGGTCCTGATCCACGCCTTCGCCGAGGCGGTGGGCGACGTGGCGCGGTTCCAGTCGTGGCAGTCGGTGCTGCACTACGGGGCCAAGCCGCTCGGCGAGAAGCGGATCTTCGACTTCCAGCGCATCGTGCGCTTCAGCGCCATGCTGGACGTGATCAGCTCGTTCGTCGGCGTGGTGATCGGCGTGGTCGGCGCGGCCTTCATCGGCCCGCTGCTCGGCTGGCCCGACGACGCGGCGCCGGCGGCGATGATCTATTCCACCTCGATCGTGTTCATGGTCACCGCCACCCCGACCGGAGTGCTGCGGCTGTTCAACCGCTTCGACCTGATCGCCTACCAGTCCACCATCGCCTCGGCGGTCTGGCTGATCGGCGGGGCGCTGGCCTTCATCTTCGGCCTGGGGCTGAAGACCTTCCTGCTGGTCTGGTGGCTCGGCACCTTCGCGGCCTTCGTCTTCCTGTTCATCGCCTCTTGGCGCGAGCTGCGCCGGCGCGGCTGCCTGGAGGGGCTGACCTGGCGGATGGGCAGCCTGACCCACGGCTTCCCGGGCCTGTGGCGGTTCGCCCTGACCACCAACGCCACCGCGACGCTGGAGCTGGCGTTCAACCACGTCTCGACCCCTGTTCGTCGGCGCCCTGCTGAACCCCTCGCAGGCGGCGCTGTGGCGCATCGCCAAGCTGGTGGCCGACGCCATCGCCGCGCCGGTGAAGCTGGTGGTGCCCCGCCCTCTATCCCGAGCTCGCCAAGCTGCGCGCCAACGGCGACCACCAGTCGCTGGCGCGGCTGGGGCTGCAGATCGGCGCCGCCGGCGGGGCCCTGGCCATGGCGATCCTGCTGGGTCACCAGCCTGGCCGGCAAGCCGGTGCTGAGCCTCGTCATGGGCAAGGTGTTCGCGCCCCGCGGCCGGCGTCCTGACCTGGCTGGTCGCCGCCGAGGTGATCAACATGTGGGCGGTGCCGCTGGAGCCGATGCTGTTCTCCACCGGCCACGCCACCGCCGCGTTCCGGACGCGCCTGGCCGTCACGGTGCTCTATCTGATCGCCCTCGCCCCGCTGGTGCACCGGCTCGGCCTGGTCGGCGGCGGCGCCGCTTCCGTGGTCGCTTCCGCCCTGATGGCCGGCGGCATGCTGGCCGGCGTGGTGCGCTGGTATCGCAATCCGAGCCTGGGGCTGGTCGGCGGGCCCATCGCGGCCCAGAAGACCCCCAGTTAAGCTTACGCCCTTGCCACCCGCCCAAAATACAAGTTTGAAACCCTGCATGACCCCTACGCCAACTGCTCCGGACCGTGACTTTCGCCAGGCGGACTTCGCGACGATCACCGAAGCGCTCGACTACGCCGCGAGGGGCGAGACGGGGATCAACCTCTATTCCCTCCGCGGAGAGCTGGTCGAGGCGCTCGCCTATCGCGACCTGCGCGAGGGGGCGCTGAGGCTGGCGGGCCGCCTGCTCGCCGCCGGGCTGGCGCGCGGCGACCGCGTCGGCCTGCTGGCCGAGAGCGACGGGGACTTCATCCGCGCCTTCTTCGCCTGCCAGTACGCCGGGCTGGTGCCCGCGCCCCTGCCCCTGCCCGCGCCGTTCGGCGGCCGCGAGGCCTATCTGGAGCACATCCGGCGCATGCTGAAGTCCGCCGGCGCGGCGGCGGTGTTCGGCCCGGCCGCCCTGGCCGACTGGTGACCGCGGCGGCCGAGGGCTGGACCTGAAGCTCGCCGGCCCCCTGCCGGACGCGGACGGCCCGGCCGGCCCGGACCTCGCCGGCGCCGACGTGGACGGGCTCAGCTACCTGCAGTTCTCCTCGGGCAGCACCCGCTTCCCGCTCGGCGTGGCGGTGACCCAGCGGGCGCTGATGGCCAACCAGCTCGCCATGTCGCGCGACGGCGTCCACGTCGGGCCGACCGACCGGATGGTGTCCTGGCTGCCGCTCTATCACGACATGGGGCTGGTCGGCCTGCTGATGGGCCCGGTGAGCTGCCCAGAGCTCGCTGGACCTCCTGCCCACCGCCGCCTTCGTGCGCCGGCCGCGACTGTGGCTCGACATCATCACCCGCAACCGCGGCACCATCTCCTACAGCCCCACCTTCGGCTATGAGCTGTGCGCCCGCCGCGCCGAGAACCAGGCGATGGAGGGGCTGGACCTGTCGAGCTGGCGCGCCGCCGGCATCGGCGGGGACATGATCCGGCCGGGCGTGCTGGCCCTGTTCGCCGAGCGCTTCGCCGCCTCCGGCTCTCTCGACGCCCGCGCCTATGTGGCCAGCTACGGCATGGCCGAGAGCACCCTGGCGCTGAGCTTCGCCCCGGTGGACCAGGGCGTGCGGTCCCAGACCCTGGACGTGGACAGGCTGGAGCGCGACGGGGGTGGCGGTCGCCGCCACGGCCCGCGCCCGGCGCACCCGCGACTTCGTCCCTCTGCGGCCCCCCGGTGCGCGGCCACGAGCTGCAGTGTGCGCGGCGAGGACTGCGAGGTCCTGCCGCCCGGGGCGCGTCGGGCGCATCTACGCCCGCGGCCCCAGCCTGATGAAGGCCTACTTCGGCCAGCCGGAGGAGACCGGGCCGGGTGCTGTCGGCCGACGGCTGGCTCGACACCGGCGACCTCGGCTACTTCGTCGACGGCGAGATCGTGATCACCGGCCGCGCCAAGGACCTGATCATCGTCAACGGCCGCAACATCTGGCCGCAGGACCTGGAATGGACGCCGAGGCGGAGTCCCCCGCCCTGCGCAGCGGCGACGTGGCGGTGTTCTCCGTGTCCGGCGACGGCGAGGAGCAGGTCGTCGCCCTGGTGCAGTGCCGCACCTCCGACCCCGAGGCGCGCGAGCGCGTGCGCGGCGACGTGGCCGCGCCCTGCGCATGCGCCACGGGGTGGAGGTCGAGGTGGTGCTGGCCCCGCCGCACAGCCTGCCGCGCACCTCCTCGGGCAAGCTCAGCCGCTCGCGCGCCAAGGCCCTCTACCAGACGGGCGCCTTCACCAAGGACGCGGCGGCGGTTTCGGCCTGACATGGCGCGCCCGCTGGCCGCCGTCACCGGCGCGACCGGCTTTCTCGGCCGCCATTTGATCGGCGCCCTGCGCGAGGCGGGCTTCGAGGTCCGCGCCCTGGCGCGCCGCGACCCGGCCTCCATCGACTGGCTCGGCGAACCGCCGCAGGCCGTGGCCGGCGCCCTCGAACGACGAGCGGGCGCTGGCGAGGCTGGCCGAGGGCGCGGCGGTGGTCGTCCACGCGGCGGGCCTGGTGAAGGCGCGCAGCCGCCATGAGTCTTTCCAGGTCAACGCCGAGGGCGCGCGCCGCGCCGCCGAGGCCGCCGGCGCGGCCGGGGCGCGGCTCCTGCTGGTCTCCAGCCTGGCCGCCCGCCGCCCGGCGCTGTCGGCCTATGCGGCCAGCAAGGCGGCCGGGGAGGCGGCGGCGCGCGAGGCGACGGCGGCCGACCGGCTGACCATCGTGCGTCCGCCGGCCGTCTACGGTCCCGGCGACCGCGAGACCCTGCCTGTTTTCCAGGCGGCGGCGCGCCTTCCCGTGCTGCCCCTGCCCGGGCCCGACTCCGCCAGGCTGGCGATGATCCACGTCGCCGACGCGGCCGCCCAGATCGCCGCCCTCGCCGCCGCGCCGGGCGCGCAGGCCGTGGTCGCCCTGCCGGGGCGCGCGGCCGGAAGGCTACCGCTGGCGCGAGATCGTGGGCGCCGCCGCCCAGGCGGTCGGACGCGGCGATCCGCCCCTGATTCGGGCGCCGGCCGCCCTCGTGGCCGCATCGGCGCCCTCAGCGCCGCCGCCGGCGCGCTCGGCGGCGCCGCGCCGATGTTCACCCCGGGCAAGGCGCGCGAACTGCTGCACCCCGACTGGAGCGTGGCGCCGGAGGAGACGTCAGGGGCCCTGCCGCCCTGCCGCTACGACCTCGAGACGGGTTTCGCGGACGCCGTGGGCGTGGTATCGGAGCCGCGGATGGCTGTGACCCCCGATGAACGCCGAGCGGAACACCTTGATAAGACGGATGCATTTACCGGCTTGCCACGCCCGCGCCCTGGATTACGTTGTTTTCACGACGACCCGCTGGCACAAGGGGGGGCCAGCGTTGTGCTTGTTCGGTTTGGATCTCCCCACATGGATGTGACGACTCGATCGGTTCGAGACGGAATCTCGGAGGCTCTCAGGGAGGCGGTCGGCCGCCCGATCGAGATCGCCGACAACACCAATATCGTTCGGGACCTGGGTTTGGACTCGCTCGCGATCATTGAATTTCATCATGGCGCTTGAAGACGAATACGATATCTCGATACCGCTGGATCGCGTGGCGCAGGTGGAGACCGTCGGCGACCTCGTGAAGGCCGTCGAAGAATTGCGGAGCCAGGCTGACGATGTCCATCCTCGCCAAGTACGCGCCTGTGCGCGAGGCCCTGGAGGCCGTTCGCTCCCTCGGGGCCGATCCCTTCAGCGTGAAGTTCGACAGCGTGCTGTCGCCCACCGAAGGCGTCCTGGACGGCCGGCGCACGGTCCTCCTGGGCACCAACAACTATCTCGGCCTGACCTTCGACGAGAGCTGCATCGAGGAAGCGGTCGAGACGGTCCGCGCCCAGGGCACCGGCACCACCGGCTCGCGCATCGCCAACGGCAGCTATGAGGGGCACAAGAACCTCGAGCTGGCCCTGGCCGACTTCTACGGCCGCAAGCACGGCATGGTGTTCACCACCGGCTACCAGGCCAACCTCGGCGTCCTGTCGGCCCTGGTGGGCCGCGGCGACCACCTGATCATCGACGCCGACAGCCACGCCTCGATCTACGACGGATCGCGCCTGGCCCAGGGCGAGGTCATCCGCTTCCGCCACAACGACCCCGAGGACCTGCACAAGCGCCTGAAGCGCCTGGACGGCGTGCCCGGCGACAAGCTGATCGTGGTCGAGGGCATCTACTCCATGCTCGGCGACACCGCGCCGCTGAAGGAGATCGCCGCGATCAAGCGCGAGGCCGGCGCCTATCTGCTGGTCGACGAGGCGCACTCCATGGGCGTGCTCGGCGAGAACGGCCGGGGCCTGGCCGAAGAGGCGGGCGTCGAGGACGACGTCGACTTCGTGGTCGGCACCTTCTCCAAGAGCCTCGGCAGCGTCGGCGGCTTCTGCGTCTCCAACGCCGACGACTTCGACGTGCTGCGGGTGGTCTCGCGGCCCTACATGTTCACCGCCTCCCTGCCGCCGAGCGTGATCGCCTCGACCCTGCAGGCCCTGATCCGCCTGCGCGCCGAGCCGGGCCTGCGCGGCAAGCTGATGGGCAATGCGCGCCGCCTCTACGACGGCCTGACCGAGCTCGGCTTCCGCACCGGGCCCCAGGCCAACCCGATCGTCGCCGTGGCCATGCCCGACAAGGAGACGGCGATCGCGTTCTGGAACCAGCTCCTGGTCGGCGGGCTCTACCTGAACCTCGCCCTGCCGCCGGCGACGCCGAACAACACGCCGCTGCTGCGCTCCAGCGTCAGCGCCGCCCACACCACCGAGCAGATCGACTTCGCCATCGACCTCTTCGCCCAGGTCGGCCGCGACTTCGGCCTCCTGCCCGCCACCCCGAAGCGGGTCCGCGCGTAGCGGCGAGCTGAATCCAGGGCGCTTCAAACTTCACCGTCATCACCGGCTGGAGCGCGAAGCGCGGAATGCCGGTGACCCATGAACTCCGCGGTCGAGGCGTTCTCCGGCGGTCCCGCGCTCATGGGTGGCCGGGACAAGCCCGGCCATGACGTCGATGATGATCAGCGGCGCCGGCTGACCTCAAGATCGAGGCGCCGGGGCGCCTTCTCCCGCAGGGGGAGACGGAATTCGCGAATCGAGACCATTCGCCTCGCCCGGGCTCGCGATGGCGCCTTTACTGTGGGATGGGGATTTCTATGGTGGCGCGCGCCGGCGGCAGGCGCGGCG
The DNA here is from genome assembly GCA_037201645.1 of Caulobacteraceae bacterium. GTDB lineage: Bacteria > Pseudomonadota > Alphaproteobacteria > Caulobacterales > Caulobacteraceae > JANWHQ01. The sequence goes on from JBBCHF010000019.1 coordinate 56,011, forward strand.
TGCGGAGGCCCAGCGTGATACGGTCCAAGAAGATCGACCGCTACATGCTGGAGCTGATGACCCGGCCCGTGGTCGGCTGTCTGGCCGTGACCCTGACCTCCCTGCTGCTCGAGCGCATCCTGCGGCTGTTCAACGAGCTGGCCCAGAACGGCGCGGACTTCGGCTTCGTGCTGCAGATCACCGTCAACCTGGTGCCGCAGTACCTGACCCTGGCCCTGCCGGCCTCGTTCTTCGTCAGCATCTTCATCGTCATCGCCCGGCTCGGCGACGACAACGAGATCGACGCGATCCTGGCCAGCGGCGTCTCGATCAGCCGGCTGTCGGCGCCGTTCATCGGCCTCGGCCTCGCCTTCACCCTGGTCAGCCTGGTGCTGTTCGGCTTCCTGCAGCCCTATGGCCGCTACGCCTATCTGCAGGTCCTCAACATGGCGATCCACGCCGGCTGGAGCGCGCAGCTCCAGCCGCAGGTGTTCGTCGACCCCGGCCACGGCCTGACCATCACCGCCGACGAGGTGGGCATGAGCGGGCGCAAGCTGCACGGGGTGTTCGTGCGCCAGGTCTCGGCCGACGGCCGCGAGCGCATCTCCACCGCCCATGAGGGCGAGCTGACCACCAGCGTCGACAAGACCATGGTCGAGCTGCATATGGACAAGGGCATCCAGCTCGACCGCATGCCCGGCCAGCCGGGCAAGATCCTGCAGTTCCAGAACGTCACCGTGGCCGAGCCGATGGGCGACATGGGCGGCAAGATCGCCCCGCGCGGCGGCGACGTGCGCGAGCTGACCCTGCTGGAGCTGGTGCGCGAGCTGCGCCACAAGAACTCGGTGCTGCCCCACACCGCCCTGCGCTCCGAGCTCTACGGGCGGCTCGTGCGGGACGCTGTCGGTGCCGTTCCTGCCGCTCCTGGCCATCCCGCTCGGCATGGCGGCCAAGCGCGGGCGGCGCGCCCCCGGCCTGATCCTGGCCGGGGCCCTGATGATCTCGTTCCACCACGCGGTGCAGACGGTGGAGAGCCTCGGCCGCGCCGGCCACATCAACCCCGGGCCGCCGATCTGGACGATCTATTTCGTGTTCACCGGCCTTTGCACCTGGCTGTTCCTGTCGAGCCTGCGCCGCCCCGGCGACACCCCGCTCAGCCGCTTCGTCGGCGGCCTGGGCGACGCGGTGCACTGGCTGCGCGAGCTGTTCGGGCACGAGCCGGTCGGCGCGACGCCGTGACCCTCGACCGCTACGTCCTGCGCCTGCTGCTGGTGCGCACCATCATGGCCGCGGTGGTCCTGGTCGGCCTCGTGCAGATCCTGGAGCTTTTGGACGTCACCACGGCGATCTTCGACCGGGGCCTGGGCCTGGCCGGCATCGGCCACTACTCGCTGCTGCGCCTGCCCGGCATGTTCCAGCAGGTGGCGGCGCTGAGCGTGATGATCGGCTCGCTGTTCACCTTCACCCAGATGTCGCGCACCTCCGAGATGGTGGTGATCCGCGCCACGGGGGCCAACATCTACCGCGTGCTGCAGATGATGGCGCCGGTGGCCATCGGCGTGGCCCTGCTCGACTTCGTCATCGCCGCCGAGGTGGCGCCCCGCACCCAGGACGAGCTGGTCCACTGGATGGCCGTCACGGCGCCGGCGGCCGAGCAGACCAAGGCTCCCAAGGCGCACTGGTTCCGGCTGGGGCCGGAGGTGGTCATGGTCGAGGACGCCTCGGCCAACGGCGAGCGGCTGACCGGCGTGCGCATCTATCGACGCAACGCCGAGCACCTGCTGGTGGAGGAGATCTCCGCCCCCTCGGCCACGCCCGAGCCGGGCGGCTGGCGCCTGCATGGCGCCCAGATCTCCCGCGTCGTGGGGTCCGAGGCCACCCTGACCCCGCCGGCCGAGCAGGACTGGAAGACGCGCCTGACGCCGTCCGAAGTGGTGCGGCTCTATCGCGCCACCGACCAGATCTCCTCGTCCACCGCCGTGGCGGCCCTGACCCGGGCGATCCCCATCGACCGCAGCCCGGACTTCTACCGCACGCGCCTCTACCGCACCTTCGCCGAGCCGCTGGGGGCGCTGGTCATGCTGCTCTTGTCGGCGCCGGCGGCCCTGGGCACACTGCGCAGTCCGCAGGGGGTGCGGCTGATGCTGTTCGGCCTGATCTCGGGGCTGCTGTTCCTGGTGGTGGACGGCCTTTTGACCGCGCTCGGCGAGGCCAGCGCCCTGCCCCCGTTCCTGGCGTCGTGGAGCGCGCCCATCGCCTTCGCGGCCCTCGGCGTGACCGCCTTGCTGTACCTGGAGGGATGATGGCCGACGCAATCGAGATCATACCCGTCTCGTCCAAGGCCGAGCTGCATCGGTTCGTCGCCCTGCCCGCGCGGCTGAACGCCAAGGACCCGGCCTGGATCACGCCGCTGTTCATGGAGCGGGAAGAGGCGCTGACGCCCAAGACCAACCCGTTCTTCGAGCACGCCGACTACCAGTTCTGGCTGGCGCGCCGCGACGGCCGCGACGTCGGCCGCGTCTCGGCCCAGATCGACCACCTCGCCCCCACCGACCCGGCCGATCCGGCCGGCTACTTCGGCATGATCGCGGCCGAAGACGACCCGGCCATCTTCGCCGCCCTGTTCGCCGTGGCCGAGGCCTGGCTGCGCGAGCGGGGCCGCACCCGCGCGATCGGCCCGTTCAACCTCTCGATCAACGAGGAGACGGGCCTTTTGGTCGAGGGCTTCGAGACCCCGCCGATGGTGATGATGGGGCACGAGCCCCGCTACGCCGGCGCGCGGGTCGAGGAGCAGGGCTACGCCAAGGTCAAGGACGTCTACGCCTACCTCGTGGACATCACCGCCGACTTCCCGGCCAAGGTGCGCCAGCGCGTGGACCGGCCCCTGCCCGAGGGCGTGCGGCTGCGCCGGCTCGACTTCAAGAAGTACGAGCAGGAAGTCCGGGTCATGACCGAGATCATGAACGAGGCCTGGGCCAACAACTGGGGCTACACCCCGATCACCGAGGCCGAGACCCTGCAGCTGGCCAAATCGATGAAGCCGGTGATCAACGGCGACCTCGTCTGGTTTGCGCAGATCGACGGCGAGGACGCCGGCTTCGGCGTCTGCCTGCCCAACGTCAACGAGGCGATCCGGGGGCTGGACGGCAAGCTCCTGCCGTTCGGCTGGGCCACCTTGCTATGGCGGCTGAAGGTCTCGGGCGTGAAGAGCGCGCGGGTGCCGCTGATGGGGGTCAAGCGCAAGTTCGCGGCTGGTTTCCGCGGGACGCTGCTGCCGTTCCTGCTGATCGACGCCATGCGGCGCGAGGCCCGCAAGGCCGGGATCGAGAAGGTCGAGCTGTCCTGGATCCTCGAGGACAACCGCCCCATGCGCGCGATCTGCGAGGCCACCGCCTCGACCCGCTACAAGACCTACCGCCTCTACGAGAAGCGCCTGGCCTAGGCGTCAGCGCGCCGCCACGGGAGCGGAGGCCGGGGCGGGATCGCCCACCTGCACCACCGCATACTTGTCGGCGTAGATCCGCCGCCAGCCCGGCGTGCGGTCGAGCAGGCGCACGGCGGGATTGTCGGGCGAGAAGATCGCCCAGGCCGGATGGTACTTGCCGATCAGGCGGTCGAGCGTGTCCGGGTTGCCTTCCCGCGTGGCGTCGAAATAGCTGTTCACGAAGGCGTCGCCGTACATGTCGGCGCGGCCGTCGATGAACGGGCGCACGCCCTGGAAGATCAGGTAGCCGCCGAAATTGTAGTCGTTGAACACCGGCTGGCGCTTCAGCGCGGCAGGCACGTGGGCGAAGGCCGTCGCCGGGGTGGTGATCGCGTCGGTGCGCACGATCGGAAAGGCCACGCGCAGCCCGCCCAGCACCACCGCCACGCCGGCCGCGGTCAGCGCCGCGATCCAGGCGCGCCTGCCCGCGGGACCCGCCGCCGGCTGGCCGAGCGCGACCCCGAGGGGATCGGCGACGATCAGGGCGCCGACGATGGCCAACAGCATCCGGTGGCGGCTGTGCTGCAGCGCCATGTGCAGCAGCAGCAGCAGCAGCAGCAGCCGCACGATCGGCATCCGCACCCCGCGCGAGACGAAGATGAACACCGCGAGCAGCAGCGCCAGCTCCATCGGCTCGAAGCTGGAGAAGTCCGCCGGCCGCCACTCGTTGATGTGCGACAGGCTGGTCATCCGCAGGAGCTTGATCGGGAACAGCAGTCCCTGGATGCCGAACGGCGTGATCAGGGCCGCCAGCACCGCCAGGACGCCGAACACGCCCCAGCCGACCACGACCTCCCGCCGCCGTCCCGGCGCGCCCAGCAGGGCCTCGAGCGCGAACGGGCCGATCAGGGCCAGGCCGAAGAAATAGCCGCCGTGCAGGTTGGCCCACAGCGTCATCAGGGGCAGCAGCAGCAGGGACGGCGCGCGGCGATCGGCCTGCGCCTGCATCAGGCCGATGGTCCAGGCGGCCAGGATCGGCAGGGTCAGAAGATGCGGCCGCGCCAGCAGGCTCGGCGCGATGCAGGAGAACGCCACCAGGAGCACGATCACCAGCGCCGGCCCGGCCAGCGACCGGCCGAGACGCGCGGCCAGGATCATCGCCAGCGCGCCCGCCGCGGTGGCGGCGAGCACCGCCACGCCGCTCCAGCCCCCCGCCCGATAGGCGAGGGCCATCAGCACCTCCGACAGCCACTCGTGGCTGTCCCATGGCGCGCCGGGCATCGACCACGAGAAGATGTCGGTCTTCAGGACGTGGCCGTGGTCCAGCATCCATTGCCCGGCCGTGATGTGCCAGTAGCAGTCGCCGTCCACGAACAGCTTCGGATCGAGCAGCACGAAGGCGTAGGCCACGACGCCGGCCAGGGCCGGGGCGATGAGGCGCCAGTCCAGGCGCAGGGGCGGGGCGGGGCGCACGGCGGCGTCGGCGGTGGTCATGGCCGCACGCTCGCCGACAAGCCTTAACCAAGCCTTCAGGGACCTTACGCGGCGTTAGCCACGTCGCTTAACGGGGCCTCCAGCAAGGGCGGCTAGGGTCCGTCCCCAACCCGGCATCAAGTCGGTGGGGTGAGACAGAGATGACATCGTTCCAGGGCGCCGCCGACGGCGCGACCTCCGGCGCAGACGGGCGGCCCGAATTTCCCTGGTCGTCTGCACGCTCAACGAGGCGCAGTCGATCGGCGGCGTCCTGGACGAGGCCGCAGCGGTGCTGGCCGGCCTGGCCTATGAGATCGTGGTCGTCGACGACTCGGCCGACGACGCCACCGCCCGCGTGGTGCTGGACAAGGCCGCGGCCGACCGCCGCATCCGCCTGGTCAGGCGCACGGGCGTGCGGGGCCTGGCCTCGGCCGCCATCGCCGGCTGGGACGCCTCGCGCGGCGAACTCCTCGCCATCATGGACGGCGACGGCCAGCACGAGACGCACAAGCTGCGCGAGCTGGTCGAGCTCCTGCAGACCACCGACGCCGACATCGCCGTCGCCAGCCGCTTCCGCGCCGACACCACCACGGGCCTGAAGGGCCACCGCCACATGCTGAGCTGCATCGGCTCGGGCGTGATCCACGCCGTGCTCGGCGCGCGGGCCAGCGACCCACTGGCCGGCTTCTTCGTGCAGCGCCGCGCCTGGTTCGAGGCCGTGCGGCCGCGCCTGTGCGGCGTCGGCTTCAAGATCCTGGTCGACGTCCTGGCCTCCGGCAGGGCGCGCGCCCAAGGTGGTGGAGTGCTCCACCATCCTGCGCGAGCGCGTCGGCGGCGCCTCCAAGCTCGACCTGCGCATCATCGTCGAACTGGCCGCACAGCTCGTGGAGAAGCGCACCAACGGGCTGGTCCCGGCGCGGTTCTGCATGTTCGTGGGCGTCGGCGTGCTCGGCATGATGCTGCACCTGATGGTGCTGAGCGCGGTGGAGACCACCGAGCGGGCGCCGTTCTGGGCGGCCCAGGGCCTGGCGATCGCGGCGGCGATGAGCTGCAACTACGTGCTGAACAACCTTCTGACCTTCCGCGACCTGCGCCTGAAGGGCGCGGCGTTCTGGAGGGGCTTCCTGGCCTTCGCCCTGGCCTGCTCGTCCGGCGCCCTGATCAGCGAGATCGTCGGCGGCGTGGTCAGCCGCGGCGGCGTCCACTGGCTGGCCGCCGGCGCGGCGGGCGCCATGGCGGGGGCCTTCTGGAACTACTGGACCGCCAGCCGCGTGGCCTGGGGCGTCCGCGCCAAACGCCGCGACCCGGCTCTCGGCGATCCGGTGCCGGCGGCCCCGGCCCCCGCGCCGGCCATGCGCCCCGCGTTCAACTGATCGCCTAAGGCCGCACCCAATACCGCTCATCCCCGCGAAAGCGGGGACCCAGGTTTTTTCTGTTCCTGCCCTGGCGAGCTCTCAGCAGCTCAGAGTCGGCGACCCAAAACGCCTGGGTCCCCGCTTTCGCGGGGATGAGCGGATATGGAACGAAGCTGAACCCGTCGAATTGCTTGGCCTCGACCGAGTCCGAACCCTAAGGGCGCAGCGCCACCTCGGCGGCGATCACCACCGGGCAGCTCAGGGGCGTCGCGGCGACGCCCATGGCGGTCCGCGCGTGCCGGCCGACCTCCTCCCCGAACGCCTCGACGATCAGCCGCGACGCGCCGTTGACCACATTGGTGGTGCGCTCGAACCCTGGCGCGGCCAACACATAGCCTTCCACGCGCAGCCAGGCGGCCACCCGGTCGAGCGACCCTATGGCGCGCCTGAGGCTGGCGATGGCGGCCAGGGCGGCGAGCCTGGCGGCCTCCGCCGCCTCCTCCGGGCTCACCTCGGCGCCGACGCGGCCGAACGGCCCGATGACCGCGCCGTCGGGCGCCTGCGGCCCATGGCCGGAGATGAACACCCGGTCGCCATGCACCCCGCGCCCAGGCGAAGTCGATGACCACGCCGGCCGGGACCCTGGCCTCGGCGGGCAGGCGCACCCCCATCGCCTCAAGCCTGTCTTCGACGCTCATCCTGACAGCCCCCATAACGCTCGACATTGTCCAGGCCGCCCGCCCCCTCGCGCAAGGCGGCGCGGCCGGACGCCGCCGTTCCGTCCTTCCCCGGTTGAAATCGCCCGCCCGACCGGTAAGGAAGAGGCCCAAACGGAGGAACGCATGGCCAACAAGGTCTTCAAGGACGCAAAGTCCGCGCTGGAAGGCTGCCTCGCCGACGGCATGACGGTCATGTCGGGCGGGTTCGGCCTTTCGGGCAATCCGGAGAACCTGATCGCCGCCCTGAAGGACTCCGGCGTCAAGGGCCTGACCGTGATCTCCAACAACTGCGGCGCGGACGGCCTGGGGCTGTGGGTGCTTCTGAACAACGGCCAGATCGACAAGATGATCTCGTCCTACGTGGGCGAGAACAAGCTGTTCGCGGACCTTTTCCTGTCCGGCAAGCTGGAGCTGGAGCTGAACCCCCAGGGCACCCTGGCCGAGCGCATCCGCGCCGGCGGCGCCGGCATCCCGGCCTTCTACACCAAGACCGGCTACGGCACCGTGGTGGCCGAGGGCAAGCCGACGGCGGAGTTCGACGGGGAGATGTACGTGATGGAGCGCTGGCTCCGCGCCGACCTCTCCATCGTCAAGGCCTGGAAGGGCGACGCCGAGGGCAACCTCGTCTACCGGAAGACCTCGCGGAACTTCAATCCGATGATGGCCCACGGCCGGCAAGGTCACGGTGGCGGAGGTCGAGCACCTGGTCGAGCCGGGCGAGCTGGACCCCGATTGCATCCACACCCCCGGCATCTACGTCGACCGGATCTTCCAGGGGACCAACTACCAGAAGTGGATCGAGCAGCGGACGGTGCGCAAGCGCCCGGACGCGGAGATGGCCGGCGCGGCCGCCGGGGAGGAAGTCTGATGGCCTGGGACCGCAACCAGATGGCGCAGCGCGCCGCGCGCGAGCTGCACGACGGCTTCTACGTCAACCTCGGCATCGGCATCCCGACCCTGGTGGCCAACTACATCCCGCCCGGCGTCTCGGTGACGCTGCAGAGCGAGAACGGCATGCTCGGCATGGGCCCCCTTCCCCTACGAGGGGGAGGAGGACCCCGACCTGATCAACGCCGGCAAGCAGACCATCACCGAGCTGCCGACCTCGTCGTTCTTCTCCAGCGCCGACAGCTTCGCCATGATCCGCGGCGGCCACATCGACCTGTCGATCCTCGGCGCCATGCAGGTGGCCGAGAACGGCGACCTCGCCAACTGGATGATCCCCGGCAAGATGGTCAAGGGCATGGGCGGGGCCATGGACCTGGTCGCCGGCGTCAAGCGCGTGGTCGTGGTCATGGAGCACTGCGAGAAGTCCGGCGGGCCGAAGTTCCTGAAGCAATGCACCCTGCCCCTGACCGGGGCGCGGGTCGTCGATCTCTTGATCACCGACCTCGGCGTGTTCGAGATCGACAAGAAGGGCGATCGCGGCGTGCGGCTGATCGAGCTGGCCCCCGGCGTCACGGTCGAGGAGCTGCGCGCCAAGACCGACGCGGCGTTCGACGCGGCGCTGCAGCCGGCCTGAGCGGCGCCTGCATCGTGGCCGGGCGGCCCCGCCGGCGCCCAATCGGGCGGCGGCGGGGCGCCGATCTTGCGGTTGCTTCGCATGGCTAAGGACCCCTTAACCTGATCCGTCGTTCCCCTGTGGCACGCGTTCGATAGCGGAGCGGGCGGACGATCATGGCGGCGGGACCGATCACGGCATGGCGCAAGGCGGCCGCGCTGGCCATGCGCGCCCGCGCCGCCCTGATCGCCTTCGCCCGCCGCTGGGACCAGGACGCCCTGGAGCGCGCCCGCGACGAGGCCCGCACCGCCGAGCGGCGCTTGCGCGCGGCCATCGACGTGATGCCCGAGGGCCTGGTCTTCCTGGATTCCGAGGGCCGCTACATCCTCTGGAACAAGCGCTACGCCGAGATCTACCACCGCTCGGCCGACCTGTTCGCGCCGGGGCGCAAGCTGGTGGACACCCTGAAGGTCGGCGTCGCCCGCGGCGACTATCCCGAGGCGATCGGCCGCGAGGAGGCGTGGCTCGCCGAGCGGGTCGAGCGGATGCGCAACCCCGGCCCGCCGCACGAGCAGCAGCTGGCCGACGGCCGCTGGATCATGATCGAGGAGCGCGCCACCGGCGACGGCGGCATCATCGGCCTGCGCGTCGACATCACCGAGATGAAGGCCCGCCAGGAGGCCCTGCGCCAGGCCCTGGCCCGCGCCGAGGCCGCCAACCGCGCCAAGAGCGAATTCCTGGCCAACATGAGCCACGAGATCCGGACGCCGCTGAACGGCGTGCTCGGCCTGGCCGGGGTGCTCGACCAAGGCCGGCTCGAGCCGGACCAGCGGGAGATCGTCTCGACCCTGCTCGACTCCGCCGGGACGCTGGAGGCGCTGCTGCGCGACCTGCTCACCTTCGCGCGGCTGGAGGCGGGCCAGATGGAGATCGCCCGGGAGCCGTTCCGCCTGCGCGAGGCGATCGAGACCGCCGCCGCCGCCTTCCGGCCCAGGATGCGCGAGAAGGGCCTTGAGCTGCGGCTGGAGCTGACCGGGGAGGCGGACGCCGTCGTGCTCGGCGATCCCGCGCGGCTGCAGCAGATCCTGACCAACCTGATCAGCAATGCGGTGAAGTTCACCGAGCGGGGAAGCATCACCATCCGCCACGCCGCCGTCGGCCGCGGCGAGACGCGCCGCCAGGTGCTGGAGGTCTCCGACACCGGCATCGGCTTCGACCCCGAGGACGCCGAGCGGCTGTTCCGGCGGTTCGAGCAGGCGGACGGCTCGATGAGCCGCAAGTACGGCGGCACGGGCCTGGGCCTGGCCATCTGCCGCCAGCTCGCCGACCTGATGGGCGGGGCGATCAGCGCGACCGCCAGGCCCGGCAAGGGCGCCACCTTCCGCGTCGAGCTGCCCCTGCCGCCCGCCCAGGCCGCGGCCGAGCCTGACCGCGCGGCCGACGCCGCGCCGGCGGTGGACTCCGCCGAGCCCCTGCGCATCCTGGTGGCCGAGGACAACCCCACCAACCGCAAGGTCGCCGAGCTGATGCTGGCGGCGATCGGCGCCGAGGTCGACTGCGTGGAGAACGGCCAGGAGGCGGTCGAGGCCGTGCGCCGGTCGAGCTACGACGTCGCCCTGATGGACCTGCAGATGCCGGTGATGGACGGCCTGACCGCCATCCTGACCGCCATCCCGCGCTATCCCGCGCCGAGGAGAGCACCTTCGGCCCATCCGCGCCTGCCGATCATCGTGGTCAGCGCCAACGTCCTGCCCGAGCACCTGGCCGCCTCGGCCGCCGCCGGCGCCGACGGCCACATCGGCAAGCCCGTCCGCCCGCAGGAGCTGATCAGCGCCGTCCGCGCCGCCGGCCAGCCGGGCGAAGACGGCGAGCAGTTCGCCGCGATCGGCTGAGCCCGTCCGCCCAAACGCCGTCCTTCCCCGCGACAGCGCCGCCGAGTAGCGCGCGGGCAGGGCTTCCGTGCCATATCCCCGGCCAAAGCGCCGCTCGGGGCGGCGATAACCCACAAGGGGCGGAGACGTGGCGTCTGAAGCGTTCGACTACATCATCGTGGCGGCCGGGGCCGGCGGCTGCGTCCTGGCCAACCGGCTGAGCGCCGACAAGGACGTCAAGGTCCTGCTGCTGGAGGCCGGCGGGCGCGACAACTCGCTCTACATGCACATGCCGCTCGGCTGGCGTCAGATCTGGCGCGGGCCGGCGCACAACTGGAACTTCTATTCCGAGCCCGAGCCTTATGCCGACGGCCGCAAGTTCCTGGCCCCGCGCGGCAAGACCCTGGGCGGCTCGACCTCGATCAACGGCATGCTCTACGTCCGCGGCCACCCGCGCGACTACGACGAGTGGCGCCCAGCTCGGGGCCGAGGGCTGGAGCTACGCCGACGTCCTGCCCTACTTCAAGAAGGCCGAGGGCTACTGGGGCGGGGAGGTCCAAGCACCACGGCGGCTCGGGCCCCACCGGCGTCACCCGGATCGACACGCGCGGCCTGCACTACGACGCCTTCATGGCCTCCGCCCGCGCCGCCGGCCACGTGGTCACCGACGACATCAACGGCGAGGTCCCCGAGGGCTTCACCAAGGTGGACATCACGGTGAAGGACGGCGTCCGCTCCTCCGCCGCCAACTGCTACCTGAAGCCGGCGATGGACCGGCCGAACCTGACCGTCCGCACCCACTGCCTGGCGCACAGGGTGGTGATCGAGAACGGCCGCGCCGTCGGCGTCGAATACTCGACCGGCGGCCAGGTCCACGTCGTCCGCGCCGACCGGGAGGTCGTGCTCTGCGGCGGCGCCTACAACTCGCCCCAGGTGCTGATGCTGTCGGGGATCGGCCCGGCGGACGAACTGGCCGCGCACGGGGATCAAGACGGCGCTGGGACCTGCCGGGCGTCGGCAAGAACCTGCAGGAGCACATCCTCACCTTCATCCAGTTCAAGACCAAGCAGCCGGTCACCTTCATGAAGGAGCTGCGTTGGGACAAGCTGGCCGTCGCCCACCCCCCCTGCAGTGGATGGCCTTCCGCAGCGGCCCGATGGCCAATCAGCCGCTGACCGCGCTCGGCTTCGTCAAGAGCCGGCCGGACCTGGAGCGGCCGGACCTGGAGATCTTCTGCAACCCGGTGCGGCTGGACGCCGACGTCTGGTTCCCCGTCATCAAGCCGGCGCTGGAGCACGCCTTCGAGGCCTGCCCGTCCCTGCTGCACCCGCACAGCCGCGGCGAGGTGACCCTGCGCTCGGCCGATCCCGCCGACGCGCCGCGCATCCTGTTCAACTTCCTCAAGGAGGAGGAGGACCGCCGCGCCATGCGCGAGGGCGTGCGGATCGTGCGCGAGATGTACCGCGGCGGCCCCGTGGGCGAGATGATCGACCGCGAGCTGAAGCCGGGGGCGGGCGTGACGTCCGACGCGGACCTCGACGCCTACATCCGCTCGTCGATGGACCTCGACCACCACCCCGACCTCCACCTGCGGCCATGGGCTCGGAGACGGACACCATGGCCGTGGTCGATCCTGAGCTCAGGGTGCGGGGCGTCGAGGCCCTGCGGGTGGTCGACGCCTCGGTCATGCCGCGGGTGAACGGCGGCCATACCAACGCCCCCACCGTGATGATCGCCGAAAAGGCCGCCGACCTGATGCGCGGACGGCCGGTCTTGGCGCCGGCGGCGGTGTGACCGGCCCGCGAGAGCCGGGAATCGTGGCTTCGACGGCTGTGGCGGCGCCCCGAAAGGGCTAAGGTCAGCGATCCGATGACGTGGCGCGGCTGAAGCCATCATGCCAAGCACCCTTGTTTTCCCGGACGGGATGCGGCTGGCCCGAGAAGATGAGATCCCCGGGCCGGCGGCGGATCGCGCCAAGGTCTGGGCGCGGGTGGCGTCAGCCAACATCGCGCGCGGGTACCTGCTGTACCCGGCGCCGGATGAACGCTTTACCCATTACGCGGAGGTCAACGTGGATGCTCCGCAGCTCTGGGCGGTGTTCCATGATCTTTGCCAGGCGCTGCTCGGCCCGGAAGCCACGCTCCTGGCCGCAAATGCCGGCTGCGATCCTGTTCCCGTGGGCTCGGGCGATGCGTCATCCATCCTCGCGGCGCTCGAACCGCACCGTTATCAACTCGCGCACGACGGATTCCTGCAGTACGGCCTCGTCAGTGATCGAGGGAAACGAGATCGATGAGGTCCTTGTCGTCCCGGAAAAGCATCTCAGGGTCTGGATGACTGGCGACAGCAGGTTCAGGCAGGTGATGGGGCTCCATCACATCGAAGAAGCGGGCCACCTCGAATTCCTGGACCAATATCCCCGGGTCGCGGTCGCGTTGCCGACGAGCGCCGTGGCGTTTCGCCGTCCAGATGACCTGATCGGCCACTTGAAGGAGGAGGGTGGCGGCCATTGCGCGGCATGGCGATGGGCCCAGCACGGGCTCAGCATGACGCTCGGCGGGACTGGGGCGATGGCGTGAAGGCCCACTGCTCCCCGGCGCGTGGACGAGGATCCGAGCTTTTTCCTGGAACCGCCGGCGCCCTTCGATAAAACACCTGGGTCCCCCGCTTTCGCGGGGGACGAGCGGAAAACAAAGTCATGACCCTGTTCACCCCCCCCTTCGCGACAGCCTCGGCGCCGATGTGTTCCAGATCCCGGGCGAGTTCGACCCGGGCCGGCACGTCCACGACTTCACCACCCAGGCGCCCGAGAGCGCCAACATCCTCGGCATCGCCTACCCGCGCTCCACGCAGGAGGTCCTCCGAGATCCTGAAGTTCTGCAACGACCACGGGATCAAG
>JBBCHF010000020.1:0-55325 GCA_037201645.1 Caulobacteraceae bacterium
ATGAATTATCAGCCGCCGGTCAGGGACCTGGTGTTTTCGCTGATCGAGGCGGCGGGAATCGGCCGCCTGGCGCCCTATGTCGAGGGGCTGGACGAGGCGCTGATGACGGCGGTGCTGGAGGCGGCGGGCGAGCTGGCCGCGGGGGTTCTGGCGCCGCTGAACCGCGTCGGCGACGTCCAGGGCTCGCGCCTGGAGAACGGGCGGGTGGTGACGCCCGACGGGTTTCCCGCCGCCTATCGCGCCTTCTCGCAGGGCGGCTGGAGCGGCCTGTCCGCGGATCCCGCGGCCGGCGGCCAGGGCCTGCCCAAGGCGCTGGAGCTGGCGGTGTTTGAGATGGCCAACGCGGCCAACATGGCCTTCGCCCTCTGCCCGACCCTGACGCTGGCGGCCATCGAGGCGCTGCACACCCTCGGTACGGAGCGGCAGAAGGCGCTCTACCTGCCGCGCCTGGTCTCGGGCGAATGGCCGGGGACCATGCACCTGACCGAGCCCCAGGCCGGCTCGGACCTCTCCCAGATCCGCACCACCGCCGAGCCCCAGCCGGACGGGAGCTGGCGCATCACCGGCGAGAAGATCTTCATCACCTGGGGCGACCACGACATGGCGGACAACATCGTCCACCTGATCCTGGCCCGCACCCCCGGGGCGCCCGAGGGCACGCGCGGCCTGTCGCTGTTCCTGGCGCCCGCGCGGCTCGTCGGCGACGACGGGACCCTCGGCGCGCGCAACGCCCTGCGCGCCGCCGGCCTGGAGCACAAGCTCGGCGTCCACGCCTCCCCGACCTGCGTGATGCTGTACGAGGGCGCGCACGCCGAGCTGGTGGGCGAGCTGAACCACGGCCTGCCCAACATGTTCGTGATGATGAACAACGCCCGCGTGGCGGTGGGCGTACAGGGCGTCGGCGTGGCCGAGGGCGCCCGGCAGCACGCCCTCGCCTATGCGCGCGAGCGGCGCCAGGGCGCCTCCCCCTGGTCCGCCGAGCGGCCCGCCGCGATCGTCGATCATCCGGACGTGCGCCGTACGCTCGTGCTGATGAAGGCCAAGGTCGAGGCGGCGCGGGCGATCTGCCTGTCGGCGGGCGTCGCCGCCGACCTGGCCCGCCTGGCCGCCGATCCCGCCGAGCGCGCGTCCGCCGCCCGCCGGGCGGAACTCCTAACCCCCATCGCCAAGGCCTGGTCGACGGACGTCGGCGTGGAAGTCGCCTCCCTCGGCCTGCAGGTCCACGGCGGCATGGGTTTCATCGAGGAGACCGGCGCGGCGCAATACTATCGCGACGCCCGCATCTCCCCGATCTACGAGGGGACCAACGGCATCCAGGCCATCGACCTGGTGGGCCGCAAGCTCGCCGTGGACGGGGGCGAGCCGGTGCGGGCCCTGCTGACGGAGCTGCGCGCCATCCCGTTCGACCTCGGCGGCGACATGGCGGCGGTCGGCGCCCGCGTCTCGCTCGGCATCGAGGCGGTGGAGCGGGCGGCGGCGTGGCTGGCCGCCCATCCGGGGGAGGACGCCCTGGCCGGCGCCTCGGTGTTCCTGAAGCTGTTCGGCGACGTGATCGGCGGCGCCCTTCTGGCCCGCCAGGCCATGGCCGCCCAGCGCCGGCTCGACGCGGGGGAGGGGACGCCGACTGGCTGCGCGGCAAGGCGGCCCTGGCCCAGGTCTATGCCGATCAGGTGTTGACCCGCGCGCCGGCCCTGGCCACGGCGGCCATGGCGGGCGCGGCGGCGGTCAAGGCGGCGGTGCTGGACGGCTGAGCGGCCTCAGCCCGCCGGCGCGGCGCGGTCCAGCAGGAAGATGTGCTCCAGGCCGTCGATGTCGTCGTGGTGCTCGCCGATCCGCCCAAAGCCGTGGCGGGCGACCAGGGCCAGGGAGGCGTCGTTGCGCGGCGACACCGAGGCGACGAACCGGCGCACGCCGTGCGCCGCCTGCGCCCAGCCGATCAGGCCGCCCAGCGCCTCGGAGGCGTAGCCGCGCCGGCGATGGTCGCCGAACACCGTGTAGCCGAGCTCGACCGCGTCGCGGGCATAGGGCCGCAGATAGTCGGGGTCCGGCGCGGTGTGGAAGCCGATGTGGCCGATCATCTCCCGCGTCTCGCGCAGGATGATCGCCCGCGGCCCGAACGGCGCGTAGTCCGGGTCGGCCTCCAGCCGCGCCTGGCCGAGCGCCAGCACGTCGGGCTCCTGGATCAGCTCGCGCGGCAGGGCGGCGCCGAGCAGCCGGCCGGCCCGCTCCAGGTCTCCCGCCAGGCCCGCCTCGATGGCTTGAAGCGTGATCCGGCGCAGCACGAGCCGCGGCGTGGTGATGTCGTCCTGGATCGCGAGCCCGGCGTCGGTCACGCTCCAACATCCCCCGCCGTCCGCGGCCGATCAAGCCGCACGGAGCGCACCCTCCAATCGTGGTGCGCAGAGTGCGCAGAGTGCAGTTCCGGCGCGCGGGTCCTTCCACGGGGGTTGGCGCATCATGCCGCCGAACCGGGGCGAGGGGATAGGCGCGGCGCGCGATCAGGGCAGGGCGGCGCGGATGGCGGCGGCGGTCTCGGCCATCTGGCCGGCGCCATAGCGCGTGCGCTTCCAGATGATCCGCGGCGAGAAGAAGCCGTCGCCCTGCCGGCGGGGGGATCACGTGGGTGTGCAGGTGGGCCACGCTCTGGCTGACCACATTGTTCTGCGCCACGAAGCAGCCGTCGGCTCCCATGGCCCGGGTCACCGCGATCGCCAGCGCCTGCGAGGCCTGCGCCAGCGCCGTCACCGTGACCGCGTCGGCTTCATAGATCGTCGCGACGTGCGTGCGCGGGATCAGCAGCACATGCCCGATCATCAGCGGCGCATGGTCGAGGAAGGCGAGCGTCAGGCCGTCCTCGTAGACCACCGCCGCCTCGGCCTCGCCGCGGGCGATGGCGCAGAAGGGGCAGGGCCTGGCGGTCACCGGCGCCCGCCCGGCTTGCAGTTGTACCGTTCCAGGTACATATTGTCCCCATGAAAAGCGCCGCCATCGACGTCACGACCTTCTCGGAAGCCCGCGCCAACCTCAAGTCCGTGATGGACAAGGTGGTCCAGGACCACGTCCCGGTCATCATCAGCCGCCGCAAGGCCGAGCCGGTGGTGATCCTGTCCCTGGAGGACTGGAACGCCCTGCGGGCCGCCAGTGACCGGGGGCCAAGGGTCCGGCCCGGCGCCTGGCGGCGTCGAGGAGCGGTCCAGCCGATTCGAGGGATTGCGCGGACGGGCCGGGGAGGGCCTCAGCACCGACGAGATCATGGCGCTCACCCGCGGCGAGGCATGACGGCCCGCCCTCGTCGACACCAACGTCCTTCTGGACATCGTCCAACCGACGATCCTGCGTGGGCGGACTGGTCCTGGCCGCGCTGGAGGCGGCCGCCCGGCGGGGCCCCGCTGCTGATCAACGACGTGGTCTACGCGGAGCTGTCGGTGCGCTTCGCCACGATCGAGGCGCTGGACGCGGTGGTGGACGAGGCCGGCCTGGCGTTCGCGGCCATGCCCCGGGCCGCGCTGTTCCTCGCCGGCAAGGCGTTCCAGCGCTATCGCGCGGCTGGAGGCTCGCGCACCGGCGTCCTGCCGGACTTCTTCATCGGCGCCCACGCCGCCGTCGCCGACCTGCCCCTGATCACCCGCGATCCGGTGCGCTACCGGACTTATTTTCCGACGGTGGAGTTGGTGGCGCCGTAGGAATCGCCCTGGGCCGCGCCCTACGCCTCCGTCTCCTTCTCCCCTTGCGGGAGAAGGTGTCGGCGAAGCCGACGGATGAGGGGTTTTCCACGGCATCGCCGCCGAAGGGCCGCTCGCGGCGACGAGGGCGGCGCGACCCCTCACCCGACCCGCTTCGCGGGCCACCCTCTCCCGCAAGGGGAGAGGGGAACGGTCACAGCGGAATATTATCGTGCCGCTTCCACGGGTTGGACAGCTCCTTCGTGCGCAGTGCCTTAAGGGCGCGCACGATCCCTCCGCCGCGTCTCGCGGGGCATGATGACGTCGTCGATGTAGCCGAGGGACGCGGCGACGAAGGGGTTGGCGAAGCGGGCCTTGTACTCGGCCTCGCGGGCGGCGAGCTTTTCGGGGTCCTTGGCGTCCTCGCGGAAGATGATCTCCACCGCGCCCTTGGCGCCCATCACCGCGATCTCGGCGGTGGGCCAGGCGTAGTTGACGTCGCCTCTGAGGTGCTTGGAGCTCATCACGTCATAGGCGCCGCCATAGGCCTTGCGGGTGATGCAGGTCACCTTGGGCACGGTGGCCTCGGCGTAGGCGAACAAGAGCTTGGCGCCGTGCTTGATCAGGGCCGCCGTACTCCTGGCGCGTGCCCCGGCATGAAGCCCGGCACGTCCACGAAGGTCACGATCGGGAACTGGAAGGCGTCGCAGAAGCGCACGAACCGGGCGGCCTTGCGGCTGGCGTCGATGTCGAGCACGCCGGCCAGCTCCAGCGGCTGGTTGGCGACGATGCCCACCGGCAAGCCGTCCATGCGGGCGAAGCCGGTCACGATGTTCTTGGCGAAAGCCTCTGAGATCTCGAAGAAATCCGCCTCGTCCACGACCTTGGCGATCAGCTCCTTGATGTCGTAGGGCCGGTTGGCGTCGGCGGGGACCAGGGTGTCGAGCGAGGCCTCCTCGCGCTCCGGCTCGTCCAGCGGCTTGCGGACGGGCGGCTTCTCGCGGTTGGACAGCGGCATGAAGTCCACCAGCCGCCGCACCTGGGACAGGGCCTCCAGGTCGTTGTCGAAGGCGCCGTCGGCCACGCCCGAGCGCGAGGCGTGCACCCGCGCGCCGCCGAGCTCCTCGTGCGTCACCTCCTCGTGGGTGACGGTGCGGACCACATCCGGCCGGTGACATACATGTAGCTCGTGTCCTTCACCATGAAGATGAAGTCGGTCATGGCGGGGGAGTAGACGTCGCCGCCGGCGCACGGGCCCATGATCACGCTGATCTGGGGATAACCCCGGAAGCCATGACATTCTCAAGGAAAATGTCGGCATAACCGGCCAGGCTCTCGACCCCCTCCTGGATGCGCGCGCCGCCCGCGTCGTAGATGCCGATCAGCGGTGCGCCGACCTTCATCGCCTGGCGCTGGATCTTGACGATCTTGCCCGCATGCGCGCCCGAAAGAGAGCCGCCGAACACCGTGAAATCCTTGGAGAACACGAAGACCACGCGGCCGCCGATCTTGCCCCAGCCGGTGACCACGCCGTCGCCGGGGATCTTCTGCTCGGCCATGCCGAACTCGGTGGCCCGGTGCTCGACGAACATGTCGAACTCCTCGAACGAGCCCTCGTCGAGCAGGAGGTCGATCCGCTCGCGCGCCGTCAGCTTGCCCTTGGCGTGCTGGGCCTTGGTCCGCCGCTCGCCGCCGCCGACGCGCGCGGCGGCGCGCCGCTTCTCCAGCTCTTCCAGGATGTGCTGCATCTTCGGCCCTCGACGCCCGCGCCTTCCGGCGACGGCCGGGACCCTAGGGTCATAGCCCCCGCGCGGCTCCGTTTTCGACCCGGTTGTCGCCGCGCCCGGCGGCCGGCGCCGCTAGGGCGCCTTCCGCGCCTTCGTCGGCGCCGGGGCCTTGCAGGCGAAATTCTCCGCCTGGTCGGTGGACCCTTCGCCCTTGTAGACGGCGACCTGCGGGAAGGGGCACAGCGGCCGGGACATGGCCGACTGCTGCGGGGCCGGCGGCCGAGCGGCGATCAGGCGCTCGGGGCGCAACGCCGGTCGACGCCCACTGGTCGATGGCGGCGAGGGTGTCGCTGGACGGCCCCTCGCCGCCGGAACAGTGGTTCATGCCGGGGACCATGAACAGGCGAAGCCGCCGTTTCGACTGCCCTGCCGGCAGGCCCGCGGACAGGCGCTGGTAGAAGGCGACGGTGTTGTTCGCCGGGATCAGGCCGTCGGTCCAGCCGTGGCTGAGCAGCAGCTTGCCGCCGCGCTTGAAGAATGGACCGAGGCCGCCGGCGGGGGACGTCGAGCGTCGCCGCCCCGAACGCCCGCGCGCGCGCCGTATCGGCGGCGTAGTCGAAGCTGCGGAAAGTCCCATCCGGGCCGATCGCCGAACACCAGAAGGCGCATGAAGCTGGTCGCCACCGGGAAGGGTTCCGGGGCGGAGATCAGGACCGCCAGCTGCAGTTCGCTGCCGGGCGGGAAACCCGAAGCAGCTGCCGGCCCGTCTTCGGATCGCGCACCCCGCCATAGATGGCGCGCATGGTCCGGACCTGTTCGGGGGTGAGGCAGTCCGGCCCGTCGGCGTCCTTGCACTGCGCGACCGCCGGATCGAACCGGCAGGCGCCGGGCGCCGACACGATCCCGTCAGCCAGCCCGTCCCTGGCGTCACACTGGTCGAGGTAGGCCTTGTGCAGGGCCGCCAGCTTCGGCTGGGTCAGGCCGGCGCCCGGCGCGCGCACGGCCTGGTATCCCGTCCACAGGCTCTGGGTCATCAGGTCGGGTCATGGGATTGGCCGGCGCCATGGCGGAGATGGCGTCGTAGTCGTCCGGATAGCGATAGGCCTCCATGAGCCCCTGGCGCCCGCCCGTGGAGCAGGAGTTCCACAACGACAGTCTGGGCGCCTGGCCGTAGAAGTCGCGGACGGCCGCCTTGGCGGCGACCGTCATGCCGTGCACGGCGCGGTAGCCGAAGTCGGTCAGCTTCTCGGGGTGGCCGACGGCGAAGTCGGCGGATAGCCCATTGCCGCGTGGCCGGTGTCTGTGGCTACCACGGCGTAGCCGCGCGAAAGGGGCCCGCCCAGCTCGAAGTAGCTGATGGAGCCGGCCCAGACGCCGTTGCCGATGCCGACCAGCTTGCCGTTCCAGCCGCGGGCGGGCAGCCAGACCTCGACCTTGATGTCCGAGTCCGGGCTCGGCTTCAGAGTGGCTTCGATCCGGCAGAAGGCCGGCAGGCGCCTGAAGCCCGCGGCGGCCACGCCCGGCGGCGGGCCGAAGGGTGACGGCGGCGGCTGGAAGCCCCCGGCCGGGACGAGCGTGGCGACGTGACCGCACCCTGCGGCAGGGCGGCGCCGGCCAACTCGGCGCAATCCTTGGCCGCCGCGGGTCCGGCGGCGACGCCCGCCGCCAGGCACAGGCCGAGAATGATCGTCTGGAATCTGTTCATGGCTCCCCCGTCTTCCTGTCCTTGGCCTCGGATCGCTCTTCCGAGGGTGGCTTCGGCGTTCGCTGGCGCGACCGAGGTCGCGCTTCAGCGCGCTCTCCAGCGATAGCGCCGATTGCATGCCGAGGGCTAGGCCCAGCCCCCGGGGCGGAATCTGAGTGGATCACTCCCCCCGCCGGGGCGCTGGCGAGGCCCGCCAGGCGCGAGAGCTCGGCTGCATAGGCGGCGAAGGCTTTGCGGCCGGCGGGGGTCAGGGCCAGCCAGGTGCGCGGGCGATCCTCGATTGGAAAGTGATCAGCGCAGGGCCGCGAACCACCGCTCCAGCATCACCGCCTCGGCGCCCATGGCGGCGGTGCGCTGGGCGGCCTCGGCGTCGACGCCCCAGCGCTCCTCCTGGAAGGCCTCGTCCAGGCGCGAGAGGTCGAAGGCGGCCCGCGCCGTCGAGCTTGTCGTACTGGAGCGCCAGGGCCAGGACCGCCGAGCCGAGCAGGCCCGCCGCATGAGCGAGGCCGGCCAGGCCGAAGTCGTCGAGCCTGAGCGCGAGGTCCTTGGCCGCTTCAACCGTCGCCGGCGGCTGGGGCTGGTGGACGATCCCCGACGGTGCGGACCAGCTCCAGGCCGAGGTCGTCGCGCGCCCAGTCCAGCACCGGGTCCCAATGAGCGACCTGGCGCGCGACCAGCGCCTGAGGGCCGTCGGCGAAGTAGCAGAGGAGGTCGGAGGCGGCGTAGCGGGCGAAGGCCTCCGCCATGGCCTCTCGCACGCCGGGGACCTTGTCGGCGGCGGTGGAGGCCAGGCGCATCGCCGGCATCGAGGCCATGACGATCTCGTCGCCTTGCGCGGGCCCATTCCCCGACGACCAGCCGGCCAAGGCGGCGGTGGGGACGACCAGCTTGGCGCCCGCGGGCGTGCGCACCGCCCCGGCCGTCCAGCAGCACGGAGAAGCCGCCATCGACGGCCACGGCCGCGGCGGCCTTGTAGAACCGCTTGGGGCGGGCGATCGGGTCGGGCTTGCCGCGGGTCAGCATCGGGATCTCGTCCTCATCGGCGGCCGGCCGGCCCGAACGGCTCAACCCGGCGCCTCGTGCTCGTCGAAGCCGAAGCGTTCGAAGCCGGCCTTCATCTCGGGGCTCAGCGGCGCCTCGACCACCAGCCGCCCGCCGGACGGGTGGGGCAGGGACAGCCGCCGCGCGTGGAGCTGCAGCTTCAGGCCGCCTGACAGCGCCGCGGACGCCTCGTCGCCGTACTTGGGATCGCCCAGGATCGGATGGCCGATCGCCCGCATGTGGGGCGCGCAGCTGATGGGTGCGGCCGGTGTGGGGCTGCAGCGCCAGCCAGGTGGCGCGGTGCGCGGCGCGGGAGATGGCGACATATTCGGTCTGGGCCTGCTCGGCGCGGGGGTCCTTCGGCTCGGCGGGGATCACCATCTCGCGGTCGCCGACGCCGGTCTTGACCAGGGGCTGGTCGATGAAGCCCTCGGCCGGCTTGGGCGCGCCGGCGACGATCGCCCAGTAGGTCTTCTCCGCCCGCCGCTTGGCGAAGGCGCCCGACAGCCGCGCGGCCGCCGCCGGGGTCTTGCCAAGCAGCAGCACGCCGGAGGTGTCGCGGTCGAGCCGGTGCACCAGCCGCGGCCGGTCCAGCCCCTCGCCCCAGGCCGAGAGGAGCCGGTCGACGTGGCGGGTGGTCTTGGTGCCGCCCTGCACCGCCAGGCCGGAGGGCTTGTTCAGCGCCAGCACCTCGTCGTCCTCGTAGATCACCAGCGAGCGGGCGAAGGCGATGTCCGTCTCGGACAGGGCCTCGCGCTCGTGCGGCGCGGGGGCGTCGGGCAGGGGCGGCACGCGCACCTGGGCCCCGGCCAGCAGGCGCGTGTCGGCTTTGGGCGCGTCCGCCGTCCACCCGCACCTGGCCCGAGCGGACCAGCTTCTGGATCTGGACGTGGCTCAGGTGCGGCCAGTGGCGCTTGAACCACCGGTCGAGGCGCACGCCGTCCTCGGCGGCGCCGATCTGCATGGTCACCACCTGTTTCATGCGCGCGGCCGTTTCCATGCGCCGCATATGCGCAGAATCAGCCCCGGACGTAAGACCCCCTTCGAGAGCCGGCGCGACGGTGCCCCTTAAGGTTGATTTGTCTCAAGGATGCGCGCGAAAGAGGAGCTATCGTGCAAGCCTGATCCGAAACAGAGCCGCGGCGTGCGGCGGCGGAGGCAGGCAGGTCGATCCAGATGGCGGAACCCGAACGGACGCTGACGCCGGTCGCGAGGCGGACTACCTCTCCGCCGATCCAGAGCGGCAGGCGCAGGTCGCGCGGCGCATCGACCTGCACTTCAACACCCCGATGGAGATGTTCCCGTTCGCCGAGACGGGCCGCAAGCCCAAGCGGTTCCACGTGTTCTACGAGCTCGGCATCGCGCGGCGGTTCCCCGACGACGCGGACCTGCGCGGGATGATCCGGCTCTACACGCGCAAGTATCTGGTCTCGCTGGTGCTCTACATGCTGGGCAAGCGGCTGAACCTGGCCCTGGCGCTTACGGCCCTGTTCTTCATCGTCAACCGCGGGCCGCAGATCGTGGCGCTGTTCGGCCGGGCGGACGAGGCGCAGATGATGTTCACCGTCGGCGGCGCGGCCCTGGTCTATCCGTTCCTGGCCGCGGTCAGCGCCCTGGTGTTCTTCGAATACCGGATGCAGCTGGAGAACCGCGCCTACGCCTGTCGCGGCTGATCGTGCAGCGGAGCCAGGACCTGCGCACGCTCTACACCGACGTGAAGGCCAAGCCGGACCTGGAGGAGACCGATTTCCCCCACGACGGCCGCCACTGGGGCGCGGGACTCGAGCTTCCTGGTGCGCCTTTGATGTGGATCTCGGAGCGGCTCCAATATCTGGAGCGGTTCGTGCAGGTGGAGATGTGGCGCGTCCGGCGCGAGCGCTACTGGCTCGACTGGCCGGCGGGGTCCTGACGGTCGGCCTGTTCGGCGCCTGGGCCGTGGCCATGGTCTATGCGCCGGCGCAGGCGCTGCTCGGCCACGTCAGCACGTTCCGAACGTTGCAGGGCTACGGCCTCGCCATCGGCCTGGGCCTGGCCCTGTCGTCCTACGCGCTCTGGAAGACGCCGGCGGACCTGGTGAAGCGGACCCTGACGTCCGGAAGCTGGGTCCGCTACGCCGACCTCGACGTCGACAACGTCCTCGGCGACCAGGTCCGCCGCGACAAGGAACGCCTCGTCGAATACCGCAGCCTGAACAAGGCTGGGGATTAAGAGGCGGATCGTTCGCCGCCACGCCGTCACCCTCGGCCTCGTGCCGAGGGTCCCTGCCTCCGCTGCTCCGCGCTCCGATGGAAGAACTCGGAGCCGGCGGCAAGAGGGACCCTCGGCACGAGGCCGAGGGTGACGGCGGCGAGGCCGGAGAGAGGGCGCCGAAGGGCGCCCTCGGCGGATCTCTACCCCGCGTCGCTGGCGGGCGGGCTGCTGGAGCCGGTGTCGTCGCCCTTCAGCTTGTCGCCGCCGATGCGCTTGATCTCGTCGATGTGGTGCTGGACCACCGGCGCGATCTCGGCGGCCACAGCCTTCAGGGCGTCGTTGTCGCCCTTGTCGGCATAGGTCTTGTGCAGGTTCAGCGCCTCGATGTGCCCGGCGAGCTGCTGGTGCAGGTAGGCGAGGTCGAAGTCGCTGTCGCCGGCGGCGTTCAGGTTGTCGATCATCCCCTGGCGGCGCGCGTCCAGCGACGCGGGCGGGTGATGCGGAGGCCCGACTTGGCGACCGCGGCCTTGACCATCTCGGTGCTCTTGGTGTGGTCCTTGACCATCATGCGGCCGAGCGCCCGCACCTCGGCCGACTTGCCGCGCTTCTCGGCGATCTTGCCGGCCTGGACTTCGTACATGTCGGCGATGGCGGCCTGGGTCACATAGTCGGCGGCGGTGGTCGGCGAGGCGACGGCGCTGGTCACCATGCCGCTGACGCCGGCGGCCACGTCCTGGGCGGCGTTCACCGGCGCGCTCTGGCCGGGGTTGCTGACGTCCTTGCCCGCGTTGGAGCCGGTTTTGTGGCACGCGCCCATCGTGGCCGCGGCGGCGATGGCGGTGGCGGCCAGGAGCAGTCGTTTCATTGGAGGTCTCCCATTGCCGGGCTCTCTTGATCTGGCCCGGGGTCTGCACCCCTAAGCGCCCCGCCGCCCACGCGGTTTCCGCTTCAGCGCGGCGCAAGCGGCCAGAACACGGCGATCAGGACCGTGCCGATCGCCGCCATCAGGCCGAGGAAACGGATGATCTACGGAGTCGCGCCTGGCGGAGCCGCTGCGGCGTCCGGTCCCGATCGCGCCAGCGTGCGCACGATCATGTCGACCTGCGTCTCCACCGGCTGGCCGGCGTCGACCTTGATGACCCCTTCGTCCGCGCCCGGGGGCTGCAGGTCGGCGAGCTGGCTGGGGAGCAGGGACGGGGGCATGTAGTGGCCGCGGCGGTTGGCCACCCGCTCGGCCAGCACCGCCGGATCGGCGTCGAGGAAGACGAAGCGGACCTCCGGGCGGCCGTCCACGATCTGGTCGCGATAGGCGCGCTTCAGGGCCGAGCAGGTGATCACGCCGCTGACGCCGGCGCGCCGCCAGACGTCGATCCAGGCGCAGACGCAGACCAGCCACGGCGCCCGGTCAGCGTCGGTCAGGGGCTCGCCGCGGCTCATCTTGGCGATGTTGGCGGCGGGGTGGAGCTCATCGCCCTCCTTGAACGGCCAGCCCAGCCGCTGGGGCCACGCTGCGGCCGACCGTGGTCTTGCCCGCGCCCGATACGCCGGTGACGACCAGGATGGTCACGGGGTCGGTCAGGACGCCGCCCCGGCCGCATGGCCCAGCACAAGGCGCTCGATCGCCTGGGCGAAGCCGTCCTCGACATTGGAGGCGGTGACCGCGTCGGGCGCGCGCCTTCACCTCGGGCGGCGACTGGCCCATGGAGATGGAGAAGCCGGCCACGTCGAACATGGCGGTGTCGTTGAACATGTCGCCGATCACCACCGTCCGCTCGATGTCGACGCCAAGGTGCGCGCACAGCGCCCGCACGCCGTCGCCCTTGTTGGCCTTCGGGTGGGTGACGTCGAGGTAGTAGGGCTGGGACCGGTCGATGGCGGCGTGGCCGTCCAGCAGCGCCTGGGCCTCGACCGCGACCTTGGCCAGCAGGGAATGGTCGTCTGAGGACGCCGGACGATCTTGTCGATGTGATGGATCACGTCCTCGAAGCCGTCGACGGTCACCGGGCCATACCCGATGGCGCGGATCTCGCGGCCGACATAGGGCTCGTTCGGATCGCGCAGCCGCCAGTCGTCGCAGGCGAACACCCAGGGGTCGACCCGCCGCTCGGCCAGCAGGGTCAGCATCCGGCGCGCCACGTCGGCAGCCAAGCGGTGGGCCTGCAGCAGGCTGAGGTCGGGCATGACAAGGCTGCCGCCGTTGAACGCCGCCATCGGCAGGCGGACGTTCAGGGTCTCAGCCAGGGCGCCCATGCCCCGCGGCGGGCGGCTTGAGATCAGGGTGAAGGGGATCCCCCGCCTCGTCCAGGCGCCGCACGGCCTCGATGGCGCGCGCGTCAGGCGCTTGTCGGGCGTGACCAGGGTGCCGTCCACGTCGGAGACGACGAGGGGCCACGTCGGCCGGGGGTCCGATGGCTGTGTCGGCGGTCATGGCGATGCTACTACTCCCGACCAGCCAGCGGGCTCCAGCGACGTCCGCATCGGACGCCGCAGAACGGGTGTCAGGCGGCGGAACGGATGCGGTCTGCGTCGGCCATGATCGCCGCGAAGGCGAACCGCGGCGCCACGTCGCCGTCGGGCAGCACGCCGGCCTCCAGGATCGCGGCGAGTTGCGAGCGCGCCCGGCTGACCCGGCTCTTGATGGTGCCGATGGCGCAGCCGGTGATCTCGGCCGCCTTCCTCGTAGGAGAGGCCGGCGGCGCCGATCAGGATCAGCGCCTCGCGCTGCTCCTCGCACAGGGACATCATCGCGCGGCGCAGGTCCGCCAGGTCCATTGACCCTCGTCTGGTCGTCGCAGGCCACCAGGGTGCGCTCGGCGATTTCCGGATCCAGGTGATGCTCGCGCCAGGGACCGGCGCTTGCCGGAATAGAACTGGTTGCGCAGGATCATGAAGGGTCCAGGCCTTCATGTTGGTGCCCATGGTGTAGCTCTGGCGCGCGTGCCAGGCCTTCAGCATGGTCTCCTGCACCAGGTCGTCGGCCGCGGCGGCGTCGCCCGCCAGGGTCCGCGCGAAAGCCCGCAGGTGCGGCAGGAGACCGATGAGATCGGCCTGGAACTGGGTTTCGAAGTCCTGCATCGTCATCACCGCTCCAAAGTCCACATCAAGCCAACGCTTGGAATCTATTATGGTTCCGCTTGTTAGTGTTTTGCTGACGCCGCGGCCGTCTTGCCGCGGGCGCGCCGAGGGGCCTGGCGCGTCGTCGCGGCCTTCGCCGTCTGTCCCGCCTTGGCCGCGTGGCGGACCGTGCGCTCGGTCGTGGCCTTCTCCAGCAGCCTCTGGCTCCTCCGCGCCGCCTCGGCGCACTTGGTGTGGAGCATGTCCAGCTCCCGGTCGGTCAGCCGCTCGATGCCCATGAACTCGTCCTCGGCGTCCGAGGCGCGGATCAGCTCGTCGAGCTTTGTCTGGACGGCGGCGCTGTCGCGGTTCTGGGTGTTCTGGATCAGGAACACCATCAGGAAGGTGACGATGGTCGTGCCGGTGTTGATGACCAGCTGCCAGGTCTCCGAATAGTGGAACACGGGGCCCGAGACGGCCCAGGCCAGCACCACCACGACGCACAGCAGGAACGCCCGCCGGGCTGCCCGTGACCTTGGCGGTGGCGTTGGCGAACTTGGCGAACAGCTTGTCGATGGGACGCTCCCTGGTGTGGATGGCTGGCCCGACGCCCGTCGGCCGCCCGATTTTCCAACGCCTCCGATCCCGCACAGTTCCGCTTCCCGGCGAGCGCGGCGAGAACGGCGCCATAGCCTACGAAAATCGGTTATGTAGCCTGGGCGCCGAACGGGGGACCGGACATGCACGCACTCGCGAAACTGGCCGTGGCGGCCGCGGTCCTGGCCTGGAGTCCGGCGGCGCTCGCCCAGACCTTGATGGTGACCGGCCCGGCCGGCGCGTCCAGGGCCCTGTCGGCCGACGGACATCGCCAGGCTGCCGCATCAGACGGTGACGGTGAGCGAGCACGGCGCCCTCGGCGTCCTACGACGGCGTGCCGTTCGCCGACCTCGCGGGCCTGGTCGGCGCGCCCCAGGGCGAGGCGCTGCGCGGGCCGGCCCTGGCGGATGTCGTGGTCGTCACCCGCCGCCGACGGCTATCGCGTGGCCGCTGAGCCTGGCGGAGACCGATCCGGCCATGCGTCCCGACCCGGTCCTGGTCGCCGACCGCAAGGACGGCAAGCCGCTCGACGCCCACGAGGGGCCGTTCCGGCTGGTGGTGCCGGGCGACAAGCGCCCGGCGCGCTCCGCCCGCAGCATCGTGAAGATCGAAATCCGGGCCCTGCCTTAGCCGCGGGGCGATCCGGCCGCTGAAGGTTTGACCTCGGCGGGCCAGCCGTGCTTTACCCCCGACTTCCGAACGGTAATTCGGATGCATAACGGCGCAATGGTTTGGGGCTGGCGCGCCGTCAGGGAAATCGAGGGGGGCGCTCGTGAGGAATTCGGCGAGGTCTACGGGTATTGGCGGCGGTCGGCGCGGGCCTGCTGGCGGCGGGGGTCCGCCGGCCAGGCGCTGGCCAAGCCGGCGCATCACCACCGCACGCATCCCGATCCGCGGGACGCCCGGATCGAGGCGCTCGAGAACGAAGTGAAGGCGCTGTCGGACAAGGTCGAGGTGCTGCAGGACGTCGCCGCGCGGCAGGCCGCCGCCCCGGCTCCCGCGCCGCCGCCTCCGCCTCCGGAGCCCATCGCCGCCGCCAGGCCGGCCCCGGCGCCGGCTGAGACGCCCAACCCGATCATCCAGACCGTGGCCAACGCCCCGTCCGGCGGCGTGTCGATCGTGGCGGGCAAGCCCTCGATCCAGAGCGCGGACGGACGGTTCACACCGCCAACCTGCACGCGGTCATGCAGTTCGACGCGGGCCTTCTATTCCAGGACGCGGCCGGGCCGATCTCCACCGACCCTGCGCCGCGGCGCGGCGGCCGGCGACACCGCCCACGCCCGCGACCTGAACAGCGGCACAGACTTCCGTCGCGCCCGGCTCGGCGTCGACGGCAAGCTGTTCGGCGACTTCGAATAACAACGCCCTGTTCGACTTCGCCGGCTCGGGGGCCGAGGACGCCGGCCATATTCAGGAGCTGTGGATCCAGTACTCGGGCCTGCGCCCCTGGCACCTGAAGATCGGCGCCTTCGCCCCGTCCATCGGGCTGGAGGACGCCAACTCCACCAACGGCATGCCGTTCCTGGAGCGGCCGGCGATCTCCGACATCGCCCGCTCCGTGGCCGGCAGCGACTATCGCGAATCCGTCCAGCTCTACGCCACCACCGAACCGCTGGTTCCTGTCCGGCGCTGTGACCTCGCGCCTGGTTGGCACCATCAACTCCACCGGCAGCTCGACGGCCCAGACCTACGACCAGCAGCTCGGCCTGGTCGGGCGCGCGGCGGTGATCCCGCTGCAGGGCGACGGCTGGATGCTGCACGCCGGCGTCCCACGGCAGCTACGTCGTCGATCCGGCGGACGCGGGCGGGCCGGACGTGACCGCCGGGCGTTCCCCGGTCGAGTTCCGCGAGCGGCCCGAGCTGCGCGTCGACGGCACCCGCCTGATCGACACCGCCGCCATCGACGCCTCGCACGCCTATACGATGGGCCTGGAAGGCGCGGCGCGCAGTTCCGCAGTCTCTATATCCAGGGCGAATACGAGCGCCTCGGCATCGAGCGGCGGCTCAGCAACCTGCCCGACCCGACCTTCCACGGCTGGTACGTGGAGGGCAGCTGGCTCCTGACCGGCGAGCAGCGCCGCTACAACAAGTCGACCTTCGCCTTCGACGCCCCGCCGATCGACCATCCGTTCGACCTGAAGAACGGCACCTGGGGCGCGTTCGAGCTGGCGTTCCGCTACTCCGACGCCGACCTCAACTACGACGCGGGCCTGCCCGGCGTCGCGACCCCCCGCGGCGGGCGTGCGCGGCGGCGACCAGCAGATCGTGGCGGGCGGCGTCAACTGGTACCTGAACCGGCCGTGCGCTTCATGGTCGACTACCAGCACGTCAAGGTCGACCGCCTGTCGCCCAACGCCGTGACCTTCCAGACGCCGGTGGGGGCCGAGATCGGCCAGTCCTACAACGCCATCTCCGTCCGCTCGCAGTTCGCGTTCTGACCTCAGCCAAGCCGGGACAAGATCGATGCTCAATCAGCTCAAGCTCAGACTGGCGGTCGTCTTCGCCGGCCTGTTCCTGCTCGCCGGCGCCCTGCCCGCGGCGGCGGCCCGACACCCAGGTGGCGGTGGCCGCCAACTTCACCGAGCCGGCCAAGGAGATCGCCGCCGCCCTATGCCGCCAAGACCGGCAACCATGCGATCCTGAGCTTCGGCTCGTCGGGCCAGTTCTACACCCAGATCGCCCACGGCGCGCCGTTCGAGGTGTTCCTGTCGGCCGACCCCGACCGCCCCCACGCGGATCGAGCAGGAGGGCCTGGGCGTGCCCGGCACCCGCTTCACCTATTTCGGTCGGCAAGCTCGTCCTGTGGAGCAAGACGCCGGGCCTGGTGGACGACAAGGGCGCGGTGCTGGCCAGGGGCAAACTTCAACAAGCTGTCCATCGCCGATCCGGCTGCGGCGCCCTATGGGCTTGCGGCGATCCAGACGATGACCAGGATGGGCGTCTATCGCCAGCTGCAGCCGAAGATCGTGAAGGGGACCTCGATCACCCAGGCCTAACCAGTTCGTGCAGACCGGCGCGGGCCGAGATCGGCTTCGTGGCCCTGTCGCAGGTGATCAACGATCCCTCCGGCTCGCGCTGGCTGGTGCCGGAGTCCTATCACGCCCCGATCAACCAGCAGGCGATCCTGCTGTGGACCGGCGACAAGAACCCGGCCGCGCGGTCGTTCCTGGCCTTCCTGAAGGGGCCCGAGGCGCTCGCGATCATCCGGCGCTACGGCTACGAGGTCCGCTGACGCGTGGAGCAGGTCGTCTGGGTCACCCGCTGAGCTGGCGGGCCGTCACCACGGCGGTCCTGCTGGTCCTGGCGACCCCCGCTGGCCTGGTGGCTGTCGCGGCGCGGCTCGTGGCTGAAGGGAGGCGGTGGCGGCGGTGGCGACCCTGCCGATCGTGCTGCCGCCGACGGTGCTGGGCTTCTACCTCCTGATCGCGCTCGGCCCGCGCAGCCCGCTGATGGCGCTGCTGCATCCGTTCGGCGTGCGCATCCTGGCCTTCACCTTCGAAGGCCTGGTGATCGGCTCGGTGCTCTATTCGCTGCCGTTCGCGGTCCAGCCCCTGCGCAACGCGTTCGAGGCCATCGGGGCGAGGCCGCTGGAGGTGGCGGCGACCCTGCGCGCCTCGCCGCTGGACTCCTTCTTCAATGTCGAGCTGCCCCTGGCGCGGCGGGGCCTGTTCGCCGCCGGCATCCTGGTGTCGCCCACACGGTCGGCGAGTTCGGCGTGGTGCTGATGATCGGCGGCGCCATCCCCGGCCAGACCGAGGTGCTGTCGATCAAGATCTACGAGTTCGTCGAGGCCTCGCAGTTCGCAGACGCTCACCGCCTGGCCGGCGCCATGCTGGCCTTCTCCTTCGTGGTCCTTCTGGCGATCATGCTGGTCGGCCGGCGCTTCGGCAGGCTGCGGCTGTGAAGCGGCGAGGGCGGCCAGATCGAGGCGCGGCTGCAGGGCCGGCTCGGCGACTTCGTCCTGGACGTCGAGCTGAGCGTCCCCGCGTCCGGCGTCACCGCCCTGATCGGCCCGTCCGGCAGCGGCAAGACCACGGTCCTGCGCTGCATCGCCGGCCTGACGCGCCTTGCGGGCGCGGTTGCGGTTCGCCCGGCGAGGTCTGGCAGGACGGTCGCCGCTTCCGTCCGCCCTATCGCCGCTCGGTCGGCTACGTGTTCCAGGAGCCGAGCCTGCTGCCGCACCTGTCCGTGCGGGAGAACCTGCTATTCGGGTTCCGCCGCGCGGGGCGGCTCGCCGAAGCTATCGGTCGAGGAGGTCGTGGCTCTGCTCGATCTGGAGCCCCTCTTGAAGCGGTCGACGGCCAAGCTGTCGGGCGGCGAGCGCCAGCGGGTCGCCATCGGCCGCGCGCTGCTGGCCCAGCCGGACCTGCTCCTGATGGACGAGCCGGTGTCGAGCCTGGACGTCGAGAGCAAGGACGAGATCATCCCGCGCCTGGAGCGCCTGCGCCAGGCCCTGTCGATCCCGGTGATCTACGTCAGCCACGACCCGGCCGAGGTCGCCCGCGTCGCCGACCGGGTGCTGGTGATCGACCGGGGCCGGCTGGCCGCGCCGGCGACCGAGCCGGGCCTTGTCCCCGCCGGTCAGATGTCCGAATCCGCCGCCCGCGACGCCCTCGCCAGCCTGGGCCAAGCGCGCGTCACGGAACTGGCGATCGCGGCGCTGATGGCCGGCCTGGCGGGCGACGGCTCCGGCGGCCCCGCGAGTTAGCACCAACGCCTGTCATCCCGCCGTACGCCCGCGAAGGCGGGCGGGAGAGCCGGACCCAGCCTTCCGGCGCTGCAGGATGGGTCCCGGATCGGCCTGACGGCCGTCCGGGATGACAGAGGTAGGGGTTGGCGGGGGCGTCCGGGGCCCTGGGCTCAGTCCACCGCCAGGATCACGTGCGAGGCCTTGATCAGGGCCTGGGCGCGGTCGCCGACTTTGAAGCCCAGCTCCTCGCCGCTCTCGCGGGTGATGGTGGCGGTGATGGTCTTGCCGTCGCCGAGGTCGAGCACGACCTCGTCGTTGACCGCCCCGACCTCGTGGCGGATCACCGTGCCGACCAGCAGGTTGCGGGCGGAGGTGCGGATC
Organism: Caulobacteraceae bacterium; assembly: GCA_037201645.1. Taxonomy (GTDB): domain Bacteria; phylum Pseudomonadota; class Alphaproteobacteria; order Caulobacterales; family Caulobacteraceae; genus JANWHQ01. Next base: position 19,048 of record JBBCHF010000020.1, read on the forward strand.
GGTTCGTCCCCCTCGGCCAGGATCACGAAGCTCGACTTGATCAGCGCCATCGCCTCGGCCCCGGGCTTCAGGCCCAGCTCGTGGGCGCTCTCCTTGGTGATGATGGCCACGATGTCGACGGCGTCGGAGATCCTTCAGCACCACCTCGGCGCTGACCCGCCCCGTCCGTCACGCCTGCGGACCACGCCCCTGAGGGCGTTCCTGGCGCTGGTCTTCATGCTGATGCTCCTGATCACCTGGTCGAGCGGCGCGTCGGCGTCCGCGAGGTATTCCTCGAGCCGCCCCACCACCTCGACGAGTTCGGATTCGACCTTGCGGAACGCCTGGATGACCGCCTGGCCGGCGGGGGTGATGGCGGCCGCGCCGCCGGCCTTGCCGCCCGGCTGGGCGACCACCAGGGGCCGCTCAAAGAGGTTGTTCATCGCCTGCAACCGCGTCCCAGGCGCCCTTGTAGCTGAGGCCCACGGTCCTGGCCGCCGCCGAGATCGAGCCCTGGTCGCCGATCACTTCAAGAAGGCGGATGCGGTCGGGCCCCACGCGGGACTCCGAGCCCTTGCGGAGCTGGAGGAGCGCCTTGATCGCGTGGTCGGCCTGCATGGGCGAACAGATGCCACACCGCCGCCCGGCCCGCCAGCAACGGCCGTCATGCGGCCGGGAAGGGGGTGCGGCGTGGTGCCGGTTGCAGGGGTTCGAACCCGCGACCTTTCGCTTTACAAAAGCGCTGCTCTACCAGCTGAGCTAAACCGGCGCGCACGCCCGCTTATGCCGCAGGGCGGGCCGCGCGGGCTAGTCGCCGGCCGGCCGAGGCAGGGCGCGGCGGTGGCGCGGCGGGCGGGGCTGGCCTATATGGCGCCCTCCGTCCGCAACCGACCCGTCATGGCCCGCATCCTCATCACCTCGGCCCCTGCCGTACATCAACGGCGTCAAGCACCTCGGCAACCCTCGCCGGATCGATGCTGCCGGCCGACGTCTATGCGCGGTTCAAGCGGGCCCAGGGGCACGAGACGCTTTATATCTGCGCCACCGACGAGCACGGCACCCCGGCCGAACTGGCCGCCGCCGCCGCCGGCCAGGACGTCTTCACCTATTGCGAGGAGCAGCACCGGCTGCAGCACGACATCGGCCGCGCCTTCGGCCTGTCGTGGGACTGGTTCGGCCGCTCGTCCTCGCCCCAGAACCACGCCCTGACCCAAGAGTTCGCCGACGTCCTGGAGGACCACGGCCTGATCGAGGAGCGGCTCGACCGGATGATCTATTCGATCGCCGACGCCCCGCTTCCTGCCCGACCGCTACGTCGAGGGGACCTGCCCGGTCTGCGGCTACCGTCCGGCGCGGGGCGACCAGTGCGACAACTGCGGCTCCCTGCTCGACCCGGTCGACCTGATCGACCCCTATTCGGCGATCTCCGGCTCCACGGACCTGGAGGTGCGCGAGACGCGCCACCTCTACCTGCTGCAGAGCCGGCTGCAGGAGCGGCTGCGCGCCTGGCTCGACAGCCGCACCGGCTTCTCCAGCCTCGCCCGCTCGATCGGCTACAAGCACCTGGACGAAGGCCTGATCGACCGCGGCATCACCCGCCGACCTCGTCTGGGGCGTGCCGGTGACCCGCCACGGCCAGCCGCGGCCCGGCTTCGAGGACAAGGTCTACTACGTCTGGTTCGACGCCCCGATCGAGTACATCGCGGCGACCAAGGAGTGGTCGGACGCCGGCAACGGCGACTGGGAGCGGTGGTGGCGCTCGCCCGGCGCGGACGACGTCCGCTACGTGGAGTTCATGGGCAAGGACAACGTCGCCTTCCACACCGTCCAGCTTCCCGGCCACCCTGCTCGGCGTCAACGAGCGGCAGGGCGAGGACGGGGTCTGGCGGCGGCCACCAACGCGCCCTGGAAGACGGTCGATCAGCTCAAGGCGTTCAACTGGCTGAACTGGTACGGCGACAAGTTCTCCACTTCGCAGAAGCGCGGGGTGTTCATGGACGCGGCGCTGGAGCTGCTGCCGGCCGACTGCTGGCGGCTGGTACCTGACCGCCAACTGCCCGGAAGGGTCCGACACCCGCCTTCACCTGGGAGCAGTTCCAGTCGTCGGTGAACAAGGACCTGGCCGACGTCCTCGGCAACTCGTCAACCGCATCCTGAAGTTCTGCGAGACGCGGTTCGACGGCGTGATCCCCGAGGGCGGCGCGCCCCGCCGAGCTCGAGCGGCGGCTGGCGGACGAGGTCTCCGCGCGGGTCGCGACCCTGACCGAGCTCCTGGAGGCCATGGAGCTTCGCAAGGCGGCCCAGGAGGCGCGCAGCCTCTGGGTGCTCGGCAACGAGTACCTTCAGGAGGCCGCGCCCTGGACGGCGATCAAGACGGACCGCGACCGCGCCGCCGTGATCGTGCGCACGGCGATCAACCTCGTGGGCCTGTTCGCCCGCGTCTCCGCGCCCTTCATCCCGTTCGCGGCCGAGGGCGTGGCCCTGGCGGTGGGCGAGGCCTACCCGGGCGGCTGGCCGACGATCGACGGCGTCGCGGAGCTGTCGCGGATCCCCGGCGGCCGGCCGGTGCGCGCGCCCGAGGTGCTGTTCCGCAAGATCGAGGACGCCCAGGTCGCCGAGTGGGCCGAGCGCTTCGGCGGCGCCCCGGCCTGAGGCCGCCGCAACCGCCACGGCATCGCTGCGTTACCCCTCGCACGTCTTCGGGGGCGGGCCTGGATGGAGCACTTCGATGAAACCCGCTTGCCTGAACCTTTCCTTGATCGCGGCCGGGCTGCTGGCCGCCGCGCCGATGGCCGCCATGGCCCAGTCCGCCCCTGCGCCGGCCCCTTCTGGAGCGCCCTCGACGACGCCCTATGACGGCCAGTACCAGCAGTCGCTGCAGAACTACCAAGCCCAGCAGCAGGACTATCAGGACAAATCCGCCGACTATCAGGCGCACCGCGACACCTACGCCGTGCAGCGCGACCGCTATCGCGCCCAGCACGACGCCTGGGAGCTGACCCGGGACGCCTATGAGCACCAGCGCGCGGTCTACGACGCCCGCTACGGCGCCGGCGCCTGGCAGCACCGCTACGGCGACTACGACTACTGGCACGCGCACCCGTACCGCTACGTGTACTGAGCCGACGCCGCCGGGCCGCGCCCTCGGGCGCGGCTCATTCCCGCCTGGGGGATAGGTCAGACTATTGGCGATGCGCCCCTGTGCGCCGCGATCTCGTCCTGGCTGATGTCCAGCGAGGAGGGCATGACGGCGTTGTATTGACCGGTCAGATGCGTGTCGATGACCACGCTGCGATGGGCCTTCCCAGATCATGTGCAGGGCCACGTAGACCACGACCAGCAGGCCGAGATAGCCGATCCAGCGGTGCTTGCTCAGAAGCCTGGCGATCCACGACGCCGCCATTCCCATCAGGGCGATGGAGAGCAGAAGGCCGAACACCAGGATCACCGGGTGCTCGCGCGCCGCCCCCGCCACGGCCAGGACGTTGTCCAGCGACATGGACAGATCCGCCAGCATGATCTGGACGAGGGCGCTGCGGAAGCTCTTGGCCGGCGCGCCAGTGGGCGCCTCCGCCTCTGAGACCTGATGGCCCTGGGCGCGCAGGTCGCGCCACATCTTCCAGCAGACCCACAGCAGGATCAGCCCGCCCGCCAGGGTCAGGCCGATGATGGTCAGGATCTTGGTGGCGACGACCGCGAAGCTGATCCGCAGCAGCACCGCGGCGCCGAGGCCCGCCAGGATCGCCTTACGGCGCTGGCGCGGGTCCAGCCCCGCCGCCGACAGGCCCACGGCGACCGCGTTGTCGCCGGCGAGCACCAGGTCGATCATCAGGACCTGCAGCAGGACGAGCAGATAGCTCGTCCAGGCGCCGGACGAGGCGAGGGCGGACGTGTCGAGACATCCGCCCTCAATGCGTCAGGCGGGCGGGCCGGGCAAGCGCCGGCCGCACCCGCAGCCCGCTAGCGGCTGGCCTCGCCCGCCGCGTCGTCGTGGACGCCCAGCGTCTCGAAGGTCCGGAACCGGCGGCGGCGGTCGGCCCGCTCCCGCCGCGCGCTGGCGCCGCGGGCGGCCGCCATGGCGAGGATCAGGATCAGCAGCAGGCCGGCGACCACCAGCACCCGGCCGGACGGCGTGGCGCCGAGAACCGGCAGGCGGATGGTCGGATGGCCGGGGGATGTTCAGCGCGCTGAGGTCCAGCGCCGGCAGGCGCAGGCCGCTGAGGTCGAACCCGCCGGTCTGCGGAACGGGCGTCTGCACCACCGGAGCGGCCGGGGCGGCGATCGGCGTCACCGCGCGGCGGCCAGCGGCTTCGGCTCGATCAGCGGCAGGGCCAGAGCCTGCTCGGGCTTGGCGTGCGGCTTGGCCTTGGCCGGCGGCGCGGACTTGGTCTTCGCGCCGCGAGCGGGCGCCGGCGCCGGCTTGGCCGCGGCGACAGCGGCCGCATGGGCGGCGGCGTGGCGGTGATGCGCCACGGCCGCATGACGCCAATAATGGTGATGATGGCGATAGGCCCAGTGATTGGGGGATCGGCCGCATGCTGACGACGACCCTGCCGTCGGCCGCAACGGTCCTCGCGCAGGGCGGCGCGCGGCGCGGGATGCCAGTGGTGGCGATGCATCCACCGCAGCTGCGCCTCGCTCGGCCCGCTCACCGTCTCGGCGACGGGCGGTCCGCCGGCCAGCGGCGGAGCCGGCTGCTCGGCGGCGGGGGGTTGCGGCGGCGGCGGCTCCTCGGCCGGCGGCGTGCGGCTGCAGGCGCCGAGCGCGAGCAGGGCGGCGGCGCCCAGCCCGCAGACCGATTTCATCAGGATCGAACTCGCCATAAGGAACTCCCCACGTTCACTTGAAACCTTAGCGCGATCCGCGCCCCGGGCCTTGCGGTTGATCAAACCTTAACGTGAAGACACAACCACGCCCCACGCAGGAATCAAGACGGTTAATCCCGTTTAGGGTATGGGGTTCGCCTGATTGGCGAGTTTCGCGCATTCGGTACAGCGCCACCGCCGCCGCGGACGAGACGTTGAGACTCTCGAATCCACCGGCCATGGCGATGCGCGCGACTGTATCGCAGTGCTCGGCGACGAGGCGGCGCAAGCCCTTCACCTTCCGATCCGAGGGACCAAGACTGTCGCTGATCCGTCGAGCGCGGCGTCCAGCGTGCGCTCGGCGTCGCCGTCCAGCCCGACCGATCGCCAGCCGAGCTCGGCCAGCTCTTCCAGGGCGCGCGACAGATTGACCACCCGCGCCACCGGCACGACGTCGGGCGGCCCCCGCGGCGGCCTTGGCCAGGGCGCCGGAGAGCGGGGGCGTATGGCGGTCCTGCACCACCACCCCGCGCGCGCCGAAGGCGGCGGCCGAGCGCAGGATCGCCCCCGATGTTCTGCGGGTCGGTCACCTGGTCGAGCATCAGGATCACGCCGCGCGCGGGGCTGGCGATCGTCTCCAGGTCCGCGCCCTCCAGCGGCTCGGCCAGCAGGGCGTAGCCCTGGTGCACCCGCGCCTGGCGGGAGCAGGGCGGCGATCTCGCGGTTGTCGAGAGTCTCGGCCTGCGCCCGGCGGCCGTCGTCGGGGGCGGCTGCCGGCACGGTCCTTGCCGGGGCGCCAGCAGCAGGCGCCGGAAGCCGGTGCGGGCGGGATTGGCCAGCGCGGCCTCCACCGCATGGCGGCCCCACAACCACTCGGTGCCCTCCGGCGCGGCGAGCCGGGCGGCGGGATGTTTCGGCGACCACGATTTGCGGGTCTTCGGGTCGTTGCGTCGGCGGGATGGGGACACTATAAGACGCGCCTTCGATTTGGGCCGAGCAACGGCCTCTCGTTTGCGGGCCCTCCTCCATAGCCGGGCCGGAACCGCTGGCGGAGGCTTTTCGTTCGCGCCGAAGGTCGCGCGCGGGGAATGTCCCGAGCGGCAAAGGGGGCGGACCTGTAAATCCGCTGGCATAGCCTTCGCAGGTTCGAGTCCTGCTTCCCCCCACCACGCGCGACCGAAGGCGGCTGACGGAGGGACGGCCCGATCGCAACCGTAGGAGCGACCTCAGGTTTCGAGCGGGTATAGCACAATGGTAGTGCAGCAGCCTTCCAAGCTGAGGATGCGGGTTCGATTCCCGCTACCCGCTCCAGTCTAGGAACCCCGCAATTTGGCCCTCGAGGGCCGGAGCTGAAGAAGATGGCCAAGGAAAAGTTCGCGCGCACGAAGCCGCACTGCAACATTGGGGACGATCGGTCACGTGGACCATGGCAAGACGACGCTGACGGCGGCGATCACCATGGTGCTGGCCAAGACCGGTGGGGCGACGGCGAAGAAGTACGAGGACATCGACGCTGCGCCGGAGGAGAAGGCGCGGGGGATCACGATCAACACGGCGCACGTGGAGTACGAGACCAAGAACCGCCACTATGCGCACGTGGACTGCCCCGGGCACGCGGACTACGTGAAGAACATGATCACGGGCGCGGCGCAGATGGACGGCGCGATCCTGGTGGTGTCGGCGGCGGACGGCCCGATGCCGCAGACGCGCGAGCACATCCTGCTGGCCCGCCAGGTGGGGGTGCCGGCGCTGGTGGTGTTCCTGAACAAGGTCGACATGGTCGACGACCCTGAGCTCCTGGGAGCTGGTGGAGATGGAGGTGCGCGAGCTCCTGTCGTCCTACGACTTCCCGGGCGACGACATCCCGATCGTCAAGGGCTCGGCCCTGGCGGCGGTGGAGAACCGCGACGCGGTGATCGGCGAGGACGCGATCCTGGAGCTGATGACGCAGGTGGACGCCTACATCCCGCAGCCGGAGCGTCCGAAGGACCAGCCGTTCCTGATGCCGGTGGAGACGTGTTCTCGATCTCGGGCCGCGGCACGGTGGCCACGGGGCGGATCGAGCGCGGCATCGTCAAGGTCGGCGAGGAAGTCGAGATCGTCGGCATCCGCCCGACCCAGAAGACCGTCTGCACGGGCGTGGAGATGTTCCGCAAGCTCTTGGACCAGGGGGAGGCGGGCGACAACGTCGGCGTCCTGCTGCGCGGCACCAAGCGCGAGGAGATCGAACGCGGCCAGGTGCTGTGCAAGCCGGGCAGCATCACCCCGCACACCAAGTTCACCGCCGAGGCCTACATCCTCACCAAGGAAGAGGGGCGGGCGGCACACGCCGTTCTTCTCCAACTACCGCCCTCAGTTCTACTTCCGGACCACGGACGTGACCCGGGATCATCAAGCTGAAGGAAGGCGTGGAGATGATCATGCCCGGCGACAACGCCGAGCTGAACGTGGAGCTGATCACCCCGATCGCCATGGAAGAGAAGCTGCGCTTCGCCATCCGCGAAGGCGGCCGCACCGTCGGCGCCGGCGTCGTCTCCAAGATCCTCGAGTAGCCTTCCTCCCTCCCCTTCATGGGGAGGGACGGCCGCATAAGCGGCCAGGGTGGGGGAACAGACATCAAACCCCCACCCGTCCGCCGCTCCGCGGCGTCCACCCTCCCCATGAAGGGGAGGGAGCAGAGACATCAACGGCCGCCGGGGCTCACCCCCGGCGGCCGTTCCTGTTTCCGGCCCGCTTCATGACGCGACGGTCATGACCTCGAATTAAGCTGTGGACGCGGCGACGCGGCGTTAGCGTCGCGATGCGAGACGTTCACGGGAGGAGACTCGTCATGCGCTTGTTCACGATGGCGGCTGCAGTTGCGGCCGCGGCGATGGCCTCGGCGGCCGGCGCGGCTTCGGCGGCGCCGACGACGGTGGAGATCAGGAACGCGGCGGCGCGGGTCGTGGTGATCCCCGAGGCGCGGCGGGACGTGAAGATCGAGTTCGTCCGCACCAGCCGCGCCCTGCCGCTGACGGTGCGCCCAGGTCGGGGCGCGCACGGTGGTGGACGGCGGCATGCCGCGGCGCGTGCGCGGCTGCAGCAGCGGTCGGCGGGCGGATCTTCGTGCACGTGCGCGGCCTGCAGGACGTGGCCTACGACGACCTGCCGCAGATCGTGGTGCGCACGCCCATGGACGCCCACGTGGAGGCCGGCCCGGCCGTGTTCGGCAGCATCGGGCGCGCCGACAGCGTGGAGCTGTCCAACGCCGGCTGCGGCGACTGGACGGTGGCCAACGTCGGCGGGGCGCTGAAGATCAACACGGCCGGCTCTGGCGACACCCACGCCGGCGACGCGGGGAGCCTGGTCGTGCACGTGGCGGGTTCGGGCGATGTCAGCGCCCGGGCGCGTGGCCCGCGGGGCCACCTTCGACATCGCCGGCTCGGGCGACGCCACGGCCGATTCGGTGTCCGGCCCCGCTCAGCGCCGAGGTCGCCGGCTCCGGCGACGTGCGCATCGCCTCGGGCCAGGCGACGGACATGACGGCGCGGATCGCGGGCTCCGGCGACGTCCGCTTCGGCGGGGACGGCCCGCAGCCTCAACGCCCCAGGTCGCCGGCTCGGGCGACGTGGACGTGGCCAGGGTCACGGGACCGGTCAGGAAGGCCGTGATCGGCTCGGGCGAGGTCAACGTCGGCCATTAGGCGGCGCGATCGTCGGGCCTATCCCCGCAAATCGCGCCATTTCGCCTTGACGAGCCGCCCGCCCGCACGTAGATAGCCGCGCCTCTGTTGGACCGGCTGTGCGCCTTGGCGCAGACGCGCGTTCGCGAGACGAAGCTTACCATGACGCGCCTCGTTCCATGGTTCGGAACAGCGTGATATGGGCGAAGGCCCTCTCGGGAAACCGGGCGGGCCTTGATCGTTTTGCGGAACTCCGCGTGTCGAAGTGGTGGGGGCCTCGGCCTCCGAAGCTTCGGTTGGTCTTTGACAGGATGACGGCGTCGTAGGCGCTTAGGGAATTACGAGCGATATGGGATCGACAGAACATACGCATTCGGCTTAAGGCCTTCGACCACCGGGTCCTGGATCATTCCACCCGCGAGATCGTGAACACCGCCAAGCGCACCGGCGCGACCGGTGCGCGGCCCGATCCCCGCTGCCGACCCAGATCGAGAAGTTCACCGTCAACCGCTCGCCGCACATCGACAAGAAGTCGCGCGAGCAGTTCGAAATCCGCACGCACAAGCGCGTGCTCGACATCGTCGATCCCACCCCGCAGACCGTCGACGCCCTAATGAAGCTCGACCTGTCCGCCGGCGTGGACGTCGAGATCAAGCTTTAAGGGGCCGGCAAGATGCGTACCGGCGTGATCGCCAAGAAACTCGGCATGACCCGCTTCTTCGACGAAGACGGCTCGGACGTGCCCGTGACCGTTCTCCGCGCTCGACGGCTGCCAGGTCGTCGCCCCAGCGCACCCAGGACAAGGACGGCTACGTCGCCCTGCAGCTGGGCGCCGGCGCAAGAAGGCCAAGAACGAAAGCCAGGCCATGCGCGGCCACTTCGGCAAGGCCATGGTCGAGCCCAAGCGGACCCTGGCCGAGTTCCGGGTCTCCGCGGACAATCTGATCGACGTGGGGCGCGGAGATCACCCGCCGACCACTTCGTGGCGGGCCAGAAGGTCGACATCTCCGGCTGCACCGTCGCAAGGGCTTCCAGGGGCGCGATCAAGCGCTGGCACTTCGGCGGCCTGCGCGCCACCCCACGGCGTGTCGGTGTCGCACCGCTCGCACGGCTCGACCGGCCAGCGCCAGGACCCGGGGCAAGGTGTTCAAGGGCAAGAAGATGGCCGGCCACCTCGGCCAGGACAATCGCAACCACCCTCAACATCACCGTCTGGTCTCGCGCTCGCCCTCCAGCATCTTCTCGACCGGCACGCCGGTCCAGCGGGAGACCACGGCTGCGATCTGCTCGGCGTCGACGACCTCGGGGGTCATCTGGTCCTTGGCGGACTCCTCGGCCTCCGCCAGGCGCTTCTCCATCAGCGGGATCTGGCCGTACATGATCTCCGAGGCGCGCTGCAGGTCGCCGGCGCGCTGGGCCTGGGCCAGTTCCTGGCGCAGGCGGTCCAGCGCCTCGCGGGCCTGGGCGGCCGAGCCGACCTTGTCCTTCTCCGCCTTCCAGCGGGCGGTCATCTCCTCGGACTGGACCTCGAGCTCGCCGATCTCGTCCTCGATGGCCTCCAGGCGCCGCTTGGAGGCGTCGTCGGTCTCCTTCCTCAGGGCCTCGCGCTCGATCTTCAGCTGGATCAGCCGCCGGTCGATCTCGTCCAGCTCCTCGGGCTTGGAGTCCACGGCCATGCGCACGCGGCTGGCCGCCTCGTCCACCAGGTCGATGGCCTTGTCGGGCAGGAAGCGGTCGGCGATGTAGCGGTGGGAGAGCGTCGCGGCGGCCACGATGCGCTGTCGGAGAATGCGCACGCCGTGGTGCACCTCGTACTCTCCTTCAGGCCGCGCAGGATCGATACGGTGTCCTCGACGCTCGGCTCGTTGACAAACACGGGCTGGAAGCGCCGCGCCAGGGCGGCGTCCTTCTCCACGTGCTTGCGGTATTCGTCGAGCGTGGTTGCGCCGACGCAATGCAGCTCGCCGCGGGCGAGGGCGGGCTTCAGCAGGTTGGAGGCGTCCATCGCCCCCTCGGTCTTGCCCGCGCCGACCAGGGTGTGCATCTCGTCGATGAACAGGATGATCGAGCCCTCGGCGGCGGTCACCTCGTTCAGCACCGCCTTCAGCCGCTCCTCGAACTCGCCGCGGTACTTCGCGCCGGCGATCAGGCTGCCCATGTCGAGCGCCATCAGCTTCTTGTCCTTCAGGGACTCCGGCACGTCGCCGTTGACGATGCGCAGCGCCAGGCCCTCGACGATGCGGTCTTGCCGACGCCGGGCTCGCCGATCAGGGACGGGGTTGTTCTTGGTGCGCCGCGACAGGACCTGGATGGTGCGGCGGATCTCCTCATCGCGGCCGATCACCGGGTCGAGCTTCTGGTCGCGCGCGGCCTGGGTCAGGTCGCGGGCGTAGCGCTTCAGGGCGTCGTAGCCTTCCTCGGCCGAGGCGGTGTCGGCGGTGCGGCCCTTGCGGACCGCCTCGGCGGCGGAGTCCAGCTTGGCGGCGGTGACGCCGGCCTTTTTCAGGGCGCCGGCCGCATCGCCGCCGTCCTTGGCGATGGCCGCCAGCAGGCGCTCGGTGGTGACGAAGGAGTCGCCGGCCTTCTTGGCGTCCTCCTCGGCCGGTGTTGAACACGCGCGCGGTCTCGGGCTTCAGGTAGAGCTGGCCGCTGCCGCCCTCCACCTGCGGCGTCTTGGCCAGCAGGGCGTCGGCCTCCAGGGCCGCTTCGTCGGGCCGGCCGCCGGCGGACTGGATCAGCTGGCGGGCGAGCCCGTCCTTCTCCTCGAGCAACACCTTCAGGAGATGCTCGGGGCCGAGCTGCTGATGCCGGCGGCTGAGCGCCAGCGATTGGGCCGACTGCACGGCCTGCTTGGCGCGGTCGGAATAGATGTCGATGTTCATGCCAATCCCCAGTGGGCGATTTCAAGCCGGCCGCCTTTGATCAAGCACAACCGGCAGGGGTCGGATGTAGTGTGGCCGATGGGCCACACAAGGCGCCTGGGGGCTGCGCAGAGGCCGTCTTGCGCCCCTGCCGCCGGCGTCCTGACGGCGGGCCGTTGCGCCTGGTCAATGCCGGTTCATCTAGGCGGGCGCATCCTCTGATTCACGTTCAGGCGGAAGCCGGGACGGAGGCTTGAGCGCAACACCTGACGGGTAAACGCTCCACCGCCGAACCGCCGCCCGCCTGCCGCGTTGGTCCCGTGGCGGCTTCGGCCGCCGTCCTGGTTCAGAGGAGTTCAGCCGTGGCGCAGAGGAGACGGCCACGGGGGGTGCTGGCGATCGGCCTGTCGTGCATCGAGTGCGCCATGCAGGGCCGGCGCGAGCACCTGCCGACCTCGGAGGAATATCCCGACCATCTGGTCAAGCGGATCAGCTTCCCGGCCGGCGACGGCCTGGGCTGGACCCTGTCGGCGCTGTGGAGCCCCCGCGCCGCGCCGCCGCCGTGGAAGATCGTGGTCGTCACCGGCGCGCCGTCCTGGGCCCGAATACTGGGCGCCCGTCGTGGCGGCCCTGCCGCAGGACCGCGAGATGGTCGTGGTCGACCGCCCCGGCTTCGCCCACTCCGAGCCCCTGGAATGCGTGCCGGACATCCAGACCCAGGCGCGCGCCCTGCTGCCCGTGCTCGACGCCGCGCCGGGGCAGAAGATCGTCCTGGTCGGCCAGTCCTACGGCGCGGCCATCGCCACCCTGATGGCGGCCGCGCGGCCAGAGAAGGTGGCGGGCCTGGTGCTGCTCTCCGGCTATTTCGGCCAGGCCGGGCCGACGGCGCGGTTCCATGGTCGACCTCGGCCAGAGGGTGCTGCACCTGATCCCGCGCGACCTGCGCAACGCCGTGATGGAGGTGCTGGGCCAGCACGGCCAGCTCGACCCGGTGTTCGAGATTCTGTCGCGCCAGCCGTTCCTCACCACCTTCATCCACGGCGACAACGACGACTTCGCCCCGATCGAGACGGGCCCGCGCCGTGGCCGAAACCACCCTGGCGCCGGCGCGCTTCGTGCAGATCCAGGGCGGCGACCACTTCCTCAACGACGGCCCGGTGCAGACCCTGCTGGACGCCATCGAGGTCGCCATCCATCCCCGCGGCCGGCTGCACCAGATCGCGCCCTCGGCGCCGGCGGCCAAGCCGGCCTGGCCCTGGAGCGCGCCCGCTGCGGCCAAGCCGGCCCGCGCGCGCCAGGCCGCAGGGCCGGTCAAGACGGTCTTCGCCGACTGAGTGCGGTCCGCGCCTAAGCTGTGGCGGGCGGCGAACGGGTCCATTAAGCTCGCCGCAGAAAAGTCGATAGGCGTCCGCGACCGTGAAGCTGCACCGTCAGCTCGTTCTTTTGTTGATTGCGGCCCTGCTGCCGCTCGTGGCGCTGTCGGTGGTTCTGGCGGCGGGGTCGCTAGCGCAGCAGCAGCAGGCGATGAAGCAGGAGGCGCTGAACCGCGTCTCGGTGCTGTCCACCGGCATCGACCGCGAACTGGCCGCCCAGGCGGAGGTCCTGCAGGCCCTGGCCCAGCTGCCCGCCCTGGACGGGCCGTTCGACCGCGCGCGGTTCGGCAAGCTCGCGCCCGCGCCTGCTGGCCCGCCAGCCGCTGTGGCTGGCCCTGACGGTGCTCGATCCCCAGGGCGTGCGGATCATGGACACGCCGCCGGCGCCCCCGTGGCTCCCGCGGACAGTCCTCGACCGGCCTCGTTCGACCAGGCGGTCCGCACCGGCCGGCCGGTCGTCGGCCGGATCAACCGGTCGCCCCAGATCAGGCCCGCCTTCGCCATCTTCGCCCCCGTGGTGCGTGGCGGTCAGGTCGTCTACGTGCTGTCGGCGGTGCTCGAGCCGGGCGCCATCGAGCGGCTGCTGCGGTCGGACGACCTGCCCAACGGCTGGCGCGCCGGGGTGCTCGACGGCGCGGGCCGTCTGGTCGCCCGCACCGAGCGCCTGCCCGACCTGATCGCCCGCACCGCCAGCCCCTCGGCGCGGGCGGCGATGGCGCGGGCGGACACCGGCGTCTTCCGCGTGACGACGTCCGACGGGGTGGCGATGATCACCGCCTTCCGCGTCCTGCCCGGCTCGCGCTGGGCGGTCTATGTCGCCCTGCCGAGCAGGCTGTACGCCGCGCCCTTCACCCGCGCCCTTTGGATCCTCGGCGCGGGCCTGCTCGGCTCGATGCTGCTGGCGGGGGTGTTCCTGACCCTGTTGTGGCGGGAGCTCAAGCTGCGCGAACGCGAGTCGGAGATCGCCGAGAGAGAGCCACCGGCTGGAGGCGCTGGGCCGGATGACCGGCGGCGTCGCCCACGACTTCAACAACCTCCTGATGATCATGCAGGGCAGCGCCGAGATGCTGAAGCGGCGTCTGGCGGGCCAGGACCGGGTGGAGACCCTGGTCGACGCCATCCTCACCGCCGCCCAGCGCGGCCAAACCCTGACGCGCCAGCTCCTCGCCTTCGGCCGCCGCAGCGCGCACCAGCCGGCGAGCTTCCGCCTGCAGGACCGCATCGAGGAGCTGCACAGCCTCTTGCAGCGCTCCACCTCCGCGGCGATCAAGCTGATCCTGGACATCCCGGCCGAGACCTGGCCGCTGCACGCCGACCCGAGCGCGCTCGAGGTGGCCCTGATCAACCTCGCCGTGAACGCCCGCGACGCCATGCCCGAGGGCGGCCGGCTGACCATCACCGCCCGCAACGCCGTCCTGCAGAAGGGGCGCGATGAGGACACGGGCCTGGCCGGCGACTATGTGGCGCTGTCGGTGGCCGATACCGGCGTCGGCATCCCCGAGGAGCACCTCGCGCATATCTTCGAGCCCTTCTACACCACCAAGCCGGCGGGCAAGGGCACGGGCCTGGGCTCAGCCAGGTCTACGGCTTCGCGCGCCAGTCGGGCGGCGCGGTGCTGGTCAGGAGCCGGCCGGCGAGGGCGTGGTCTTCACCCTCTACCTGCCGCGCGGCGAGGACGTCGTCGCCCCGCCCGCGCCCGCCGCCGTTTCCGGCGTCGCCCCGGGCGGCGGCGCGGCCCTGCTGGTCGAGGACAATCGCGAGGTCGCCGAGGTGGTCCGCACGATGCTGACCTCCGCGGCTATGAGGTGTTCTGGGCGCCCGACGCCGCCGCCGCGATCGAGTGCGCCGAGCGCCAGCCCCTGGACCTCGCCGTCTCCGACGTGATGCTCGGCCGCGGCATGTCGGGCCTCGACCTGGCCGAGCGCCTGCGCGAGTACAGCGTCGAACTGCCGATCGTGCTGGTCACAGGCTACAGCGAAGCCCTGTCCAAGACCGCCGGCCACGGCTTCCCGGTGCTGGCCAAGCCGTTCGGCCAGGCCGAGCTGACCGCCGCCATCGGCCGCGCCCGCCGCGCCCGGCCGGGTCACGCCGCGGCCGCCGCGATGGAATCCCAGCCGGGCTAGGCTCACCCCTCGGGCGGCGGGCGCGAGCGCATGGATTTCACCTGGCCGCGCCGGGTCTTGCCCTCCAGCCGCCGCAGCTTGGAGGCATAGGTCGGGCGGGTCTTCTTGCGCGGCGGGGGCGGGGGCTCTGCGGCGCGGCGGATCAGCTCCACCAGCCGCTCCACCGCGTCCTGCGGTTCATGTCCTGGGTGCGGAAGCGCGAGGCCTGCAGCACCAGCACCCCGTCCAGCGTCAGCCGCCGCCCCGCCAGCCGCGCAGCCGCGCGCGCACGTCGTCGGGCAGGGAGGGGGAATGGCGCACGTCGAAGCGCAGCTCCACGGCGGTGGAGACCTTGTTGACGTTCTGGCCGCCCGGCCCGCCGGCGCGCACGAACCGCTCCTCGATCTCGCGCTCGTCCAGGGCGATCTGGTCGGTGACCTCGATCATGGCTGGAAGTGGAGCGCCAAGTGTTCCTCGTCGTAGGAGGCGCCGTCCACCCGCACCGAATCCCGCTCCAGGCCGTAGGGGGACGAACCCCTCGCGGCGATAGACCGGCGCGCCGGCCGCGCTGGCCCCGGTCTGCAGTACCGAGACGCAGCCCTTCGCGTGCTCGATCACCCGCCTGACCAGGGCGCCGCCCAGGCCCAGGCGGCGATAGGCCGGCGCCACATAGACGCCCCACATCATGCCCTTGTGCGAGAGCTTGGGCGCCGGGCGCACGTAGAAGCCGGCGCTGCCGGCCAGCGTTCCGCCCACGAACAGGCCGAAGGTCACGTCGCGGCCGTTGTCGGGGATGGCGCGCGCCCAGTCCTCGTCCGACCGCGCCAGGGCCCGCTCCAGGTCGTCGTGGTAGGCGGCGGGGCTCTCGCCAAGCATCTCGATCCGCAGCGCGCGCCAGGCCGCGGCGTCCTCGCGGCGCAGCGGGCGGATTTCATGCTCTGGCGGCGTGGCGGTCATGCGAACGCTCGTCTAACACTGTCCGCGGGGGCCGTGGAGGATGCGCATGGGCTATCTGATCGAAGGCAGGTGGACCGACGAGGATCCGGTCGAGACCAGCGCCTCGGGCGAGTTCAAGCGGATCGACAGCGCCTTCCACGGCCGCATCACCCGCGACGGCTCCTCCGGCTTCCCGGCCGAGGCGGGGCGCTACCACCTCTACGTCGGCTACCAATGCCCCTGGGCGCACCGGACGCTGATCTATCGCGCGCTGAAGGGGCTCGATGACGCGATCAGCGTCTCCTACTGCCTGCCGTGGTTCCGCGAGAACGGCTGGACCTACGAGGAGCGGCCCGACTATCCCGACTGCACGGCCGACCAGATCAACGGCTTCCACTACCTCTACGAGGCCTATGCCGCCGCCCAGCCGGGCTACACCGGCAAGGTCACCATCCCGGTGCTGTGGGACAAGAAGACCGGCAGGATCGTCAACAACGAGTCGTCCGAGATCATCCGGATGCTGAACACGGAGTTCGTCGCGTCGCGGGCGACGACAAAGGATTTCTATCCGGAGGACCTGCGCGCCGAGATCGACGACCTGAACGCCCTGATCTATCCGGCGATCAACAACGGCGCCTACCGCTGCGGCTTCGCCCGCACCCAGGCGGCCTACGACGAGGCCTATGACGCCCTGTTCGCGGCGCTGGATGCGCTGGAGGAGCGGCTATCGCGCCAGCGCTACCTCTGCGGCGCGCGCCAGACCGAGGCGGACTGGCGGCTGTTCCCCACGCTGGTGCGGTTCGACGTGGCCTATTTCTCGATCTTCAAGTGCAACCGCCAGCAGCTGCGCGACTTCCCGAACCTCTGGAACTACACCCTGGACCTCTATTCCACGCCGGGCGTCGCCGCGACGGTGAAGCGCGGCTCTATGTGCAGAACTACTACTCCCTGGCGCGGGTGAACCCGTGGGGCGTGATCCCGAAGGGCACGCCGGTGGACTTCGACCAGCCGCATGACCGCGGCCGGTTCGGCTGACGCCGTGCTGGTCCGCGAAACGCCCCGGCTGCGGCTGCGCCGCGTGGCCGCGCGCGACGCGGACTTCATCCTGGAGCTGTTGAACGAGCCGGACTTCATCCGCTTCATCGGCGACAAGGGCGTGCGGACGATCCACGCCGCGCGCCGCTACATCCTGGACGGGCCGCTGGCCAGCTACCGCCGCCACGGCTTCGGCCTCTATCTGGTGGAGCTGAAGGAAACCGGCGCGCCCATCGCATTTGCGGTTTGGTCAAGCGCGACTCGCTCGAGGACGTCGACGTCGGCTTCGCCTTCCTGCAGCGGTTCCGGGGCCAGGGCTATGCGTTTGAGGCCGCCGCGGCCTCCCTGGCCCACGCCCGCGAGGATCTCGGCCTCGCCCGCGTCGTCGCCATCACCGCCCCCGACAACGAGGCCTCGATCGGCTGGTGGAGAAGCTCGGCCTGCGCTTCGACCGCATGGTGGAGCTGGCCGGCATAGACGGCGAGACCCGGCTGTTCACGCCGGACGCGCCGCCCTAGTCGTGCAGGTGCTCGCAATCCTCGAGGCTCGAGGCCTCGACCTGCAGGGTGGAGTGGCGGATGCCGAAGCGGGCCTGGATGGCCTCGCAGGCCTCCTTCAGGAAGGCGTCGTCGGCGCCGGCGGGCCGCACCAGGTGCGCGGTCAGGGCCGTCTCGGTGGTGGACAGGGGCCAGACGTGCAGGTCGTGCACCGCGATCACGTCCGGCGCGCCTCCAGGAAGGCGCGCACCGCCGCCATGTCGACGCGGGCGGGCGCGGCGTCCATCGCCAGCTCCAGCGCCTCGGTCAGGATGTCCCAGGCGCCGAAGAGGATGATCACCAGGATCACCAGGCTGAACGCGGGGTCCACCCAGGTCTTGCCGGTCAGGCGATGAGCGCGCCGGCGACCAGCACCCCCGCCGAGATGCCGGCGTCGGCCGCCATGTGGGTGAAGGCCGAGCGGACGTTGACGTCGTCGTGCCGGCCGTGGGTGAACAGGAGGGCCGTCACGCCGTTGATCAGCACTCCGGCGGCCGCGACCACCATCATCAGGCCCGTGGCGGGCGGGGAGGGCTCGTGCAGGCGCTCGAACGCCTCCCGAGCGATGATCCCGCAGGCGAACACCAGGACCAGGGAATTGGCCAGGGCGGCCAGCACCGTCGCCTTGCCGAAGCCATAGGTGCGCCGCTGGCTGGCCGGCCGGCGGGCCAGCCAGGCGGCCGCCCCGGCCACCGCGAGCGTCAGCACGTCGGAGGCGTTGTGGCCCGCGTCCGCCAGCAGCGACACCGAATGGCCGAAGAGGCCGGCCCCGGCCTCCACCACCACGAAGGCGGTGTTCAGCCCGATCCCGATCAGCCAGCGCGATCCGCCCGCCGGTCCGTGCGTGTGGCCATGGTGATGGCCGTGAGCGCGCCGTGGTCGTGGGCGGGTTTTGGGGCGTGATCGTGGGCGTGGTGCGACGCGGACATGGAACCACTCCCTAGCGCCGTTCGCGGCCCCGGCGCCAGGGGCGGACCGTCGCGGCGGCGCGATTCCGGCTTCCGGCGCGCCCTCCAGCGGTTATTGCCCGGCAAATTCCGCCGCATTGCTGGCGGCCTCCCGCGGCCGTGAGCCGGATTCCCACGCCGCGCCAATGGCTTGACGCCGTCGCCCGACTTGGCCCGGCGATTGCTGCGCAGGCCAGACGGTCCGGCGCGGGAAATCACGCCGTCCACGGAGGGGCTTGTCGGGGACGCAGATCAGGGCCGCGGCGCGGCTAATCTCGGCGGGCGCAAGGCGTCTTAAGTGAACTTAAGATGTTCCCAGCACTCGCGTTGGCGAGGAGATCATAGAACCGAACGAATTCCACCAATACTTTACAGGCGGTAAGATTTGTTAACAAGCGCGGAGGCGCTGCCGGTGGTTAGTGTTGCGTTCACTATCGCGATTAAGTCGCTGTTATCGGGCTGTGGCTATGGTTCCGGTCAACGGTGATAGTGGGAAAGGCGTAAGAGCCATGTTGCAGGTGCAGCAACGCGTCAACAGCAGGGGCGAGAAGTACGTGATCGGCCCGACAGGCGCACCCCTGACGCTGGCCGATCTGCCGCCGCCCGACACCCAGCGTTGGGTGATCCGGCGCAAGGCCGAGGTGGTCGCTGCGGTCCGCGGCGGGCTCCTGACCCTGGACGAGGCGTGCGCCCGGTATCAGCTGACCAACGAGGAGTTTCTGGCGTGGCAGCAGTCGATCGACCGCTACGGCCTGGCGGGACTGCGCACCACCCGTATCCAGCAGTACCGCTGATCGGTCCTTCGCTCCGATCGATCGGTTCTTAGCGGCCGCGCCCCCTCCAGGCGCGGCCGTTTTTGCGTCCGGAGCGTAAGGGCGTGGCGTCCGACAATTCCCCAAACGTCACCCTCGGCCTTGTGCCGAGGGTCCCTCTCGCCGCTGGCGTCGAGCCTGGATATCGGAGTGCGGGGTGGCGGAGGCAGGGACCCTCGGCACGAGGCCGAGGGTGACGGAATGGGGTGGCGGGGCCTGCGTAGCCTCAGGCCTCGCGGACCTGGCGGCGCCAGAGGGCGGCGTATTCGCCGTCCTTGGCCAGCAGGGCCGCATGGGGGCCGCGCTCGACGATGCGGCCGGCCTTGACCACCAGGATCTCGTCGGCGTCGGCGATGGTGGACAGGCGGTGGGCGACCACCAGGGTGGTGCGGCCCTGGCGCGCGCGGCGCAGGGTGGCCTGGATGGCCGCCTCGGTCTTGCCGTCGAGCGCGCTGGTCGCCTCATCCAGGATCAGCACGCGCGGGTCGGCCAGGAGGGCTCGGGCCAGGCCCACCCGCTGGCGCTCGCCGCCGGACAGCTTCAGCCCCCGCTCGCCGACCTTGGTCTCCAGACCCTCGGGCAGGGCGCGGATGAAGGGGCCGAGCTCGGCGGCCTCGGCGGCGGCCCAGACCTCCTCCTCGGTGGCGTCGGGCTTGGAGAAGCCGATGTTGGCGCCCAGGGTGTCGTTGAACAGCGCCACCTCCTGCGGCACCAGGGCCACGGCCCGGCGCAGCGACGCCATCGTCGCCTCGCGAAGGTCGCAGCCGTCGATCGAGACCGACCCGGACTGCGGATCGATCAGGCGCAGCGCCAGGCGCACGATCGTGGTCTTGCCCGCGCCCGAGGGGCCGACCAGGGCCACCGTCCGCCCCGGCTCGGCGCGGAAGGAGATGTCGCGCAGGCCCTCGGTGCGGGCGGTGTGGCGATAGGAGACGTGCTCGACACCAGCTCGCCGCCCCGACCGGGCTGTTGCGGCGGCAGGGGGCGGGCGTCGGGCGCCTCGGCCACATCCGGCTTGGCGCGGGCCAGCTCCAGCATGGCCTCCATGTCGATGAACGACTGGCGGATCTCACGATAGGCGAAGCCGAGCACGTTCAGCGGCTGGTAGAGCTGGATCAGGATCAGGATCGAGGCGGTGACGTCGCCGGCGCCCATCCGCCCATGCGCCGCCTCGAAGCCGGCCAGCACGGCCATGACCGCGAGGCCCAGGTTCATGATCCCGGCCTGGACGATGTTCAGATAGACCAGGGAGGTGTTGGCCTTCACCGCCGCCCGGGCGTAGGCGCCGAGCGCCTCGTCGTAACCGGCCACCGCCCGCGCCTCGGCCCCGAAGCTCTTGACCGTCTCGTAGTTCAGAAGGGCGTCGACGGCGCGGCCCGCCGCCTCGGAATCGGCAATGGTCAGGTCGCGCCGGTGCTGGATGCGCCAGTCGGACATGGCGAAGGTGATGGCGGCGTAGACCACCACCGTGGCCACCGCCGTCGCCGCGAAGCGCCAGTCGTAGGCCTTGGCCAGCACCCCGGCCGCCAGCACCAGCTGCAGCACCGTCGGGCCCATGTTGAAGATCAGGATCCGCATCAGATAGTCGATCGACCGGGCCCCGCGGTCGATGGTGCGGCCGAGCGAGCCGGTGCGCTTGGTCTGGTGGTAGTCGAGCGACAGCGACAGGGCGTGGGCGAAGGACTCCGCCGCCGCCCGGCGCACCGCCGCCTGGCCCACCGGCGTGAAGATGGCGTCGCGGAGCTGCGGCGCGGCGGCGGAGAGAAAGCGATCGCGGTCCAGCCGATGGCCAGGGCGGCGAACGCCAGGCTGACCTGTGCCGCCGGCCCGTGGCGCCCGCCCACCGCATTGACCGCCTTGCCCATCAGCAGCGGCGCCAGCACGCCGGCCACGGCGCCGACCACGGTGAACAGCACCGCCGCCGTCAGCCGGATCCCAGGCCCGGCGCGCGCGCCCTCAGCACCAGCCGGCAGAGGTCGACCAGCGCCGGCAGGGTCTTCAGCCTGACCTCGCGCGGCGCGACCTCGCGGTCGGCGGGACGGACGTTGGGGCCCCTCATCCGTCCGCTCCGGGCGGGGTCGAACACCACGGTCGTCTGCACGCCGCCGCCGGGGGTGATCCAGTCGATGCGCCAGGCGCCGCTGGCGCGCGCGGCGGTGAAGGGAGGCTTCAGGATCGGCGCGGCCGGGGCGCTCTGGAACGCTGCGGAGGCCTCGCCGCGGTCGGTCGCCACGTCGATCGAGTGTGCGCCCGCCGGCAGCGGCTGGGACAGGGAGACGACATAGACTCCGCGGTCGTTGGCGCGGCCTTCGCCGGCCGCTCCGCCATCGAGCCGCACGCGCACGGTCTGGCCAGGCGGGGCGGAGCCTGAGACCACGGCCACGCCGCTGCGGTCGTAGTCCACGGCCGCGATGCTGACGGCGGCGCTGCGGGCGAAGGGCTCCGCGCCCGTCGCGGGGCGAATGGTGACGGCGGGGGGACCGGGGGCGGGGAGCAGCGCCACGTAGCCGCGGGCGCGCAGCAGCCGGCCGGCCGCGTCCTCCGACAGCGACACCAGCCGGGGCGCGGTGATGGCGGGGACGGTGAGGCTCCAGCCCCCCGCGGCGTCGGCCGTGCCGCCGATGGCGGCGCCGTCGGGGGCGGCCAGGCGGATGCGGGCCTCGGGCAGGGCGGTCCCGGCCAGGGTCACCTCGCCGCCAAGGCCGCGCGAGGCGCCGGACAGCTCCGGCGGGGCGGCGTAGTCGGCCTGGGGCTCATTCTGCGTCGGACTCGGCGCGGCGGGCCCGGGCGCGGAGCGGCTGCAGGCGGCGAGCAGGGCCCCGGCGGCCGATAAGATCACAACCCTGAACCTCGCCACGTCCGACCGTGTTTCCCCTGCCGTCGTGCGCCCTGATATAGGAGTTTCACGCCGGGAGGATAGGCCGGGCGTCTCCGCCGATTCCCGTCGCCCGCCAGGACGCCCCGATGACCGACGCCAGCCCCGCCATCGCCTCCGTGGGCCTGTTCTGCGGGTCGAGCGAGGGCGCCGATCCGGCCTTCATGCAGGACGCAGCCGCGTTCGGGCGCATCCTGGCGACGGCCGATGTCCGCCTGGTCTACGGCGGCGGGGCGATCGGCCTGATGGGCGCCTGCGCGCGCGAGGTGGTCGCTCACGGCGGGCGCGTGCTCGGCGTGATCCCGATTTCCTGCGCCTGCCCGAGGTGGCCTACGAGGCGGCCGAGCTGGTCGTGGTGCCCTCCATGCACGAGCGCAAGGCGGTGATGTTCCGCGAGGCCGACGCCTTCGTGGTCATGCCCGGCGGCGTCGGCACCCTGGAGGAGGCGATCGAGCTCCTCTCCTGGGCGCGGCTGAACCTGCACGTGAAGCCGATGGTGTTCCTGAACGCCAATGAGTTCTGGTCGCCGCTGTTCGACCTGATCGACCACACCATCCGCGAGGGCTTCAACCCCGCCGCAGTTCCACAGGGCGTTCGGCGTGGTCGCGCGGCCCGGACGAGATCCTGCCCGCCCTGAAGGCCATGGCTGCCGAGGCGCGCGGCGCGGTCGATCCGCGCTTCTCCCTGGGCCTGACCTGACGGGCGGCCGGTTCCCTCCCGCGCCGCGGCGCCCTAAAGCAGGCGGGTGAGCACGCCCAAGACTCCTCCGCCGCCGCCCCTGATCCTGCGGCCGTTCCGGCCGTTCATCCATCGGCCGAGGCTGGTGGGGGCGGTGGCCGTCGGGCTGCTGACCTGGGCGGCGCTGCTGTTCGCGCCGAACAACTTCGACCTCAGCACCCGGGCGATCTTCGCCTGGGACGCCACCTGGGCGTGGTTCGTCACCGCCGTGCTGATCATGATGGCCAACTGCGACAAGACCGTGATCCGGGCGCGCGCCGCCACCCAGGACGAGGGTCGGCACATGATCCTGGGCCTGGCCGTGTTCGCCGCCGCCGCGAGCCTGGCCGCCATCGGCTGGGAGCTGTCGCTGGCCAAGTCGGCGCACGGATGGATGAAGGTCGCCCGCATGGGCCTGGCCTTCGTGACCATCGCCGGCTCGTGGACCTTCGTGCAGGTGGTGTTCGCCCTGCACTATGCCCACGACTACTATTTCGACCCGGATGGGGACGGGAAGCTGCCGCACCGCGGAGGCCTGGCCTTCCCGCACGACAACACGCCCGACTACTGGGACTTCCTGCACTTCGCGGTGGTGATCGGGGTAGCCTGCCAGACGGCCGACGTCGCCTTCACCTCCAAGCCGATGCGGCGCACCGGCACCTGGCACGGGGTGGTGGCGTTCGTGTTCAACACGGTGCTGCTGGCCCTGACGATCAACCTGCTCGCCGGGCTGATCTAGCGGCGACGCCGGTTCGAGCCCTTACGCCTGCGCCAAACACATCGTCACCAATCCTCGGCCTCGTGCCGAGGGCCCCTCGCGCCGCCGGCATCGAGCCTGGCATCGAAGTGCGGGGTCGCGGAGGCAGGGGCCCTCGGCACGAGGCCGAGGGTGACGGGACCCTAAAGGCGATCAGTCGTCGCGGTGGACGCGTTCGCGGCGTTCGTGGAGCTCCTGGGCCTCCAGGCTCAGGGTCGCGATCGGGCGCGCCTCCAGCCGGGCGAGGCCGATCGGCTCGCCGGTCTCCTCGCAGAAGCCGTAGCTGCCGTCCTCGATCCGCCGCAGCGCCTCGTCGATCTTGGAGATCAGCTTGCGCTGACGATCGCGGGTGCGCAGCTCCAGCGCCCGGTCGGTCTCCGAAGACGCCCGGTCGGCCAAGTCAGGATGATTTTCGGTGTCGGTCTGGAGGTGGGACAGCGTCTCGCGCGATTCACGCAAGATGTCCTCTTTCCAGTTCAGCAGCTTCTGCTTGAAATACTCAAGCTGACGTTCGCCCATGAACGGTTCGTCCTCGGAAGGACGATATTCCGCCTCTTGCACCAGCACAGTGGCCGTCTTCATCGACGCCCTCACGCCAACACGCCCGTCCCCCATGGCGAGCGAAGCCGCTTATACCAGAAACCGTTGCTGGTTCAATCGAGCGTAAGGCGCGGCAAAACCCCGCGCGTTGCGGCGCGGGGCTTCCGTATCGAGACTGCTGAAAAACCTACCAGTAGCGGTAGGAGCAGACCCGGCGATGGTGGGTCATGCGGCAGGTCTGGGCGCGGTGGCCATAGCGCCGGCCGTGCCAGTTGTAGCGGCCGCCGACGGCGACGTGGGCGCCGTGCGAGCCGATGGCGACGCGGATCGGAGCGGCCGAGGCGCCGACAGGGGCGAGCGCCGCGAGGGACGCCGCAGCGGCGAGGGCCGCGATAGTGATCTTCATAGTGGATCTCCCTTCCTTGATCGTGGCCTACCAGTATCGGTAGGCGCACACCCGGCGGCCGAAGCGCCAGTGGCAGTCCCGGTGGCGGTGGCCCCAGTTACGGCCGCGCCAAGTGTAGCCCCGGTGTTCCCAATGATGATGACGGTCCCAGTGTCGGTCGGGCTGCGCATTGGCGGCGCCCGGTCCGACGGCGGCGAGAGCGGCGGCGGCCGCGACGACAGCAAGCAAAGCTCTCACGATCGGCGTCTCCTGCAAAGGCTCGATCGTTAGTGAATGCGCGGGGCGCGGATCGGATGCAGGAAAACTCCAGGTTAATCTCGCCGCGCCACGGGCGGCCGCCCGCATCCGCCGGTCCGGCGGGCGAGCGACCGGCGATGGCGAGGGGTCAGGATGCCGTCTTGGCGGCGGCGTCGGGCGCGGCCGGAGCGGCGGCGGACGTCGGCTTGGCCGCATCGGCGTGGGCCTTGGGCGCAGAGGCCGGCTCCGTTGGGGGGCCGAGCGGTCCGCCCTCGCCGAGGGGACCGACCGTGGTCACGGCCGCGGCCAGCAGCATCGGCTTGGCGTCGGCGGCGCCGTCAGCGGAGTCGGCGGAATCCGAATGGTCCGCATAGACCGGCCGCTCCGCCAGTTCGGACGGCTTGGAATAGGTGTCGGCCGCGTGGCGATAGACCGCCTGGGCCGTCGCCCCGCCGCCGAAGCGGTAGAAGACGTGGGCGCCGACCTGGGCCACGCGCAGCAGGCGCCCGCCCCAGTCCGCGTCGATCCCGGCCACGTGGAAGTGGGTCGCGCGGCCGACCTCCGCCATGACGAAGCCGCTGAGCGCGCGGGCCGCCACGGCGCGGGCCTCGCGCCAGGCGTTGGCCTCCTTGGGCCGGCGCATGGCGCCGTTGCAGGCGAAGCTGAACTGGCAGGCGTGGGACTGCACGCCCTGGAACACCACGCCGCAGACCGTCTTGGGGAAGGCCGGGTGGCGGACGCGGTTGATCACCACCTGGGCCACCGCCGCCTGGCCCGAACGGCCTTCGCCGCGCGCCTCGTAGTAGACGGCGTCGCTCAGGCACTCGAGGTCGCGGGCGGATTCCAGCGGGTTGTCGACCAGCGGATGGAACGCGGCGGCGGGCGCGAGAGTTGTCTGCCGGTAGTTGGCGCGAACCAGCTGGGCCATGGCCGCGGGGCCCCGGGGACGCACCAGCCGGGCGGCCATAAGGGTTGCGTCGCGGTCGCGCTCGGCCGCGCCGGCGGCGGTGAAGGGGTCGTGGCGGCGGGCGACGGCGAGGGCGCCGGGCTCCATCCCGGCCGCTTCGGCCTGCAGGGCCTCGTCGGAGAAGCCGGGCGCGGCGGCGTCGGCGATGCGGGCCGTCCTGGCGTGCAGGACAGCGGCCTGGCCAGCGCCGCTGGCCAGATAACAGGCCCCGAGGATCAGACCCATGGAGGATCCGGTCGCGACGGCGCCAAGCAGGGCGCGCGCGGAAGCGCTCGCCCGAGTTTCAATCAGCACTGATCTCGTGTCCCATTCGGCGAGGGCGATACGCCCCCCGACATCGACGCCGATGGACCCGCTCTCAGCAGACGATCCATGCGACGGAGGCTCGGCCGGTTCACGATTTGGCCGAGCGGACGCTGTTATGGCAGACACTATGGCGACAATGTGACCGATTCGCAACAAGCTGGTGCGGTGCAACATGGGCTTGGCTCCGCTCGCCGGAGCAGGTTCCGCAGCCGCGACGATAGTGAATTTCGACCTACAATCTAAGATGGTTAACGAGGGCGTGCGTTGATTGGCCTCAAAGTCCGCCGGCCGCCGTTGCCTCGCGACCCCGGCGCGCGGATACTCCGCCGCCGCTGAACAGCCGGGAGAACGCCGTGTCCGACATCCGCTTCGACGGGAAGGTCGCCATTGTCACCGGGGCCGGCGGAGGCCTCGGCCGGCAGCACGCCCTTGAGCTGGCGCGGCGCGGGGCGAAGGTCGTGGTCAACGACCTCGGCGCGGCGCTGGACGGCTCGGGCGGCTCCTCCGACGCGGCCCTGAAGGTGGTCGAGGAGATCAAGGCTGCGGGCGGCGACGCGATCGCCGACGGCGGGTCGGTGTCCGACGACGCGGGGGCCGAGAACCTGGTCAAGCGCGCGGTCGACGCGTTCGGCCGAATCGACATCCTGGTCGCCAACGCCGGCATCCTGCGCGACAAGTCGTTCGCCAAGATGGAGGTCGCCGACTTCCAGGCGGTGATGGCGGTGCACCTGATGGGCACGGTCAAGCCGCTGCACCACGCCTGGCCGCTGATGCGCGCCCAGCAGTACGGGCGGGTGGTGGTGACGACCTCGTCGACCGGCCTCTACGGCAACTTCGGCCAGGCCAACTACGGCGCGGCCAAGTCGTCCCTGGTCGGGCTGATGCGGACCCTGGCCATCGAGGGCGCCCGCGACAACATCAAGGTCAACGCCATTTGCCCGGTCGCCGCCACGCGGATGACCGAGCACCTGATCCCCCCGCCGATCCTGGAGAAGATCAAGCCGGAGTACGTCTCGCCGGGCGTGGCCTATCTGGCCAGCGAGGAGGCACCCGCCGGCGTGATCCTGACCGCCGCCGCCGGCGCCTTCGCCATGGCGCGGATGTACGAGACCGAGGGCGTCTACCTCGGCGAGGACGGCCTCTCCGCCGAGGCGGTGCGCGACAACTGGGCCAGGATCGCCGACCCCGCCGGCCAGCAGGCCTACGAGGCGGGCCAGGAGCAGACCCAGAAGTTCCTGAAGCTGGTGATGGGCGCATGAAGACCCGCCGCCTGGGCGCCAAGGGCCCGGAGGTCTCCGCCATCGGCCTCGGCTGCATGGGGATGACGGAGGTCTACGGCCCGGCCAGCGAGGATGAGGCGATCGCCACCATCCACGCCGCCCTCGACGCCGGCGTAACCCTGATCGACACCGGCGACTTCTACGGCATGGGCCTGAACGAGATGCTGATCGGCCGCGCGCTGAAGGGCGGCCGGCGCGACAAGGCGTTCATCCAGGTGAAGTTCGGGGCCCAGCGCGACCCGTCCGGCGCCTGGATCGGCTACGACGCGCGGCCGGCGGCGGTGAAGAACGCGCTGGCCCACACCCTGCACCGGCTGGGCGTCGACGACATCGACCTCTACATGCCCGCCCGCCGCGATCCCGGCGCGCCGCTGGAGGACACGGTCGGGGCCATCGCCGACATGATCAAGGCGGGCTACATCCGTCATCTGGGCTTGTCGGAAGTCTCGCCCGAGACCATCCGCGCCGCCAATGCGGTCCATCCGGTGACGGCGCTGCAGTACGAGCTGTCGGTGATCGAGCGCGGCGTGCTGGACCGCCAGGTCCCGGTGCTGGAGGAGATCGGCGCGGGTCTGACCGCCTATGGGGTGCTGTCGCGCGGCCTGCTCACCGGCTCCGGCGGCCAGGCGGTGGGCGACATGCGCGTGCACATGCCCCGCTTCCAGCCGGAGAACCTGGCCAGGAACCGGCCGCTGGTCGAGGCCTTCCAGGCCGTGGCCGCCGACAAGGGCGTCACCCCGGCCCAGCTCGCCATCGCCTGGGCCCTGGCCCAGGGCGAGCACATCGTGCCCCTGGTCGGCGCGCGCACCCGCAAGCAGCTCGCCGACTCCCTCGCGGCCCTGGATGTGGCCCTGACCGGCGAGGACTTCGCCCGGATCGACGCCGCGATCCCGCCCGCCGCGGTGGCCGGCGGCCGCTACGGCGAGCACCAGATGCGGCAGGTTGATCTCTAGGGTCCGGCCCCCACACCCCTGGGACTGCACCCCATACCGCTCATCCCCGCGAAGGCGGGGACCCAGGTTTTTCCTGTTTCCCACTCCGGCGACGGTTGAGCGGCTCAGATTCAGCGACCCAAAACGCCTGGGTCCCCGCCTTCGCGGGGATGAGCGGATATGGAATAGGGCCAAGTCGTTGAACTAGCCGCGGGCGTGGCGTCCTTGGGCAGGCCCCTGTTGCGGTTGCGGGCGACCACGGCGAGCTTGTCGCGGTAGTTCCAGATCATGTGGTCGTCGATCAGGAAGAACCGCCGCGCCACCGCGTAGACGATCAGCGCCCAGGGGACCCGGAGCAGGAACCGCCAGGGCGAGCGCGCGCCGCGGTAGGGCGGCCGGCCCCGGGCGGTGAGCTGGCGCACGTCGCCGGCGTGGTGATAGCCGCGCCAGCCCGGCGGCGGCACGGCGGGCACGAGGTCCCAGTCGTTGACCAGCCGATAGTTCGGGCACTTGACCTCGAAGTCGAAGTCCGCGCCTCCGACCCGCGGCGAGCCGAAGGTGTAGCAGGCCGCCAGCGTCGGCCGCTCCAGCGCCGCCGAGGCGATCTGGGCCAGGGCGCCGCCGAGCGAATGGCCGGTGATGTAGAGCCCGATGTCGGGTCCGACCTTGGCGTCCAGGTCGGCGCGGATCAGCGGTTCGACCGAGCGGAACGCCTCCAGGAAGCCCGTGTGCACCTTGATCCGCGGCCGGGCGGGGTCGAGCTGTTCCAGGCCGGCGTTGAAGTTCACCCGCCAGTCCGCGGCGTCCTGGGTGCCGCGAAACGCCAGCACGGCGAACTGGTCGCTGGCGGCCAGATAGCCTTCGGTGGTGGCGTCGACGTCATAGGTCGCCACCAGGGCGAACCTGCCGCGCGCCAGCTTGGCCTCCAGCACCTGGCGCGTGACGCCGATCGACTCCTCGAAACGGTCGTAGGCGAGCTCGCAGAACGTCGCCATCAGGGCGGCGGTGCGGTCCGAATAGGCGGCGCGCCAGGTGGGCGCCTGCCGCGCCATCTCGTAGGTGATCGGGCTGACCTCGGCGGCATAGCCGACCGCGGCGTCCACCAGCCGCTTCAGCTCGGCGTCCTGCTGCTCGACGATCGCGTCCATGGCCGCCCCCAAAACAACTATAACGGGAGCCAAGGAGTGTGCAACAGCCGCGGCGGGCGTGGATAACGCGCGCGGCGATCAGCCCGCCCGCACCTTGAGGCTCGAGCCGGAGAGGATGCCCGTCACCCTCACCTGGGCGCCGGCGGGCAGGTCGCCGCCGTCCTCCAGCTCCGCGGCCCACTCCTTGCCGTCGACGAACACCCGGCCCTGGCCCGCCGAGAACGACCCGGCGGCGTGGCCCGGATGGCCGACGATGCGGTGGTGCGGGTCGTTGATGTCCGGCCCGCGCGGCCTGAACGGGTTGGGCAGGTAGCGCCGCGCCACCAGGGTCGAGACGATGGTCAGGCCGGCGAAGACCGCAAGCTCGACGGGCAGTCCCAGCCTGAGCCCGGTGATCAGCGCGGTCGCCACGGCCGAGGCGGAGGGCCACAGGAGATAGCCCGACCCCGTCGCGACCTCGGCGGCCAGCAGGACCGCGGCGACCGCGATCCAGATCCAGAACGGGTGGGCCTCATAGAGCGCCAGCATGGCTCACTCCGTCCGCGGGACCGCCGGGCCGGCCGGCGGCGGACGCTGGCCCCGCGGCGACTGGGGCGGCGGCGCGGCGCGGGCGCCGGAGACCAGTTCCTGGATGCCGCCGAGCGCGCCGACCAGCGCGCTCATCTCGGCGGGCACGATCACGGTCTTCTGGTGGGGCGACTCCGCGAGCTTGGCGAAGGCGTCCACATAGCGCTGGGCGACGAAGTAGTTGATCGCGTTGACGCTGCCCGACTCGATGGCGTCCGAGACCATCTGGGTGGCCTTGGCTTCGGCCTGGGCGGCGCGCTCGCGGGCCTCGGCGTCGCGGAAGGCGGCCTCGCGCCGGCCCTCCGCCTGCAGGATCGCGGCCTGCTTGGCGCCCTCGGCGCGGGCGATCTGGGCCTGCTTCTCGCCGTCCGCCTCGGTGATCACCGCGCGGCGCTCGCGCTCGGCCTTCATCTGGCGGGCCATGGCGTTGGTGATGTCGGGCGGGGGCTGCAGGTCCTTGATCTCGATCCGCGCCACCTTCACGCCCCAGGGCCCGGTCGCCGCGTCGATCACGTTGAGCAGGCGGGTGTTGATCTGGTCGCGCTGGGACAGCACCTCGTCCAGCTCCATGGAGCCGACCACGGTGCGCAGGTTGGTCATGGTGAGCTGGGTGATGGCGAAGTTCAGGTTGGCCACGCGATAGGCGGCCGCGGCGGCGTCCATCACCACGATGAACACGATGGCGTCGACCTTCACCCCGACGTTGTCCTTGGTGATGACCTCCTGGCTCGGCACGTCGAGCACCTGCTCCATCATGTTCACCCGCCGGCCGACGCCTTCGACGAACGGGGTCAGGATGGTGATGCCCGGCTTGATGGTGCGGGTGTACCGGCCGAAGCGCTGGATCGTGTACTCGTGGCCCTGCGGCACGATCTTGATCGCCCGAGCAGGATGACCACGGCCAGGACGACGAAGACGCCCGGCGACGACGAAGGACATTGGACTGGCTCCCCACAACCGGCCGTAGACTAGGCCGGGATTGCGACGGCGGCTACGCTATGGCGAACCGAGGCGGCGGGCGAGGACGGCGCCGCGGGCGGCGATCCGGGCGGCCTCGGCGCGGGCGGCGGCGTCGCAGTCGGGAAAGCCGGACTGGCCGGCGGCGAAGCCGGTGTTGAACGCCTCGGCCATCCGGACCTTGGTCGGGCCGTCGGGCTGTTCGGCGTCGATCATCGCCTGCATCGGTCGCGCCAGTACTGGTCGTCGGGGCCGTTGCAGGCCTGGCGCAGGGCGTGGCTCTCGCCGAGCACAAGGCGAGGTCGACGGCGGCCTGCGCGCCGCCGGCCCGCGGTCCTGGGCCTGGGCGGCGCCGGCGGCCATCAGGGCGGCCACGGCGAGGGCGGCGACGGCGCGAGTCATTGTGGGAACCTCTCGACCGCCAGGCGGATGATCCGCCGCGTCTCGCCCCAGCCGGGCAGGCGCGCCGCCTCGTCCGCGGGCCAGAACCGCGCCTCGGCCGCGTCGTCTCCCCGCCGCCGGCTCGCCGGCGGTCCAGCGGGCGGCGTAGTCGACCAAAAGGTAATGCGCCTGCAGCGCGCCCGTCCGGCCCAGGAACAGCCGTCGACCACGTCGAGCAGGCCCAGGATCTCGGCGTCGACGCCGGTCTCCTCCCTCAGCTCGCGCAGGGGCGGCGCCGGCCGCCGCCTCGCCCCACTCGATGCCGGCCGCCCGGCAGGCTCCATTCGCCCAGGCGCGGCGACGTGCCCCGGCGGATCAGCAGCACCTCGCCGCCGCGCAGGCACACCACCCCGGCGGCGGCCTGGGGACGGGAGCCGCCTCGCTCATGACTTCAGCGGCGGCTGCGGCCCGCAGATCGAGCGCGGGCGCGGCGCCCGGCGCGTCCTCCACGGGCGTGAAGTCGAGCCGCCTTGGCCGGGGAGAGGACGAGGATCATCGGGCGCCTAGAAGAGGACGCGCGGATTCATGATCCGATTCGGATCGAGGGCGGCGCGCACGGCGCGCATCGCCTCCACCTCCACGGCCGACTTGTAGCGCAGGGCGTCCGTGCTCTTCATGGCTCCCAGGCCATGTTCGGCCGAGATCGAGCCGTCGAGGCTCGCCACGATGTCGTGGACGATGCGCGAGCCTTCGTCGCGCCGGGCGGAATGCGCCTTGGGATCGCCGCCCTCGGGCTGCAGCACGTCGAAGTGGATGTTGGGCCGTCGCCGACGTGGCCGAACGCCAGCACGCGGCAGCCGGGCGCGAACCGCTCCATGGCGGCGGTCGCCTCCTCGATGAAGCGGGCGACCTTGGAGATCGGCACGGCGACGTCCGTGCTTCCACACCGCGCCCCTCCGGCTTCTGGGCCGCGGACTGGTGCTCGCGCACCGACCAGAAGGCGGCGGCCTGGGCTTGTTCTGGGCGATGGCGGCGTCGGCGATCAGGCCCTGGTCGAACGCGGACGCCAGCAGCCGCTCCAGCGCCGCCTCGGCCGCGCCGGGCTCGCCCGAGGGCCAGATCGATCAGCACGTACCAGGGACGGCGGGCCCTCCAGCGGCTCGCGGGTCCCGGCGATGGTCTTCAGGGCGAAGTCGATGCCGATGCGCCCGATCAGCTCGAAGGATTCCACCTGGCCGCCGCTCTCGTCCTTGGCGCGCCTTGAGCAGGGCCACGGCCTTGGCGGGGCTCTCCACCCCGACGAAGGCCACCGCGCGCGAGGCCAGCAGCGGAACAGCTTCAGGCTGGCGGCCGTGACCACGCCCAGGGTGCCCTCCGCCCCGATCAGGAGCTGCTTCAGGTCGTAGCCGGTGTTGTCCTTGCGCAGGCGCTTCAGGCCATGGAACACCTCGCCGTTCGGCAGCACCGCCTCGATCCCGAGCACGAGATCGCGCATCGGGCCGTAGCGGAGCACCGCCACGCCGCCGGCGTTGGTCGACACCAGCCCGCCGATGGTGGCCGATCCTTCCGAGGCCAGCGACAGCGGGAACCGCCGTCCGGCCGCCTTCCGCCGCCTCGTGCACCAGGGCGAGGGGAACCCCGGCCTCGGCCACGATCACGTCGTCGAACGGCTCGACCTCGCGGATCGCCCGCATCCGCTCCAGCGACAGCAGGACCTCGCCCTGCGGATCTGTCCGGCGACGAGGCCGGTGTTGCCGCCCTGGGGGGTGATGGGCGTGCGCGACTGGGCGCAGACGCCGACGACGGCGGAGACCTGCCCGGTGGTCCCGCGGCAGGCAGAGCAGGGGGGTCTGGCCGGTCCAGCGGTCGCGCCATTCCACCAGCTTGGGCGCCAGCCGCTCGGGGTCCTGGCTCCAGCCGCCCTCGCCGAGCACGGCCTTCAGGCGCGACAGCACGTCGGCGGGAACGGGGGCGGTCATGGCTCTAGAGTAGGCGGCCCGCGGGCGGCCTCGCCAGCCCGCTAGGGGTCTGCACCCAACACGCCTCATCCCCGCGAAGGCGGGGACCCAGGTTTTTTTCCTGTTTCCTGCTCCGGCGACGTCTCAGCGGCTCAGATCGGCGACCCAAAACGCCTGGGTCCCCGCCTTCGCGGGGATGAGCGGATATGAAGCGAAGCCAAGCGGTTGAATGCCCTGGGCGCATTGAGCCCGGACCCTAGGACAGGGCCTCGTCCAGCTCCGCCAGCCGCTCGCGGGTGACGGCGACGTCGCGCTGCAGGCCCTCGTCGGCGGGCGCGGCGGCGGCCAGGCGCTCGGCCAGGCCCAGGCGCTCTCGGTAGAGGTCGCGCGCCCCGGCTGTCGGTGGCCGCGGGCCTCGCGGCTGTCGGCCAGGCGCTCAAGCCCCACCGACAGGCGGCGCTGGGCGGCCGGCTCGTCCGGTGATTCGGCGGCGAGGGCCGCGGCGCAGGGCAGGCTCTCCTCGTGCAGCTCCAGCGCCGAATCCAGCCGGCCCTCGCGGTCGTGGACGTCGCCGACGCCGGTTCAGGGCGCGGGAAAGGTCGCGGCGCGCGACCGGGTCCTTCGGGCGCGCGGGCGGCGGCGGCGCGGGCCAGCGACAGCGCCTCCTCGTAGCGCTCCAGGGCGTCGGACGGCTTCTCGGCGGCCATCAACTTGGTCGCCGGCGTCCATCGCGGCGAGGAATTCGGTGCGGGTCGGGCGTGGCGGACGCCGCTGGGGCGGGCAGGCCGGCGGGCGGGCGCGGCCGGGATGGCGGGCGCGGGAGCGGGCAGGGCCGCAGCCGCTGAAGGCTCGACGGCGGGGAACGGGTCGAGCGCCGCAGCCGGCGGCTCCGGCGGATGGTCGCCGGCCTCGAACGGCGCGGCGGGCGGCGGCGCCAGGTCGCGGCCGCCGTGGCGGGCGCGGGGATTTCGGGCGCAAGCTTGAACGGGTCGGATTCGGCCGGCGCGGCGGGCGCCTCGGCTTCAGGGGCGAACTGCAGGTCCATCGCCGCGGCGGCGCGGGCCTTGCGGCGAGGCTTCTTCGCGCCCGCC
This sequence comes from Caulobacteraceae bacterium, assembly GCA_037201645.1. Lineage (GTDB taxonomy): Bacteria > Pseudomonadota > Alphaproteobacteria > Caulobacterales > Caulobacteraceae > JANWHQ01. Next base: position 53,214 of record JBBCHF010000020.1, read on the forward strand.
TCGCGGCGCAGGGAGGCGATGATCACCGCCAGGCCGATGCCGACCGCCAGCCCGATCATCACCCCGCGATAGGGGGCGAACGGCCCGAGCCCCGTCAGCGCCGAAGGGCCGATCACCTCCGGCCGCCATAGCAGGTAGCCCTCGCCGAGCAGGGCCAGCCCCCGCCAGGATCCCTATGATCCTTCCCAACATCTGCATCCCCCGACGCGGCGGCGACCGTCCCACCCCGGACGCCGAACGAGCGACAAAGCCACGCCATGCAGGATCGGCGCCACCTTGCACGCCTGTCACGCGAATTCCGCCGGCCCCGAGCGTCGGCGGCGCCTGTGGGAACGGCGCGGGGCGCGCATTGTTTAAGCGGATTCAGCCGATCTTGCCGGCGGCCCGGGCCAGCCGGTCGTTGATCGCCTCGCCGAGGCCGCCCGAGGGAATCGGCGCGACGTCGATGCCGGCCGGCGCCGTGCGGTCGGCCGCGCGCAGGCAGGCGAACAGGTTCGCCGCCGCCTCGACCAGACTGCCGGTGGGACTGAGGTTCCACACCAGGGGTCCGGCCGGCGCGTCCGGGGCCGAAGGCGAGGAAGGCGTGGCCGGGCGACGGCGCGGCCGCGTTCAGCCGCACCGGCGCGACGGGGGGCGTAGTGGCGCGTCAGCCGGCCGGGCGAGCGTGGCGCCTCGCCACCGCCGGCGTCCTCGTCCAGCGGGCCTGCTATGGCCTCGATCTGCTCCCGGGTGATGCCGCCGGGGCGCAGCAGGGCGAGGCGGCCGCCGAACGCGCCGACCACGGTGGATTCCAGCCCCACCCGGCACGGCCCGCCGTCCAGCGCCGCCGCGGCGAAGGCGCCGGTCTCCTCCATGGGCGTCGGCGAAAGTGGTGGGGCTCGGCCGGCCGGAGCGGTTGGCGGAGGGCGCGGCGACGGGGCGGCCGAACGCGCGCAGCACCGCCTGGGCGACCGGATGGTCCGGCGCGCGCACCGCCACGGTGTCGAGCCCCGCGGGGCGAGCTCGCAGACCGCTTCGCCGTCCCCGCGCCGGCGCGACCAGGGTCAGGGGCCCAGGCCAGAACGCCTCGGCCAGGCGTACGGCGCGCGCGTCGAGCGCAGCGATCGCCCGCGCGGCCTCAAGCCCCGTCACGTGGGCGATCATCGGGTTGAAGCGGGGGCGGCCCTTGGCCTCGAACACCCGGGCCACGGCGCGGGGGTTCGAGGCGTCGCAGGCCAGGCCATAGACCGTCTCGGTCGGCAGGATCAAAAGATCGCCGCGCGCCAGGGCCTCGGCCGCGTGGGCGATATCGTCCTGGGAAGGGGTCCGCGCCGGCTCGCTCATCCGGCGCGGATCACTGGCCCTAATGCTTGACGAACTCAATCTCCAACGAGACCAGCACGTCGTCGCCGATGATCGCCGGCGGCATCGTCAGCGGGGCGAACTCCGAGCGCTTGACCACGCCCGTGGCCGAGAAGCCGGCGCGGGCCGGGCCCATGCCGCCGGCCGGGCGCGTGCCGTCGAAGGTGACGTCGAGGGTCACCGGCTTGGTCACGCCTTCCAGCGTCAGGTCGCCGGTCATCACCCCATGGGTGGCGTCGGTGCGCTTGATCGAGGTGGAGACGAAGGTGATCGTCGGGTTCTTGTCGGCGCCGAGGAACTCCTTGGCGAAGCGGGTTGAGATCGCCGGGTCGCCCTGGTCGAAGGAGTTGGCGTCGATCGTCGCGGTCACCTTGGAGGCTTCCGGATGGGCCGGGTCGTAGTCGAAGCCGGCGTCGATCTTGTCCATGCGGAAGGTCGACAGGGTCATGCCCATGTGCCGCACGCGCAGGATCAGCGCGGAGTGGGTGGGGTCGTTGGCATAGTGGCCGGCGGGCACGTCGGCCGGATTGGTCGACGGCGGCGGCATGGCCATCGGCTGCGCGATCGCGCCCGCGGCGGGGATGGCGAGCAGGACGACGGCGAAGGCTGCGGCGGAGAGCGCAGGACGGAGCATGAGGGCCTCCCAATCTGTCATTTCTGATGTTGCAGTTCGAACGAACCTAGCCCGGCCGGCCGCCGAAAGCCAAGATCGCTTCCGCCGCCGGGCGCATCTTTCGTGCGACCGGAGCGAGAAAAGGCAGGAACAGCGCC
>JBBCHF010000021.1:0-116805 GCA_037201645.1 Caulobacteraceae bacterium
ATGCCCGCATCGGACTCTTCCCCCCAATCCCATCGACAGCGGGACGACCGCGGCGCGCCGGAACGCGGCGAACGCGTGGCGCGCGTGCTGGCCCGCGCCGGGATCTCCTCGCGCCGCGAGGCCGAGCGGCTGATCGAGGCGGGGCGGGTGTCGCTGAACGGGGTGGTGCTGACCAGCCCGGCGGTGAACGTCGAGCGGTCGGACCTGCTGACCCTCGACGGCCAGCCGATCGCCGAGCGCGAGCCGGCGCGGCTGTGGCGCTATCACAAGCCGGCGGGCCTGATCACCACCCACAAGGACCCCAAGGGCCGGCCGACGGTGTTCGACCGCCTGCCGCCCGGCATGCCGCGGGTGATCTCGATCGGGCGGCTGGACCTCAGCTCCGAGGGGCTGCTGCTGCTGACCAACGACGGGGACCTCGCGCGGACGCTGGAGCTGCCGGCCACGGGCCTGGTGCGCCGCTACCGCGCCCGCGCCTTCGGCCGCGCCACCCAGGAGAAGCTCGACCGGCTGAAGGACGGGATCACCGTCGAGGGCGTCGCCTATGGCCCGATCGACGCGCACCTGGACGGCGGCAAGGGCTCCAACATCTGGATCAGCCTGGCCCTGACGGAGGGCAAGAACCGCGAGGTGCGCCGGGTGCTGGAGGCGATCGGGCTGAAGGTGAACCGGCTGATCCGCGTCTCCTACGGCCCGTTCGAGCTGGGCGCCCTGCGGACCGGCGAGGTGGAGGAGGTGCGCAGCCGCCAGGTCAAGGCCCTCCTCAAGGGCGAACTCGACGCCGCGCCCGAGCCGAAGAAGCCGGAACGCCGCGGCTCCACGGGCCGCAGCGCCAAGCCGGCCCCCAACGCGCCCCGCGGCGCCCGCCAGCCGCGGCCGAGCTCGCCGCGCACGGCCTCCTCCCGACCAACCTCCTCGCGTCCGACCGGGGCCAAGCCGGCCCGCTCCAAGGCGGCCGCGACCGACACCGCCAAGCCGAAACCGACCTACAAGGCCGGCTGGGCCCGCCCCAAGCGCAAACCCAAGCCCGGCAAGCCCGACCGCCCGTAGCGTTCGCCGCGGCCGTCGTCTGGACGGGCCCCCGACGGCCCGTTAGCGTGGCCGCAGAACAAAGAACAACGGGAGGCTGCATGTTTCGTCATATTCTGGGGCTGGCCGTGCTCGGCGGCGCGCTGCTGGCCTCGTCGCAGAGCTTCGCCCAGGGCGCCTGCACGCGGGCCGAGCTGCAGGCCGCGACCGACAGCTACATCGCCGCCCAGGAGAAGGGCGATCCGTCGCTGATGGCCCTGGCCGCGCCGGTGGCCTATTCGGAGCAGCGCAAGCCCGCCGACATCAAGACGGGGGTGCTGTCGACGCCGCAGACGATCGACTTCCACCACAGCCTGCTGGACGTCGACACCTGCCAGACCTTCACCGAGGTGATCATCACCGACCCGAAGCACCCCTATGTGCTCGGCACGCGCCTGAAGGTCGACGGCGGCAAGGTGTCGGAAATCGAGACCCTGGTGACGGACGAGGGCGACTGGCTGTTCAGCCCGACCCACACCCTGAAGTGGCAGCGGGTGGAGGACTGGGGCGTGCTTCCCCCCGCCGAGCGCAGCGACCGCGCCACCCTGATCGCGGCGGCCAACGCCTATTTCGACCTGTTCATGGACAAGAGCGTGAAGGTGCCTTGGGGCACGCCGTGCGACCGGCTCGAAGGCGGGCTCTACACCGGCAACGGCGGCCCGAACGACAGTTGTAATGTGGGGGTGCCGAGCGGGGTCAAGCTGGTGGACCGCCGGTTCATCGTCGATCCGGACATCGGGGCGGTGGTCGGGCTGATCAGCTTCGGCGCCGCCAACGGCCTGCCCGACAGCCACCTGTTCAGGGTGGTGAACGGCAAGATCCGCTACGTCCACACCATCACGGTGTGCTCGACGCCCAACTGCGGCTTCCCTATCCCGGCGCAGCTCAAGGAAGCGCCCTGACCGACCGGCCGGCCGGCCGCCGCTATTCCTGACTGGAGAAGGCCTGGATGGCGGCGGCGAGCAGGCCCGCCCCGATCACCCCGATGACGGCGGCGTCCTCCCACAGGGTCATGGCGTGGCCGAACCAGACCACGTTGAACGGCAGGGGATGCGCGCCGGCCTTGGCCACGGGGTCGAGGAAGGCGTGGCGGATCGCGTCGACGCCGTAGGTCAGGGGGTTCAGCCGCGACACCACCGACAGCCACGGCGGCACGTTGTTCAGCGGGAAGAAGGCGCCCGACAGGAAGATCATCGGCATGATGAAGAGCTGCATCATCATCTGAAAGCCCTGCTGCGAACTGATCCGGCTGGCCATCAGTATGCCCAGGCTCGACAGGGCGAAGGAGAACAGCACCAGGAGCGGGATCACCGTCAGGATGATCTCCAGCGTCAGGTGCACCTTCAGGAACGGCCCCAGGCACAGCACCACCGCGGCCTGGGCGACGGCCAGGATGGCGCCGCCCACCACCTTGCCGGCGACGATGCCGAAGCGGCTGATCGGCGCGACCAGCAGCTCGCGCAGGAAGCCGAACTCCCGGTCCCACACGACGGACAGGCCCGAGAAGATCGAGGTCATGAACACGGTCTGGGCGATGATCCCGGGGAACAGGAACTGGATGAAGTCCACCCCCGGCGCCATGCCGCCGATGGCCCGCTTGAAGCCGGCGCCGAACATCACGAAGAACAGCAGCGGCTGGGCCAGGGACGAGGCCAGCCGCGCCTTGTCGTGCGCCAGGCGCAGCAGCTCGCGGTAGGCCACGACCCACAGGCCGCGCCAGAACTCGTCGCGGCGTCCGGCCGGCGGCGCGGCCAGGCTCTCCGGCCCGGCCAGCGGCGCCCGCTCGGCGATCACATTGGTCATCGTCTCCTCCGCATCCGCCGCAGCCCGTCGAAGGCGCCCGCGGCCTCTTCCCTGATGGCGTGGCCGGTGATCTGCAGGAACACGTCGTCGAGCGTCGGCCCGCGCAGGCTCACCGACATCAGGCCCTGGCTGGACTCGCGGATGAAGCGGGGCAGCCACGCCTTGCCGCCGGTGACGGTGAAGATCACCTCGCCGTTCTCGACCCTGGCGTCGACGCCGTGACGGTCCTTCAGCTCGGCCAGCAGGGCGTCGTTGTCGGCGGACTTCAGGGTGATCACGTCGCCGCCGACGCCGGCCTTGAGCCTGTCGGGCGTGTCCATGGCCACGATGGAGCCGTGGTCCATGATGGCGATGCGGTCGCAGTTCTCCGCCTCGTCCATGTAGTGGGTGGTCAGGAAGATGGTCAGCTTCTCGCGGGCGCGCAGCTCGTGCAGGTGCCGCCAGATCGATCGGCGGGTCTGGGGATCGAGGCCGATCGACGGCTCGTCCAGGAACAGCACCTTGGGGTGGTGCAAGAGGCCGCGCGCGATCTCCAGCCGCCGCTTCATGCCGCCGGAATAGTGGCGGGTGGTGTCGTGGCGGCGGTCCCACAGCTCGAGCAGCCTGAGCAGGCCCTCCATCCGCGGCTCGAACACGTCCCTGGGCACGCCATAGGCCATGGCGTGGAAGCGCAGGTTCTGCTCGGCCGACAGGTAGTCGTCGAGGGTTGTGTCCTGGAAGACGAGGCCGATGGAGCGGCGCACGTCGCTGCGCTGGCTGGCCACGTCGAAGCCGTTGACCCGCGCGCGCCCGGCGGTGGGGCGCAGCAGGGTGCAGAGCATGTTGATGGTGGTCGACTTGCCCGCGCCGTTGGGGCCGAGGAAGCCGAACATCTCCCCCTCCGGCACGGCGAACGACACGCCCTTGACGGCGGTGAAGTCCTTGAACTCGCGGACGAGGTCCTCGGCGACGATGGCGTCCATGGCGTTTCCAGCGGGCGCGCGGGCGTGTGCGCCCGTCGAATGATGACCCGTCATTGAAATGATTTCCGCCTGCGGGGGCCGCGTCAACCACCTAAGGGACCCTTATTCGTCCCGGCGGCGGATTTCATTTGCGCCTGTCGGCCGCCCGACGAATGCTGGCCGGGGGGAAACGTCAAACACAAGCGCACAGGGTGCCGGGATGGATTACGTCAGGTTGGGATCGACGGGGACGAAGGTCTCGCGTCTCTGTCTGGGCTGCATGAGCTTCGGCTCGGGCATGGACTGGCTGATCAGCGAGGAGGACAGCCACGCCGTCGTCCGCAAGGCCTGGGAGTCGGGGATCAACTTCTTCGACACCGCCGACGTCTATTCCCGCGGCCAGAGCGAGGAGATCCTCGGCCGCGCCCTGAAGGCCGTGGACGCCCCGCGCGACCGCACGGTGATCGCCACCAAGCTGTGCATCCCGATGGGCGATGCGCCCAACGACCGGGGCCTGTCGCGCAAGCACGTGATGCACTCGATCGACAACAGCCTGCGCCGGCTGGGGACCGACTACGTCGACCTCTACCAGATCCACCGCTTCGACTATTCGACGCCGATGGAGGAGACCATCGAGGCGCTGCACGACGTGGTGAAGGCCGGCAAGGCGCTCTACGTCGGGGCCTCGACCATGTGGGCCTGGCAGTTCGCCAAGTTCCTCTACCTGGCCGACCGGATGGGCATGAGCCGGTTCGTGACCATGCAGAACCACTATAACCTGCTCTACCGCGAGGAGGAGCGGGAGATGAACCCGCTGTGCGTCGCCGAGGGCGTGGGCCTGATCCCGTGGAGCCCGATCGCCGGGGGTCTGCTGGCCGGCAGCCGCAAGGCGGGCACCGTCCGGTCGAACTCGCCGATGCTGCGCGACCGCTTCAAGCGCCCGTCCGACGAGGCGGTGATCCAGGCGGTGCAGGACGTGGCCGCGGCGCGCGGCGCGACCGCGGCGCAGGTGGCGCTGGCCTGGCTGCTGCAGCGGCCGGGCGTGACCGCGCCGATCATCGGGGTGACCAAGCTGTCGCACCTGGACGATCCCCTGAAGGCGCTGGAGACGCAGCTCTCCGCCGAGGAGATCGCCGCCCTGGAAGGTCCCTATGTCAGCCAGGCCGCCAGCGGCCCGATGTGACGGCCGTTTTGCTGCGCCCGCGAACTCTCGCAGTTGTGATCGGACGGCCAGGCCTCTGAAAAGCTTGGCAAAGCATTCCGTTTGACTTCGCGCCTTATCCGGGCACGCTCCCCGGATAAGGCGCTGCCTGCGTGCCGTGACGCCGGACGAGTTTTCGGTTGACACCAAAGGGCGTCCAGGCACGTTGACGGCGTCAACGCCAAAGAAGCGTCACAGGGAGGAACGGGACGATGGCGGAGTTCGCCAAAGGCGCCCCCATGGGCGCTCCGTCGCCGGCCGCCGACCCGGCCGAGGCGATGGAGTCCGACTTCTCGCCCCGCAAGATCAAGATCGCCACGGTCAGCCTCCTGGGCTCGACCTTCGCCACGTCCCTTCTGCCGTTCATGGCGCTGGGCATGGTCATGATCCCGATGACCAAGGAGTTCGGCTGGAACCGGACCGAGTTCAACCTCGCCAATTCCTCCCTGATGTGGTTCGGCGCCCTGACGGTCTGGGTGTTCGGCCGGATCACCGACAAGGTCGGCGTCCGCCCGGTGATCATCTGGGGCACGATCGGGGTCGGCCTGGTCACCCTGGTGATCCCGCACGTCAACAACCTCTGGCAGTTCTGCGTCTGCTTCGCCTTCCTGGGCGTCTTCGGCTCATCGGGGGCGAGCTACCAGAAGGTGATCGCCTCGCTGTTCACCCAGAACCGCGGCAAGGCCCTGGCCATCTTCGGGGTCGAGGGCTCGGTGGTGCGGCTGATCATCCCGCTGGCGACGACCTACCTGATCCTGCACTACGCCTGGCGCGGCATGTTCACCGCCTTCGGCATCGTGATCCTGGCCATCGTGCCGCTGATCTGGCTGGGGCTGGAGGAGCCGGGGACGCGGGGCAGCGGCCCCAGCCTGTTCCGCCGCAAGCCGGCCGACGGCCTCGCGCCGCCGCCCTCGCCGCCGATGGTGTTCGAGGGCATGACCCTTAAGCAGGTCATGCGCGACCGGGTGTTCTGGCTGATGTTCGGCTCGGCCCTGATCACCATGGTGATCGGCAACGGCATGATGGCCAACGTCTACGCCGCGATCATGGACAAGGGCTTCTCCCAGACCACGGCCGCCAGCATGATCTCCATGACCATGGTGTTCGGCCTGGCCGGCACCGCGCTCGGCGGCTACCTGATCGACAAGGTGCAGACGGCGAAGATCTCCGTGCCGTTCCACCTGCTCGGCGCGGTCGGCACCTTCCTCCTGATGATCGTGACCAGCCATGTCGGCGGCAAGCCGATGCTGTTCGCGGCGATCGGCCTCGGCGGCTTCACCCTGTCGGCGGCCATGCCGATGGCGACCTACTTCTTCACCCGCTACTTCGGCCTGCGCTCGTTCGCCGAGATCTACGGCTTCCAGTCCGGCATCCAGGCCCTGTGCATGGGGTTCGCCGCGCCGCTGATGGGCTTCATCTACGACACCACCCATTCCTACACCCTGGGCTTCATGGCCCAGATCGGCGCGAGCCTCCTGGCCTGCGTGGTCTATCTGATCCTGCCGCGCTACCGCTACTCGGCCGACATCGGCTCGATGCCCGCGCCGCCCAAGGCGCCCGGGCCTGCGCCCGCCGCGCCGGCGGGCCGCCCCGCGATCCACGCGGCATGACCCCGTCCTTTACCCGCCGCCCGCAGCGGCCACGCGTTAGGAGACCCTCCCATGGCTGATGCGGCGCACCCCGCGTCCGGCGCGCCCAGCGCACCAGTCGAGTCCGACTTCTCGTTCCGCAAGATCAAGGTCGCTATGGTCTGCCTGATCGGCGGCCTGTTCGCGACGAGCCTTCTGCCGTTCGGCGCCCTGGCTTTCGTGCTGCTGCCGATGACCAAGGAGTTCGGCTGGACGCGGACGGAGTTCTCCGGCGCCACCACGGCCCTGATGTGGTTCGGTTCGCTCAGCGTGCCGTTCCTGGGCCGGCTGTCGGACAAGGTCGGGGTGCGGCCGGTGGTGCTGATCGGCACCGTCATCGTGGGCCTCGTCACCCTGGCGGTGTCGCTGCAGACCACCAGCATCTGGTACTTCTACACCTGCTTCGCCCTTCTCGGCGTGTTCGGCTCCTCCGGCGTGGCCTACCAGAAGGTGATCGCGTCGCTGTTCACCCAGCACCGCGGCAAGGCGCTGGCGATCTTCGGGGCGGAGTCGGCGGTGGTCATGGCCTTCGTGCCGATCCTGACCAACTTCCTGGTCAGCCATTTCGGCTGGCGGCACATGTTCGCCATCTACGGCTTCATCATCCTGGCCCTGGTGCCGCTGATCTTCTTCACCCTGGAGGAGCCCGGCCTGGCCAAGGGCGCCTCGGCCTGGCGCAGGCCCAAGGCCGGCGCGGCCAAGGGCTCGCCCATGCTGGCGGCGGAGGGCCTCAGCATCGGCCAGGCGGTGCGCGACAAGGCGTTCTGGATCCTCGCCGTCGCCGCCATCCTCGGCATGGCGCCGGGCGCGGGCATGATGAGCCACATGGTCGCCGCCGTGGTCGACAAGGGCTTCTCCCAGACCCTGGCGGCCAACATCACCTCCCTGTCGATGATGCTGGGCATCGTGTGGACGCTGCTGGGCGGCTTCCTGGTCGACAAGGTGCAGACGGCCAAGGTCAACATCCCGTTCCTGCTGGCGTCGGCCGTGGGCGTGCTGCTGTTCGCCATCGTCTCGCCGATGACCGGCGGGGTGCTGCTGCTGGTCGTCGCCTACAGCCTGCAGGGCATGGGCCTGACCGCGGGCCGGCCGATGACGACCTATTTCCAGACCCGCTACTTCGGCCTGCGCTCGTTCGCCGAGATCGCGGCCACCGCCTCGGCCATGCTGTCGATCTCGATGGGCTTCACCCCGCTGATCATGGGCGAGATCTACGACCACACCCATTCCTACAACTGGGGCTTCGCCATCATGGGCGGCGGCATGCTGCTGTCGGCGCTGATGTTCCTGACGCTGGGCCGCTACCGCTACTCGGCCAACGCCATGCCCCTGCCGCCGCCGGAAACCGCCGACGAGGCCGTCAACCCGCTGGAGAACGCGGCCGTCGCGGCGGCGGAGTAGGGAACACATTTATCCCGATTGTCCCCGCGAAGGCGGGGACCCATGAGTCCGCGCAGGCGGACCGCCCAGGCGTCATGGATGGGCCCCCGCCTTCGCGGGGGCGCTCGGATTGAGGTGAATCCTTGGGCGGGTCTCGATCCGCGCCTTACGCCGTGTCTTCGCCGCGGTCGTTGGGCTTGCCCTTGGGCGTGGTCTGGGTCGCGTAGATCGGCTGGTTCAAAAGGGTGCCGGCCTGGCGCAGCATGGCGAGGCGCGCCTGGTTCAGCGGCTCGTCGGGGATGGCGCGGATCAGGGCGGCGTTGCGCGCCTCGATCCCCTCGCGGAACTCCGGGTGGGTGATGATGAACAGGTCGTTGCGCCGGATGCCGCGCAGCACACGCCGCCCGACCTCGTCGATGTCCATCATGATGTCATCGAGCGGCCCGCCGGCCGGCGAGTTCTTCATCATCTCGTACATGGCCTCGCGCCGGGCGTCCTCGGCGGCGTAGCCGGTGGTCATGCCTTCGGGGCGGAGCTTGTGGTTGACGAAGATGTTGGTCTTCACCCCGCCCGGCAGGAAGGCGGAGACGCCGATGTTCTCGTCCGTCAGCTCCCAGCGCAGGGCCTCGGCCATGCCGACCACGGCGTACTTCAGGGTGATGTAGATACCCGCGTCGCCGCTGGCGAAGGCGCCGGACATCGAGGCGGTGTTGACGATGTGGCCGCCCTCGCCGTGGGCGCGGATGCGCGGCAGGATGGTCTGCACGCCGTTGATCACCCCGTCGAGCATCACCGACTTCAGCCAGTCCCAGTCGTCGTAGGTGGCGTTCTTGATCGGGCCGGTGACGCCGATGCCGGCGTTGTTGCACAGGACGTGGATCTTGCCGAACACCGCCTCGGCCTCGTCGGCGGCGCGGGCGTAGGCCTCGCGGTCGGAGACGTCGAGCCGCACCGGGTGGACGGCCAGGTTGGTGTCCTTGAACTCGGCCATGGCCTCGTCCAGCGCCTCCTGGCGGATGTCGGCGATCACGACCTTCATGCCGTTGGCCGCGAACACCCGGGCCATGCCCAGGCCCATGCCCGACGCGCCGCCGGTGATGAAGGCGGTCTTGCCCTCGACGTTTTCCATGGCTGATTCCTTACTGTGACGCGTGGCGCCGAGCGCTCACGCGCCTTCGGTGTAGACGGGGTTGGACATGATCCATTTCCAGGCCTCGAAGAGCTCCTGGTTGATCGGGATGTCGGGGATGGAGTCCTCGATCAGCTTGTGGCGCGACTTCAGCGCGTCGCGGAACTCCGAGTGGCTGAAGATGAACAGCCGATCCTGCTTGATGCCGTCGACCACGTAGCGGCCGGCGTCCACGGGGTCCATGGCCGAGGCCATCAGGTCGACCGGCGCCTCGGCCGCCGCCTCCTGGTTGGCCACAGCGTCGACCTGCTTGTAGCCGGTGTCGGACAGGTGCTCGGGCCGGCCCTTGCCGCTCTCGCCGATGTTCGAGCGGACCGGGCCGGGCAGGTAGACCGAGACCCCGATGTCGCGGCCGACCATGTCGGTGCGCAGCGCCTCGGTGAGCCCCACCACGCCGAACTTGGCCGTGGCGTAGAGGCCGACCGACCCCAGCGCCGCCACGCCCGCCATCGAGGAGACGTTGACGATGTGGCAGGGCAGGCCGGACTTCACCATCCGCGGCAGGAAGGTCACGACGCCGTTGATCACCCCGCCGAGGTTGACCCCGACCACCCAGTCCCAGTCGTCGTAGGTGGCGTCCTCGATCGGCCCGCCGACGCCGACGCCGGCGTTGTTGACCAGGATCTGCACCGGCTGGCCGAAGTGGGCCTCCACCGCGTCGGCGGCCCTGGCGAAGCCTGGCCGGTCGGTGACGTCGAGGTTCACCGGATAGACGCGGTCGTCCGCGCCCATCGCCTTGAAGTCGGCCATGGCCTGTTCGAGGTGGTCCTTGCGGCGATAGGTGATCGCGACCTTGCAGCCCTCCTGGAGCAGCACCTTGGCGATGCCCAGGCCGATGCCCGAATTGCCGCCCGTGACAAAGGCGACCGTGCCTTTCAGGTCCTTCATGCGCTTCCTCTGATGACGCCGGGCAGACGGGATGGCCGCTGCGCGCGGCTCTGTCCAGGGGCGATCTGGGCCACACTAGCGATTGCGCCGGCGTTGACAACGTCAACGGCGAAGGTTGGGGTCACGGGGCGCTCGAACGGCCGCCGCCGCCTCTTTGCGCCGGCCGCATCGGGTGGGAGAAAGGCGCAAAGCACGAGGGAAACGCCATGCAGAACCCCGAAGGACGGTCGCCTTCATCGCCGGCGGCGCGTCCCGGATCGCCGCGCGCCGGCGGCGTCGGCGCATGAGGGCCGTTCTCGCCGCCGCCCTCGCCGCCGCCCTGGCCTTCGCCGGGATGGCCCGGGCCGAGGCCGTCCCGCCTCCGCCGCCGCCGTGGATTCCGCCCGCGCCGGGCCAGCCGGTCGACAGCGCGCCGCCGAACGGCAAGGGCCAGGCGCCCGCCTTCCCCGGCCAGACCCGCGCGCCCTACGCCCCCTCGCACGTGGACTATCGCGTGGTCGCCGTCGCCGGCGGGCTGGAGCACCCCTGGGGCCTGGCCTTCCTGCCGGACGGCCGGATGCTGGTCACCGAGAAGCCGGGGGCGGCTGCGGGTCGTCGCGCCCGACGGCAAGGTCTCCCCGCCCGTCGGCGGCCTGCCGGCGGTGGACGCGCGCCAGGGCGGCGGCCTGCTCGATGTCGCGGTCGACCCGGAGTTCGCCCGCAACCGCCTCGTCTACTGGTGCTATGCCGAGCCGCGCGGCGACGGGGCGGGGACCACCCTGGCCCGCGCCGTGCTGACCGCCATGCCAGACGGCGGGACGCGGCTGGACGATGTGCGGCTGATCTTCCGCATGCAGCCGACGGCGGACACCTGGCGCAGCTTCGGCTGCCGCATCGCCTTCGACCGCGCCGGCGCGGTGTTCCTGACCATCGGCGACCTGGACTTCGACCCGTTCCGCCCGCTGGTCCAGCGCCTGGACACCGACGTCGGCAAGGTGGTGCGGGTCAACCGCGACGGCTCGATCCCCCGGGACAACCCCTTCGTCGGCAAGCCCGGCGCGCGGCCGGAGATCTGGGCCGTGGGCTTCCGCAACCCCCTCGGCGCCGCGATCGATCCGGCCAGCGGCGACCTCTGGACGGTGGAGAACGGCCCCAACGGCGGGGACGAGCTGAACCACGTCCTGCCCGGCCGCAACTACGGCTGGCCGGTGATCAGCTACGGCGTCGAGTACGACGGCAAGCCGGTGGGCGAGGGGCTCACCGCCAGGGCCGGCATGGAGCAGCCGGCCTATTACTGGGACCCGGTGATCGCCCCCTCCAGCCTGATGTTCTACACCGGCGGCCTGTTCCCGGCCTGGAAGGGCGACGCCTTCGTCGGCTCGCTGAAGCTGCGGCGGCTGGTCCGGCTGGCGATGAAGGACGGCCAGGTGGTCGGCGAGGAGCCGCTGCTGACGGAGCTTAACGAGCGCATCCGCGACGCCGTCCAGGGCCCCGACGGCGCCCTCTACGTCCTGACCGACGCCGACGACGGCAAGGTGCTGAAGCTGACGCCTTAGGCGGGTCCGAAATCCTCGTCCTTCGAGGCCCGCTTCGCGGGCGCCTCAGGATGAGGATTTCTACTGAGGCACTGCTGTTGGGCGCCGGTCTCAGAGTAGCCCTCATCCTGAGGTGCGACCCCGGACTTGATCCGGGCGAGCCTCGAAGGACGAGGGCGGTCCCTCGGCAACCTCAGGTCAGCCCCTCGACCGCCTTCCCCTGCAGCGCCTTCAGCGCCGCGTCCGGCAGGGTCAGGCTCTTGCGGGTGTCGAGGTCGAAGACCAGCAGCACGGCGTCGGCGCGGGCCAGGGGGCGGCCGGTGTCGGCCTCGAACATCCAGTGGGCGAACCGCAGGCGCCTGGGCAGGACCTCCGCCAGGCCGGTGAGCACCTCGAACCGGTCGCCGGCGCGCGGCTCGCCGAAATAGGTCAGGCGGTACTCGACCACCGCCATGCCGATTCGCCGGCCCTCTTCGCCGAGGTCGCCGAACGCCTCGCGGGTCAGGGTCACCGAGTGGGCCGCGCCGTCGCTGATCCGGCCCATGATCGCATGGGGCGTCACCCGGCCGAGCAGGTCGCACTCGTCCGGCCGGAACGCGCCCATGGCGTGCGGCCAGAGGCCGAGGTCGCGGGCGTGCGCCAGGGTCACGCCGGCGTCGTCCGCCCCCGGCTCCAGGCTGCGCGGCCCCAGGCCGTCGGGCACGGTCACGGCCAGGGCGCGCGCCTGCACCCGCATGGCGGGGGGCCAGGGGAAGACATGCACGCCGGTCTCCGCCCGCGCATGGACCAGGCGGGTCTGGAACACCGCGGCCGCCTCCTCGCCGCCGGAATGGCGGACGATCTGCAGGGCGGTGGCGGCGTCCTCGTCGAAGGACAGGAGGCCCGCGCGCATGTTGAGACCCTGGCCGGCGCGCGCCTCCTTCAGGAAGCGGATGTGGTGCTCGCGCACGATCAGGGTCGAAGCGGCGCCGGGCGAGAAGGCCCGCGGCATGCCCAGCGCCGCGGCCAGGGCGGCCAGGCCCTCCATGGCGTGGGCGACGTAGAAGCGCACGTTCAGGTGCCCCATCTGGTCGCATTGCCAGACGTTGACGCCGCCGCGCCAGGCCTCGATCCCGATGTCGTCCACGCCTGACCCCTCCGCCTTGCGGCGCCACCGGAGCCGCCCGAAACTCCTCCGGTCAACCCTCTGTTAACGAAAAAAAACGGTGAAGCGTCTTGGCGCCCCGTTGACGGTTCGGAAACCACGTGTCCCCATATATCGGTCAGGGGCTGATTTGGGACACAAGATGTTGCGCTCAGGCGCTCCTAAATCTTGGCCATCGGACGCACCATATAGTGGGTTGTGGGTATGATCGGCAGCGAAGCGAAAAAGGAAACAGCCGCCCCCCGGGCGCGGTTCACCCAGCCCCGCGCGGACGCCCGGCCAAAGCTGCAGCTGGTCCGCAAGGTCGAGGTCGACCGCACGCGCGACGCCCTTCTGACCGATTTCGGCAAGACCACCCTGCAGGACCGCTACCTGCTGCCCGGCGAGTCCTACCAGGACATGTTCGCCCGCGTCGCCACCGCCTATGCCGACGACGCCGAGCACGCCCAGCGCGTCTATGACTACATGAGCCGGCTGTGGTTCATGCCGGCCACCCCGGTTCTGTCCAACGGCGGCGCCGAGCGCGGCCTGCCGATCTCCTGCTTCCTCAATTCGGTCGGCGATTCGCTGGAGCACATCGTCGGCGCCTGGAACGAGAACGTCTGGCTGGCGGCCAACGGCGGCGGCATCGGCACCTACTGGGGCGGGGTCCGCTCCATCGGCGAGAAGGTCAAGGGCCAGGGCCAGACCTCGGGCATCATCCCGTTCATCCGGGTGATGGACTCCCTGACGCTGGCGATCAGCCAGGGCTCGCTGCGCCGCGGCTCGGCGGCCGTCTACGTCGACATCCACCACCCGGAGATCGAGGAGTTCCTGGAGATCCGCAAGCCCTCGGGCGACTTCAACCGCAAGTCCCTGAACCTGCACCACGGCATCGGCGTCACCGACGAGTTCATGGAGGCGGTGCGCGACGGCGCCCCCTTCGGCCTGCGCTCGCCCAAGACCGGCGAGGTGGTGCGCGAGGTCGACGCCCGCACCCTGTGGCAGAAGATCCTGGAGATCCGGCTGCAGACCGGCGAGCCCTACCTGATCTTCACCGACACGGTGAACCGCTCCATGCCCCAGCACCAGCGGGAGCTGGGCCTGAAGGTGCGCCAGTCGAACCTCTGCAGCGAGATCATGCTGCACACCGGCCCCGACCACCTCGGCCACGACCGCACCGCCGTCTGCTGCCTGTCCTCGGGTCAACGCCGAGAAGTTCATGGAGTGGCGCGACGACCCGCGGTTCATCGAGGACGTCATGCGCTTCCTCGACAACGTGCTGCAGGACTTCATCGACTCCGCCCCGCCGGCGATGGACGCGGCCGTCTATTCGGCCAAGCGCGAGCGGTCGGTGGGCCTGGGCCTGATGGGCTTCCACTCGTTCCTGCAGAGCCAGGGGGTGCCGTTCGAATCCGCCCTGGCCAAGAGCTGGAACATGCGCCTGTTCAAGCACCTGCGCCGCGAGGCCGACAAGGCGTCCCCGCGTCCTGGCCCAGGAGCGCGGCCCCTGCCCCGACGCCGAGGAGCGCGGGGTGATGGAGCGGTTCTCGCACAAGCTGGCGATCGCCCCCACCGCCTCGATCTCGATCATCTGCGGCGGCGCCTCGGCCGGCGTGGAGCCGATCCCGGCCAACATCTACACCCACAAGACTCTGTCCGGCTCGTTCGCGGTCAAGAACGAGCACCTGGAGCGGGTGCTCGACGCCAAGGGCAAGAACACGCCCGAGGTCTGGGGCACCATCCTGGAGCGCGAGGGCTCGGTGCAGCACCTCGACTTCCTCAGCCAGGACGAGAAGGACCGGTTCAAGACCGCCTTCGAGCTCGACCAGCGCTGGATCATCGAGCTGGCCGCCGACCGCACGCCCGAGATCTGCCAGTCGCAGTCGCTGAACATCTTCCTGCCCGGCGACGTCGACAAATGGGACCTGCACATGCTGCACTGGACGGCGTGGGAGCGCGGCTGCAAGTCGCTCTACTACCTGCGCTCCAAGTCGGTGCAGCGGGCGGCCTTCGCCGGCGGCGACGTCATCGAGGCCCCGATCCGCGACGACGCCCGCACCGACTACGAAGAGTGCCTCGCCTGCCAATAGGCGGGGCGGGTTGAATCACCTTCCTTTTCCGACCGCCCCCGCGAAGGCGGGGGGTCCATCCAGCCTGACGCCTGATCGCTCCGTCGGCGCGAGCCCATGGGTCCCCGCCTTCGCGGGGACGATCGGTTGTGGGGTGGGATTTCTCGGCCGCCTAGGCGCAGCGAGAAGCGCCAGCCCGAAGCTCGCTCAGGCTGAAAAGCGGGCGGACTATCCTGTCAGGCGAATGCGTTGACCATGCCCGGCGAACCCGTTCTATAGTTATCGAGACCTTAACGCGTTTCGGGGGCGGAGCGCGGTCGACTCATCGGGGGGTGAGCGTCGGGGATGCGGCCGTTCGTGCTCTTGCTCGCCGTGGGCGCGGCGGCGCTGTGCGCCGTCGCGGGCGCATGGGCCTATGACGACTCCCTGCCCAAGGCCGCCGCCGACCCAAGCGGAGAGGGCGAGCCGGTCCCGGCGCCGAGCGCTCCCGCCAAGCCGGCGCCCGACCCGCGCCAGCTGATCAAGCCGCCGTTCATGACCGTGGTCCACGGCGTCGAGGATCTGTCGCGCGGACGTGGTCCCCCGCCTGGCGTCGGGGGCGCTCCAGCCGGCGACGGCGGCCGTCGACTGGCGCACCGGCGCCATGATCCTGTCCCGCTCCGGCCGAGCGGCGGCCGACCAGCTCACCCTGACGGTGGAGGAGGCGACGCGCAGCCGCGCCCTGACGCCCGCATTCCACAGCGCCGCCCAGGCCCAGGCCGGCGAGCGGCCAGTGGAGGTGACCTATGTCCGCGACCTGCCCGGCGCGGTCCGGCTGCAGGCGGCCGGCTATGAGATCGCCTTCTCGCCCCACGCCAGCATGCACGTCAGCAACGCCGGCCATGCGGCCGAGGCGGGCGGGGTGGTCAGCATCGGCCGCACGCCGGACTCGGCGGCCCGCCGCGGCTTCGTGCGCGACGAGGACCCCCTGGCCAACGCCAGCCGATGGTACCTGTTCGTCGGGGCCAGCGGCCGGCTGGTCGGCTGGAGCATGCTCAGAAACGACGACGGCGGCTGGCGGCCGGTGAATCTGAGCGGGTCGGGCCCAGACCGCCGTGGTCACCAGCGCCCAGGCCGGCCTCGCCTGGCGCAGAGGCCCGCTGCAGACCTCCCTGGCCTATGTCCGCAGGAAGGTGAAGTTCAACGGGCCCTTCCAGTTCTATCCGAAGGACGACTCCATCGTGGCCCTGTCGCTGGCCATCCGGCCAAAGGGCTAGGCGGCCGCGGCAAGTCGGCCCTGGCGGCCGCGCCGGCCTCGGCTAGACTGGCCGCTCAGTGCGGAGGGGCCATGACGGCGACGGCGGGGGCGGCTTCGACCGGGGCGAGGATGGGGACGTTCCACCGCCTGCGGTCCATCGTCGGCGGCTCCGCCGGCAACCTGGTCGAGTGGTACGACTGGTACGCCTACTCCGCCTTCACCCTCTACTTCGCCAAGGTGTTCTTCCCGGCGGCGACCAGACCGCGCAGCTGCTGAACGCGGCGGCGGTGTTCGGCCTCGGCTTCTTCGCCCGCCCGGTGGGGGCGTGGCTGATGGGCGTCTACGCCGACCGCGCCGGGCGCAAGGCGGCCATGATGCTGTCGGTGGCGATGATGTGCGCCGGTTCGCTGGTGATCGCGCTCTGCCCCGGCTACGGCCGGATCGGGGTGTGGGCGCCGGTGATCCTGGTCACCACCCGCATCGTCCAGGGGCTGAGCCTGGGCGGCGAATACGGCACCAGCTCCACCTACCTGTCGGAGATGGCGGGGCGCGAGCGGCGCGGCTTCTGGTCGAGCTTCCAGTACATGACCCTGGTCTCGGGCCTGCTGCTGGCCCAGCTCGTGGCCCTGGGCCTGCAGAGCGCCCTGTCGAAGCCGGACCTGGAGGCCTGGGGCTGGCGCATCCCGTTCGCGCTCGGGCGGGGTGCTGGCGATCACGGTGTTCTGGCTGCGCCGGCGGATCGACGAGACGCCCTCGTTCGTGGCCGAGGCCGGCAAGCCCGCGGCCGAGCGGGGCAGCACCATGCTGCTGTTCGCCAAGCACCCGCGCGAGACCCTGATCGTGCTCGGCCTGACGGCGGGGGGCACGCTCGCCTTCTATACCTACACGACCTACATGCAGAAGTTCCTGGTCAACACCTCGGGCTTTTCCAAGGCCGCCGCCACCGAGATCACGGCGGGCGGCCTGTTCGTCCTGATGCTGATCCAGCCGCTGCTGGGCGCCCTGTCGGACCGGGTGGGGCGGCGGCCGGTGCTGATCGCGTTCGGGGTCCTGGGCGTCCTGTCCCACCTGGCCGATCATGGCGGGCCTGGCCGCCACCCGGGATATCGGCGTCGCCTTCGTCCTGATCGTGGCGGCCATGGCGATCGTCTCCTGCTATTCCTCGGTCAATGCGGTGGTGAAGGCGGAGCTGTTCCCCACCGAGGTGCGCGCGCTCGGCGTCGCCTTGCCCTACGCCCTGGCCAACGCGATCTTCGGCGGCACCGCCGAATACATCGCCCTGTGGTGCAAGCAGGCGGGGCACGAGGGCTGGTACTTCACCTACGTCACGGCGGTGATCGGCCTGTCGCTGCTCGTTTACACGTTCATGCGAGACACCAAGGCGCACAGCCGCATCCTGGAGGATTGAGGCGGACGCGAGGGGCGGGCGCCGACCACATGCCGAAGCCAGGACGCCGCTCGCTCCGCTGCCGCGCCGTCGCGGCCGCCCTGGCGCTGGGCCCTCGTCGCGCCCGCCGCCGCGCGCGCCGCCGAGCCGGCGCCGCTGGAGGTGCAGGCCCTGCAGACCACCGATTTCTGGCGCGACGTCACGGGGGGCCTGGACCCCGGCAACACGGTCCTGGCCAAGATCGACCTGCGCGCCGACTTCCGCGAGAGCTTCTTCCACCGCCCGGGCCTGAAGGCGCGGCTGCGGGTGATCGCCACCGACGGGGCCTATCTCAGCGGCGACCGGATCGGCGACGTGCAGACCGTCAGCAACATCGAGGGCGACTTCCGCGCCCACCTGTTCGAGGCCTGGGTGGAGCAGGCGATGGCGGGCGGGCGCGTGGCCGTGCGCGCCGGCCTGATGGACATGAACGCCGACTTCGATTCGATCACCACCGCCGGCCTGTTCCTGAACAGCTCGCACGGCATCGGGCCGGACCTGTCGCGCAGCGGCCCTCGACGGCCCCTCGATCTTTCCCGTGACCACCGTCGGGGCGCGGGCGCAATGGACGCCGACCAGGCGGCTGACCCTGCGCGTGGCCGCCTTCGACGGCGCATCCGGCGATCCGGGCGGGCCGGGGCGGTTCCTGGACGTGACCTTCTCGGGCCGCAGCGGCGCGATGATGATCGGCGAGGCGGACCTCGCCCTGGCCTCCGGCGTGCGCGTGGCGGTCGGCGGCTGGGGCTACACCGGCCGCTATCCGCTGCTGGCCGCGCCCGCCGCGAGCCGCGAGGGCCAGGCGGGGGTCTATGGTTTCGTGGAGGGACCGCTGCCGGGCCTGAGCGGCTGGCGCGCCTGGGTCAGGGCGGGGCGGGCGGACCCGGGCGTGGACGTGGTCGCCGGCTATCTCGGCGGCGGCGTGGTGCGGACCGCGCCGTTCGCCGGACGGCCCGACGACCAGCTCGGCTTCGCGGTCGCCCGCGCCCTCATCGCCGCGGACGCCCAGCGGGTCCGCGGCCTGCCGGACGCGGAGACCACGCTGGAGGCCAGCTACGCCCTGCAGGCGCGCCCCTGGCTCGTGGTGCAGCCGGACCTGCAGTACGTGATCCACCCCGCCGGCGCCCCGGCCATCCCCAGCGCCCTCGCCATCGGCCTGAGGTTCGCGGTGATCGGGGTCAGAACCGAGGTCGCGACGCACGAGGGATTCTGAAAACGACGTAGGAGTGTTATGATTCTTCTCTGGGAGACCCGATGACCACCCTTCGCGACGAGATTGCAGCTTACGAATCCATGCGCTCCGAGCTGGAGGCGGCGGAGCTGGGCAAATGGGCTGTGGTTCACGACCGCGCTTTGGTCGGCGTGTTTGAAGATTTTCAGTCGGCGGCCCAGGCGGCCGTGGAGCGGTTCGGCCCGCGGGCCCTACCTGATCAGGCAAGTCGGCGCGCCTGCGGCCGCTCTTCCGGCCTCCGTTGTCTATGGTCTTCGGAATGAGCCAGGCCAAGTGCGGCTTTGAGGATGGGCGCGTCGGCTTAGGACGTAACCTCCTCGTTCGGTTTGGGCCCACGCTCAACGTCCATATCGGGTTCGACCCTGGATACGACGTCCGAATCCGGATAGGCTGGCCGCGTTACAGATGATGGATGCGCGGGCTCTGGTCGACACAGGCGCGAGCATCAGCTGCATCGACGCCGGCCTGGCCATGGATCTCCAACTGCCGATCATCGACCAGACCTCGGTTGCGGGCGTCGGTGGCCTGCACCAGTTCAATATGCACTTGGCCCAGATCCGGGCCCCCGCATTGAAGTTCACCTTCTTCGGCGAGTTCGCCGGTGTCGATCTGGCCGCAGGCGGTCAGGGCCACACCGTGCTGATCGGCCGAGACTTTCTCAGCCACTTTCACATGACCTACGACGGCCCTTCCGGCGCCGTGGTCCTGACAGATCCGTCTGCTCCTATGGACGTTGCGGCGTGGGATGAAGAGTGACTCCCTTTTTTCCACAAGATGTTGTGGCGATCGATGGCTCAGGCCTCCACTAATATGCATCCTCTGAATCAGCTGATGATTCGTCAGCCTCACCGACTTTGAGCGCAGATATGTCGAAATCCATCTCTCCCCGGCCTGCTCACCCCCTCCTACGCCTACAAGCCGTTCCGCTATCCGTGGGCCTATGACTTCTGGAAGAAGCAGCAGCAGGTCCACTGGATGCCCGAGGAGGTCCCGCTCGGCGAGGACTGCAAGGACTGGGCGGCCAACCTCAATGATTCCGAGCGCAACCTCCTCACCCAGATCTTCCGCTTCTTCACCCAGTCGGACATCGAGGTGAACGACAACTACATGGAGCGCTACGCGCGGGTGTTCCGGCCGACCGAGGTCAAGATGATGCTCTCGGCGTTCTCGAACATGGAGACGATCCACATCGCCGCCTACGCCCTGCTGCTCGAGACCATCGGCATGCCGGAGAGCGAGTTCGGGGCCTTCCTCGACTACCAGGCGATGCGCGACAAGCACGACTACATGCACAGGTTCGGGGTCGAGACGGAGCGGACATCGCCCGCACCCTGGCCATGTTCGGCGCCTTCACCGAGGGGCTGCAGCTGTTCGCCTCCTTCGCCATGCTGATGAACTTCCCGCGCTTCAACAAGATGAAGGGCATGGGCCAGATCGTGTCGTGGTCCATCCGCGACGAGAGCCTGCACTGCGAGGGGATGATCAAGCTCTACCACGCCTTCCGCCGCGAGACCGGGGCGGTGACCAAGGCCGTGGCCGCCGACATCGTCGACTGCTGCAAGACCGTGGTCGGCATGGAGGACCGCTTCATCGACCTCGCCTTCGAGATGGGGCCGGTGCAGGGCATGACGCCCGACGACATCAAGGCCTACATCCGCTTCATCGCCGACTGGCGCCTGCGCCAGCTGGAGCTGCCGCCGGCCTATGGCGTGACGGAGAACCCGCTGCCCTGGCTGCAGACCCTGATCTCCGGCGTCGAGCACGCCAACTTCTTCGAGGCCCGGGCCACCGAATACTCCAAGGCCGCCACCCGCGGCCAATGGCACGGCGACGGCGGCGTCTGGTCGGAGTTCGACAAGCTCAAGGCGGCGAGGGGCGGCCAATTCGATGCCGGCGGAGTAGGGGCGGGCGGGCCCTCGTTAGCCGTGGTACGTCTGGCCCATCCGGGGATAAGGCGATGCCGACTCGGTGCTGACTTCCCGTTCCGTTTACGATGCAGGGGTTCATGCGGAGCCCGGGGCGAATGGTCGAGGCATCTGAGGTTGAAGTAATCGCTACGTTTGGCCGAAAGGCCCTAGGTCGGTTTGTCGCGGCATCGGCGCTCGTGCTGAGCCTTGTCGCGGCCGCGATTTATGGACAGGTCGGCGCCGCAGTTCACTCTAACGCGGGTAGTGTCCTAGGGCTCTCCATGGTCGCAATCGGAGGTGGTCTGGGCAAATGGCTGTTGAGCAGCCTGCAAATCGGCTACAATATTCTCTTTCTCAACGGACGAGCTCTGTATATCGACAGCGGCCGGCTTGTATTCATTTCCCCGATTTGGATGAAATTTCCCTTGCGGGAAATCAGCAAGGTCGAAGTCGTGCGTTGGAAGACCTCCCGAAGGGTGCAGGAGACTGTCCGTGTCACACCCGAAGAAGGAGAGCCTCGAATATTGCCGCCGGAGCTGACTCGAGAGTCGTCGGCTGCGATTGTCGCCAAATTCGAAGCGCTTCGGTGACGGGGGTCGCACGAAACCGTCATCCACTACCTCGTTGGTTCGGGTTGATTGAGGGCAGCGGTCTGGATGGCGACAGGCTCTCCACCCACGCCTTGGTGGCCTGGCACTTGTCCATGGCGCGGGCGTACGCGGTGCGGGCGAGGGTAGGCGCGCTCCAGGTCCCCGTACGAGGCGCAGCCGTGCCGTTGGGACAGCTCTAAGGCGTAGATCACCGAGATGTCGGTGGCGGTGAAGGCGTTGCCGGCCAGGAGACCCACCGGTCTCAGCTGGTAAGCGAGTCCCATCTCCTCCAGCAGCCAGACGACGCGGAACCCCGCCCTTCGCCGAAGACCGTGATCATCGCTTCCCTTTCCCTGCCGCGGCGCCAACTCAATCCACCGCTCCGGCGCGGACGCGACCGCCCGCCGCGCTCACCACGGCGCCATCCGTCCGAGGTAGTCGAGATATTGCAGGCCGGCGGTCTGGCGCTGGGCGAGCAGGACGTTCACTAGGTTCGGGATGCTCTCCTCGATGGTCAGGCGCGCGTCGGGGCCGCCGAGTTCGGTGCGGACCCAGCCTGGCGCCATCAGCACCATGGGATGCGATGCGTTCTCCGGCCGGGCCGCGAAGCTGCGCATGAACATGTTCAGGGCCGCCTTGCTGCCCCGATAGATCTCGCGCAGGCCGGTCAGGTTGTTGGTGAGGCTGCCCTGGCCGGACGACATGACGCCGATCATGCCCGCGGCGGGAACCAGGTCCTGGAGCGCTTCGACGACGCGCATCGGGCTGAGGGCGTTGGTGACCATGACGCGGACGAACTCGTCGGTGCTCACCTGGCCGATCCTCACGTGCTCCTCGTGGGTGGTCGTGCCGGCGTTCACGAACAGGATGTCGAACGAGCGGCCCGACAGGCGGCTTCGCAGCGCCGCGATCTGAGCCGGATCGTTGATGTCGATCGTCTCGATCTCCAGCCGGCCGCCGGCCGTCTCCGCCAGTTCATGCAGCGGCGTCCGGCCCGAACCGGCGCGGACCGTGCCGACGACGCGCCAGCCCTTCTTCAGGAACTCGGCGGCCATGGCGCAGCCGAGGCCCCGGGAAGCGCCGACGATCAGGATCGTGGGCGAAGCGTCTTCCGGCGGGGTCACGGGCGCGATCCGTTCTTGGGGACGACGACCGGCGGGAGCTTACCGATCCACCGGCGAGGGGGGGAACAAGGGCGCATCGAGGCGACCACGCCGCTCATCGTTTAACGCACCACGCATGCAGCACCGTGCGCGGGACGCCGTCGTAGCCGCCGCCCGGGCCGGTCTCGATATCGATGGAGGCCCACGGCCCGCCGGCCTCCAGCGAGGCGCGGAGGCCTTGCTCCGTCGGGAAGTTGTAGTAGCGGCCGAGGCTGTCGCGGCCGCCGCCTTCGCCGGCCTTGAAGCTGGCGTAGAACAGGCCGCCCGGCCTCAGGGCGCGGAATACGCGGGCGAAGATGTCGGGGCAGGGCCTCGCCCTTCGCGTGCAGCAGGCTTGCGTTGGCCCAGACGCCGTCGTAGGCGGCCTCCGCGTCCAGCTCGTGGAACAGCATGATCCGGACCGGCCGGCCGAGCTTCGCCTCCGCCTGGCGCGCGAGGCCCACCGAGCCGTCGGTCAGCTCCACGTCGAGGCCGCGCGCGATCATCGCCGCCGCGTCGCGCCCGCCGCCGGCGCCAAGCTCCAGCACCCTCGCGCCGTGCGGCAGGCGATCGATGAAGCCGTCCAACCTGGCGTGATAGGCGGCGTCGAAGCGCGCGGCGTACACCTCCGCCTCGCGGTCGTAGAACGCCAGGGTCTCAGGATCGTGCGCGTCGCTCATGCGGGCTCCTCCCGCCGCCGATCCTAGCCTGGACGCGCCGCGGCTGCGCGCCCTAAGCTTCCGCCATGGCCAGGAAGATCGACATCGAATCCGCTCCGCTGCGCGTCGGATCGCGCTATCCCAAGCCCTATGACGAGGCCTGCGCGGCGCGCGAGCGGCGTCAGCTCGGGGACGCGGCGGGGCTGACGCAGTTCGGGGTGAACCTTTTGCGCCTGCCGCCCGGCGTCTGGTCGAGCCAGCGGCACTGGCACAAGGCCGAGGACGAGTTCGTCTACATCCTCCAGGGCGAGGTGGTGATGGTCAGCGACGAGGGCGAGGCGGTGCTGCGCGCCGGCGACTGCGCCGGCTTCCCCAAGGACAGCGGCGACGGCCACTGCCTGCAGAACCGCTCCGGCGCCGACGCCCTGCTGCTGGAGATCGGCACGCGCCAGGCGCCCGGCGAGGTCGTGGACTATCCCGACATCGACATGATCCTGCGCGCCGGCGCCGGGTACGCGCACAAGGACGGCCGCCCCTACGAGCCCGACGACTTCCGCTGAGCCTGTCCCAAAACGGGCGCCCCGCCGGCCGCCGGCGCCTGGAACGGGTAGGCCGCCGCTGGCCCGGCGTGCGCAAGAACGGCACACTATCCTGACAGTCAGATCAGGAGATCGCGGTGTTGTCCCTCGCAAATTTGTTCGGCCAAGGCCGTCCGTCCCGTATCCGCCTGGACTCGGTGATGGATCAGTGCGAACCGCTTTGCCTCTCTACACGCCGGAGGCCGCGCCAGGTCTCGGCCGATGACCATCTCTACTTCTGCGTCCGGTCTTTCGCGGCCAACGGTCGGCGTCATATCCTGCAATATGCTTTCGTCGACGATCGCGGCAATGTGGCGCTCAGCGTGTTCGGGGCCGCGCCGAGCCCGGTGGCGGTGGGGGCGGTCGAGCCGCCCGAGGATCTTGCCGTCGAGCCGCTCGAGGCCGAGGCGCTGGAGCGCCTTCTGACCCGCATCTGCGACGGGGGCGACCCTGGTGGGGTTCGGGCGGGTGCTGCAGACGGGGCTCCTGCCGGTCGAGGCGGTGCAGGGCGCCATGTCGGTGGACTGCGCCTGGCGCCGGTTCCTGCGGGTCAGCCGGGCGCGCCACATGGCGTTCGACCGCGACCAGCCGTGGAACCTCAGCGACGCGCTGGTCATGGCCGGGCTGCCGGCCCCGGACTCGGAGGACGCGGCCATGCGCGCCCTGGCGATCCGCGACCTGTGGCGGTGGATGGACCGGGTGGAGTGACCGGCTCAGGCCGGCCGCTCCACCTTGATCGCGTCCCAGAACAGGGGCTTCAGGTCCAGGAACACCTCGTCGGAGCCATAGCGCTGGTCGAGGTAGTGCAGGCCGTCGTCGGCGCGGCGCAGATAACCGCCGACCACCAGGGCCTGGAGCTTCCTGCGGGTGGTCTCGCGCGGGATGCGGGTGATCTCGGCCACGCTGAGGGCGTTGAGGCCGCGCGGCGCGGAGGCCGCCGCCGGACGCCCGCCGTGGCCCGCCGGGCGCGACAGCTCGGCGAGCACGAAGATCAGGTAGATCACATACTGGTCGAGGTCGCCCCCGAACCGCGCGCGCAGCCGGATCAGCGTCGCCGACAGCGAGCCGCCCCACTTGTAGAAGAAGCTCGCGGCGTCCTGGTCGAGGTAGCCGGGCAGGGGCTCGGCCGCCCTGGGAGCCGGCGCGGCCGGGGCCGCGGGCGCGGCGAAGGCCTGGCGCTTGCCCGGATCGAAGGACGACGCCTCCTGGATCTCCGCGCGGGCGCGGTCCGCCGGCGTTAACCACGAGTATTCAGCGGCGGCGTCCACGGCTGCTGCGGTCGATTCGTCGGGACCGACCGACCTCCGGCAAGGCTTCGACGTAACCATAAGCGCCCCCCTCGTTGATAGCCGAACGTACTACCAACGGGAGCGGGGGGAGAAGAAGGCGCCGCCCCGAAGTGGGCGATATTAACTGGGGATATTAAGTAACAAGCCCGCCCTATCGGTGGAAATACAGCGTGGTGAGGTTCCGCGCCAGCGCAACATGGTTAGCGGTTCGCGACGGCAAGCAGCGCGCGCCGCTCAGTCCCTCAGGAGTTCGTTGATCGAGGTCTTGGAGCGTGTCTGGGCGTCCACATGCTTGACGATCACCGCGCAATAGAGCGCCGGGCCGCCCTTCGGGTCGGGCAGGGCGCCGGGCACCACCACCGAATAGGGCGGCACCCGGCCGCGGGTGACCTCGCCGGTGGCGCGGTCCACGATCTTGGTCGACTGGCCGATGAACACGCCCATGGACAGCACCGAGCCCTGGCCGACCACCACGCCCTCGGCCACCTCCGAGCGGGCGCCGATGAAGCAGTCGTCCTCGATGATGGTGGGGCCGGCCTGCAGGGGCTCCAGCACCCCGCCGATGCCCGCGCCGCCGGACAGGTGCACGTTCCTGCCGATCTGGGCGCAGGAGCCGACGGTGGCCCAGGTGTCGATCATCGCCCCCTCGTCCACATAGGCGCCGATGTTCACGAACGAAGGCATCAGCACCACGCTCTTGCCGACGAAGGCCCCGCGGCGCACCAGGCTGCCCGGCACGGCGCGGAAGCCCGCGGCCTTGAACTGCTCGCCGGTCCAGTCGCCGAACTTGGAGGGGACCTTGTCCCACCACGGCCCGACGCCCGGGGCGTGGTTCAGCCCGCCCGCGCCGCCGCCCATGATGGCGTTGCCCTGCAGGCGGAAGGACAGCAGCACGGCCTTCTTCAGCCACTGGCGCACCACCCATTGGCCGTCGACCTTCTCGGCCACGCGCAAGCGGCCGGAATCGAGCAGGGCGATGGCCTCCTCGACGCACTCGCGGGTCGGGCCGCCGGTCATCTCGTAGAGTTCGACGCGGCGCTCCCAGGCGGCGTCGATCTCGGTCTCCAGGTCCTGGACGTTCATGGGGCTGTCTCCCTGACCCGCGCGCCGAGCAGGAAGGGCGCGAGCTGTTCTGTGCGGTGGTGGACGAAGGGGGCGGCCCGAGGCGGCGGCGTGCGGCCCGACCAGGACCGTGGTCATGCCGGCGCCGGCGGCGGGCTCCAGGTTGCGCTCGGAGTCCTCGAAATAGGCCGTTGCGCCGGCTTCGAGGCCGAAGGCGGCCATCATCCGGGCGAAGGTCTGGGGCGCGGGCTTGGGGATCAGGCCGGCGGTCTCGATGTGGAAGACGTCCTCGAAATGGCCGGCGACGCCGAGCCGCGCCAGCACCCGCTCGGCGTGTGAGGCCGAGCCGTTGGTGAACACCAGCTTGCGCCCCGGCAGCCGCGCCAGGGCCGCATCGAGGACGGGGTCGGGCCGGATCACGTCCAGCGGCACGTCGTGGATCTCGTCGAGGAACGCGCGCGGCTCGACGTCGTGTTCGGCGAGGAGGCCCGGCAGGGCCGCCCCGTGGGTCTCGAACCAGCCGCGCTGCACCGCCTGGGCGGCAGGGGCGTCCAGGCCCGTCAGCCGCATGACGAACCGGGGTGATCCGCTCGCGCATCAGGGTCATGAAGCCGCAGTCGGCCGGATAGAGCGTCTCGTCGAGGTCGAACAGCCAGCTCTCGACGTGGGTCAGATCGGCGGAGAGGCCCGCCATCATCCGATCTCCCGGCGCATCCGACCCCTCCCCCTGGAGGGGGGAGGGGCAGGGGAGGGGGGTGGCGCCCTCTCCGCATCGCTGAGGAAGAGAGCGGCCGCCGAGGGGGTTCGGCCGCCCAGCCCCATCCGGAAGCGTCTCCACCCCCATCCCCGGCCCTTCCCCCCTCCAGGGGGAAGGGAGCCGTCGCGCCTGACCTATCGTCATCGGCGGATCAGGGTGCCCGAGCCGTGCTCGGTGAACAGCTCCGTCAGCATGGCGTGGGGGCGGCGGCCGTCCAGGATGACCACAGCCTCCACCCCCTGCTCCACCGCGTGGATGGCGGTCTCCAGCTTGGGGATCATGCCGCCGGAAGCCACGCCCGAAGCGATGGCGTCCTGCGCCTGGTCCACCGTCATCTGCTCGATGCGCCGGCCCGTGGCGTCCAGCACGCCGGCCACGTCGGTCAGCAGCAGCATGCGCTTGGCGTTCAGCGCCCCGGCCACCGCGCCGGCCACCGCGTCGGCGTTGATGTTGTAGGTCTCGCCGTCCTCCGACACCCCGATGGGGGCGATCACCGGCACATAGTCCTCGTCGGCGCGGAGCAGGGCGTTGATGATCTGGGGGTCGACCCTCTTGGGCTCGCCGACGAAGCCGAGGTCGATGATCTGCTCCAGGTCGCTGTCCGGGTCGCGCTTGGACTTGACCGCCTTCTCGACCGTGATCAGCCGCGCGTCCTTGCCCGATAGGCCTACGCCGCGCACGTCCGCTTCCGCGCCGGCCTGGTTGATCCAGTTGACGATCTCCTTGTTGATCGCGCCGGACAGGACCATCTCGGCCACCTCCATGGTGGCCGCATCGGTGACGCGCAGGCCGTCGATGAAGGTCGACTTGACGCCCGACCGCTCCAGCATCCGGCTGATCTGCGGCCCGCCGCCATGCACCACCACCGGGTGGATGCCGAGCAGCTTCAGGAGCACCACGTCGGCGGCGAACAGCCGTGCGACGTCCTCCTCGCCCATGGCGTGGCCACCATACTTGATAACGACGGTGGTGCGGTCATAGCGCTGGATATAGGGCAGGGCCTCGGCCAGGGTCCTGGCTGCGGCGAAGCCTGCGTCCTCGTCGGCGGGGGGTGGCGCTCATGGGCGGCGCCAATAGCGGACCGCGGGCGGCGTGTCACTGGCCCTCGCCCAAGCCGGGGCGCGGGCGGTCGGGAGAATCGCATGGGACGATGGGTCGGCGGATGGCTGGCGGCGGCGCTGGCCGTGGCCTTGGGCGGGCCCGCGGCGGCCGACACGGTGGCGGTCACGGCCGCGCGGATGATCGACGTGGTGACCGGGACGGTGGTGGCCAACCCCATCGTGATCGTCACCGACGGGCGGATCAGCGCCGTGGGCGTTCAGGGCCAGCTGCAGCCCCCGGCCGACGCGGAGATGGTCGAGCTGCAGGGGGAGACCCTGCTGCCGGGCCTGATCGACATGCACGTGCACCTCGACGATTCGCCCCTGTTCGACAGCTACAGCTACCTGCAGTTCACCGACAGCTTCTGGCCGATCCTGGCGACCACCCACGCCAGGGCCACCCTGATGGCCGGCTTCACCACCGTGCGCGACGTGGGCTCGGACGGCTATGTCGACGTCGGGCTGATGCAGGCGGTGGACGGCGGGTTCATCCCCGGGCCGCGGATCGTGCCGGCGACCTATCTGATCGGCTCCACCGGCGGGCACTGCGACGAGACCTTCTTCCCGCCTTCGTTCGACCGCAAGAGTCCGGCCCTGGCCGACACCCCCGACGAGGGGGTCAAGATGGTCCGCACCCTGCACAAGTACGGCGCCCAGCTCATCAAGATCTGCGCCTCGGGCGGGGTCTTCTCCCACGGCGACGCGCCGGGCGCGGAGCAGATGACCTACGAGACCATGAAGGCGATCGTCGACGAGGCGCACCGGCTGGGCCTGCGCGTCGCCGCCCACGCCCACGGGACCCAGGCGATCAAGGACGCCATCCTGGCCGGGGTCGACACCATCGAGCACGCCAGCCTGGTCGACGACGAGGGCATCAGGCTCGCCAAGGCGCACGGCGCCTGGTTCGACATGGACATCTACAACACCGACTACACCCAGGCGGAGGGCGCCAAGAACGGCGTGCTGGAGGAGAACCTCAAGAAGGACCGCGACATCGCCCAGATCCAGCGGGACAACTTCCGCAAGTCGGTGAAGGCGGGCGTGAAGATGCTGTTCGGCACCGACGCCGGCATCTATCCGCATGGGGACAACGCCAAGCAGTTCAAGATCATGGTCCAGTACGGCATGACGCCGATGCAGGCGATCCAGGCGGCCACCGTGAACGCGGCCGAGGCGCTGGACCGCACCCATGACGTCGGCGCCATCCAGGTCGGCCGCTACGGCGACATGATCGCGGTGGAGGGCGACCCGATGCAGGACATCTCCGTCCTGGAGCACGTCGACTTCGTCATGAAGGGCGGAGAGGTGGTCAAGCAGGGGCCCTAGGCGCCCCGCGAGCGCTCAGGCCCGGACGATGGCGGCGATGCTGGTGACGAGGTCCCAGGCGTTGCGGATGGCGACCAGCAGAAGGACCATGGTGGCCGCGGCGACCGCATAGGCGGCGTGCAGGTGGCCGGTCCATATGAACACCGCCGCCGCGACCACGCCCAGATAGACCGCGCCCGGCGCCACCGCGTAGAGCCAAAGGTCCGACCAGTGCGGCGGGTCGGGCAAGACCTTGCGGCTGGTCAGGCTGGCGGCGACGTAGACGGCCTGGGCCAGGCCCGCCGCCGCGGCGAGCGCGATGATCGCGCCCTCGATCGTCGTGGACAGTTTCGGCGTCATGGCCACGGCGCTGACCGTCAGCACCACGCCGAAGTGGAACACGGTCGGCGTCATGTA
Organism: Caulobacteraceae bacterium; assembly: GCA_037201645.1. Taxonomy (GTDB): domain Bacteria; phylum Pseudomonadota; class Alphaproteobacteria; order Caulobacterales; family Caulobacteraceae; genus JANWHQ01. The sequence goes on from JBBCHF010000021.1 coordinate 29,505, forward strand.
GACGCTCGCCCCGCGGGCCGCCTGGGACCGATCGATGCCCGTGGTCAGGGTGGCCACCACGAACAGCAGGCCGATCAGGGCCGCCGCGGCGGAGCCGATCAGCAAGTAGAAATTCTCCCAGTTCTCAAACATTAACCCCTCCTCTTGGGCGGAAGCTTAACCGCGACGTGATCCAATGGCCAGGTAACTGTCGGAGACCCGACATGACGCCGGTCGCCATCGCCCTGATCCTCGCCCCGCTGGCCGTTCTGGCGGCCTGGTCCATCGTCAAGTCGATGCTGGGCGGGCAGGTCCATGACGGGATCTGGACCTCGCACGGGGAGGACCATCCGCTCCGCTTCGCGGTCTTCCTCCTCGGGCGGATCGCCCTGGTGGCGATCTGGGGGGCGGAGGCGCTGCACGTCTTCGGCCTGGCCGGCGACCCGATCCTGTTCCTGCGCGAGGCGGCCCTGCAGCTGCTCTCGTCCGACCTGCCGTCCCAGATCTAGGCCGGCCTCAGTCGAGCGCGCAGGCCGCCGCGATCTCGGCGCGCAGCTCGGGCAGGCCCGCGCCCTTCTCGGCCGAGGTGGCCAGCACGCGCGGGAAGGCCGCGGGGCGTTTCTTCAGGGCGGCCAGGGTCCTGGCGGCCATGGCCTCGGCGTCGGCCAGCTTCAGCTTGTCGGCCTTGGTCAGGATCACCTGGTAGGACACGGCCGCCTGGTCCAGGGCGTCCATCGCCTCGCCGTCGGTGGGCTTCAGGCCGTGGCGCGCGTCGATCAGGAGATAGACCCGCTTCAGGTTGGCCCGCCCGCGCAGATAGGCGCGGCCGAGGTTCTGGAACTTGCGCGCCTCGCTGCGGGCGGCCTTGGCGAAGCCGTAGCCGGGCAGGTCCACCAGCCGCAGCCGGCCGTCGAGCACGAAGAAGTTGACCTGGCGCGTGCGCCCCGGCTCGGAGGAGGCGCGGGCGAGGCCGCCGCGGCCGACCAGGCCGTTGATCAGCGAGGACTTGCCGACGTTGGAGCGCCCGGCGAACGCCACCTCGGGCAGGTCCCCGGGCGGCAGGTCGTCGACCGCGGCCGCCCCCATGACGAACTCGACCGGCCGGGCGAACAGCACCCGCGCCGCCTCGATCTGGTCGTCGCTGTACGGCGCCGACAGGGGCGCGCCCTCCGCCATCAGCTTGGCGCGGCCTTGCCCAGGCCCACCCGGCGCAGGAAGCCGTCGATCGGGTTGTCGACCTTGAAGCGGCGCATGATCACGTACTGCTGCAGGATCGAGAGTAGGTTGTTCCACGACCAGTAGATCACCAGGCCGGCCGCGAACTGCGCCAGGCTGAACATGAAGATCAGCGGGAAGAACTGCATGATCTTCTGCTGGGTGGGGTCCATGCCCGTGGTCGGCGACATCGACTGCGACAGCCACATGGTGAAGGCCATGATGATCGGCCAGGCCCCGATGTGCAGGGTGCCGCCGAGCAGAGCCCCGATCAGCGGCGCGTGCGAGGGGTCCCACGGGATCAGGCCGAACAGGTTCCAGATCGTGGTCGGGTCGCGCGCCGACAGGTCGTGGATCCAGCCGAAGAACGGCGCGTGCCGCATCTCGATGGTCATCGCCTGGGTCTTCAGGAGCGCCCAGAACACCGGGATCTGCACGATGATCGGCAGGCAGCCCATGAACGGGTTGATCTTCTCCCGCTGGTAGAGGGCCATGGTCTCCTGCTGGAGCTTGGCCGGGTCGTCCTTGGTCCGGGCGCGGATCTTCTCCACCTCCGGCTGGATCTTCTTCATCTTGGTCATCGACTCGTAGCTCTTGTTCGCCGGGTAGAAGAACAGGAGCTTGACGCACACGGTCAGCAGCATGATCGAGATGCCGAAGTTGCCGATGTGCGTATAGAAGATGTCGAGGAGCCAGAAGATCGGCCGGGTGAAGAACCAGAACATCCCCCAGTCGATGGCCTTGTCGAAGTCGGGGATGCCCAGCGACTTCTGATAGCCCTGCAGGACCGCCACGGTCTTGGCCCCGGCGAACAGGTGGGTGGTCACGCTGACCTGCCGGCCCGGCGCGATCACCCGCGGCTGGCCGAGGAAGCTGGAGTCGTAGATGTCCACCGGCCCCGCGGGCGTGACGCGGAAGGTGGTGCGCACCGGCTCGCGCTGGTCGGGGATCAGGGCGGCCAGCCAGTACTTGTCGTTGATGCCGAGCCAGCCGCCGGTCGCCGCCTCGTCGTACTCGCCCTTCTTTTTCCAGGTGGAGTACTTGTACTGGTGGAAGCGGCCCGACAGCACCTCCGCGGCGCCCTCGTGCACATAGGCGGTGCGGCTGAGGTCGGCGGGCAGGCCGTGGCGCTGGACCGTGGCGTAGGGGGCGATGGTCACCGGCGCCGCGCCCATGTTGGAGGCGGTGTCGGTCACCGTGAACATGTAGCTGTCGTCCACCTCGATCCTGCGGGTGAACGCCAGGCCCTGCGGCGAGCGGTAGCTCAGCACCACCGGATGGCCGGGCGACAGGGTGGAGCCCTCCGCCAGGGTCCATTGGGTCTGGTCGTCGGGCAGGCCGGGCAGGTTGGTCCCGGTCCAGCCGAAGTCGGCGAAATAGGCGTGGTCGGCGCCGGCCGGGCGGAAGAGCTCCACCGGCGGGGAGTTCTTGTCCAGCGTCTCGCGGTAGTCCTTCAGGTAGAGGTCGTCGATGCGCGCGCCCTTCAGGGCGATCGAGCCGGCCATGCGGTCGTTGGCGATCGGCGTGCGCGGGGTGGCGGCCAGGGCCGCCTCGCGGGTGACGGTGATGGCGGCGGGCACGGCGCCCGGCAAGGCCCCGGCCGGCGCGCCCGGCTGGGCGGCGGCCTCGGCGGCGTGGGCGCGCTGGACCTCGAGCTGCCGCCGCTTGGCGGCCGGCTCCAGCACGAAGATCTGGTAGAGCACCAGCATCGCCATGGCGAGGACGACGAACAGCAGCGTATTACGGGAATCGTTTTGCATGGGGCTCGAGGCGAAGGGTGATGGCGCTCGGCCTTCGCCGGCAGGACCTCAGTTGGCGGCGAGGCTTATCAGCGCGCTTTTCACGTCGTCAAGCAAACGCGCCCAGGGCCGCGTCGCCGTGCCGCCGCGGGCGATGAACACATAGTCCGTTCCCGGCCGCCCGTGGGCCGGCAGCAGGAGGCGCGCGGCCTCGCGCAGGCGGCGCTTGGCCCGGTTGCGCACCACGGCGCCGCCGATCTTGCGGGTGGCGGTGAAGCCGGCGCGGATCGCCGGCTGCTCGGCGCGGTCCAGGGCCTGCACCACCACCGCCCCCTTGGCGCAGGCGCGCCCCTTGGCCGCAGCCAGGAACTCGGCGCGGCGCCGGAGGCGTTCGATGGTCGTGGGGGAGAGCCGTTCTTGGGTCAGGCCAGTTCCCTATTCCGATCATCCCCGCGAAGGCAGGGATCCATTCAGCTTTACGCCTGGGCCGACCGCCCGCGCGAACTCATGGGTCCCCGCCTTCGCGGGGACGATCGGGAAGGAGGACTTAGGCCGACAGGCGCTTGCGGCCGCGCAGGCGGCGGCGGGCGAGGACCTTGCGGCCGTTCTTGGTGGACATGCGGAGGCGGAATCCGTGGCGACGCTTCCGCACCAGTCGGCTCGGCTGATAAGTGCGCTTCACGGCTCAGGCTCCGGCGGATGCTGCGGGCGCGCCGAAAAATGGGCGCGCGAACGAGCGGGCGTGGATACGGGAGCGGCCCGGTCCTGTCAACCGGCGCAGTGGCTGGCGGCGGCGACGCTGCGCTCGATCCGGAACACCTCGGCGTTGTCCGAGGTCACGCGCACGCCGTCGCAGTCGGGGTTCATCGACAGCAGGGTGAAGGCGCGGCCGGCGGCCTCCACGTCGGAGGTGCAGGCGATGATCTGCGGCGGATGCTCCTCGCCGTCGCGCAGGCAGAGCACGTAGGTCTTCATGGCGGAGGCCCTCCCTTGGAGGCTCCAGAATAGCCGACGCGTGCGCGCCGTCCTTGCGCCACATCAACTCGCGATTGCGCGCAGCGGTTCCGCCGGCGGCGGGATCAGGCCGTGACGGGAGAGGCGGGGATGCGGCCCTGCAGGCCCTCGCGCACCAGGCCGGCGATCTCGCGGCAGGCCACGTCGGCGGCCGGGACCACGCCGGTGAAGGCGGCGAAGTCGTGCACCAGGTGGTCGTAGCAGCGGAAGACCAGCGGCACGCCGGCGTCGCGCAGGCGCCGCGCATAGGCCTCGCCCTGGTCGACCAGGGGGTCGAAGCCCGCGGTCACCACCACGGCGGCGGCGAGGCCGGCGAGGTCCGGCGCCTTCAGCGGCGAGATGCGCGGGTCCGACGGGTCTTCCTGGGGCCCCAGGAAGCGGTCGGCGGTGAACGGCTCGGCGTCCTGCGCGGGCAGGCCGGCCTCGGCGTAGTCGCTCATCGAGCGGCTCTCGCTGGAGAGGTCCACCCACGGATAGACCAGGAGCTGCAGCGACGGCTGGGGCTCGCCGGCCCGCATCAGTTCCTGGCAGACCAGGGCCGCGAAGGCGCCCCCGACGGATTCCCCGCCGATGGCGGCGTATCCGGCCGGCGCGCCGAACCGGGCGGCGTTGTCCCGGCCCCAGCGGTAGGCGGCCAGCACGTCCTCAAAACAGGCTTGGAAGCGCCGCTCGGCCGTCGGCCGGCAGGTCAGGGCCAGCACCGGCGTGCGGCCGCAGCGGGCCATGATGCTGCACAGGGCGTTGCAGGTCTCGAAGTCAGCCTCGGCCTCCTCCGAGCCATAGGCGTAGACCATCAGGGCCGCGCCCGGGTCCTGGTCGGGATGGCGATAGATGCGGGCGGGGATGGGGCCGCGCGGGCCGTCGATCGTCACCTCCTGGGTGCGCACCCCCGGCTCGACGCAGCCGCCGACGATGGCGAGCTGCTGGGCGCGGGTCTGGCGGGCCTGCTCATCGGGCAGGCCCTCGACGGAGGCGTAGTGGCGCGCGGCGTGGAGCAGGAACTGCAGGCGCGGGTCCAGGGTGCGCCCGCCGACATAGAGCGCCCGCCCGCCCGAGGCGGCCCGCAGCACCGGCGGCGGCAGGGACAGCACCGCCTGCAGGATGCGCTTCTGAATCGCTGGGTCCGCCATGGCCGGGGTTGGCATTGGATACCGCTGATGAGCTGAGGAGAAACCTATTCGAAGGCAACGGCAAGGGCCGGCGCCGGTTCCCGCCCGCGCGTGCGAAACGTCAGAAGTCGCTGGAGTTTTCCGGGCAGGCGGCGACGCACTGGCTCCAGGCCGGATCGCAGTCCTCCGGATCGTGGCCCGAGCGGCAGAGGTAGAGGTCCTCGGCGCATCCTTCGCGGCACTGGGCCCCCCCGCCGCCCGGGGCGCTCCACCCCCCGATCCGCGCCGGCCCGCTGAGGTCCGGCGTCAGCATCGGCGAGAGGTTGGGCGGCAGGCGGCTGGGGTCGGCCGCGGCCACGTCCGGCGGCGGAACAGCGGCGTTGGCGGCCGAGGCGTCGGCGCCCTGCGGCCCGCGCAGGGTCGGGACGGGCTGTTGTGGTTGCTGAGGCGCGGTCTGGGCGGACACGCCCGCCGGCGCCAGCAGGAGCACCAGGCCGGCCGCCGCGGCCAGGCGGCGGGCGCGGCCGAGGATGCGGGCGGCGGGGGCGGGCATGCCGCCATGCAGCGCCGCGCCGCTTAATCCCTGGTTAATCCCCGGCCGCCGCGTCCTGCGGGCCCAGTCGCGCGATCAGTTCCTGGGCGGCGGCCGGGGCGCGGACCTTGCCCTCGTGGATCACGAAGGCGAAGACGTCGCGCGGCCGGCGTTCGGCCGGATGGTCCGGGTCGACCAGCTCAAGGTCGGCGGGCTCGCCGCCCTCCGCCCAGGTCTTGAAGCGTCCGGCCCAGGCGTCGAGCTGGTCGGGCGGATAGCAGGTCGGGATGTCGTCCGAGCCGGTCTGCAGCCGCGCATAGACGAAGTCGCCGACGACGTCCGCGATGCCGGGATAGGTCCCGTGCTCGGCGAAGATGACGGGCACGCCGTGCCGGCGCAGCAGGGCGACGAAGGCGGGCGTCCTAAAGCTGTCGTGGCGCACCTCCACCGCGTGGCGCAGGGCCACGCCGTCGGCGGCCCTGGGCAGGAGCTCCAGGAAGGCGGCGAAGTCGGCCTCGTCGAACGCCTTGGTCGGCGCGAACTGCCAGAACACCGGCCCGAGCTTGGGGCCGAGCTCGGTCACGCCCTGGTCGAAGAACTTCCTGATGGAGTCGCCGGCGGTCGCCAGCTCGCGCCGGTTGGTGCAGAACCGATTGCCCTTGACCGTGAACATGAAGCCGTCGGGCGTCTCGTTCGCCCATCGGCGGAAGGTCTCTGGCTTCTGGCTCCCGTAATAGGTGGCGTTGATCTCGATGGCGGTCAGGCGGCGGCTGGACCAGCGCAGCTCGTCCTTCTGGGGAAGGCCCGGCGGGTAGAAGACGCCGCGCCACGGTTCGAACACCCAGCCCCCGACGCCGACCCGGATGCGGCCCGCTTCGGCCATGACGGTTCCCTGCACGACGGTTGGACGGGCGGCAGTTTCGTCACGCTGGGCGCCGGTGCGCAAGCCTCAGCTGCGCGCGTCGGCGGTGGCGTCGCGGATCGCCTTGAACTCCGAGGTCGGCTTCCACGCCGGCCATTCGCGCGAATTGGCCAGGCGTTCGCCGAGCGACAGCAGGAGGTCCGCGTCGTCGGCCTGGCCGGTCAGGTCCATGGTCGGCGACCACTCGTCGGCCGGCTGGTGATAGCGGTGGGCGGTGTAGTCGGCCGACCAGGCGTTGCCCGCCTCGCGCCCGCCGTCCACCAGGTCGCGCCCGGACTCGATGGAGATCGCCGGCACGCCCGACTTGGCGAAGGAGAAGTGGTCGGAGCGGTAGAAGTGCCCCGCGCCGGGCTCCGGATCGGGCGAGAAATAGCGTCCGCGCGCCTTCGCAGCCTCGGCGAGGTCGTCCTCAGGGTGTTCTGGCCGCCGCCGGAGACGCCGATGTCGTGCTCCAGGCCGGTGGCGTGCAGGGCGTCGATGTTCAGGTCCGCCACCGTGGTCGCGCCCGGATAGATCGGATGGGTCGCATAATAGAGAGAGCCGAGCAGGCCCTTCTCCTCGGCCGTCACGATCAGGAACACCACCGAGCGGTCCGGCCGCGGCCCCTTGGCGACGGCGCGGGCGATCTCCAGCACGTCCGCCACGCCCGAGGCGTTGTCCACCGCGCCGTTGTAGATGCGGTCGCCCCGCGCGTCCGGCTCGCCGACGCCCAGGTGGTCCCAGTGGGCCGAGAAGATCACCGTCTCGTTCGGATGGCCCTTGCCGGGGATGCGGCCGACGATGTTGTGGCTGATCACCTTGGAGTGGGCGACGGCGTAGTCGGCCGAGAAGCGGGCGCAGGTCAGGGGCGCGGGATGGAAGTCGGGCTTCTGGGCGGCGGCTTTCTCGGCGTCGAAGTCCAGGCCGCAGTCCTTGAACAGCTTCACCGCATTGTCGCGCTGGATCCAGCCCTGCAGCAGCGGGTGGGACCTGGCCGGGTCGTCGCGGACGATGTCGAACTGGGCGTTGGCGTTGGAGTTCTTCACCGTGGCCCAGCCGTAGGCGGCGGGCTTGGTCTCGTGCACGATCAGCATGCCGAGCGCGCCCTGCCGCGCCGCCTCCTCGTACTTGTAGGTCCAGCGGCCGTAATAGGTCATGGCCTTGCCGCCGAAGAGGGTGGAGTCGGGGTTCTCGAAATCCGGGTCGTTGACCAGCACCACGGCGATCTTGCCGTGCAGGTCGACGCCCTTGAAGTCGTCCCAGTGGCGCTCGGGCGCGTCCACGCCATAGCCGACGAACACCATCGGCGCGTCCTTGATGGCCACGTGGTCGACCGGCAGCAGGGTCTGCACCACCACCTGGTCGCCCTGGGTGAAGGTCTCGGCTGGCCGTTGGTGGTCAGGGCGAGCCTGATCGGCCCGGTCACCTGGAACTCGGCCAGGGGCACGGCCTGGGTCCAGCCGCCCTTCTCGCCGCCGGGCTTCACGCCCATGGCCGCGAACTGATGCGTCACATAGGCGATGACCTTGGGCTCGGCGCGGGTGGCGGGGCCGCGGCCCTCGAAGGCGTCGGAGGCGAGCACCTTGATGTGGGCGGAGATCCTGGCCGGATCGATCCGCCCGGCCGCCGACGCGGAGCCGGACAGGGCGATCACGACCGCCGCGGCTGCGGCGAGCAGGGAACCGGATTTCATTCCAAGCCTCTGGATGAGGTGAAAACGTGCGTGGATGCGGCCACCCTAGGACCACAACGCCCGGCGGTGAAGGCTTTCCGCTAGGACTCAGCCTCGGCCGTTTCGGGGGCCTGCGCGGCGTGGCCGGCGGCGAGGCGCGCCTTCAGGCCGAGCAGTATGGTCTGCAGGCCGAACTCGAAGCCGGTATCCGGGTCGATCTTGTGGCTGACCGGCACGTTGCGGTCCTGGGCGGCCTGTTCGTCCATGGTCCAGCCGAAGGTGAACAGGCCGATGGTCAGCATGGCCCACAGGGCGTCCTGCTCGCTGAACCCCGCGTTCTTCAGGGGCGCGATCCAGGGCGCCACGGTCAGGCGGCTCATCGGCTTGGAGGGGCGGAAGCCGGCCAGGATGCGGGCGCCGTCGCGATAGGAAAGCAGGCGCCGGCGCACCTCGCGCGCGCCTGCGACGATCCACCGCGTCCAGTCCTGCCCGGGCTCCAGCGGCCCGTAGGCGCCCTCGAGCAGGGAGCGCGCCATGTCGTCGAGCAGCTCCTGCTTGTTCTTGAAGTGCCAGTAGAGCGCGGGACCCTGCACGCCGAGCGCCTGGGCCAGACGGCGGGTGGTCAGCCCGTCCATCCCGACGTCGTTCAGAAGCTGCAGTGCGGCCTGGACCACCATGGGGCGCTCAAGGCGCATGCGTTTTCCCGCCCTTTCGACGTCAACGAGATTGACACCTTAGCACTGCTAAGGCAGTAGGCCGATAGAAAATTTAGCGATGCTAAAGAGCCACAGCCCTTCGCCTTCCGACACGCGGCCGCGCCGCCGGCTTGACGCTGGTTCCGGCGTGGGCGAAGCACGCCCGCGATCTGTCGCGCCGACGCAATCCTGCCCTTTTGGGCCTGCCCACTTGGGGGAGTGGGGACTGCGCAGCGGCCCGGCCGTTCGCCTCCCATCGTTGGCGCACGCATGAACCGCACCCTCCTCGCCCTCGTCGCGCTGTCGCCGCTCGTCGCCGGGTGCGTGACCGCCACGGTGCCCGCCCCGGTCGCCACGCCGCCGGTCGCCTATGAGGCGCCCAAGCCCAACGCCGACGGCCTGGCGCCGGCCGCGCTGGACCAGTGGTGGACCCTCTATGGCGACGCCGAGCTGAACACCCTGGTCACCCAGGCCCTGGCCAATGCGCCGGACGCCCGCACCGCCCTGGCCGTGCTCGACCAGGCCGCCGCCGTCCGGCGCGAGACGCTGGACAAGACCTACATCCCGACCTCCACGTTCAGCGGCACGGCGACCGAGACCGACACCCAGGTGCTGGCCAGCACCACCATCGACGGCTTCAGCTTCACCCCGGGCGGGACGACCACCAACCTCACCGGCACGTTCAGCGTGGGCTGGGAGCTGGACCTCTTCGGCCGGCGCGCGGCCGCGGCGCGGACCGCCAACGCCGACTTCTACACCGCCGCCTTCACCTACGAGGCGACGCGCACCTCGCTGGCCGCCAACGTGGCCCAGCAGCTGTTCCAGGCGCGGGGGCTGGCGATCCAGCTCGCCGACGCCCAGGAGACCGCGCGGATCGACAAGGAGCTGCTGCGGATCGCCCAGGCCAAGTTCGACACCGGCCTCGGCGCCGGCGGCGACCTCGACCAGACGGCGGCCAACGCCCAGGCGGCCGACGCCCAGGCCGAGAGCCTGCGCGCCCAGCTGGTGGCCGCCAAGCGCGCGCTTCTGGTGCTGATCGGCAAGGGCTTCGATCCCACCGCCAGCCTCGACGCCGCGGCGAACGTGGGCGTCATCCCGCCCGTGCCGGCGACCCTGCCGGGTGACCTCCTCAGGCGCCGGCCCGACGTGCGCGCCGCCGAATGGCGCATCCGCTCGGCCATGGGGACGCTGAAGACCGACGAACTGGCGCTGCTGCCCACGCTGAACATCAATCCCGGCGTGACCCTGACCGATTCCACCGGCCCGTTCGGCGCGACCTCGGCCGCCTGGAGCATCGCGGGGAACGTGACCGCGCCGGTGCTCGACCGGCCGCGGCTGATCGCCGAAATCCACGCCCAGCGCGCCGTCGCCGTGCAGGACGTCATCGCCTACGAGCAGGCGGTGCAGACCGCCTACGGCGACACCGAGACGGCGTTCACCTACCTGGATTCCGACCAGCGCCGGGTGGCGATGCTGACCACGGCGGAGGCGCGCGCCGCCTCGGCCTACGAGAAGAACCGAACGGGCTACGCCCAGGGATTCAACGACCTGCAGACCGCCCTGACCGCCGAGACCACCTGGCGGAGCATCAGGAGCCAGCTGACCGGCGCCCAGATCACGGCGATGGAACGCTCGGTCCAGGTATTCAAGGCGCTCGGCGGCGGTTGGTCGCCAGCGGCGCCGGCGGCCGGAACGCCCTATGCGGCGACGGCTGCGCGAGGGGGCTGAATGAGACCGATCCACGCCGGCGCGCGCGCGCTCGCCCTGCTCCTGATCTGCGCGGTGGCTGTGGCCGCCTGCGGCAAGAAGCCCGCCAAGCCGAACAGCCTGGCCGACGCGCGCGTGGTGCGTGTCGTGCGGGTCGAGGGCCGGCCCCTGGCGGGCGGCCTGATCGCCTCGGGCGTGTTCATCTCGCGCGAGGAGGCGGCCGTCGGCACCGAGCTCAGCGGCTATCAGGTGCAGAAGGTCTATGTCGAGGAGGGCGCCACGGTGCGCCGCGGCCAGCCCCTGGCCCAGCTCGACGACACCCTGCTGCGCGCCCAGATCGAACAGCAGGCGGCGCTGACCGCCCAGGCCCAGAGCCAGGCCCAGCGGGTCGCCGGCATGACCGGCCAGGGCGTGCTGTCCCAGGAGCAGATCGAGACGCGGCGCTTCCAGGCCCAGGCGGCCCAGGCGCAGCTGGCCGACCTGCGCACCCGCGAGGGGCTGATGACCATCCGCGCCCCCGTCGCCGGCATCGTCCTGACCCGCACCATCCGCCCCGGCGACATCGTCTCGCCCAGCACCACGACGCCGATGTTCACCATCGCCCGCGACAGCCTGGTCGAGTTGGCCGCCGAGGTGCCGGAAGACGCCCTGGCCTCGATCCACGTCGGCGACCCGGTCCAGGTGACCCTGGCCGACACGGCGGTGGTCACCGGCTACGTCCGGCTGATCGATCCGACGGTGGACGCCACGACCAAGCTCGCCCGGGTGCGCGTGCGCCTGCCCGTGCGCGGCGACCTGCGGCCCGGCGGCTTCGGCCGCGCCACCTTCACCGGCGGGTCCATAGCGCCCCAGACCTTGCCGGAGCCGGCCATCCGCTACGACGCCGATGGGGCCTCGGTGGCGGTCGTCGACCCCGACAACCGCGTGCGACAGGTGTCGGTCAAGACCGGCCGCCGCGCCGGCGGCTATGTCGAGCTGCTGGAGGGGCCGCCGGCCGGATCGCGCGTCCTGCTCGGCGCCGGCTCCTTCGTGCTGCCCGGCGACCTGGTCAGGCCGATTGAGGCCAATGCGCCGGTCCCGGCGACGCCGATGCAGGCGCGCTGATGGCCCAGCTGCGCATATCGACCTGGGGCATCCAGAACCCGGTCCCGGTCTCCATCATCTTCATCGCCTTGGTGCTGTTCGGCGTCGTCTCGTACATGAAGCTGCCGATCAAGCAGCGGCCGAACGTCACCTTCCCGGCGGTGACCATCACCATCACCGAGAACGGCGCCGCGCCCTCGGAGATGGAGACCCAGATCACCCGGCCCATCGAGAACGCGATGGCGGGCCTGCCCAATGTCGAGACGATCCAGTCGACGGTGACGCGCGGGGTGTCGGTCACCCAGATCGAGTTCCCGCTGAACGTCGATATGCAGAAGATGACCGACGATGTCCGCACGCGGGTGGACCAGACGCGCGTGCAGCTGCCGCGCGACATCGACCCGCCGACCGTCACCCGCGTCGACATCGATTCGGAGGCGATCCTGACCTATGCGGTCGCCGCGCCGCGGATGTCCAACGTCGACCTCTCGTGGTTCATCGACGACACGGTCTCGCGCACCCTGCAGGGCGAGCAGGGCGTGGCCCAGGTCCAGCGCGTGGGCGGCATCGACCGCGAGATCAACGTCATCGTCGATCCCGACAAGATGGCCGCGTTCGGCGTCACCGCCCCACAGATCAACAACGCCCTGTTCAACCAGAGCCTGGACGCCTCGGGCGGCGAGGTCGAGGTCGGCGGACGGCGCCAGACCCTGCGCGTGCTCGGCACGCCGGACACCATCGCCAAGCTGCGCGAGACCCAGATCCCGCTCGGCGCAGGCCGCTACGTGCGCCTATCGGACGTGGCCGAGGTCGGCGACGGCTCCAGTGAGATCCAGGGCTTCGCGCGCCTCGACGACCGGCCCGTGGTGGCGTTCCAGGTGATGAAGACCCGCGACGCGTCGGACGTGTCGACCGAGGACAACGTCGACCGCGCCATCAAGCGGCTGGAGGCCCAGCATCCGGGCGTCACCTTCACCAAGGTGCTGTCCACCGTCGACAACACCCGCCAGAACTTCGCGGCCACCGAGCACACCCTGCTGGAGGGCATGGTGCTGGCGGCGATCGTGGTGTTCCTGTTCCTCAGGGACTGGCGCGCGACCCTGATCACGGCGGTGGCCATGCCGGTGTCGCTGATCCCGACCTTCGCCTCGATGGTGCTGTTCGGCTTCTCGCTGAACACCATCACCCTTCTGGCCCTGACCCTGGTCATCGGCATCCTGGTCGACGACGCGATCGTGGAGATCGAGAACATCCAGAAGCGCGTCGACGCCGGCGCGCGGCCCTATCGCGCGGCGCTGGAGGGGGCCGACGCCATTGGGTTGGCGGTGGTGGCCACGACCTTCACCATCGTGACGGTGTTCTTCCCGGTGTCGTTCATGCCCGGCATCCCGGGGCAGTTCTTCAAGGAGTTCGGCCTGACCGTGTCGGTGGCGGTGATGTTCTCGCTGCTGACCGCGCGCCTGCTCACGCCGCTGATGGCCGCCTACTTCCTGAAGCCGTCGCCGCACCCGCACGAGCGCGGCCCGCTGAAGGGGCCCTATCGCGTGGCGCTGGAGTGGGCGCTGGAGCACCGCTGGCTGTCGATCATCGGCGGCGGGCTGATCTTCGTCGCCTCCCTGATGCTGATCGGGGTGCTGCCCAAGGGCGTGCAGCCCGAGGGCAACCCGAACTACTACTACCTCGACCTCGAGGGGCCGCCGGGCGCCACGCCCGCGGCCATGGACCAGCTGGTGCGCGAAGTGACCCAGCTGGTGAAGCAGCGGCCCGAGACGGAGCATGTCTTCGCCACCGTCGGCCAGACTTCCGGCGGCGGCTTCTTCAGCGGCACGGCCTCCTCGATGAGCGAGGGCGCGGTCACGGTGGTGATCAAGGGCGGGCGCCGCCCCTCCGTCGCCAAGATCCGCGACCTTCTGCGGCCCGCCCTGATGACCATCCCGACGCCCGGGTGACCTTCGATTCCGGCGACTTCGGCTCGGGCGGCGCCTCCATGACCCTGACCAGCGAGAACGGGCCGCTTCTGGAGAAGACCGCGCTGGAGCTTCAGCGCGAGATGCACACCCTGAAATCGGTGGCCAACCCCGTGCCCGGCAGCCCGCCGGTGGCCCCGAGATCGTCATCACGCCCAAGTCCGACGAGGCCGCGCGCCTCGGGGTCTCGCTCGACACCATCGCCTCGGCCGCGCGCGTGGCCACCATCGGCGACATCGACGCCAACGTCGCCAAGTTCAACGACGGCGCCCAGCGCGTGCCGATCCGCGTGCGCCTGCCCGAGAACGCCCGCACCAACCTCGACATGATCAAGGCGCTGCAGCTGCCCACCGGCGCCGGCGGGACCACGACCCTGGACAGCGTCGCCAAGGTCGACTTCGAGGCCGGCCCGGCCCAGATCCAGCGCTTCGACCGGATGCGGCGGATGACGGTGCAGGGCGACCGCGTCGGCGGGGCCCAGCTCGGCCAGGCCATCGCCGACATCAACCGCCTGCCGGTGATGCGCCACCTGCCGCCGGGCGTGCAGCCCGCCTCGTTCGGCGAAAACCGCATCTTCGGCCAGCTGATCTCAGGCCTGGTGATGGCCATCGTGGCCGGCCTGCTCGGCATCTATGCGGTGATGACCCTGCTGTTCCAGAGCTTCTTCAAGCCGGCGGTGATCCTCTCGGCCCTGCCGCTGGCCATCGGCGGCGCCTTCGTGGCGCTCCTGGTCGGCGGGATGTCGCTGAGCCTGCCGTCGCTGATCGGCCTTCTGATGCTGCTCGGCCTCGCCGCCAAGAACTCGATCCTCCTGGTGGAGTACGCCATCGAGCGCGAGCGGGCGGGGCGGACCCAGCGCGAGGCTCTGATCGAGGCCTGCCGCGAACGGGCGCGGCCGATCGTGATGACCACCCTGGCGATGATGGCCGGCATGCTGCCGACCGCGCTTGGCCTCGGCGCGGGGGCGGAGTTCCGCCAGCCCATGGCCATCGCCGTGATCGGCGGCCTGACCACCTCCACGGCCCTGTCGCTGGTGCTGGTGCCGGTGGTCTACGAGTTCATCGACGACTTCGAGAAGTGGCTGACCCCCCGCTTCGGCCGCTTCATCACCCCGCGCGAGCCCCCGCTGGAGCCGGCGCCGGAGGACGCGCTGTAGCCCTCAGCCGACGTCGCCGAACTCAAAGCGCATCGTAGACGTCGTCTTCGGGGTTGTCCCAGACGGCGGCGAAGGCGGCGCGCTGGTCGCCGCGCCCGCGCGCGTGAGCGTCTGGTCATGCTCGCGCAGACGAAGGAAATCGACGAAATCCTCCACCTCGGCCAGCCGGTCGCGAGGCAGGGCGGCGATCTTGTCGATGAGAGCCTGGATCGGGGACATGGCGGGCGTCCAGATGGGTTCGAACTTAGCGAAACGCAGCTCAGGATAGCCGTCCTCGCCGATTTCCGCCTCAGCAATTTCGGAGTCGTGCTCCGGAGGCCGGATCAGTCGTCGAAGCTGTCAGCCGCCATCATCGGGTTGCGGCCCTGCAGGGCGAGCCGGACGGGGGCCCAGGTCAGGCGGTGGATGTCGCAGGGACCCAGCGAGAGCAGGGCGTCGGCGTGGACCTGTGCGCGATAGCCCTTGTGCGAGGCGAAGCCGTAGCCGGGATAGAGGCCGTCCATCTCGGCCATCAGCCGGTCGCGGGCGACCTTGGCCAGGATCGAGGCGGCCGCGATCGAGCAGGAGATGCCGTCGCCCTTGACCACCGTCTTCACCGGGCAGGGCAGGGGGAAGGCGTAGTTGCCGTCGACCAGGGCGTGGACCGGCTGGACCGCCATGGCCTCCACGGCGCGCCGCATGGCCAGGCCGGTGGCGTGCAGGATGTTCAGCTCGGCGATCTCCTGCACCGAGGCGAAGCCGACGCCCCAGGCCAGGGCGTTGCCCTTGATCACGACCTCCAGCTCGCCGCGCTGCTTGGCCGTCAGCTTCTTGGAGTCGTTCAGCCCCTTGGCACACGGCGCGGGGCCAGGATCACCGCCGCCGCGCAGACGGGTCCCGCCCACGGGCCGCGACCGGCCTCGTCGACACCGCAGACGGGCGCCGGGCAGGCCTTCTCCAGCATCATGTCGGGCGCGGTCTTCATGCGGCCTCTCCCATGGCCCGGATCGGCGCGTAGCGGAAGCATCCGACCGTGTGGTCGTTGACCATGCCCACCGCCTGCATGAAGGCGTAGACGATCACCGGGCCGCAGAAGTTGAAGCCGCGGGCCTTCAGCGCCCTGGCCATCTCGACCGACTGCGGGGTCTGGGCCGGCACGTCGCCCATGCCGGTCCAGGCGTTCTGGATCGGCGCCCCGCCGACGAAGCCCCACAGGAACTGGGAGAAGTCCTCGCCGCGCTCGCGCATGTCGAGGAAGATCCGCGCGCCCTTGATCGCCGCGTCGATCTTGGCGCCCGAGCGGATGATGCCGGGGTCGGCCAGCAGGCGCGCGCGGTCCGCCTCGCCGAACCGGGCCACGACCTCCGGATCGAAGTCCGCGAAGGCGCGCTGGAACGCCTCGCGCTTCCTCAGGATGGTGATCCACGCCAGCCCCGCCTGGAAGCCGTCCAGCACCAGCTTGGCCCACAGCGCCTGCGGATCCCGCTCCGGCACGCCCCATTCCAGGTCGTGGTAGGCCTCGTACAGCGGGTCGCCGGCCATGCCGCGCCATGGGCATCGGGGGGATTCGGACATCGCGGCAGTTTGGCTTAGCCTCTGCCGATCGCAAGCGCGCAGGCGACGCAGGGGAGGGCGAGGTGCTGAGCGGATTGGCCTTGGCGGCCGTGCTTCAATTGGCCCAGGCGCAGGGGTACGGGCCGCCGCCGGAGACCGGCGCAAACTCCCTGGCAGGCTCGATCTTCCAGGACCACATCCTGCTGCGGGAGGGGGAGACCATCCTGGTCCGCCTCGACGACAGCGGCGGCCATCTGGTCCCCCGCTTCGTGGCCGAGGGGGACGAGGCGCGCGAGGGCGATCCGTCGCGCAACCAGGTCCGCTTCACCTTCCTGCCGCGCGGTGGGCCGCCGGTGCTGGAGGTGGAGAACCATTCCGCCGACCGCCTGTCCTTCACCACCACCTATCGCGACAGCCTGGGCAATCAGCGCACGCCGGAGAGCTGTCCGGCCTATCGCGGCGTCACAGACCTGAAGATCCCGCCGCGGGCGGTGCGGGTGGAGATCTACGACCTGCGCTGGGGCGGCCATGAGCGGCGCGGCCAGGAGTGCGGCTGACGCGCAGGTAGAGGCGCGGCGCATCGTCGCAGGCCGGTAACCGCGTCCATTTACGTGCGTGCAAGCTGTGCCGGCGTATGGCGGGTCGGATGCGCAGCCGTGGCCTGTTCCATAGCGAATCCCTGGACGAGGTGGCGGCCACATCGCACAGGGAGTGGCCGCTGCGGCTGGGCCTGTCGGCCCTGCTGGCGCTGGGGCTTGCGCTGAACCTCGGGATGCGGACCGCCGCCATCTGGTGGGCGGTCGCCCTGGCCGGCGAGGTCTGGACCTGGTTCAGCAGCCGGGCGCAGGCCCGCGGCGAGACGATCTCCCCACGCCAGAGGCTGAATTACGCCGTCTCCCGCCGCGATCAGCTTCAGCGTCTTCACCCTGTCGGGCGCCCTTTTGCTGTCAGTGGGACGGCCGGGGCCGGCGCTGGTGGCCGGCGTCTACTTCATGACCCAGCTGGGGTTCGCCACCAACCTGGCGCACCGCTCCGGCTCGGCCGTGATCGTGTTCGGCGCGCCGACGGCCCTGATCATGATCGTGGCGCCCGTCCTCGTGCACCGCTTCAGCGCGGCCGAGCTCTTCCTGTTTCGTCTGGGTGCTGGCGGCGACCTTCATGCTGGCCGGCATGACCATCTCGACCAACCTCGCCTCCCGCCGCCGGCTGGAGCAGAACGCCTGCGACCTGGAGCGCAGCCGCCAGGCAGCCGAGGCCGCCAACGAGGCCAAGTCCCGGTTCCTGGCGATGATGAGCCACGAGCTGCGCACGCCGCTGAACGGCATCCTCGGCATGGCCCACGCCCTGTCCGCCGCCGATCTGCCCGCGCCCCAGGGCGACTATGTCCGCACCGTGATCCGGTCGGGCGACAGCCTGCTGGCCGTCCTCAACGACATCCTGGATCACTCCAAGATCGAGGCCGGCAAGCTGGAGGTCGCCCTCGCGCCCTTCGACCTGCCGGAACTCGCCGAGCAGGCCTGCGACCTCTGGCGCGAGGGCGCGCGGGCGAAGGGCCTGCTGCTCGACCTCGACGTCGCGCCGGCGTGCCGCAGTGGGTGACGGGCGACGCGGCGCGGCTGCGCCAGATCGTCTCCAACCTGCTCTCCAACGCCATCAAGTTCACCGACCAGGGCCATGTCCGGCTCGCGCTCGCGCCGTGGCCGGGCGCGCCGGGCGAGGTCGCGATCACCGTCAGCGACACGGGGGCCGGCATGACGGGGGAGATCCGCGGCCGGCTGTTCCAGCCGTTCATCCAGGCCGACGGCGCCTCGCCCCGTTCGCACGGCGGCACGGGCCTGGGCCTGGCGGGCCTGGGCCTGGCGATCAGCCGCGAGCTGGCGCGCCTGATGGGCGGGGACGTGGAGGCGCAGAGCGAACCCGGCTGCGGCGCCCGCTTTCACCGTGCGCCTGCCCGCGCCCGCCTGCGACCCGCCCCAGCCGCTGAACGACGATGACGCCGCGCCGAGCCTCGAGGGCCTGCGCGTCCTGGCCGCCGAGGACAACCCGACCAACCAGATCGTGCTGCGGATCATGCTGGAGACGGCGGGCGTCGAGCTGTCCCTCGTCGACGACGGCGAGCGGGTGCTGCAGGCCCTGGCCGGCGGGGATTTCGACCTCGTGCTGATGGACATCCACATGCCGCGCATGGACGGCCGCGAAGCCCTGCGCCGCATCCGGTCGGGCGAGGCGGGCAGTTGCGACATCCCGGTGATCGCCCTGACCGCCGACGCCATGAAGGACGACTGCGCCGACCTCGTCGCCGCCGGCCTTCGACGACTACGTCGCCAAGCCCATCCGCCCCGCCGAGCTGTTCTCCGCCCTCGCCCGCGCCTCCCGCATGGCGGATGTCGCGCAAACGAGGGGCGCGGCGGCGTAGGCTCATTTAGCTCGGCCGCCGAACCGACCCTTCTCCCATGGGGAGAAGGGGAGGGGCCCGCCGCGCGCAGGCGCGGTGGGAGGGATGAGGGGTAAGGCGTCGAAGGCCGTAACCCCTCACCCTCCCATCGCTGGCGCGATGGGCCCCTCCCTCTCCCGCTGGGAGAGGGATTCCGGCGCCAGCCAGGGCGGCCATTCGGCGGCGACGGGGCGGCCGGCGGCGGTCAGGGCGGCGCCGTCGATGCGGTCGAGGCGCAGGAGGGCCATGGCGCGGCCGTCGCGGCCGGACAGGACCTCGCCGGCCCGCAGCTCGCCGGCCAGCACCTCGGTCCCGAAGGGGGGCGCGGGTCCGTCGAAGGCGATCGGCAGCATCCGGCTGCGCACGCCGCCGCGCCGCTTCATGCGCGAGGTGGTCTCCTGGCCGATGAAGCAGCCCTTCTTGAAGTCGATGCCCTGCAGCAGGTCGAAGTCCGCCTCGATCGGGTAGATCTTGTCGGGCGGGCAGTCGCGCGCCGGGTCCGGCACGCCGAGCGCCAGGCGATGGGCGTCGTAGGCGTCCTCGTCCGCACCCTCCGCGCCCGGGGGGGCGGGCAGGTCGACGCCGCGCCAGCCGAGCGCAGCAAGCCGCGGGTCGGCGATCAGCCGTCCGGCGCCGCCTCCACGCCCCACAGGGCGCTGATCCGCCCCTCCGCCGGCGCGATCTCCACCTTGGCGCGCAGTTTGTAGAGGCTAAGGCGCGCGATCAGTTCGCCGCGCTGCGCCGCCTGCACGTCGAGCAGGGCGGCGTCCTCGCGGGCGATCACGAACAGGTCGAACAGGAACCGCCCCTGCGGGGTCAGCAGGGCCGCGAACCGCATCGCGCCCGGGGCCAGCGCCTCCACGTCGGTGGAGATCAGGCCCTGCAGGAACGGCCGCCAGTCCGGCCCCAGGACGCGGATCAGGGCGCGGCTCGGCAGGTCGGCGAAACATGCGGTCATGACGGTCCATCTCCGCTGGCGAGCGAGCGGCCAACTCAGGCTATATAGGCGTCATGGCGACCGGCGCTTTCCCGATCCTTTTCTTCGCCCCCGCGGCGGCATCCGACGCGGTCCTGGCCTCGGGCCTTCTCAAGCGGCTGCACGACGAGGTGCCCAACGCACGCTTCACCGTGGTGGCCGAGCCCCGCGTGGCGGCCCTGTTCACCCGGGTCCCGCAGCTCGACGAGATCGTGCTGGCCGGCGGCAGCGGCTTCGGCGCCGGCTTCGCGCTCTGGAAGCGGCTGCGCCGGCGGCGGTGGGGCCTGATACTCGATCCCGCGGGCGGGCGGCTCGCCCGCTGGCTGCCGGCGCTGCAGCGCTCCGTCCGCCGGCCTGCCGCGGCGGCGCCGGCGCACAAGGTGGTCGAGGCCGCGCGGCTGCTGAAGCTCGAGGACGACCCGCCCGCGCCCTACATCTTCACCGGCCCCGACCAGGAGGCCCAGGCGGACGGCCTGATCCCAAAGGATGGCCGGTGCTGGCGATCGCCCCGGCCTCCGCCTCGCTCGGCGCCACTTGGCCGGCGGACCGATACGCCCGCGTGGCGGTCCAGCTCCTCAGCGACGGCGGCCTTCTGGAAGGGCGGGCGGGCTTTTGATCGTCGGCGGCCCGCACGACGGGCCGGCGGGCGAGGCGCTCAGCCGCTCGATCCCGCGCGAGCGGCGCATCGACCTGACCGCGGCCCAGTTCGACCCCCTGGTGATCCAGGCGTGCCTGAAGCGGGCGCGGCTCTACATCGGCGGCGCGAGCCTGTGGACCCACATGGCCGCCGCCGCCGGCGCGCCGACCCTGGCGCTCTATGGCCCGACCGACGAGGCGATCGAGGGGCCGTGGGGCCCCAACGCGCGGATCGTGCGCGGGCCTCGCACGTTCGAAGCCATCAAGGCCCAGGACCCGAAACTGAACCAGCCCGTCTGCCACATGCTGGACTTGCCGGCCGACGCGGTGCTTGAAGCGGCCGCGCGCCTGCTCGCCGACACGGAGCCCACGACCATGACCCGCCGCCGCCATGGCTGAGACCTTCGATCTATTGGTGCGCGGGGGCGAGGTGGTGAACCAGTCCGGCCGCGGCATGGCCGACGTCGGCGTGCGCGGCCGCCGGATCGCCGCCATCGGCGACCTCTCCCAGGCGGACGCGGGCGAGGTGTTCGACGCGCGGGGCCTGACGGTGCTGCCCGGCCTCATCGACACCCAGGTCCACTTCCGCGAGCCCGGCATGGAGTGGAAGGAAGACCTGGAGACCGGCTCGCGCGGCGCTGTGCTGGGCGGCATCACCGCCGTATTCGAGATGCCCAATACCCGGCCAACCACCACGACGGCGGAGGCCTGGCGGACAAGCTCGCCCGCGCCAAGGGGCGGATGCATTGCGACCACGCCTTCTATGTCGGCGCCACCCACGAGAACGCGCATCTGCTCGGCGAGCTGGAGCGGCTGCCCGGCTGCTGCGGGGTCAAGGTGTTCATGGGCGCCTCGACCGGCGACCTCCTGATCGCCGACGACGCGGGGGTGGAGGCGGTGCTGCGAGCGATCTCGCGCCGCGCGGCCTTCCACTCCGAGGACGAGGACCGCCTGGTCGAGCGCCGGCCCCTGGCGCGCGAGGGCGGACTGGACCAGCCATCCTGAGGTCCGCGACGTCGAGGCCGCCGTGAAGTCCACCCGCCGCCTGCTCGGCCTGGCGCAGAAGCTCGGCAAGCGGGTGCACATCCTGCACGTGACCACGGCCGAGGAAGTCGAAATCATCGGGGCCCACAAGGACGTGGCCACCATGGAGGCCTGCCCCCAGCACCTGACCTTCGCCGCGCCGGAGATCTACGAGCGGCTGAAGGGCTTCGCCCAGATGAACCCGCCGATCCGCGAGGCGCGCCACCGCGAGGGGTTGTGGCGCGGGGTGGTCCAAGGCGTGGTCGACGTCATCGCCACCGACCACGCGCCGCACACCATCGAGGAGAAAGAGAAGCCCTATCCGGCCTCGCCCTCCGGCATGCCGGGCGTGCAGACGGTGGTGCCGGTGATGCTGACCCACGTCGCCGAGGGCCGGCTGACGCTGGAGCGGCTGGTGGACCTGATGGCGCATGGGCCCAACCGCATCTTCGGGGCCGCCTGCAAGGGCCGCCTGGCCGTGGGCTACGACGCCGACCTGACCATCGTCGACCTGAAGGCCCGTCGCACCATCACCAACGCCCAGATGGCCAACCGCTCCGGCTGGACCCCGTTCGACGGCTTCGAGGCCAAGGGCTGGCCGATGGCGACGGTGATCCGCGGCGCGGTGGTCATGCGCGACGACGAGGTCGTCGCCCCAGCCTCGGCCAGCCGGTGCGCTTCGTGGAGACGCTCGGCGCGGCCTAGGAGAACTGGCCGCGGACGTCCCGCCGTCCGTGCAGGATGCGGACGATGCGGATGCCCTCGTCCCGTTCCACATAGAAGACGATGTGGTCGCCGACCGGCAGCGCGCGCAGCCCAGGCGAGAGATCATCTCGCAGCGGCGCCTTCTGCGGCTGGTCGAGCAAGGACCGCGACCGTTCGAGGAGGCGCTCGATGAGCCGGTCGGCCGCAGGCGGATTGTCCATCGCGACATAGAGCCAGATCTCGTCCAGATCGGCCTCGGCGCGCGGAGAGACCTCCAGCCGCCCTCATTCGGCAGCGTGTCTCGCTTCGAGTCTTGCCCGGCCGCGCGTCTTGATCCGTTCGGCCAGAGCTTCATCGAATTCGACGCCTTCGCCGCTGGCCAGCCCGTCTTCGATGTCGCGCTTGAGCGCCTGGAACTTGGCTTCGCGTTCCTGCAGCAGGCGCAGGCCTTCGCGCACGGCTTCCGAAGCCGATCCATAGCGGCCGGACCGCACGGCCTGTTCGACGAAGGCATCCAGTTCGGGCGTGAGCGAGACGTTCATGCGGCGGCTCCCAGGGCGCTTACGATAACACAGATAGCGCAATCCTTGGCGCCCGCCTTCGCGCGCTCGATCCTCCGGTCCGACGAAAAGAGCCCGCCGGGGGCGCCGGCGGGCTCGGTTCAGGTCAGGTTCGGGCGGCCGCGATCACTGCAGCTTGCAGCCGCCGCCGATCCCCTTGGCCGAGGCGGAGTTGCAGGCGATGACGCTTTTCACCTGCTCCAGGCCCGGGGCGTACTCGATCAGGTTGCCCGGGCCGCCGCGCAGGCGGCTTCCACGAAGTCGGTGCCGGCGGCGGTCACGCCCACGGCGCGGGCGTTGGTCACCTGGCAGGTCTTGCCGTTGGCGGCCAGCTCGGTCGTCAGCTTGGCGTAGGTGGCGGCCGGCGGGGTCAGGGTGCACTTCAGCTGCCGCGCCTCGGCGCGGACGCAGTTGTAGACCTCGCCCTTCTGGCCCTTGTCGATCGGCATCAGGGCGATGGCGCCGTCCGGGTGGTCGCTGCAGGCGAGCTCGACCACTTCGCGGCCGCTCGCCGCGTCCAGGCCCATGCTGCGGTAGGTCTTCACCGTGCAGGGATAGCCGATCTGCTTGGCGAGCTTGGAATAGGTGTCGTTGTCGGACGTTTCGCCCGCGGCGGTGAGCTGGCAGCCGCCGCCGATGCTGCCGGCGCGCGTGCAGTCGAGCGCGGACATGTACTTGCCGCTGGCGTCGACCTGGAACACGTAGCCCGACTTGCCGTCGGCGCAGGCCACTTCGTAATAGCTCGAGCCGTTGGAGAGCGAGCCCATGTAGCGGCCGTCGGTGACCTGGCACGCGCGGCCCGAGGGGGGTGGCCATGGCGGAAAGGACCTGGGCCACCTTGTCCTTGGTGAAGTACTGGCAGGTGCCGGCCGGACCCGCAGGCAGTCCACCGCCGTCAGGGCGTGGGTGGAGCCGGCTTCGGGCACCTGCAGCACATAGGCGGGGCCTTCGGAGCAGCCGACCTCGTACTGGTTGAACTTCTCGGAGGAGCCTTCGCCCATCCAGCGGGCCTGGGCCACCGTGCAGCCCGGCGCGGACTTGCTGACCACCGGCTGCAGCGCCTTCACCGGATCGGCGTTGGCCGGCAGGCGGCAGTAGAGGCCGCCGGTGTCCTTGGCGCCCGGCTTGGGGGCGTTGACCGACAGGGCCAGGCAGTCGAAGCCCTGGGGCGTACCGCCCTCGGGGGCCAGGATCATGTAGCCGAGGGCGCCCTGGCAGGCGACCTCGTAGATGTTGGTGGTGGTCTCCTTGGCCTTGGGGTCCTTGGCGTCCTTCTGCTTGGACACGCCCAGAAGTTGGCGTCGGAGATGGTGCAGGGCAGGTTCAGCTGCTGCACGATCGGCGGCGCCTCCTTCATGCCCTGGTCGTGGCCCTTGGCGGCGGCCGCGTCGGCGGCCTTGTCCTTGCTGGCGGCCGAAGCGATCGCCGGCGAAAGGGCGAGCGCCAGCGCGGCGACGAGCCCTAGGGTGATGGATCTCATACTCGTCTCCTGGACGTTTCCTGCGGCGCCATAGCTCGCGCGGTCATGGGGGGTCAAGTTTCCGTAATCGCGCCGGAACGGCGACGGCGCCAGCCCAGCCTATCAGCCGAGCTTGTCGGCGCGGCGAAGGTCGGGGAACAGCCTGGCCCAGAGGCCCGTGGCGATCAGGGCGCCTATGCCGCCGAACACCGCCGCGCCGACAGGGCCGAGCAGGCGCGCGGCCACCCCGCTCTCGAATTCCCCGAGCTCGTTGGAGGCGCCGACGAACAGGGTGGCGACCGCTGCGACCCTTCCGCGCATCGGGTCGGGCGTGACGATCTGCACCAGGCTCTGGCGCACGAACACCGAGACCATGTCGCCCGCGCCGAGCGCCGCCAGGGCGATCACCGACACCACCATCGAGCGCGACAGGGCGAAGACCAGGGTCGCGACCCCGAACAGCGCCACCCCGGCGAACATCGACAGCCCCGCCTTGCGCCTGATCGGCCGCGCGCCGAGGTAGGCGGCCACCACCGTCGCGCCGATCGCGGGCGCGGCGCGCAGGACGCCGAACCCCCTCGGCCCCCACGCGCAGCACGTCGCGGGCGAACACCGGCAGCAGGGCGGTGGCCCCGCCGAGCAGGACGGCGACGAGGTCCAGCGAGATCGAGCCGAACACGATCTTGTTGCGCCAGACGTAGACCAGCCCCTCCTTGATCAGGGCGACGCGCGAGGCGGTGTGGCGCACCCTGGGGCGTGCCGGCCCTGACCAGGCCGAGAAGGCCGATCGCCACCACATAGAGCGCGGCCACCACGATGTAGGAGACGGTCGGCGAGATGGCGCAGAGCAGGCCGCCCACCGCCGGGCCCAGGATCGAGGCGCCCTGCCAGCTCAGCGAGTTCCAGGCGATCGCCCGCGGCAGGAGCTCGCGCGGCACCAGCATGGGCGCGAGCGCCGTGGAGGCGGGGTTGTAGAAGGCTCGCGCGGCGCCGAACACGGCGGCCAGGCCGAAGATCGGCCAGAACGAGGCCAGGCCCTTCAGGCCGAGCATGGCCAGGGCGCCGACGCAGACGATCTCCACGCTCGTGCAGACCATGATGATGGTGCGCCGGTCGTGCCGGTCGGCGGTGTCGCCGGCCACCAGCGCCAGGGCGAACAGCGGCAGGAACTGCGCCAGCCCGATCATGCCCAGCGCGAAGGCGGACTGCTCGACGCTCTGGGTGCGCCGCGCGACGCCATAGACCTGCCAGGCGATGGTCACCGCCTGGGCCTGGGCGGCGAGGATGGTCAGGAACCGCGACATCCAGAACACCACGAAGGCGCGCTGCCGCAGAAGGGCGGCCATCGTTTCCGGCGAGGCCGCCAGCGGGGTCTGGGTCTGGGTCATGGAAGCCGCCAACTTGGCGCGAACCGCCCGGCGCGGCAAGGCGGGTTTCGGC
This sequence comes from Caulobacteraceae bacterium, assembly GCA_037201645.1. GTDB lineage: Bacteria > Pseudomonadota > Alphaproteobacteria > Caulobacterales > Caulobacteraceae > JANWHQ01. The sequence goes on from JBBCHF010000021.1 coordinate 55,040, forward strand.
TTCCGTTCAGGCGGCGCCGGTCAGGTCGGTGACGCAGGAAAGGCCGTTGAGCTGCTCGCCGATCCGGGCGGCGTCCTCCGGCGAGGTGCGGGCCAGGACGATGGTCACGTCCTCGCAGCCGGCGGCGGGATTGTCGCGGATGATCAGCTGGCGCACCCGCGCGGCCCGCTCGCCCAGGGTCTTCCGGAGCAGGTCGGCGCTCATCTCCCCTCGCCGGGCCTGGATCTTCAGCTCCACCGTCTGGCGGCTCTGGCGATAGCGCTCCTCGATCGGCTTGATGCCCGCCAGGATCACCAGGATGATCGCGGTTGACGCCATCGCCGCCGTGTAGAGGCCGCCGCCGACCGCCAGGCCGATGCCGGCCACGGCCCACAGGCTGGCCGCCGTGGTCAGGCCGCGGACCACCTCGCCGCGCAGCAGGATCGAGCCGGCGCCGAGGAAGCCGATCCCCGACACCACCTGCGCCGCGATCCGCGAGGGGTCGAGGATCACGTGCGGCCCGCCCAGCACGTCGGCGAAGCCGAACGCCGAGACGATCATCATCAGGCAGGCGCCCACGCAGACCAGCATGTGCGTGCGCAGGCCCGCCGCCCACAGCAGCCGCTCGCGCTCGAAGCCGATGACGCTGCCGAGCAGGGCGGCGAGCAGCAGGCGGATCACCAGCTCCCAGTCGGCCAGCATGTGAGGTCCTCCGCGTCCGGACGAGCGCGTCCGGACCGCATCCTATGCCGTCGAGGCGCGTTCGATAACCTCCGAACACGGACAAAATGCGCGACGACGCCCGCCTCGCGCCCCGAACCCGCGGCGTTGACGCTGGGCGGGCGGCCTCCTATGTCGCGCGGCCGATCCCCGGAGCCCGCCCCCGTGCCCGACAGCGCCACCCTCTCGCCCTCGATCGATGTCGAGGCGCCCGGCGAGGCCCCCGCGGTCGCCGCCCTGATCGAGCGCGTGTTCGGCCCCGGCCGCTACGCCAAGGCCGCCGAGCGGCTGCGCGAGGGCAACCAGTTCATCCGCGAGCTATCGTTCGTCGCGCGCCGGGACGGCGCGGTGGTCGGCGCCGTGCGCCTTTGGCCCGTGCGGATCGGCGAGCGTCCCGCCCTGCTGCTCGGCCCGATCGCGGTGGAGAGCTCGGCGCGCCATCACGGCCTCGGCCGCGCCCTGGCGCTGCGCTCGTGCGAGGCGGCGGCCCGCCACGGCCACGCGGTCGTCGTGCTGGTCGGCGACCGGTCGTTCTTCTGCCCGCTCGGCTTCGAGCCGGTGGAGCCGGGGGCGATCACCTTCCCCGGCCCGGCCGATCCTCAGCGCATCCTGGTCAAGCCGCTGAACCCCGGCGCCCTCGACGGCCTCGCCGGCCCCGTGACGCTTCCCTAAGGGCGGCCGCGCGCCTAGGTCTGGCGCATGGCCAGCGTCGGCGAGCCGTCCAGCTTCGCGCGCCTGTTCGAGGCCGCCCGCGCCGTATCGGCCGGCCGCGGGCCGCCGCCCGTGCACCTGTGGAACCCGCCTCGCTGCGGCGAGATCGACATCCGCATCCGCAGCGACGGCGTCTGGCTGCACGAGGGGACGCCGATCGGACGCGAGGCGCTGGTCAGGCTGTTCGCCAGCGTGCTGCGGCGCGACCCGGACGGGGTCTACCTCGTCACCCCGGCCGAGAAGCTGAAGATCGCCGTGGACGACGCGCCGTTCCTCGCCCGTCGGCCTGGAGCGGGAGGGCGGGACGATCCGCTTTCGTCACCAACGTCGGCGACATCGTCGAGGCCGGCGCCGGCCATCCGATCCGGGTGGAGACCGCCGCCGACGGCGAGCCGCGGCCCTATGTGCTGGTGCGCGGCGGGCTGGAGGCGCTGATCGTGCGGCCGGTGTTCTACGACCTGGTGGAGATGGGCGAGCGGCGCAAGGGGCCGGACGGTCCCAGGCTCTGCGTCGAATCGGGCGGGCGCCAATTTGATCTGGGTGCGCTAGAACCGGACGGATGAGCCAGGAGCGCGCCTTCATCACCAGCCGGCTTTCGCCGCTGTCGTCCTACCAGCCCGGCCCCGTCTCGCCCGACCATGCGCCGGCGGCGGTGCTCGTCCCGCTGATCGAACGGCCCGAGGGGCTGAGCGTGCTGCTCACCCTGCGCACCGACACCCTCCGCCGCCACGCCGGCCAGATCGCCTTCCCCGGCGGCCGCGCCGACCCGGGCGAGACGCCCTGGCAGACCGCCCTGCGCGAAACGCAGGAGGAGGTGGGCCTCGATCCCGGGTTCGTCGACGTGGCGGGGCTGTCGGACGGCTTTCGCACCTACACCGGCTATGAGATCACCCCGGTGGTGGGTTTCGTGCGGCCGGGCTTCACCCTCACCCCGAACCCCGACGAGGTGGCCGAGGTGTTCGAGACGCCCTTCGCCTTCCTGATGGACGAGGCCAACCACCAGACCATCGTGCGCACCGGCCAGGACGGGCGCCTGCGCGAGGTCTGGGCCATGCCCTATCAGGGCCGCAACATCTGGGGCGTCACCGCCATCCTGCTGCGCGCCCTCTACGAGCGGCTGTACGGCGCGCCTGTCGCCTGAGGCCGCCCTCGCCAAGGGGCGCAATCCCCGACAATATCGGCCCATGACCGCCGCCCAGCCTTTGCCGACCCAGCCCGCGGTGACCGACGACAGCCTCGGGGTGCAGCCCTGGATGGCCGCCCCCGCCACGCGCGCGGTGATCGAGGCGCTGGAGGCGGCCGGCGGCCCCGCTGCGCCCGCTTCGTCGGCGGCTGCGTGCGCAACACGGTGATGGGCCTTGGCGTCGACGACATCGACATCGCCACGGTGCTGACCCCCGACCAGACCACCCAGGCGCTCGAGGCGGCCGGCCTGAAGGCCGCGCCGACGGGGGTGGAGCACGGCACCGTCACCGCCATCGCGGAGCACCGGCCGTTCGAGATCACCACCCTGCGCCGCGACGTCTCCACCGACGGCCGCCGCGCCGTGGTCGCCTTCACCGAGGACTGGGGCGAGGACGCCCAGCGCCGGGATTTCCGCCTGAACGCCCTCTACGCCGACCCGGACGACGGCCGCCTCTACGACCCTACCGGCCATGGCCTGGCCGATGCGCGGGCGGGGCGGGTGATCTTCGTCGGCGACCCGATGGTGCGCATCCGCGAGGACTACCTGCGCATCCTGCGGTTCTTCCGCTTCCACGCCTGGTTCGGGCGCGGCGAGCCGGACCAGGCGGCGCTGAACGCCTGCCGGGCCCTCAAGGGCATGCTGTCGGGCCGCTCGGCGGAGCGGACGCAGAAGGAGGTGCTGAAGCTCCTCGCCGCCGCCGATCCGCGCCCGGCCGTGCGGCTGATGGCGGCGTGCGGCGTGCTGGCGGTGATCCTGCCGGCGGCGAAGGACCTTCGCCGGTTCGAGCGGCTGGTGGAGATCCAGCGCGGCGTCCTGAACGAGAACGACCCCCTGCTGCGGCTCGCGGCCCTGCTGCCCGCCTCGGCCGAGGCCGCCGCGGAGGCGTCCGAGCGGCTGCGGCTGTCCAACGCCCAGACGGCCCGGCTGGCGGCGGCGCTGGCCGTGGACGAGCCGATCACGGCGTGGATGAGTCCGCGCCAGGTGCGCCGCGCCATCTACCACCTCGGCAAGCGGGTGTTCTACGACCGGGTCCGGCTGGCCTGGGCCGCCGACGCCAACGCCAAGGCCGATCCCCTGTGGCGGGGCCTCTGACCCTGGCGGAAGGCTGGCCGCCGCCGGCGCTGATCATCACGGCGAGGACGTCAAGGCCGCCGGCGTGCCGCCGGGCCCCTGGTCGGCCAGGTGCTGAGGGCGCTGGAGGCCTGGTGGATCGACGAGGACTTCCCCGGCGACCGCGATCTGGCCCTGCAGCGGCTGGGGGTGATCGCCCAGGCCATGGCGGGCTGAGGAACCCATGACCAGCATCGGCATCATCGAGACCGGCGCGCCGCCGAAGGCGCTGCAGCCCCGCTTCGGAAACTATGGCGACATGTTCGAGGCGCTGCTCGGCGACGCCTACGCCTACCGCCGCTACGACGTGGAGGCCGGCCAGTGGCCGGACCGCCCGCAGGCGCACGACGCCCAAACAGCGCGACCGGCACGATCCCGCAGGCGAACCAGGGCGCCCTGTATTCCAGCCCGACGGTCTCCTCGGCCACCGGCGACTTCGCCCTGCAGAACGTCCAGTCCTCGAGCGGCACGCAGTCCACCACGGACAACGCGACCACCTCGTATCCTGGACAACGGCGCGGTGGCCGATGCGGCCCTGGTGACCAACTCGACCGAGACCATCACCGGCAACACCGCCGAAGCCAGCTCGCAAGGCAACCTGGCGACCAACACCGTCTCGGTGACGGCCGTCAACTACGCCGACCGGCGATTGCTGCGGCGGCCACCGCGCCCTGCTGTCCGACCAGGAACTTCGACCTCGACCTCGATCGCCTCCACCTCGGTGGACGTGGCCCAGGCCAAACGGTCTGGTGGCGAACTCGACCGTCGATGTGTCGTGCAACTCCAACCTGGCCCTGTCGACGACCAACACCGCCACCAACGGCATGACCGCCGGCGGCGGCGCGAGCCTGAACTCCGGCTACGGCGGCGGCAAGTATGGCGGCGCTCAGGCCGGGACCAACGGCGGCCAGGCCGGCGCCAGCGCCGACTTCGCGGTCGCCAACGTGCTGACGGCCAATGCCGGCGACGGCGCGGGCGTGGCGTCCACCGCCACGACCACGATCGGCAACAGCGATCTGGCGGTGACCACCGGCGCGGCGACGGTCGACCACAGCTCGGTCACCTTCGCGGGCAACTCCGGCTCGGCGCAGTCCGACGGTCGATCTCGCCACCAACAGCCTGAAGCTCGATCCGGGGGCCTCGCTTTCGGCCACGGGGGCCCTGACCCAACTACCAGGGCTCCACCTCGCCTTCGACCGCGACCAGCACGACCAAGGTCACCTACCAGGAGCCGAACGCGACCGCCCTCGGCCGATCGCCATCACCGGCAAACCTGTCGAGCGCGATCGCCGACGGCAACGTCGCCACCAGCGGCCTTACCGCCTCCGGCGTCAGCCTGTCGCGCGCCGGCGAAATCCGATGCGGGGGCCATCATCGTCAGCGCCGGCGGACCAGGGGGGCCCCTGGCCGACTATTCCCTGGCCAACCTGCAGACCTCCAACGGCCTGCTGACCGCGACCGACACCGCGACCTTCTCGCAATCCGAGACGATCCCGGTGATCACCGCCGCCGCCGCCACCAGCGGTTCGACGATCACGGTGTCCGGCAACATCGCCCAGGCCGCGGCCGAGGCGGAACATCGGGACCAACACCCTGACGATCGCCGCGACCGACGCGGTGACGACGCTGCCGGCCGTGGCTCACGCCGCGACGGGGCGCCCTGGCGTCCGAACAGTCGGCGGTGGTGACCGGCGTCGCCGGCATCGCCGCGACGTCGACCGAAACGGTCGGCGCGACGGGCATGGTGGCCACCCTCGACGGTCGACATGTCGAGCAACTCGAACCTCGCCCTGGCGGTCGCCAACGACGTGAGCAACACGTTGAACGCGTCCGCGACGGCTCAGTACGGTTCGGGCAACTCGACGGCCTGGGTCCTGCAAGGGGCTTCGGCCACCAACACGAGCGTCTCGGCTGACCTGGCGCTGCAGAACATCCAGACGGCCACGCCCATCGGCGTCGCCGGCGCCACGGTCGCCGCAAGCGCCACGACCCTCATCGGCAACACCGATGTGCTGGCCGCGGGCGCCCCAGACGGTGGACCACAGCGCGGTCGCCATCGACGGCAACTCCACCACGGCGGAAGCAGACGTGAACAGGGCGAGCAATGCGCTCGCGCTGAACGCCGGCTCCACCCTGGGGGCGGTCGCCGGGGTCAACAACTTCCAGGCCACGGGCGGCGTCGGCGCGACGGCGGCGGTCCTGGGAACCCTGGGATATTCGGAGCCCAACGCCGACACCTCCAGCTTCTCCATGACCGGCAACACGTCCTCGGCCCAGGCCAGCGGCAACACGGCGTCCAACGCCCTGAACGCCACGGCTTCGGCCCAGTACACGATCCCGGCCGGCCTCGTGGCGACCGCGAGCAACTCCGGCACGCCGCTGGTGAACGCCCAGTACGTCGTCCTGAACGGCCAGGCCAACACTGGCCCGGTCACCGCGACCAACAGCACGACCATGACCCTGGCCCTGAACTCCACGGGCTCGGGCGGGGCCGCGGGCTCGGTGGGCTACTCCCTCGCTCACCGACCTCGGGCAACTCGATCCTGTCGCAAGCCACCCGGCAACTCGGCGAACAACTCGATCGGACTGTCCGCCCTGGTCCTCCGGCACGGCTCCGGCCGCACTCTCGAGCGTCCAGTCCAACACGGGTCCGGTCAGCGCGACGGTCTCCGCCTCGAACCATCAGCATCGCTGCTGGCCTCGGCGGTCGGCGCCGGCGTCACCAACAGCACCTTGGCGGTCGGCAACAACTCGATCATCGCTCGCGCCCACCGGCAACAGCGTGACGAACGTGATCGCCGCGCACTAAGCCTAGTAAACGGACTATCTTGCGGGCGGGGCTTCGTGCCCCGCCCGTTTTGTTTGAGGAGACCCTTTCATGATGACCAGAACCCCTGGCCGCGTCGGCGGTCCTCGCCCTGGCCCTGGCGCCCGCCGCGGCCTTCGCCGCCGATCCGCACGGGACTTCGCCGTCCGGGGCATCGGCTCGCAGCAATGCCAGGCGGTGACCGCCGCCCTGGCCAAGAAGGACGCCAATACGGCCCTAGCGCTGGAGGTCCTGGGTCGGCGGCTATGTCACCGCCACCAACAGGCTGCAGGGCGACACCTTCGACGCCTCGCCGATCCTGGCCAACGGACTGCTGGCGCAGATGGTGGTCAACGTCTGCGGCCGCGCGCCGACCAGCCTGGTCGAGACCGTCACCGACGACCTGCTCAAGGCCATGCAGCCGGCGCGGGTGCGTGCGGCTTCGGCCAACGTCGAGGCCAAGGTGGGAGACCGGACGATCGTCGTGCGCAAGGAGACGCTGATCGCCATGCAGACGGCGCTGGCGCAGCAGGGGCTCAGCAAGGAGCCGGCGAACGGCCTGTTCACGCCGGCGACGTCCGCCGGGCTGAAGGCGTTCCAGGCCAAGCGGAAGCTGCCGCAGTCGGGCCTGCCCGACGCGGCGACCACCATCGGCCTGCTCGCGCCCGGCAAGTAGCCCGGGCGTTTCGACCGCGGCGGAGCCGCGTCCGGCCGCGGCGAGCGTGTCGACACGCCGAGTTGCGGCGGATTTGCTGTCTTCATCTGATGGACTGCGCGGCCGCCCGGACTTCGCCGAGGCGGCCCGTTGGTCTTTTGGCCGTCCCGGCCTCGGGCCACGAGCGCCGGCCAGGCGCCTGAACCGCTGGCGTGATCTGCGCCCAATCTCACGATAACCGTCATCGTTTGCGCTCCGTAGCGGGAGGACCGCTGCGGCCGGTGAAGACTTGCGTCAGCGCCGTCGCGGCCGCGTGACGGCCGCCACGCCTCCGCGCCCCAGCGCCGCCGCCTGGAGCGCGGGGCGCACACGCATCTGCCCGTGCGTCGGGCGCAGGCGGCCAGAATTTTCGCCGGGGAGGGGAAACGATTGACCGGGAACAACGCCCGGCGTCTCAGATATGGTTAACGCTCTTCTGGCCTCAGCAATAACGGCGCCCACTTTATGGTTAACAGAACTTAATCTGTATTAAAAAAGTCTTTCCCATGATGGTTGATTTTGTGTTAAGCCTAATTCGCGTGGCACGGGAGCCTAGTCATGGACGCCGGCGGGTTTGAGGTTGCAGGCCAGGATCGCATCGCGGCGGAGCCGCCGCGGCTGGCCGTCGTCGAGGCGCGGTCCGCCACGGTGGGAGATCGCCGCGCCGGGCCTGCGCCTGTCGCGGCTGGCCGACTGCGAGGCCCTGGTGGTGACCAAGACCGTCCCCGGCTTCACGCCCGCCGCGGTCGAGGCCTGCAAGGCCCTGGTCGAGGACGCCGCGGCCGGCCGGCTCGGGCCGATGAAGTTCCTGGTGTTCGACTTCGCCCATCCGGCCGGCGGCTCGGCGGGCCTCCGACGAGGCGTTCGCGGGCCTCGCCAGCGACGTGGCCAACCTCGTGCTGCGCGCGCCGATCGTCTCGGTGGCCTGCGCCCGCGCCTATATGAGCGGGGCGGACCTGGAGCTGGCGCTGGGCTGCAGCATGGTGATCGCCGAGCGCGGCGCGAAGTTCGACTTCGACGCCGACCCGGTCGCCTCTCTCGGCATCTACGCCTCCCTGTCGCGCAAGATCGGCTTCGTGCGCGCCGAGCGGCTGATGGAGGAGGGGCGGCTGCTCGAGGCCGACGAGATGAAGGACCTGCTGCTGATCAAGGACGCGGCCGACGCCGGCGAAGGCCCCCGCTTCCTGGAAGCCTATCTGAAGCGCAACGTCCGCCGCCACAACAGCTGCTACAGCATCTACCGCGCCCAGCGGATCGTCTCGGCCGCCGATGTTCGACCGCAGCCGCATTGGGCCTGCGCGCCTGATCCGAGCCGAACCGTCCCCTACGCCACTTCCCGCAGGGGAGAGGGCGTGGCGAAGGGTTGGGGGGTCTGGAGGAGGCTCATCAGGTCGGGCAGGGGCACCGGGCGGCTGAAGATGTAGCCCTGCACCAGGCGGACGTCCCAGTTGCTGAGGGCGTCCAGCTGCTCGGGCGTCTCCACCCCCTCGACCACCAGCTCCACGTCCAGGAGCTGGGCCAGCACCGACACCGAGCCGATCACGGCCTTGGAGGCGCGCGAACAGCACGTCCTGGGCGAAGGACCGGTCGATCTTGATCTTGTCCACCGGGAACTGGCGCAGATAGGACAGGCTGGAATAGCCGGTGCCGAAGTCGTCCAGCGAGATCTTCACGCCCGAGGCGGCGATCTGCTCCAGCTGGGCCAGGGCGTCCTTGGTCTCGATCAGGGTGCTCTCGGTGATCTCGACCTCCAGGCGGTGCGGGGCGAGGCCCGCCGCGTCCAACGCGGCCTGGATGTCGCTGGCCAGGTTGTGGCTCAGCACGAACTGCTTGGGCGAGAAGTTCACCGCCACCCGGATGTCGTCGGGGCCAGGTCATGGCGTCGCGGCAGGCGCGGCGCAGCACCCAGTCGCCGAGCTGCAGGATCAGACCGGTCTCCTCGGCCGCGGGGATGAACTCCCCGGGCGGATCATGCCCTTGGTCGGGTGGCGCAGGCGCACCAGCGCCTCGCACGCCACCACGCGGCCGTCCAGCCGGTCGACCACCGGCTGGTAGTGCAGCTCCAGGCAGTTCTCGGCCAGGGCCTCGCGCAGGGTCTGCTCCAGCTCGCGCTTGTGCTGGATGGCCACGTCCATCTCAGGGGCGAAGGCGCGATAGACGCCGCGGCCGTCGGCCTTGGCCTGGTAGAGGGCCATGTCGGCCCAGCGCAGCAGCTCGTCGGCCGTGGCGCCGTCGCGCGGGGCGATGGCGATGCCGACGCTGGCGCCGATGGTCACCAGGCTGCCGCCGATGGTGTAGCTGGCGCTGATGGTGTCGATCAGGCGCTGGGCGATCTGGCTCAGGCAGTAGAAGTCGTCGGGCGTGCGCACCAGCACCTGGAACTCGTCGCCGCCGAACCCGGGCGACCATGTCCGACGCGTGCAGGCTGTTGCGCAGCCGCCGCGCCACCAGCCGCAACAGCTCGTCGCCGACCGGGTGGCCGCGGGTGTCGTTGACCTCCTTGAAGTGGTCGAGGTCGATGCTCATCAGGGCCAGCTGCTCGTCCGGGGCCAGGTGCTGGACCCAGCGCCTCCTCCAGCTGCTGGTGGAAGTGGGCGCGGTTGGGCAGGCCGGTGACGGCGTCGAAGTGCGCCATCTGTTCGATCTCGCGCGCCGCCAGCCGCGCCTCCGTCACGTCCTCGACCACCAGCACGAAGCCGCCCCGCGCGCGCGGCTCGCAGCGGAAGTCGTAGATCCGGTCCTGCACCGTCTCGGTGAAGGTCGAGGGGTGTCGCTGGCAAGCTGCGCCTCCCAGACGGCGGTGAAGGCGGCCGCCTCCCGCTCGCTCATCGGCGTGGCGGTGGCGATGGCGCGGCCGAGCTTGGCGATGGTCAGCCCCTCGATCTCGCAGTCGAGGTCGAAGAAGGCGCGCATGCGCTCGTTCACCACCTTGATCGCGCCATTGGCCTCGCCCATGCACAGGGCCGTGAGACATGCTGTCGAGAGCGGTGGAGAGCTGCTCGCGCTGGTTCTCCGCCTCGCGGCCGTTGAGCAGGGCCGAGACGATCACCGAGTTCAGCGACTTGGTGGTCGATTTCACCGACACCATGATCAGGACCATCATCACCGCCAGGCCCCAGAACCACGGATTGTGCTCGATCAGCAGGCTGAGCGCGATCGGGCCGCAGACGCCGAGCACCTGGCCATAGACCACGATCGGGCAGGCGGCGTTGCGGGCGGCCAGGGCCCCGGCGCAGCCGATGGAGATCACCACCGCATAGAGCCGGGTGATCTCGTCCGTGCGCTCGTTGAACAGCAGCGCCGCGGTCAGGCCGACCGCGGTCATGAACGAGATCGCCCCGATGCCGTAGAGGCGCTCCCACTTGCCGGCGTCCTCCGGCGGCACGAAGCTGTTCTTGTAGCCGATGTAGACGGCGATCCGGAACGCCGCGAGCAGCGCCAGGATGGCGGCGGGAGACCAGGAAGATGCTGTTGTGCGAGCGCGCAAAGAGCGACGGCCGGCACGATCATGGCCCCGACCACGCCCGCGAGGAAGGACCCCACCGTCGTGAACAGGGGTCTCGACCAGAGCCCCGTGCGTCTCGGCCGGCAAGACCTGCCGTCGGCGCCGCCCAAAGAGTAGAGCCATCAATCGCCCCCGCGACTGAATGAGATCAATTGTCTTGGAAATCTAGGCCGCCTTACCTTGGCTCGGGTAAAGCAACGTGCCTAATCGCGTGTGAATCTAGGCGATCAGTCGTCTTTGTGCGGACGCAAGCCGCTCCATGTGCCGGATGTCGTTCGGCGTCGCGGCGCAGGGCGCAATCGACCCACATGTCGGTGATCCGCACCAGTTCTTCATGGGGCAAACCGGGAACAGCGCGCGCCGGGCGCGCGCCAGCGACAGCCTTCGCGCAAAACGAGCGGAGCCGCCCTCGGCCATCCACCGCCTGGCGAAATCGTGGGCGTCGGGCCCGTCGGCCAGGGACGTCGACGACGCCGAGCTCGAACATGTGCCGGCCGCTGTAGAGGGCGCCGGAGGCGATGATCTCCTCGGCCCGCGCGGTGCCCAGCCGCCGCGACAGCAGGCTGACCGCGCCCATGCCGGGGAACGAATTGAACGCCACCTCCGGCACGCCCATCTGGGCCTCGGGGCTGGCGATGATGAAGTCCTCCGCCAGGGCCGCCTCCAGTCCGCCGCCGAACGCGCGGCCCTGCACCACCGACACGGTGACGATCGGCAGGCCGAACGCCGTGGTCAGGCCGTGGATCAGCTCCACGCAGGCGTAGGCGTACATTCTGAGCTTGCGGCTGTCGGCCGTACGCACCGCGTCGGCGAACATGGCCAGGTCTCCGCCGAGGTTGAACACCCCCGGCTTGTTGGACGCCATCACCAGATAGCGCAGCGGATGGACGTCGCCCGGCGCCCGCCTGAACACCTCCTGCAGGATGTCGCGCAGCCGCGCGATGTCGTTCAGGATCTCCAGGCTGTAATAGGGCGTGCCCTCGGCCTTGTAGGACATCCACAGGCTCTGGGAGGGCGCGTGATAGTCGATGTCGAGCGTGTCGAACGGCTCGTCGGCGACCGCCGGGATGTTCCAGCGCCTCGATAGGGGCGGCCTTGGCGTGCATGGAACAACTCCGACTCGGTCGCGCCACTGTGCGGAGAAACATTTGCCGACTGGTGAATGGCGTCGGTTCCGCGCGGGCTGAATGCCTGCCTCTCCTGGCGGCCGTCGGTCTTAGTGAAGCATCATCGGCCGCGCCGCCGTCCCTCGGCAGCAGGCCGTTGGCCGCGTGTCGAAAGGCCGCGGGCCGGACCTCTTGAATGCTTCCGTGCTGTAACAATGACGCGATCGCGTCGTATTTCGACCGTTTATATGATAAAGACCTAGTTAATACCGCATAGTCACGGTTAACATAGGTATACCAAAGAAAAATCTGAGAAGTGGATGCTGCGGTTCACCTGCAATTAAGGTCGTGATGCGACATTGTCCGCGTCATCGGGGGCAAGCAGGCTGACGGGCTTGATCCCCTCTAGCATCTGCTTGCAAACAGGAGATCGAGCAATGTCCAAGTCCATCGTGCGTTTTCTTCAAGGATGAATCCGGCGCCACCGCCATCGAGTACGGCCTCATCGCCGCCCTCATCGCCGTCGTCATCGTCGCCGCCCTGACCACTCTGGGCTCGAACCTGAGCAGCACCTTCACCAAGGTGTCCAGCAACCTGGGCTGATCCCCTCATCAGCGCAGGCCAAGGGCCGCGACGCCGAAAGCGTCGCGGCCCTTTCTATTTGAGTTGATGTCGAAGCGGCCGCGGGCGAACGCGAAACCGCATGCGCCGGGTCAGAACGACAGGCTGGCGCCGAAGTGGACCACGGCCGGGTCGAGCTTCACCTTGGCGGTGATCGGGACCGGGCCTTCGAAGCCGGTCGTCGTCGTGCGCAGGTGGGCCTTCTTGAAGTCGAGGAAGGCGCCCCAGCGGCGGGTGATCGCATAGTCGCGCGCCGATCTGGCCGGTGTAGCCGAAGTGGTCCTTGACGTTCAGGTCGGTCAGGCGGCCGTCGGTCTCGCTGAACACGTGCATGAAACCCCGCCCCGCCGCCGATGTACGGCCGCAGGCGTCCGAACCCGTTGTAGTGGTAGTGCGCGGTCAGGGACATCGGCCCGTAGAGCACCGAGCCCAGCCGGCCCTGGCCGGCGATCGACCCGGCCCCGTCGACCTTGGCCGTCGGCGGCGCGCCGCCGGTGAACGACACGGCGATGCTGGGCGTCAGGTAGTAACCGGCCTCGACCACGGCGGTCCAGGAGTCGTTGGCCGAGATCGTCGCGCCTGGAATAACGCCCTTGGGCGTCGACAATCTGCGCCCCTTCACCGAGAATCACGTCGCCAGGACCGAAGTGAACATAGGCCCTCGGAGCAGAAGCAACTTGAGCGTGCGCATGTCCCAAGATTAGGCCCAGCGCCGCTACTGTCGAAGCACCCAGATGCAGCTTCATATTTCCCCTCCCCCCGCTCAGTGGGGAGAACATCTCCGGGAAATCTTTCGAATTGCTTAGCTAGGGTAAACGGCGCAGCGGGCGAGGCCCGCCGTCGCGGAGGAAGCGGCGCTTCAGGCCTGCGCCGACGCCACCCCGAGGGCGGTCAGCACCGGCAGCCGATCGGCCGCGAAGGTCCGGGCCAGCGCCCGAAGCTCGGCGACATTGTCCTCGTCGGCCTCGACGGCCTTTCCATCCTTCAGCACCCGCTGGTTCTGGCTGCGGAGCACCGCCCAGGCGGGCGTCCGCCCAGGCCTCGGGCGTCGTCCCGCCGGCCTCCCGCGCCAGCAGGAACAACTGCTCCAGGCGGTTGGCCACGACGCCGGCCCCCGGCGACGGGCGAGGGCAGGTACGTCAGGTCGCCGCCGGATCGGGCGCGGTCGAGCAGGTGCGAGGCCAGGCGCGCGCTGGTCTCCGCGGCCGTGTCCGGCGCCTGGGCCGGCAGCACCTTGCGCAGCCCCACCAGCAGCGTGACCGCCTCCAGGAGGGCGCCGGGGGGGAGCGCCTGGATCGCCGGCAGGGCGCCCAGCTCGCCGAGGGTCTTGGGCCGATAGCCGTCCTCCGCCAGGGCGGCCAGGATGGGCTGATAGACCTCGTCCTTGAGCCGCATCTCGCCGAGGTTGGTGTTCGCCTTGAGCGGGATGTTGGCCGGCGGGGCGGTGAGGACGAGCCGGACCTCGTCCAGCCGCGCTCCTTCCGTTCGAGCGCGGACAGTTGCCGCCCGCCCCTGACGAACAGGTCCCGGCGGAACTGCTGGTTCTGCAGGTAGTCCCGCAGCGTCTCCTGCAGGACCGGGTGGCCGGCCCCCGCGATCAGCCGGCGCTGGGCCTCGGTGAAGTTGACGGCCTCGACCTGGTCCTGCAGCGAGGCCGAGGCGGCGAACGTGAGCTTGCTGTCCGCCAGCCACTCGTTCACGTCGGCGAAGTACATCGGCTCCCAGTGCTTGTTGAAGTACTCGTGCGCCACATAGCGCCGGTCCAGCGAGCCGATCTGCTGCAGGCGGTCCTTGGCGGTCGGGTTGGCGGTGAAGTAGCGGCCCTCGGCGTCCACGAGCTGCTTGGCGAACGCCAGCGCCGGCTCGACTTGGCCCAGCACGCCGTACTGGTCGCTGCCGGCCGTCTCGGCGTGGATGGCCAGGATCTGGCGCAGCGGCATCGCCGCCGCCCAGCCGGGCAGGGCGTTGTAGCTGATGTAGACGACGCCCCCGACCTTCAGCCGCCGGCGGATGATGCTGCAGATGTCCTTGCGGACGTCGTCGCCGACCCAGCTCCAGATGCCGTGCAGCACGATATAGTCGAAGTCCGGCAGGTCCTCGCGCACCGCCAGGTCATGGAAGCTGGCGTCGCTGAGCCGGCAGTCGGCGCCCGACGCGCGCGCCAGGCCTGGGCGTTGGCCGCGTGCATCGGATTGACGTCCACGCCCCAGTACTCGCCGGGCGCGGCGGCCGCGTGGATGTTGATCGACAGCCCCTGGCCGAAGCCGAGCTCCAAATAGCGCATCCCGGCCCGGGGCGGCGGCTCGTAGCCGCGCAGCAGCAGCGCGAAGTCGATCAGCGCCGGCGACAGCTCGCCATAGTAGCCGTGCGTGTAGCCAAGGTCGGAGATGTACCCCGACGCCCAATCCGTGCTCATGGCTGCTCCGCCCCGCGTTTCCCCGGCGGCAGATATGCACGGGGGCCGTGCAGAGGCAACGCGTCGCGTCGGCTGGCGGCGCCGTTCGCGGCCCTCTCAGGACGACGGCAGGGCGGCGACGGCGGCGGCGCCTTGTGAGACGGTCCAGCCGCCGCCGAGGGCGCGGACCAGGTCGACGCTGGCCTGCAGGCGGCGGGTCCCCAGGCGATGGCCGACCGCTCCGCGTCGAGGTCGGCCGCCTGGGCGGTGACCACGTCGAGATAGGTCACCGCGCCCTGCTTGTAGCGGATCATCGACAGGGCCTCGGTGCGCTGGGCGGCGTCCACCCGCGGCGGCCTGGTCGCGCGCCTCGACCGCCAGCCGGTTGCAGAGGGCGAGGTTGTCCTCGACCTCCTGGAACGCCGCCAGGACGGTGGAGCGGTAGTCCGCGCTGGCCTCGTTGAACTGGGCGCGCGCGGCGGCCACGCCGGCCTTGCGCCGGCCGCCGTCGAAGATGGCGAGCGCCGCCTGCGGCCCGAGCGTCCACCAGGTGTTGGCCGCGCTGAGCAGGCTCGCGCCGCCGCCGGCGGTCTGCAGGCCGCCGGAGGCGTCCAGGCCGATGCTGGGGAAGAAGGCGGCGCGGGCCACGCCGATCTCGGCGTTGGCGGCGGCGGCCCGGCGCTCGGCCGCGGCGATGTCGGGCCGACGTTGCAGCAGCAGGGACGGCGCGCTGACCGGCACCGTCGGCGGCGCGGGCGGCGCGGCGTTGGTGGCCAGGGTTGAAGGTTCGAGGCCGGCTCGCCGACCAGGCTGGCGATGGCGTGTTCGAGCAGGGCGCGCTGGGCGGCCACGTCAGACTGCTGGGCGACGGCGGTCTCGAGCTGGGTCTGGGCCCGGCCGACGTCGAGGCCGGAGACGACCCCGCCCGCATGTGCGCCTCGGTCAGCTTCAGGGCGCGGGTATAGGCGTCCACCGTGTCGGCCAGCAGGCGCGACTGGGCGTCCAGCCCGCGCAGGCCAAGGTAGGTGTCGGCGAGCTGGGCCTCCAGGCTCAGCCGCACCGAGGCGACGTCGGCGGCGCTGGCCTGGGCCTGGGCCTTGCCGGCCGCCACGCTGTTGCGCACCCGGCCCCACAGGTCGAACTCGTAGGAGACCGTGCCGCCGTAGGTGTCGTTGTTGTAGAGGTTCGGCCCGCCGACGCGCAGGGGCTTGGCCTCGGACTGGCGGTTGCGCGTGGCGCTGCCGCTGGCGTCCAGCTCCGGCACGAGCGCCGAGCGGGCCTGGGCGAGGTATGCCCGCGCCTGGTCGTAGCGGGCCAGGGCGGCGGCGAGGTCGGGGTTGCCGCCCTCGATTCGCGCCTCCAGCCCATCGAGCACCGGGTCATTGAACATCCGCCACCAGTCGCCGCGCGGCGCGGCGTCGGCGGGCTGGCCGGCGTCCACGGCCCGACCTCGCGGAAGGCCGTCGGGGTGGCGATCTGCGGCGGGTTGTAGGCCGGCGCGAACGAGCAGCCGGCCAGTCCCAGCGCCGCGGCCGCCGCGGCGAACGGCTTAGCGCGCCGCATTGCGCTGGGCTCCGCCGGCGTTGGCCGCCATCACCCGCACCGGATCGCCGGGGCGCAGGGAGTCGGGCGGGGTGTCGATCACCCGGTCGCCCGGGCTGAGGCCGGCGGCGATCTCGACCACCGCGCCCATGTCGCGGCCGATGGTCAGGGGCTTCATCACCACCCCGGCCGTCCGGGCCGACGGTGGCGGCGCCATGTTGGCGCCGTGGAAGATCAGGGCGCTTGACGGGATCTCCAGGCCCGCCCCCGCCGGCGCCGTTGGCGGCGAGGTCGAAGCGGACCTGGGCGTAGTCGCCGGGCTTCAGGGCGTGGGCGCTGTTGTCGACCAGGAGCTGGACGAGCTGGGCGCGGACTGCACGCCCACCGCGCCGGCGGCCGCCGTCAGGGTCGCGGTGAAGGACCGGCCCGGATACTCGGGCACGGTGAAGGTCGCGGTCATCCCCGCCGGATCTGCGCCGAATAGCTCTGCGGCACCTGCACATAGACGCGCAGGCGGCTCTCGTCGGCGACGTTGAACAGCGGGGTGTCGGTGGGCCCGCCGACCGAGATCAGGGGCGCCGATGTCGGTGGAGCGGCTGGTGACCACCCCGGCGAACGGGGCGATGATCCGCTTGAACGACTCCAGCGCCGCCAGCCGGTCGACGTTGGCGCGCGCGGCGTTGACCAGCGAGGCCTTGGCCTTGAGGTCGCCGTTCTTCTCGTCGGCCTCCTGCTGGGAGACCGCGTCCTGGGTGAGCAGGCCGTTCCAGCGCTTGGCGGTGGTCTGGGCGAGCTGCTGGTTGGCGATGGCGGTGGCGAGGTCGGCCTTGGCCTGGGCGAGCTGCTGGTCGAGGTCGGGGGGTGTCGATCTCGGCCAGGATCTGGCCGGACTTCACCGGCGTGCCGATGTCGGCGTACCACCGCTTCAGATAGCCGGAGACGCGGGCGTGGATCGGGGCGTCGTAGAAGGCCTGGATCTGGCCGGGCAGGGTCAGGGCCTGGTCGCCCGCACCGCCGGTGGGCTGGATCACCTGGACGGTCGGGGTCGCGTCGGCGGCCGCCTCGGTCCTTCAGCGCCCGGTCGGCATGGGCGCGGCTGATCAGGCCGAAGGCGACCACGGCCGCCGCGACGCAGAGCGCCGCGACGCCGACCGTCTTCAGCCGCTTGGGCGGGGTGTGGCGCAGCACGGCGGCGTGGTCAGGCATAGGCTTCTCCGGAAGATGGCGCGGCCGTGGGGGTGGGCGTCTGCGCGCTCGCCGGGCGCGGCGCCTTGCGGCCGTGGACGATGCTGAAGACGACCGGCACGAACATCAGGGTCGCGCAGGTCGCGAAGATCAGGCCGCCGATCACCGCGCGGCCGAGGGGGGCGTTTCTGCTCGCCGCCTTCGCCGAGGCCGAGCGCCATCGGCGCCATGCCGATGATCATGGCCAGCGCCGTCATCAGCACCGGGCGGAAGCGGGTGATCCCGGCCTCCACCGCCGCAATGGCGGCGTCGCCGGTGGCCTCCAGCCGCTCGCGCGCGAAGCTGACCACCAGGATGGAGTTGGCGGTCGCCACCCCCATGCACATGATCGCCCCGGTCAGGGCCGGCACCGACAGGGTCGTGTGGGTCGCGAACAGCATCCAGACGATGCCGGCGAGCGCGGCGGGCAGGGCGGTGATGATCACGAACGGGTCCAGCCACGACTGGAAGTTCACGACGATCAGCAGGTAGATCAGCACGATCGCGCCGAGCAGGCCCAGGAACAGGCCGGAAAAGGCGTGTTCATCGTCTGCACCTGGCCGCGCAGGGTGATGGTCGCGCCCTTGGGCAGGTCCTTGGCGGTGGCCTTCAGCACCTTGTTCACGTCGGACGCCACCGCGCCGAGGTCGCGGCCCTGGGTCGTGGCGTAGAGGTCGACCACGGGCTGGACGTTGTAGTGGGTGACCACGGCGCTCGCCTGCTCGCGGCTGATCTGGCCGAGGCCGCCCAGCACCTGCAGGCCGGGCGCCGCGCCGGTGACCGGATGTTCTGCAGGCCCGACAGGGTGGAGACCTGGTACTCCGGCATCTGGGCGACGATCGGAATAGGAGGACGCCGTTCTTCGGGTTCAGCCAGAAGGTCGGCGCCACCTGCGAGCTGCCGGCCAGGGAGGTGACCACGCTGTTGGTCACGTCCCGCTCGGTCAGGCCAAGCTGGGACATGCGCGAGCGGTCGACCTCGATCCTGAGCTGCGGGTTGTCCATCGACTGCTGGATGCGCACGTCGGCGGCGCCGCGGATGGCCCTGACGCGGCGCAGCAGCTCGGTGGCGTAGGCCATGTCGGCCTGCTGGTTGGGGCCGGCGATCTGCACGTCGAGCGGGGCGGGGCGTGCCGAAGTTCAGGATCTGGCTGATGATGTCCGCCGGCAGGAACGAGAAGGTCGCGCCCGGGAAGGCCTCGGGCAGGGTCTTGCGGAGCTCTTCACGTAGTCCGCGGTCGGGGTGGTGCTTGGCCGTCAGGCTGACGAAGATGTCGCCGTCCTGGTAACCGATCATCCCGGAGTTGTTGTAGACCGTGTTGATCGAGGTCGGCAGGCCGATGTTGTCGACGATCGAGGACAGCTCGGACGGCGGAATCGTCTCGCGGATCTTCTTCTCGACATCGGCGAACATCGCCGAGGCGGTCTCGATGCGGGTGCCTACCGGCGGGCGGACGTGCAGGGTGATCTGCCCGGAGTCCACCGAGGGGAAGAAGTTGGAGCCCAGGAACGGCGCCAGGCCGAACGAGGCCACCACCACGACCAGGAAGCCGATCACGAACAGGCGCCGGTGCTCCAGCGCCATGGCCAGCAGGTTGCGGTAGTTCTCGCGCACCCGCTCGAACCGGACCTCGAAGCCGCGCTGGAAGCGGGCAGGGGGTTCTTCGACCGCGGCGGCGGCTCGTGCAGCTCGCGGTCCTGCTCGGCCAGGCTGGCGGCGTGGTTGGCGTGCGGCTTCAGAAGGTACATCGCCATGGTCGGGACCAGGGTCCGCGACAGGATGAACGAGGCGATCATCGCGTAGACCACCGACTCGGCCATCGGCAGGAACAGGAAGCCCGCCACGCCCTTCAGGGCGAACATCGGCACGAACACGATGCAGATGCACAAGAGGGAGACGAAGGCCGGCGTTACGATCTGGGCGGCGCCGTCCATGATCGCGGTGTTGACGTCCTTGCCCTGCTCCGAGGTGCCAGTTGATGTTCTCGATGGTCACCGTGGCGTCGTCGACGAGGATGCCGACCGCGAGGGCCAGGCCGCCCAGGGTCATGATGTTCAGGGTCTGGCCGGTCGCGGCCAGGGCCGCCAGGGCGGCCAGCACCGCCAGCGGGATCGAGGTCGCGATGATCACGGTCGAGCGCCAGCTGCCCAGGAACAGGAGGATCATCACGCTGGTCAGGGCCGCCGCGATGATCCCCTCGCGCACCACGCCGGAGATGGCGGCCTTCACGAACAGCGACTGGTCGTTCAGCAGGTTTATGCGGAAGTCGGCCGGCAGGGTCTCCTTCAGCTTCGGGATCGCGTCCTTGACCCCCTGCACGATGGCCAGGGTGGAGGCCGAGCCGGCCTTCAGCACCGTGGTCAGCACCGCGCGCGAGCCGTCGACGTGCACGATGCTCTGCTGCGGCGGCGAGCCGTCGCGGACGTGGCCGACGTCGTGGATGTAGATGGTGGCGTTCCCCGACCTGCTTGACCGGCAGGTTGTTCAGCTCCTCGATGGTCTCGGCGGCGTCGTTCAGCTTGATGTTGTACTGGGTGTCGCCGATCTTGGCCGTGCCGCCGGGCAGGATCTGGTTCTGGGCGGCGATGGCGTTCTCGACGTCCTGGGCGGACAGGCCCTTGGCCTGCAGCGCCTGCGGGTCGAGGTCGATCTGCACCTGCCGCACCCGCCCGCCATAGGGATAGGGGATGGCCGCGCCGGGGATCGAGCCCAGGGCCGGCGCATGAAGTTCTGCGACAGGTCGAGGACCTGCTGCTCGGACAGGGTCTTGGACGAGGTGGCGATCTGCAGGATCGGCACGGTCGAGGCCTGGTAGTTCAGGATCAGCGGCGGGGTCATCCCCGGCGGCATCTGCTTCAGCACCGTCTGCGAGATCGAGGTGACCTGGGCGGTCGCCGTGCGGATGTCGACGTTCGGCTGGAAGTAGATCTTCACGATCCCCATGCCGGGGATCGACTCGCTCTCGATGTGCTCGATGTCGTTGACCGTGGTGGTCAGCACCCGCTCATAGGGGGGTGATCACCCGGCCGGCCATGTCGTCGGGCGACAGGCCCGTGTACTGGAACGCGACGCCGATCACCGGCACCCCGATGTTCGGGAAGATGTCGGTGGGGGTCCGCAGGGCGGCCAGCACGCCGCCAATGAGGATCAGGACGGCCAGGACGATGAAGGTGTACGGCCGCTGCAATGCAATACGAACAAGCCAAATCATGCCGGGGCCGTGGTCCTGTCGGTCGATGAGCGGGCGGCGTCCGCCTCGCGCCGGAGCGGGCGCGTGTGAGCCTCGCGCCCGCCGCTCCGTGAAGTGGGGGGAGGGGAGGGGCGTGCGCGAGGCTCTATGCAGGCGGATGCTGCACTGCGATCTATTGCGCCGCCTCAGCTAAACGCGCGCGCGCGCTTCGATGAAGAGATTTTCATTTTCGGCCGGCGGGGGCGGGAGGGCGCAGCACGTAGCCGTGGCCGGCGACCGACTGGATCAGCGGCGCCCCGGCCAGCGGCGCGAGCTTTCGCCGCAGCCGCGCGATGCTGGCCTGCACAAGGTCCGAGCGGGCGTCTAGCGCGTCCCCGACCTGCTGTCCAAGCTGTTCGGCGCTGACCACCTCGCCCACGTGCGAATGCAGGTGCTCGAGCAGGCGGAACTCCCGCGCCGACAGCGAGACCGTGGCGCCGTTCAGCCGCGCCGCCCGCTCCCCGGCCAGAAGTTCGAGCGGCGCCTCGGCGGCCGGCGGAGCGGCGCGGCGCACGAGGCGGGCCAGGGCCTCCAGCCGCGCCTCCAGCTCGATGAACTGCACGGGCCGCACGAAGCAGGCGTCGGCGCCGGCCTTCAGCGCGGCGGTGCGCTGGGGCCTCGTCGGCGGCGGCGGCGACCACCAGGATCAGCGCGCCGTCCGCCGCCTCGGCATAGGCGGCGATCCAGGGCGCGGAGGGGCGCGGCCAGGTCCAGCATCACGGCGTCGTAGTCGCCGCCCGCGGCCAGGCGAGGCCGTCGGCGGGATCGCCCGCGGTCTCGGTCACGTGGCCCGCCTCGCGCAGCGCCTGGATCAGATAGGCGTCCGGCCGGGCCTCGGTGGCGTAGAGCAGGCGCATGGGGCTAGTAGCCGTCGCCGGACGGCCAGCAGTCCAGGGTGACCTTCAGTCCCGGCGCCGCATCGCCGAGCGCGAGGCGGAATCCGTGCAGCCGCGCCACGGCGGCGACGATGCTGAGGCCGAGCCCCGTGCCCGGCGCCTCGCGGCCGGCGCGGCCACGGTAGAAGCGCTCCAGCACCGCCTCCCGCTCGCCCCTCGTCGACGCCGGGGCCGCTGTCGATGACCTCCAGGCGCGGGCCCTCGGCCTGGGCGGTCAGGCGCAGGGTCACGCGCCCGCCGGCCGGGGTGAACTTGATGGCGTTGCCGAGCAGGTTGACCAGGGCCTCGAACAGGAGCTCGCGGTCGGCAGGATCTCTGCGCGGCCGCCGTTCTCCACCACGAGCGTCAGGCCCTGCTGCTCGGCCAGGGGCTCGAACAGCTCGCCGACCCTCGTGCACCAGGGCGCCCAGGGCCACGGGGGAGACGCCGGCGCGGCGCTCGCGCCGGTCGATCTCGGAGATGCGCTGCAACGCCTTGAAGCGCGCGAGCAGGGCGTCGGTCTCGGCCAGGGCCTGGCGCAGCATCGGGGCGTGGGGATCGTCCTCCGCCGCCTGCTGCTCGGCGCGGTAGAGCAGGGCGCGCAGGCGGGTCAGGGGCGTGCGCAGGTCGTGGGCCACGTTGTCGCCGACGCTCTTGACCGCCCACAGCAGCCGCTCGACCTCATCCATCATCCGGTTGGCGATGCCGGCCAGCATGTCGATCTCGTCTGGCGTCCGGAGATCGGCAGGCGCGCGGCGACGTCGCCCTCCAGGATCGGCAGGCTGGCGTCCCTGCACGTCGCGGATGCGGGCCAGGGGGCCCAGGCTCAGCGCCGCCCCGAGCCCGAGGCCGAGCGGGGATGATCAGGGCGCCGCTCCAGATCAGCGACTGCACGATGATGCCGCGAAGCCCCGAGAGCACCTTGGCGTCGAACCCCACGAACAGGATCTCGCCGGACGGCAGCCGCTCGGCCAGGCCCCGCGCCCCCGGCTGCAGCCCCCGGCTCGCGCACGGCGCGGGGCGCGCCGTCGAGCGGGATGTCGGCCGGAACGCGGCGGACGTTGCCGGCGATCCAGCGGCCGTCGGGGGCGTAGAGGCCGTAGAAGTTGACGTTGCGCACGTCCTGCGCCTCCGCCTGGCGCACCAGGGCCGGCAGCACGGCCGGCGGCGCCGACTGCAGGGCCCGCGCCTGGCCGAGCACGATCAGGTCCATCTGGCGGGTCAGATAGCCGGCCGCGCTCAGGTAGATCAGGGCCAAAAGGGCGATCACGCCCGCGGAGAACACCGCCCCGTAGAGCAGGGTCAGGCGGAAGGTGGTCGTGCGCCAGAGCTCAGGACGGCGCGCTGAGAGCATACCCCGCCCCACGGATGGTCTTGATGAGGGGCTGAACGCCCGGCGCGTCGATCTTGCGGCGCAGGCGGCCCATGTGCACGTCGATCAGGTTGGTGCCGGGGTCGAAGTGATAGCCCCCAGATCGCCTCGAAGATCATGGTCCGCGTCAGCACCTGCCGGAGTTGCGCATCATGAACTCAGGAGCTTGAACTCGATGGGCAGCAGGGCGACCTGGCGACCGCCGCGGCGCGCCTCGCGGGTGACGAGGTCCAGCTCCAGGTCCTGCACCCGCAAGAGCGTCTGGCGCGCAGGCGCCTGCTGGCGGCGCAGCAGCACCTCCAGCCGCGCGGTCATCTCCTCCGAGGCGAAGGGCTTGGTCATGTAGTCGTCGCCGCCGGCGCGCCAGGCCCCGCACGCGCTCGTCCACCTCGGTCAGGGCGCTGATCATCAGGACCGGGGTGTCGATGCCGCTGGAGCGCATGACGCTGACGATGGTCAGGCCGTCGACGCCGGGCAGCATGCGGTCCAGCGTCACCGCGTCGAACGACTCGCCCACCGCCCGCAACAGGCCCTCGCGGCCGTCCGCGCTCCACTCCACGTCGAAGCCATGCCGGGTGAGTTCGGACACGATCTCGCGCGCCGTGGTCTCGTCGTCCTCAATGGCGAGAATACGCGTCATGGCCGCCGGAACGTTGGGGAACCCCGTCCATATAGGCGGACGGCGGCCCAGGGACCAACGCGGCCCGGGGTTCAGACGCTGGCGTAGCCGCGACTGATGAACAGGAACAGGCCGAACGCGACGAGGCCCGAGGAGACGGTGTCGATCACCAGGGGCCCGCGGCAGGGTCAGCTTCACCTTGGTCAGCAGGAAGACGACGCCGAGCACCGCCAGGACCACGCAGAGCTGGCCGATCTCCACCCGATGTTGAAGCCGAGGATCAGCTCGGCCAGCCGCCCCTTGGGCAATCGCTCGTCGAGCAGGTTGGCGGCGAAGCCGAAGCCGTGGATCAGGCCGAACATCAGGGTCACCACCAGCCGTATCCGCGCCGCGTCGCGCAGGTGGCCCGACACCATCAGGTAGTTGGACGAGAACAGCCCCGCGCCGAGCAGGAGCAGGGCCGGCAGGCCGCCGAGCCCCAGGAGCTTGCCGAGCGCCATGGCGGCCAGCAGGCCCACCACGCTCGCGCCGACCACCGCCGGCCGGCCGCTCTGGGCGGCGATGTTCTCCGCCCCCACCAGGGCGATGGTCAGGCCGATCAGGGCGTCGATGTACTCGGCGTGCGGACGGATCACGCCGGTCACCGCCAGGGCCAGGGTCAGGCTGTGGCCGATGGTGAAGCCGGTGATCACGAACAGCAGGTCGCGCAGCCGCCGGGCCCAGGGATGATGAAGCCCAGGATGAACGACTGTGGTCGATGCCCGTGAAGATGTGCATCATCCCCATGGCTACGTACTGGAAGAAGTTGGCGTTCTGCAGCCGCCCGCCGCCCCTCGCCGGTGGCGTCCAGGGTGCGGTGGTCCTTGTCGATCAGCTGCTCGACGAAGTCGCCGTTCTCCGGGATCACCTGGGCGAAGGTCACGTGCGAGGGCACGAGGTCGAAGAAGGCGTCCGAGTGCAGCTTCATGCCCACGGCCGTCGGGCAGGCGAAGCCGAACTCGTAGCGGCGGAAGCCCGGCGAGGCGGCGGTGGCGCGCACCGGCTCGGTCATCGGGCAGGGCTTGTCCTTGACCAGCACCGAGACGTGGGTGGCGAGGTAGCGGCCCATCCGCTCGTCGGTGGGCGGGGCGCCGTCGGGCGTCGACAGCCGCTTGGCCTCGACCTCCGGCACGCTCCTCACGTGCACCACGTTGCCCACCACCCGCCAGGTGGAGTGGGTCTCGCTCTTGGTGTGCGCCTGCGCCGGCGCGGCGAAGGCGAGGGCCAGCAACAGCGCGGCGAGCGCCTGCAGGACGAGGACGCGGATCGCCCTATAGAAGCCCCTCCCCCTCGAGGGGGGAGGGTTGGGAGGGGGTGTGGCCGCGGCGCTGACGGAAGGGCCGGATCAGGCGCAGGCGCCCGACGGCGTTCATCGCCCCGGCGGCGGCGGTCACACCCCCATCCCCGGCCCTTCCCCCCCTCGAGGGGGAAGGGAGACGCCTGGGCGGCGTTCACCGGAGGTATTCCGGGGCCAGGACGATGTCGGCGCGGCCCTTCAGGTACTTGAGGTTGGCGTTCTCGACCCGGTCGCGGGCGTCCTTCTTGTAGTCCTGCCAGACGGCGTCCTGGGCCTTGGCGAAGTCGAGCTTCACCGAGGCGATGCGGCGGACCATCCAGATGATGTGCAGGCCGTCCGGCTGCTGGATCGGCGAGGAGGCCTGGTTCGGCTGCAGCTTCTGGGCGGCGGCGTGGATCAGGTCGCCGAGCTTGGCCTTGACCGCGAACTCGAAGTTGTCGCCCCTGGTCGATGCGGCCGGAGTCGGTCAGGTCGTACTGGGCCATGATCTGCGCCAGCGGCGCGCCGTGGTTCAGGGCGTCGGTCGCGTGCTGGCCGCGCGCCATGGCGGCCGCGAGCGTCCCGGTGCCGATCGGCATGACCAGGTCGCGCAGCTGCATCACCCCCGTCGGACGAGTACTTGTCGATGTGCTGGTTGTAGTAGGCGTAGAGCTGCTGCTGGGTCGGCTGCTGGGCCAGGACGTCGGCGTCGACCTGCAGGTTCACCCCCGCCACCATGGCCTGGCGCACGTCGGGGTCCGAGGCGGCGAGATCGACCTCCAGGCCGCGCTGGACCAGCAGCTCCTCGTCGATCATCTCCTGCAGCACCTTCTCGCGCTGGGCGAGGGTGGTCTGGGCGAAGGGCTGGCCGCTCTCCACCTGGATCTGGGCGATGAAGTCGCTGCGCAGGATGTGGCGGCCGTTGACGGTGGCCACGTCCTCGGGCGGGAAGGTCCTCACCGAGGTGCCCTTGGCGGTGAACAGGGCGAAGCCGGCCAGGGCCAGGCCGATGGTCGCGCCCGTGGCGTAGAACAGCAGCGAGCGCCGCGGCCCGGCCTTCAGGAACGGGACGCGCGCCTCCAGCCAGTGGTCGACGGGATCGTTCGGCTCGACGAGGTCAGCCATGGGCTTGGCTCCGGGCGGGAGGCGGCGCGAACGACGCCTGGTGCAGGTAGACGGCGAGGGCGCGGATCACGGCCGGCTTCAGCTTGCCGATCCAGGCGGGGCAGAGGCCGTGGCGGCCGTCGTAGATCGACTCGTGCACCGTGGCCGGGTCGCCGCCGTAGAGCCACTCGGCGTCGGTGAAGTCCGGCGCGCCGTAGTCCGGGTTGCCCTTGGCGTCGCTGGAGTGGCAGTCGTAGCAGGAGCCCTTGGTCTGGAAGATGCGCGAGCCGCGCTCGACGGCGCCCTGGTCGGCCTCGTGGCGGGTCAGGGACAGGACGTAGGTCTCCACGTCGGCGATCTCGGCGTCCGACAGCTGCATGGTGCGGCCGAAGGCGGGCATGTCGGTGATGTTGTGCGCCTTGGCGTTCCCCGAGCGGATTCCATAGAGGATGGTCTGCTCGATCCCGGCCACGTCGCCCGAGCCGTAGAGCCAGACCTTGTCGTTCAGGCTGGGCGCGCCCTTGGCGTGGTCGCCCTGCATCTTCGCCCCGTGGCAGGAGGCGCAGTCCTTGCGGTAGGCGGGCCTGGCCAGGGAGGCGGCATAGGCGACGAGCTCAGGGTGAGCGGGCACGTCGTTGGGGTCGGTGACCAAGAGGCGCGTCTTCAGCTCGTGGGCGCGGACCATGGCCGCGCCGGCGCCCACAACCACCACCACGGCCGCGACCGCCGCGCCGATCCGCCAGAGCCGCTTGGAGACCACCGGACGGCCCTCGCGATCGGCGCCGCTAGAAGGCGCTCATGGTGAAGCCGATCCACCGGCCGCAGGCGATCACCGCGATCCATACCGCCAGCGACACGCCGCCGGCCAGGCGCACGCCCGCGGGCACCCTGGGCGACTCGTCCCAGTGCTCGATCCCCCGGCCGGTGATGAAGTGGAAGATCAGCATGTTGGCCAGGGCCACGACCAGGAGCGCCATCTTCGACAGGAAGAAGATGTTGTGGCTGTATTTCACCGCGTTGGACGAGAACAGCAAAAGGCCCGTGATCGCCGCGACCACGAAGGCGATCCAGGTGAAGGGCAGGACCTCGCCGGTCAGGGTGCTGACCGCGCGGTTCTTGGAGGTCAGGCCGAGCAGGCGCAGGTCCACGATGCTGATCGAGCCCACCACCAGGGTGATGGCCAGGACGTGGGTCGACTCGATCCACGGGAACAGCGTGCCGCTCTCGCGGATCGCCGTGGCGACCGGCGTGTCGTAGAGCCACTGAAAGAGGGATTCCATTGCCTGTCAGGCCCCGCCCTGGTTGTTCGTGAAAGAGACCTGCGTCCGGCCTTGATGGCCTGTGGTTTGCGCGCGGGTCACGGCTAGTCGCCCGTCGTGTTCATGTAGGCGATCCAGCGGCCGGCGAAGATGATCGACACCCACACCAGCATCGAGACCACGGCGATGATCTTGCCGGTCTGCACCCGCCCGGGCGTCAGCTCCCAGTAGGCCGGGTCGCGGCCCACCGGCCGGTGCAGCGTCAGGGTGACGATGATCGCCAGGATCAGCATGCACATCTTGAACTGGAAGGCCGGGTTCATCAGCGAACGCGCCGGCTCGCCGATGATCAGGATCGAGCCGGAGATCAAAAGCACGATCAGCGTCCACCAGATCAGCGGCAGGAAGCGGTGCACATAGGCGGCGGTGGGCTGGCCGCGGCCGATCACGCCCAGAAGCCGCAGGTCCATCATGAACACCGAGGAGATCACCAGGGCGATCGACAGGATGTGGATCGTCTGCACGGTCGGGATGATCCAGGAGACGTTCTGGATCGTCAGGCTCAACGGCGTATCGGCCAGCCAGTGCGCGAAGTCGTGAAGCGACAGCGCCATCGGGGTCTCCTGGTGTTTCCTCCCCCGTAGATACGTCGGCCAAGGCCGGCGCCCTCAGAGGTGTTTATCGGAGCGGAGGGTTTCCGGCAGGGACCCTGTCTTTGTCAAGGCAAAGCCAGGCGGCGGCGTCGATCGGCCGCTGCGCCGGAGGCCGCCGGCGAGCCTTGATCGCGCCGCATGACAGGCGCACTTCTATGGCGCCATGAAAAAACTGATCCCGATCCTCGCTGCGGCGTTCGGCCTGATCCTGCTGGCCGCCCCCGCCCTCTCCGCCCAGCAGCTCAAGACCGCGGTGTTCGCCGGGGGCTGCTTCTGGTCGATGCAGCACGACATGGAGCCGATCAAGGGCGTGGTCTCCACCGTGGTCGGCTACACCGGCGGCCACGTGGCCAACCCGACCTACGAGCAGGTCTCCACCGAGCGCACCGGCCACTACGAGTCGGTGAAGGTGACCTACGATCCGTCGAAGATCAGCTATCCGCAGCTGGTGGCCGCGTACCTGCGCACCACCGACCCGACCGACGACGGCGGCGCCTTCTGCGACCGCGGCCCGTCCTACCGCCCGGCGATCTTCGTGGCCGACGACAACGAGCGCAAGGCGGCCGAGGCGGCGATCGCCCAGGCCCAGCCGCTCCTGAAGAAGAAGATCGTCACCGCGGTGCTGCCGCTCGGCCCGTTCTACATGGCCGAGGAGTACCACCAGCACTACGCCCGCAAGAACCCGGTCTACTACGCCATGTACCGCCAGGGCTGCGGCAAGGACCGGATCATCAAGGCGGTGTGGCAAGGCCGCTGACCGGCCCGCGGTAGCCCGCGCCGACATAGAGCTCGAGCTCGCGCGTCTTCCTGGCGCCGAGCGGGATGGTCCAGCGGCCGAGCGGCGCGATGGCGGAGAACTCCAGCGGCAGGGCCGGCGTGGGCGGCTTGCCGGCCGTTTCGGCCACCAGCACGCGCCGCCCCTGGGCGGGCGACAGGGGGTCCGACAGCTCCGCCTCGTTCAGCGCCCGCGCCGCCGGCCGCATCCGCAGCGGGCGCGGCGTCCGGCCCGGCGAAATAGCCGCGCGTAATAGGCCAGCTCGTTGAACAGGTAGCGGTCCTCCACGGCCACGGCGGTCAGGCCGTCGTGCGCTCGCTCGCGGCGGGCCGCGGCGGTCGTCAGGCTGGCGGTGGTCGCCCAGCCGCGCACCCGCTGCAGCCGGCGGCCCTGGCCGAGGGCGTCGATCAGGCCGGGCCAGGCGACGGCGGTCACCACCAGGGCCGCGATGAGCCCCTGCAGCCCCAGCGTCGCCACGGTCCAGCGCCTCGCCCGCCAGCGGACCAGCCACGCCGCCGCCAGCACGCAGGCCGCGCCATAGCCGGCGGCGGCCCAGTGGGCGTGGGCGCGCGAGATGAAGGCCTCGGCCGTCACCAGGAGCAGGGGCGGCAGGACGAAGCACAGCAGCATCCGGTCGGCGGGCGCCAGCGCCTTGCGGCGCACCGCCAGGACGGTCCCGGCGATCAGGACGCCGAACGGGATCGGCCCCAGCACGCCGAACTGGCCGAGCGCGAACTCCAGGAGCTTGCCCGGGTTGAACAGGCGCGCGCCGCTCCAGCGGGCGTTGACGGTGGCGGTGTGGGCGACCGTGGCGAAGCCGTGTCCGGCCAGCCAGGCGAGGTTCGGCCCCAGCACGATCAGCAGCGCGGCGAGGCCGACGGCCCAGGCCCCATCCCGCCACGCCCGCCGCGCCTCGCGGTCGACCGCCGCGTGCACCGCCACGCCGATCAGGAAATAGACGGCCGCGTACTTGGCCAGGAACGCCAGGCCGAGCGCTGCGCCCAGCCCCGCCGCCGCCCAGCGCCGCCGCCCGGCGTGGCGGCCTGCCCCATCGCGACGTAGGCCCACAGCGACAGGCACAGGAACAGCATCAAGGGCGCGTCGGTGGCGATGAAGATCGAGGAGATCTGCACCGCCGGCATCAGACCGTAGAGCGCCGAACCCAGCAGGGCCGTGGGGCCGCCATAGAGCCCGCCGCCCCCGCGCGATAGAGCGCCAGCATCGCCGCCCCGTGCGCCAGCGGGGCCGACAGCCGCACCCACGCCTCCCCGTCGGAAGCCAGGGTGGTCAGCCGGATGAAGGCGGCGATCAGCGGCGGCTTGGGAGGCGTATCCCCAATGCAACACCCGCGACCAAAGCCAATATTGCGCCTCGTCCGGATAGAGCTCCAAGGGGCTCAGGAAGATGGCCGCGATCCGCGCCAGGGTGAGGCCCGCCGCGAGCCAAAGCGCGGCGCGCCACAGCCAAGCTTCGTCTCGGGGGGCCTCGTTGGGAATCTTCATGGGTCGGAGCAAAGCCCTATCCGTTCAAAGTAAAGGCGCCAACGCACAGCCCTTCGGCGCCGTCATGCGAATGTTACAGGCGTGCATTGTTTGCATCACGGACGCGTCACTGACCCTTGGTCTTGAAGGACTATGGCCCCCGTATGGCCGGCTCGACCGGCGGTGGGCAGAGGGGTCTAGCCATGCAACTGAAGACAAAACTGGCCGCGGCTACGGCGGCGGCCGGCGTCCTGGCGATGGGCGGCGCGCCCGCCTTCGCCCAATCGACCGCCGGTCAGGTGCAGGAGATCATCGTCACCGGCTCGCGCGCGCCGGTGTCCGTCGGCGGCCTGGCCACCCAGGTGAACGAGGCCAAGGACCAGGCCATCATCGGCCAGGCCTTCATCCAGACGCGCACGCCGAGCGCCAACATCGGCCAGATCATCAACATGCTGCCGGGCGTCATCTATTCCGCCGAGGACCCGGGCGGCTTCAACAGCGGCGATCTGCGCATCCACGGCTTCGACAGCGCCCACATCGCGGTGGTGCTGGACGGCGCCCCCGCTGAACGACACCGGCAACTACGCCGTCTATCCTGGCGAGTACATCATCAGCGAGCTGATCGACCACATCACGGTCAACATCGGCTCCAGCGACGTGGACAGCCCCTCGGCCTCGGCCCTGGGCGCCACCGTCAACGTGGTCTCCAAGAAGCCGTCCGACACCTTCGGGGCGGAGGGCAAGCTCTCCTACGGCAGCTACAACTACGCGCGCGCCTTCGGCGAGATCGACACCGGGGCCATCGGCCCGTGGGGCACGACCGCCTATGTCGCGGGCGAATACGGCCATGAGGACAACTACAAGGGCCGGCCGGGCGATTCCACGCGCTGGGACCTCAACGGCCGCATCTACCAGCCCCTGAGCGGCTCGGACTTCATCAGCGTCGCGGGCATCTTCTCGAGCGAGCGGCAATATCCGGCCTACCGCGCCTCGGCCGCGCAGCTCGCGGTCGATCCCTTCTACTACGGCGACAACTACAACTGGGCGCCCGAAACGGCGGTGCACGGCCACGCCGACACGGCGCCGACCCCGCCCGCCATCCCGGGCGAACCGGCGCCGTCCAGCGATCAGTACTACTGGGCGCTTTATCCCAACCCGGTGGACTTCGGCCTGATCCGCGGCCAGTCGCAGTTCAGCCTGACGCCGAACCTGACCTTCACCTTCGACCCGAGCTTCTTCTACACCCTGGCCAACGGCGGCGGCGGCTCGACCCTGAAGGAGACCGACCCGCGCCTGATCGGCTCCAGCGGCGTGGCGGGCGTGGACCTCAACGGCGACGGGGACACCCTGGACTCGGTGGTGGTCTATTCCCCGAGCAACACCCAGACCTTCCGCTACGGCCTGACCACCTCGCTGCTGTACGACCTCAGCGAAGAGCATCACTTCCAGCTGTCCTACACCCTGGACTACGGCCACCATCGGCAGACCGGCGAGTACTCCACCGTCGATCCGGCCTCGGGCATTCCGGCCGACGTCTTCGGCGCCAAGCCGGGCTACGGGCCGCCCATCGTGACCGCCGACGGCTCGACCATCCGCGGCCGCGACCGCCTGTCGATCGCCATGCTGAACCAGGTCTCGGCGAACTACATCGGCAAGTTCGCCGACGACCGGCTGCATGTGGGACGTCGGCGTGCGGGCGCCGTTCTTCTCGCGCGACATCAACCAGTACTGCTACACCTACAACGGCACGAGCGCCTGGTGCGACACCGTCGCCCAGTCGGCCGTGCAGGCCGCCTATGCGACCGACCTCGCGGCCAACCGCGCGCCGGGCGCCTCGGCCTCGGCGCTGAGCAGCCTGCTCGGCACGAGCGTCTCCACCGGCGTCGGCGGCGTGCCGAACTTCCGCATGCCGTTCAAGGCCAGCGTCAACTACAATCGCGTGCTGCCGAACGCCGGGATCAGCTACCGGCTCAGCGACCGGCACCTGCTCTACGCCTCCTATGCGGCCGGCTTCACCGCCCCGAAGACCGACGACCTCTATACGTCCGAGCCGATCGGCGTGAAGCCGGAGACCAGCAACAACTTCTCGGCCGGCTACCGCTACCAGACGCCGAACCTGAACCTTTCGCTGAACTTCTACGACACCGAGTACAAGAACCGCATCGTCCAGTCCTACGACCCGGATGACCCGACCCTGTCGGTGGACCGCAACGTCGGCGACGCCACCGTCCGCGGGGTGGACATCGAGGGGGGCTGGCAGCCGATCGAGAAGCTGTCGATCTACGCCAGCGCCAACTTCAACGACTCCAACCTGAAGTCGAACTACCTGCTCAGCAAGAACGGCGTCAGCTTCGCCCTGCCCACCAAGGGCAAGGAGCTGGTGCTCACCCCCGACCAGGTGTTCTCGGGCCGGGTCAGCTACGACTTCGGGCCGATCACCCTCGGCGCCGACGCCAAGTACATGAGCAAGCGCTACAATCTCCGACACCAACGACGCGTCCATCCCGTCGTATGCGGTGTTCAACCTGGACGCCCGGATCTATCTGCCGAACATGGGCGACCGCAGCTACGTGCAGATCAACGTCCAGAACCTGTTCGACAAGTACTACTTCACCCGCAGCAACACCGTCTCGAACGCGGCCAACTACACGATCCCCGGCACGACGCCGCCGGTGGTCTACACCCCGTCCTCGCTCGCCTACTACGTCGGGGCGCCGCGGACGATCCAGGTCACGTTCAACGCCGAGTTCTAGCCGGCGCCGACGCGCCGACGATCACGGAAGGGGCGGCCCGCGCGGCCGCCCCTTTTCGTTGCGGCGCCCTTTCGCTGTCATCGCCCGATGCTAATGAGACCGCCATGAGCCTCTGCGTCCCTGGGGAATGGGCCCCGCATCGCGCCATGTGGCTGGGTTTCCCAAGCCACGCCGACCTCTGGGAGGACGACCTCGCGGCCGCCCAGGCCGAGGTCGCCGCCCTGGCGCGCGCTCTGGCCGGGCCGGGCCGCGAGCGGGTGCGGCTGATGGCCTGCGGCGAGGCGGCGGCGGACGCGGCCGGCGCCCTGGTTGGCGACGTGGCCGCGATCGAGATCGTGCCGGCCCGCTTCGGCGACATCTGGCTGCGCGACACCGGCCCGATCTTCCTGGCGCGCGAGGGGCGGGTGCAGTCCGCCGCCGCCTTCCGCTTCAACGGCTGGGGCGGCAAGTACATACTCGAAGGCGACGAGGCGGTGGCCGACCAGGTCTCGGCCCTCTCCGGCGCGCCCCTGGAGCGGCACGACTTCGTGCTCGAAGGCGGCGCGCTCGACCACGACGGCCAGGGCGCGGTGCTGACCACCCGCCAGTGCCTCCTGAACCCCAACCGCAACCCCGGCTGGACCGAGGCCTCCGCCGAGGCGGCGCTGAAGGCGGCGCTGGGCGCGCGCAAGGTGCTGTGGCTCGGCGACGGCCTGCTCAACGACCACACCGACGGCCACGTCGACAACCTCGCCCGCTTCGTGGCGCCCGGCGTGGTGGCCTGCCCGGTGGCCTTCGGCTACGGCGACCCGAACGCGGAGGTCTATGCCGCGGCCGCCCGCGCCCTGGCCGGCATGACCGACGCCCGCGGCGCGCCGCTGCAGGTGGCGCGGATCGCCTCGCCCGGCCGGATCGAGGACGAGGACGGCGAGCCGGTCGCCGCCTCGCACATGAACTTCCTGGTCGCCAACGCGGCGGTGATCTGCCCGGTCTACGACGACCGCGCCGCAGGCTTCGCCCTGGACGCGCTGAAGAGCCTGTTCCCCGAGCGCGAGGTGATCGGCCTGCCGTCTCGCGCCATCCTGACCGGCGGTGGCTCCTTCCACTGCATCACCCAGCAGGAGCCGGCGTGACGGCGCCCCGCCAAACCCCTCCCCGTCGAGGTAGGGGAGGGGGTGCGGCCGCTGAACTCGGGCGAGGGGCGGCCTTGGGCGCCGGCGCCAACAGCGCCACCCCATCATCACCCTGCACTCACCCCCGTCCCCGGCCCTTCCCCCCTCGAGGGGGAAGGGGGAAGATGTGTCCATGACCCGCACGATCACCGTCGCCGCGATCCAGGCCTCGTTCGGCGAGGACATGGCGGCCAACATCGCCGCCGTCGCGCGGCTGACGCGCGAGGCGGCCGGCATGGGCGCGCAGGTGGTCCTGCCGCCGGAGCTGTTCCAGGGTCCCTATTTCTGCGTGACCCAGGAGGAGCGCTGGTTCGCCACCGCCCATCCCTGGCGCGAGCACCCGTGCGTGACGGCGCTGCAGCCGCTGGCGGCCGAGCTCGGCGTCGCCATCCCGGTGTCGATCTACGAGCGCGACGGGCCGCACTACTACAACAGCCTGGTCATGCTGGACGCGGACGGGGCGGCGCTCGGCGTCTACCGCAAGAGCCATATCCCCGACGGGCCGGGCTACCAGGAGAAGTACTACTTCCGGCCCGGCGACACCGGCTTCAAGGTCTGGTCGACGCGGTTCGGCCGCCTGGGGACCGGCATCTGCTGGGACCAGTGGTATCCCGAGGCGGCGCGCGCCATGACCCTGATGGGGGGCCGAGGTGCTGTTCTACCCCACGGCCATCGGCTCGGAGCCGCACGACGCCTCGCTCGACACCCGCGACCCCTGGCGGCGGGCGATGCAGGGGCACGCCGTCTCCAACGTGATCCCGGTGGTCGCCGCCAACCGCACCGGGTTCGAGCCCGGGGGCGCCGGGGGGCAGACCTTCTATGGCTCCTCGTTCGTGGCCGACCACCGCGGCGACCTCGTGGCCGAGTTGGGGCGCGAGGGGGAGGGCGTGGCCGTGGCGACCTTCGACCTCGACTTCCTGCATACCCACCGCGCCGCCTGGGGCTTCTTTCGCGACCGGCGCACCGACCTCTATGAGGCGCTCGGCCCGGCCCGCGTGTTCGGCGGGTGATCGAGACCGAGCGGCTGGTCCTGCGGGGCTGGCGCGACGCCGACCGCGCGCCCTTCGCCGCCCTGAACGCCGATCCCGAGGTCCGGCGTTACTTCCCCTCGGTGCAGACGCGCGAGGAGAGCGA
The DNA here is from genome assembly GCA_037201645.1 of Caulobacteraceae bacterium. Taxonomy (GTDB): domain Bacteria; phylum Pseudomonadota; class Alphaproteobacteria; order Caulobacterales; family Caulobacteraceae; genus JANWHQ01. Next base: position 90,359 of record JBBCHF010000021.1, read on the forward strand.
CGCCTCGGTCGACCGGATCGTCGCGCACTTCGCGGCCCACGGCTTCGGCCTCTGGGCCGTGGAGCGCAGGGCGGACGGCGGCTTCCTCGGCTTCACGGCCTCAGGGTGCTGCAGCCGGAGGATCCGCTGCATCCGGGGGTGGAGATCGGCTGGCGGCTGGCGCGCCACGCCTGGGGCTCAGGCTACGCCACCGAGGCGGCGCGCGCGGCCCTGGCGCATGGCCTGGGGCCGCTGGGATTGCCGGAGATCGTCAGCTTCACCGCCGTCCCCAACGCGCCGTCGCAGGCGGTGATGCGGCGGATCGGCATGACGCGCGATCCGACCCGCGACTTCGACCACCCGGCGATTCCGCAGGGTCATCCCCTGCGGCGGCACGTGGTCTATTTCGCCGCGGCGGGCTGAGCGGGCAGCCAGGGGACCTGGGCCTCCGCCGCGCGCTCGATGTCGCAGCGGCCGGCGTCCGGCTTGGGCCCGCCGGCCTTGCGGGCGGCGTCGAGCTCGGCGCGGGCCTTCTCCAGGTCGGCGCGGAACTCCGCCGAGCCCTCGAGCGCCGCGACCAGGCCCGCGCCGTTGGTGCGGCCGGCCTCGATGTCGCTGGGATAGTGGACGCCGCAGACCACCCGGCTTTCGCCATAGGCCCGCGCCCGCAACAGGATCTCGGTGGAGCGGTCCGGCGCCAGCTCGGTCAGGATCAGCCCCCAGGCCCAGCTCAGGGTGGTGTGGCCGGACGGATAGGAGCCGGACTTGGCCAGGGCGTCGGTCTTGTCGACGCAGATGTCGCCGGACGCCAGCAGGTACGGCCGCTTGCGGGCGTAGTGGTCCTTGGGCGGGTCGACCACGGCGCGGGCGTCCTTCTGGATCCGCGCGAAGAGGTTGGAGAGGGTCGGCGCGGAGCCGTCGTCGAGCACCACGCCCAGGGCGCAGCCGAAGTCGACGAAGGCGGCCTCCGGCGACTGCTCCGCGTCGGTGGTGGCGAGCGCCCAGCGGGGCGTGCCCTCCAGGCTGCGGGTGGCGGTGAAGGCGGCGATGTCCTGCTGCTCGGCGACCGAGCCGGCCGCCGGCGGCGGGGGCAGGATGCTGATGCTGTCGGGCGCGGCGCCCTTGGCCAGGTAGCCGTCCACCGCCCCGGCGGGCCAGGCCGCGGCCCCCGCCAGACCCAGCACGAAGATGGCGACCGCCGTCCGTCCGATGCGCATTGTCCCGCCTCCCGAAGCCCATGCGGCGACGCCTAGCGAGGCTTCGCTACGGCTGTGTGACAGGCGCGGCGGCGGCGCTCAAGCCGCGCAGGCGGCGCAGAGGCCGTGGGCCTCGACGGTGACGACGTTGACCCGGTAGCCGGACTGGCCGGCGAGGTCGATCAGGGTCTCCACGCCCATGGGCGCCACCTCGCGCGTGTCGCCGCAGCAGTCGCAGATCAGGAAGGCGGCGGCGTGCGATTCCGGCCCCTGGCGGCAGGCGACATAGGCGTTCAGGCTCTCGATGCGGTGGGCGAAGCCCTGCTTCTCGAGGAATTCCAAGGCGCGGTAGACGGTGGGGCGGCTTGGCCGGCGCGCCGTCCTCGCCATAGCCGGCGATCAGGGTCGTAGGCCTTCACCGGCTGGCCGGCCTCCAGCAGCAGCTCCAGCACCCGGCGACGCGGCGCCGTCAGCCGCTGCTCCGCCTGGTCGCAGCGGCTCTCGGCGGCCTTCAGCTCGGCCTTCAGCGCCCGGCCCTTCAGGCCCAGGCGCTCGTGCGGGTGATCGCAGGTGGCGGCCATGGTCTAAGAGCTAGAGGCGAAGGCCGCTGCAGACAAGGGCGGGGACTGCGACGAGGCTCGCCGGCTCAGGCGAACAGCTTGGACCAGCCGCGCTTCTCGCGCGCCTTCCAGCCGCCGCGGTGCCAGGCGTCGGAGGCGATCAGCGGCACCACGGTGGTGGCCTCGGCGAACACCATCTGCTCGTAGGTCACGTCCACCTTGCCCCAGGAGCAGGCCTCCTTCAGCGTCGAGGACGAGCAGGCGCCGTCGCGCACGTCGGCCACGGTGATCTGCACCGCGTATTTGTGCATCTCCGCCTCATGGCCGAGGATCTCGGCGCAGACCACGGTGTCCTGGGCGAAGTTCTTCGGCACGCCGCCGCCGACCATGAACAGGCCCGTGGTGCCGGCCGCCAGCTTCACGTCGGTCAGCTCGCGGAAGTCGGCGACCGAGTCGATGGTCATGTAGGGCTGGCCGGCCTTGACCCGCTCCACCTGGTGCTTGACCAGGCCGAAGCCGGCCGAGGAGTCGGTGAAGGCGGGGCAGAAGATCGGCGCGCCTTCCTCGTAGGCGGTCTGGATCAGCGAGCCGGGCTTCTTGGCGTTGCCCGCCGCCAGCCACTTGCCGATCTCGTGGATGAACTCGCGCGAGGAATAGGGGCGCGGCTCCAGCGAATCGGCGATTTGCTTGATCGCGTGGTCGCAGGCCTGCAGCTCCTCCTCGTCGATGTAGGTGTCGTAGATCCGGTCGATGTAGAGGGCGCGCAGGTCGCGGTCGTCGACGTTCGACTTGGCCTGGTACTTGAAGCCGAGGGCCTCGAAGAAATCCATGTCGATGATCGAGGCGCCGGTGGCCACCACCGCGTCGATCATGTGGAACTTCACCATGTCCCGGTAGACGTGCATGCAGCCGCCGGCCGAGGTCGAGCGGCGAGCGTCAGCCACACCGAGCAGGCGGGGTCCTCGATCGCCATCGACAGGATGTCGGCCGCCCGCGCGGTGTCGCGCGAGGTGAAGCTCATCTTGCGCATGGAATCGATCACCGGCCGGGCGTCGTACTCGGTGATGTCCACGTGCTCGACCACGGTGGCGAGCAGCTCGGCCTTGGTGTTGGAATTCACGGGTGCGTTCATGGCGGAGCCATCCTGTCGTCATAAGGGCGGTAGGAGACGCGCCGGAGACATCATGGGCTCGACGGCGAAGCAAGCCCATATGGGCCTTCCGCCCCCCGGGTCAATGACGCCGTTGCGCGACGTTTTCACGACGGGGCCGAGAGCGCGGTTACTTCACCCCGCCATGCGCCTTGGCGAAGGCGCGCAGCACCGCGTTCATCCGCGTCTGCCAGCCTTTGCCGCCCGACCGGAACCACGCCATGACGTCGTCGTCGATGCGCATGGACGTCGCGATCTTGCCGGGCTGGACGAGGATGGCGTTGCGGAACCATTCCTCATCGAGTTCCGGCGCCGCGTCGGGGTCCGAGGCGATGGCGGCGTCGATCTGTTCGTCGGTAAGCGATTTCACTCGCTCCCAGTCAGAATCGCCGCCCTTCAGATCCTTCACGGAGACCCTGACGATACCTTTCTCTTTCATGCCGTTTCGCACGCCGGGCGGAGATGATGCGGATTGCGTTGGGGCGAGGCGTCCAGACCACCACGATCAACTCGTCCCGCAGGCGGCAGATCGATCGGAAGCGATTCTCGTCGCCCCGCTCGCTGCGATCGATCACGGAAAGACCCATCATGGCGATGGCGGCGTCCTGGAAACCTATCCCGTGCTTGGCGACGTTGGCGGCGGCCTTTTCCGTGTGCCACTCGAATCCGTCCATGCGCCGCCCCCGCGGTAGTCTCGGCCCGTACTAGCCCTCCTTGGCTCTGCTTGCGCAATCCGCCAGCGTCTTGCCGACATGGTTTGTATATACCTATGTCGATACGAAATCAACGCGCGATCAGCAGCAGGCCGAGCACGCCCACCACGATGCGCCAGACCGCGAAGGGCCAGTAGCCGCGCTTCTGGACGAAGCCGAGCATGGCCTTGATCACCACCAGGCCCGACAGGAACGAGACCACGAACCCCACCGCGATCAGGCCGCCCTGGTCCAGCGTCAGGCTGTCCTTGTTCTTGTAGAGGTCGTAGGCGAAGGCGCCGGCCATGGTCGGGATGGCCAGGAAGAAGGAGAACTCCGCCGCAGTGCGCTTGTCGGTCCCCATCAGGAGGGCCCCGGCGATCGAGGCGCCCGAGCGCGAGGTCCCCGGGATCATCGCCAGGCACTGGGCCAGGCCGATGCCGAGCGAGGTGAACAGCGGCAGCTTGGTGGCGTCGTCGTAGCGCGGCCGGGTGCGCCAGACGTCCAGCGCCCACAGCACGATCCCGCCGAGGATCAGCGACCAGCAGATCACCCTCGGGCTCTCGAACAGCACGCGCTTGATGAAGTCGTGCGCCAGCACCCCGATCACCATCGCGGGCAGGAAGGCCACGATGACGCTGAGCGCGAACCGCCGCGAATTCGGATCGGTGGGCAGGGTGATCACCGCGCCCCAAAGCTTTTTGAAATACAGCGCCACCACGGCCAGGATCGCGCCGAGCTGGATCAGCACGATGAAGGTGTCCCACGAGGCGCCGGTGAGGCCCAGGGCGTCCTTGGCCAGGATCAGGTGGCCGGTCGAGGACACCGGGATGAACTCGGTCAGCCCCTCGATCAGGCCGAGCAGCACGGCCATCAGCCAGTCATGCATGGGAAGCCCCTTTCAGCGGCGGAAAGTGAGGTCGAACAGGGTAAACGGAACGTTCATCCACAAACGAGACTAGTTTCGCGCGTCGCACCGGCTTCCGGCGCAAATTTTATGAGCAGCGAGCGGATTATCGTCCACCTATGGGACCATGATCTTTGACGATATCCCGCCCCGGTATATGGAGGCGAGGTTCCCACATGGTGCTTACAAAAGGCGGGCGGGCCCATGGCCGAGCGCATGCTGAAATTCGTCAAGGTCGAACGCCAGACGCCCGAAAAGCGTGACGTCCGCACCCGCGCGCAGGATTTCCACGAGATCTACCGCGACTTCATCGACGCCAAGGCGGCCGAGCAGGCGTCGCGCTGCTCGCAATGCGGCGTGCCGTTTTGCCAGACCCACTGCCCGCTGCACAACAACATCCCCGACTGGCTGCGGATGACGGCCGAGGGGCGGCTCCGCGAGGCCTACGACCTCTCCCAGGCCACCAGCGCCATGCCGGAGGTGTGCGGCCGCATCTGCCCGCAGGACCGCCTGTGCGAAGGCAACTGCGTGATCGAGCAGTCCGGCCACGGCACCGTCACCATCGGCGCGGTCGAGCGCTACCTGTCCGACAAGGCGTGGGAGGAGGGCTGGGTCGCGCCGCTGCGGCCCGCCTACGACCTCGACCAGTCGGTGGGGATCATCGGCGCCGGCCCCGCGGGCCTGGCGGCGGCGGACCTGCTGCGCCAGCGCGGCTACAAGGTCACCGTCTACGACCGCCACGACCGGGCGGCGGGCTTCTGATCTACGGCATCCCGAACTTCAAGCTCGAGAAGGAAGTGGTCCAGCGCCGCACCGAGCGCCTGGCCGAGGGCGGCGTCGAGTTCGTGCTCGGCTTCGAGGTCGGCCGCGACGCGAGCCTGGACGAGCTGCGCGAGCGCCACGACGCGGTGCTGATCGCCACCGGCGTCTACAAGGCGCGCGAACTCTCGGCGCCCGGCGTGGGGTCGGGCGGGGTGGTGGCCGCGCTGGACTACCTGATCGCCTCCAACCGCACCGGCCTCGGCGACGCTGTCGAGGCGTTCGAGACCGGCGAGCTGAACGCCGAGGGCAAGGATATCGTCGTGGTCGGCGGCGGCGACACGGCCATGGACTGCGTGCGCACGGCCGTGCGCCAGGGCGCCAGGTCCGTCACCTGCCTCTACCGCCGCGACCGGACCAACATGCCCGGCTCCATGCGCGAGGTCGCCCACGCCGAGGAGGAGGGCGTGGTGTTCGAATGGCTGGCCGCGCCGCGCGCGGTGCTCGGCGACGCCTCGGCGGTGAGCGGGGTGCGCGCCGCTCGCATGCGCCTGGGCTCGCCCGACCCGTCGGGCCGCCAGGCGCCCGAGGAGGTGCCGGGCGCGGACTTCGATCTGGCCGCCGACGTGGTGATCAAGGCGCTGGGCTTCGATCCGGAGGACCTGCCGGCCCTGTTCGGCGCGCCGCAGCTGAAGGTGTCGCGCTGGGGCACGGTCAAGGCCGACTTCCGCAGCATGATGACCAGCGTCGAGGGCGTGTTCGCGGCCGGCGACATCGTCCGCGGCGCCTCCCTGGTGGTCTGGGCCCTGCGCGACGGGCGCGACGCGGCCGAGGCCATCGACGGCTACCTGCAGGACAAGGCCGCCGCCGCCCGGGCCCCGGCCCTGGTCGCGGCGGAGTGACGCCGTGCGCCTGACCGAAGAGGAGCGGCGGATCATCCGCGACACCGTGGCTGAGGTCTATGGCCCCACGGCCGTGGTGCGCCTGTTCGGCAGCCGCGTGCGCGACGACCTCAGGGGCGGCGACATCGACCTGCACATCGAGGCCGACCCTGCGGAGGGCATGCGGAGCGCGCGGTCGAGCGCGGTATGGGACCTTCTCCAGGAGCGGCTCGGCGAGCAGAAGATCGACATCGTCGAGACCGTGCGCGGCCGCGACCAGGCACCGATCGAAAAGATCGCCTATCGCGACGGGGTGGCGATATGAGCCGGCCGGCGCGCGAAACGGAGTTCATCGAGAGCGCCATCGCCTCCACCGGCCGCCTGACCGACGGGCTCGAACGGTCCCTCGCGGCGGTGCGCCCGCTCGTGCCGATAAGCCCCGCTGGCGTGGCGCGCATGTCGCCGGCGGAGGCGGACGCGGTGGACCTTCTCTTGAAGCGGTTCGAGACCGCGTTCGAGGCTGGCCGTCGGCTGTTCCGGGCCGCCCTTCTGGTCTGGGACGAGCCCCAGGACGGCCTCACCTTCATCGACCTGCTCAATCGGGCCGAGAAGATCGGCGTACTCCAGTCCGCGAACCTGTGGCGCGACATCGGAAGGACGCGCAATTCCGTCGTCCACGAGTACGCCATGAACCCGGACGACGCCGCCGTCGCCATCAACGCCGCCCACGCCCACGCGGGCGCCGCCCTCGAACTGCTGCGCCAGGCCCTCGCGGCCATCGCGCAGCGCTATCCTGCGGAACCTTCGTCATGACCCAGGTCGATCTCTATCTCGCCAACCGCGCCAAGCTGATCGACGCGCACGCCTACGACCCCTCGACCGAGCGCGACGCGTGCGGCGTGGGCCTGGTCTGCGCCATCGACGGCAAGCCGCGCCGCGAGGTGGTGGAGCTGGCCATCCGCGCCCTGAAGGCCGTCTGGCACCGCGGGGCGGTCGACGCCGACGGCAAGACCGGCGACGGCGCGGGCGTGCTGGTCTCGGTGCCGCAGGACTTCTTCATCGACCAGGTGCTGCGCACCGGCCACAGGCTGCGGCCGGGCCCGATCGCGGTCGGCCAGATCTTCCTGCCGCGCACCGACCTCGGCGCCCAGGAGCTCTGCCGCACCATCGTGGAATCCGAGGTCCTGCGCTTCGGCTTCTACATCTACGGCTGGCGCCAGGTGCCGGTGGACACCCGCGTGATCGGCGAGAAGGCCAACGCCACGCGGCCGGAGATCGAGCAGATCATGCTCGCCTGCCCCCCCGGCATGGACGGCGAGGCGCTGGAGCGCGTGCTGTTCCTGTGCAGGAAGCGCATCGAGAAGCGCGCCGGCCAGGCCGGCGTCAACGGCTTCTACATCTGCTCGCTGTCGGCCAAGTCCCTGATCTACAAGGGTATGTTCCTGGCCGAGCACATCGATGAGTTCTATCCGGACCTGACCGACGAGCGCTTCGCGGCGGCCGTGGCGGTGTTCCACCAGCGCTATTCGACCAACACCTTCCCCGAATGGCGGCTGGCCCAGCCGTTCCGGATGCTGGCCCACAACGGCGAGATCAACACCGTCAAGGGCAACATCAACTGGATGAAGAGCCATGAGATCCGCATGGCCGCCCAGGCGTTCGGGGACTTCGGCGACGACATCAAGCCGGTGATCCAGCCGGGCGGCTCGGACTCCTCGGCCCTCGACAACACCTTCGAGGTGCTGGTCCGCGCCGGCCGCGACGCGCCCATGGCCAAGTGCCTCTTGATCCCCGAAGCCCTGTCCCAGGTCGGCGACGGCGACCAGCGCGAGTGCCGCCTGGCGCTCTATTCCTACTGCAACGCGGTGATGGAGCCGTGGGACGGCCCCGCGGCGGTCTGCGCCACCGACGGGCGCTGGGTGATCGCCGGCAAGGACCGCAATGGCCTTCGCCCCATGCGCGTGGCCTACACCTCCGACGGCCTGCTGATCGTCGGCTCGGAGGCCGGCATGTGCGGCGTGCCCGAGAGCCGGATCACCAAGAAGGCCCACATCGGGCCGGGCCGGATGCTGGCGGTCGACCTCGCCGAGGGCCGCTTCTACGAGGAAGAGGAGATCATCGACCACCTGGCCGGCCGCCACCCCTACACCCAGTGGCTCGGCAACATGGTCGACCTGGAGCGCCGCATCGGCCCTGGGCCCGAGCCGCGCCGCTATGGCCGCGAGGAGTTGCTGCGCCGCCAGGTGGCCGCCGGCCTGACCCTGGAGGACCTGGAGCTGATCCTCGCCCCCATGGTCGAGGAGGGCAAGGAGGCCGTGGGCTCGATGGGCGACGACGCGCCCCTGGCCGTGCTGTCGGAGCGCTACCGGCCGCTGTCGCATTTCTTCCGCCAGAACTTCAGCCAGGTGACCAACCCGCCGATCGACCCGCTGCGCGAGACGCGGGTGATGAGCCTGAAGACCCGGTTCAAGAACCTCGGCAACATCCTGGCCCAGGACGAGGCCCAGACCGACGTCTATGTGCTGGAGAGCCCCGTGCTCACCACCGGCATGTACGAGCGGATCGTCGAGTTCATCGGCGAGAAGCAGATCGCGGTGATCGACTGCACCATGCCGATCCCCGCGGCCGAGGCGCGGCCGGGCGACGCCCTGCGCGCCGCGCTGGAGCGCATCCGCGCCGAGGCCGAGGACGCCGCCCTGCGCGGCTGCGGTCAGATCGTGCTGACCGACGAGGCGTCCGGCCCCGGCCGCGTCGCCATGCCGATGATCCTGGCCACGGCCGGGGTGCATGCGCACCTCGTGGCCCACGGCCTGCGCTCCTACGTCTCGCTGATCGTGCGCTCGGCCGAGTGCCTGGACACCCACTATTTCGCGGTGCTGGTCGGCGTCGGCGCGACGGCGGTGAACGCCTACCTGGCGCAGGAGACCTTCCAGTCGGCGTCGGCGCGACGGCGGTGAACGCCTACCTGGCGCAGGAGACCTTCCAGGACCGGCTGGAGCGCGGCCTGATGGGCGAGATGTCGCTGCGCGACGTCTGCCTGAACTACAAGGGCGCGGTCGAGGCGGGCCTCCTGAAGATCCTGTCCAAGATGGGCATCGCGGTGATCTCGTCCTACCGCGGCGGCTACAACTTCGAGGCCGTGGGCCTGTCGCGCGCCCTGGCGGCGGAGTTCTTCCCGGGCATGCCCTCGCGCATCTCCGGCATCGGTCTGGCCGGCCTGGAGAAGAAGGCGGTGGAGATCCACCGCCGCGCCTGGGGCGAGCCGGCGGTGATGCTGCCGGTCGGCGGCTTCTACAAGGCGCGCCGCTCGGGCGAGACCCACGCCTATGAGGCGCGGCTGATCCACACCCTGCAGCAGGCCTGCGACACCGGCTCGCTGGAGACCTTCAAGCGCTATTCGGAGGCGCTGCACGCCCACCCGCCGGTGCAGCTTCGCGACCTGCTCGACTTCCGCGCCGACGTCACGCCCGTGCCGCTGGCCGAGGTCGAGAGCATCAACGAGATCAGGAAGCGCTTCAACACCCCCGGCATGAGCCTGGGCGCCCTCGGGCCCGAGGCGCACGGCACGCTGACATCGCCATGAACCGCATCGGCGCCCGCTCGGTCTCCGGCGAGGGCGGCGAGGATTCGGCGCGCTACAAGCCCCTGCCCAACGGCGACAACCCCAACTCGGCGGTCAAGCAGGTGGCGTCGGGCCGGTTCGGCGTCACGGCCGAATACCTGAACCAGTGCCGCGAGCTGGAGATCAAGGTCGCCCAGGGCGCCAAGCCCGGCGAGGGCGGCCAGCTTCCCGGCTTCAAGGTGACCGAGTTCATCGCCCGCATGCGCCACGCGACGCCCGGGGTGATGCTGATCTCGCCGCCGCCGCACCACGACATCTATTCGATCGAGGACCTGCCCAGCTCATCTACGACCTGAAGCAGATCACCCCCGACGCCAAGGTCACGGTGAAGCTGGTCTCCATGACCGGCATCGGCGCGATCGCGGCGGGCGTGGCCAAGGCGAAGGCGGACACCATCCTGATCGCCGGCCACGTCGGCGGCACCGGCGCCTCGCCCCAGACCTCGGTGAAGTTCGCCGGCTGCCCGTGGGAGATGGGCCTGTCGGAGGCGCACCAGGTGCTGACCCTCAACGGCCTGCGCCACTTCGTGCGCCTGCGCACCGACGGCGGCATCCGCACCGCCGCGACGTGGTCATGGCCGCCATGCTGGGCGCGGAGGAGTTCGGCATCGGCACCGCCAGCCTCGTGGCCATGGGCTGCATCATGGTGCGCCAGTGCCATTCCAACACCTGTCCGGTGGGGGTCTGCACCCAGGACGAGGCCCTGCGCGAGCGTTTCTCACCGGCACGCCGGAGAAGGTGATCAACCTGTTCTCCTTCATCGCCGAGGAGACGCGCGAGCTTCTGGCCAGCCTCGGCTTCCGTTCGCTGTCGGAGGTGATCGGCCGCACCGACCTGCTCGCCCAGGTCTCCCGCGGCGCCGAGCACCTGGACGACCTCCGACCTGAACCCGATCCTGGTCCGCGCCGACCCCGGGGCGAACAAGCCCTATTGCACCATGGAGGGCCGCAACCGAGGTCCCCGATACGCTCGACGCCCAGATCGTGCGCGACGCCGAGGCCTTCCTGGCGCGCGGCGAGAAGATGCAGCTGACCTACACCGTGGCCAACACGGCCCGGGCGATCGGCTCGCGCATCTCCAGCCACATCGTGCGCAAGTACGGCATGGCCGGGCTGCCGCCGGGCCATCTGACGGTGGAGCTGAAGGGCTCGCGGGCCAGAGCCTGGGCGCCTTCGCCGTCCAGGGCCTGCGCATCGACCTGACCGGCGAGGCCAACGACTACGTCGGCAAGGGCCTGTCGGGCGCCACCATCGTGATCAAGCCGGCGCGCCTGGCGGCCCCGCACCTGAACGCCATCCTCGGCAACACGGTCCTCTACGGGGCCACGTCGGGCAAGCTGTTCGCGGCGGGCCGGGCGGGCGAGCGGTTCGCGGTGCGCAACTCCGGCGCCGTCACCGTGGTGGAGGGCGTCGGCGCCAACGGCTGCGAATACATGACCGGCGGCACGGCGGTGATCCTCGGCGCGGCGGGCGACAACTTCGCGGCGGGCATGACCGGCGGCATGGCCTTCGTGCTCGACCTGGAGGGCCAGTTCGAGGCGTCGGTGAACACCGACAGCGTCACCATCGGCCGGCTCGCTTCCCCGCACTGGGAGGGCGTGCTGCGCGCCCTGGTGGCCGAGCACGCGGCCGAGACCGGCTCGCGCTTCGCCGCCGACGTTCTGCGCGATTGGGACGCGATGCGCCGCCAATTCTGGCAGGTCTGCCCGCGCGAAATGGTCGACCGCCTGGAGCAGCCCTTGTCCGTGGCCGGAACAGACGAGTTGGCCTAGGTCAACGGAACGGCAACGCCCTTGTGCAGTTAGTTGGATCAGGACTGGGCTGACGGCGGATCGCGGGATGAGGGCTATCACTGGGTGGACGGCGGCGGGCGCCGTCCCTGTGTCTGGTTGGCGCGACCGAGGCGCACGCCTCCGACTGGATCGTGACGGTGGGCGCGCGCGCCAACCTGGCGCCCCCCTACGAGGGCTCGGCCCAAATGACGCCCTTCGCCTATCCGACCATCAACATCCGCCGCGCCGACCAGCCGGAGCGCTTCGCCGCGCCCGATGACGGCGGGCGGCTGACCCTGCTGCACGAGGGGATCTTTTCGTTCGGCGCGGTGGCGCGGGTGCGCGGCAAGCGCAACGCCGAGGGCGACCGCGTCGGCCTGCATCCGATCGAATGGGCGCTGGAGCCGGGCGTGTTCGTCGAGGCGTGGCCGACCTCGTGGCTGCGCGCCCAGGCGCAGGGCCGCAAAGGCGTCCGCGGCCACGACGGCTGGGTCGGCGACCTGTCGCTGGACGCGGTCTACGACCGGGGCCGGTTCATGGCCTCGATCGGCCCGCGCGTCGGCTTTGGCGATTCCGACTACATGGACCGCTATTTCGGCGTCACCCCCACCGAGGCGGCGGCCAGCCCGATCATCGACACCACCTACAGGCCCGACGGCGGGATGCGCTATGTCGGGGGCGAGGCGTCGCTGACCTACCGCCTGAACAGCCAGTGGCGCTCGCGCATCTACGGCGGCTACAACCGCCTCGCCAGCACCCCCGCCGACAGCCCGATCGTCCAGCTGATCGGCTCGCGCGACCAGTTCTCCGCCGGCATCGGCCTCAGCTACGCCTTCAAGGTGCACTACTAGGCGGCGGCGACAACGTTTCCCAACAAGACCCGTCACCCTCGGCCTTGTGCCGAGGCCCTGCCTCCGCCACGCCGCACTCCGACGTCCAGGCTCAATGCCGGCGGCGAGAGGGACCCTCGGCACAAGGCCGAGGGTGACGGTGTGGGGAGACGCCGCGCCGTCAGCCTATGTGCACGCCGACGTAGCGGGCCCTCGGGCGGATCAGGGCCCCGGTCTGCAGCTGCTCCAGTGCGTGGGCGATCCAGCCGACGCTGCGGCCGAGCGCGAACAGGGCGAACGGCGTGTCGGCCGGCAGGGCGAGGCGGCTGGTCAGGGCCGCCAGGGCGAAGTCGACGTTGGCGGCGTGGCCGGTCAGGGCCTCCGCGGCCTCCTTCAGGGCGACGAGGTCGGGCTCCGGCTCGAAGCGGGCGAGCAGGGCGCGGGCGCGGGGATCGCCGTCCGGATAGAGCACATGGCCGAACCCTGGCGGCGGCAGGCCGCGCGCCATCCAGCCGCGCACCGCCGCCTCGGGCCCGAGCCGCGCCGCCTCCTCGGTCAGGGCCAGCACCGCCGCGCCCGCGCCGCCATGCCGCGGTCCCGTGAGCGTCGCCAGTCCGGCGAGCGCCGACGCCGCCAGCGACGCGCCGGTCGAGGCCGCGATCCTCGCGGCGAAGGTCGAGGCGTTCAGCTCGTGGTCGGCCAGCAGCACCAGCGCCCGCCGCACCAGGTCCGCGCCCGCCGCGTCGAGCCGCAGGGCGTCGGCGAGCACGCGGTGCGCCGGCGCGTCCGACGCCCCGTCCCCGAGCGCGCCGGCGAGGTCGCCGACCAGGCCGGCGCCGTCGGCCCAGAGGCTCGGCAGGGCGCGCCCCGCCGCCGGCGGGTCGACGCCGGCGCGGGCGGCGAGGGCGGCGAAGGCGCGCGCCTGGGCCGAGCCTCGCAGCCGCACGCGCGGCGTCGGCGGCCGCACGAACACGGCGGGATCGTCGCACGCCCACAGCCGCAGGGCGGTCTCTTCGAGCGTCAGGGTCTCGGCCAGGTCCGCCGCGTCGGCGCCCCGGTACCAGATTCGCCCGTGCATCACGGCGGTGATCGCCGATTCCAGCACCGGCTCCCCCCAGGACATGGCGCCCTGCGCCACCGCCGAGGCCTTGCGCCCGCGCGCCTTGCGGGCCGAAAGGCGGGCGATATCCTCGGCGCGGTAGAGGCTGCGGCGCGGATCGGCGGGATCGGGCCGCGCCTCGATCCGGCCGCGACTCACATAGGCGTAGAGGGTCTGGGGCTTGATCCCCAGCCGCGCGGCACCCTCGGCCTGGTCGATCCACGATTCGGTCATGGATGTTGATCATATAGGTCAATATTGACGAAGCAATCGCCCGGCCCGATGTCTCGCGCGCCAAGGAGTGTTGCGCATGAGCGATGGACTGGAAGACGTGGTCGCCGCGGAGACGACCCTGTCGGACGTGGACGGCCAGGCCGGCCGCCTGATCATCAAGGGTCACGAGCTGGACGAGCTGGCCGGCCGCGCCTCGTTCGAGGCCGTGGCGCGGCTGCTGCTGGTCGGCCTGGTGGACGACCTGCCGCCGCCGGACGCCTTCCGCGCTCGCCTGGGCGTCGCCCGCGCGGCGGTGTTCGGCCACGTCGCCGCCCTCGACGCAGCCCTGCGCGCCCTGCCGCCGGTGGACGCGATGCGCGCCCTGACCGCGCGCCTGGCGGACGGCGACGACCTCGACGTCGCGCTTCGCCTGATCGCCGCGCCGGCCGTGTTCGCCCCGGCGGTGATCCGTGTACGGCAGGGGCTGGCGCCCCTCGCGCCCGACCCGACGCTCGGCCACGCCGCCGACATGCTCCGCATGCTGAAGGGCGAGGCGTCGGCGGCCCATGCGGCGGCGCTGGACGCCTATCTCGTCACCATCGTCGACCACGGCCTGAACGCCTCCACCTTCGCCGCGCGGATCGTGGCCTCCACCCGCGCGGGCCTGACGTCGGCGGTGCTGGCCGGCGTCTCGGCCCTGAAAGGTCCGCTGCACGGCGGCGCGCCGGGGCCGGTGCTGCAGATGCTGGACGAGATCGGCGAGCCCGCCGCCGCCCGCGCCTGGCTGGAGCACGCCCTGGATCGCGGCGAGCGGCTGATGGGCTTCGGCCACCGCATCTACCGCGTGCGCGACCCGCGCGCCGACGCCCTGAAGCGCGCGCTTTCGGCCCTGGCCGCGGCGTCGCCGCAGCTGCCCGGGCGGTTGGCGCTGGCCGAGGCGGTGGAGGCGGCGGCGCTCGACATCCTGGCGCGGCGCAAGCCCGGCCGGTCGCTGCAGACCAATGTGGAGTTCTACACCGCCGTGCTGCTGGAGGCGGTCGGCTTCCCGGCCGAGGCGTTCACCTGCGTCTTCGCGGCGGGCCGCACCGCCGGCTGGATCGCCCACGCCCGCGAGCAGGCCCTCAGCGGCCGGCTGATCCGGCCCCAGTCGCGCTATGTGGGGCCAAAGCCGCGCGAGGCGGCGTGAGCCTATTGGGAGATGCGCAGGCTGTTGATGCTCTCGGCGATCTTCTGGAACACCGGCGCCAGGTCGCTGGAGTTCTGCGGCGCGTAATAATACTTCGGATCGGAGGCGCAGTTCTGCAGCAGGCTGGTCGAGGCCGCCGCGCCCGAGCCGAAGCCGATCGTATAGATCATGATCCCCATGGCCTTGGCGTTGGTGCAGGCCTGCAGCGTCTTGGCGTCGAGCAGCGACGTCAGGGTGGTGTTGTTGCTGGTCGTCTGGCCGATCCGCCCGTCCTTGGCGAAGCCGTACGTGAAGTAATAGCTCATGTTCGGGTTGTTGACGCCGTTGTAGTTGTTCTCGCCGTCGGTCATCAGCACGATGACCTTGCGGTTGTTCGGCGAGGTGTAGCTCTTGCCCTCGGTGAACGGCGCGGTCGGCGACAGCACCCGCCAGCCCCACATGACGCCTTCCAGGATGTTGGTGTCGCCGTTGGCCTGCAGGGCGCTGATCGCCGAGTTCAGGGTGGCGCGCGTGCTGGTCAGCGGGGTGATCGCCGCGGAGTCGCAGAGGTTGTTGGGGCCGAGGCCGTAGGAGGGCGTTGCGCTCTTGTACTTGCAGGTGCGCTGCTGCTTCCAAAGGTCGTTCTTGCCGCTGGTCGAGCCCGAGCAGGCCCCGCCGGTGTCGGAGATGTAGTCGTTCTCGTACTGCGTCTGGCCGTAGGACAGGGTGGTGTCCGGCTCGTCGGGCGCGAACCACGGCACGAACATGGTCGCGCCCTTCGATGTCGTGGGCGTGTCGTCGGTGACGTCGTAGGGCGCCGGCCGGGTCATCACGCAGCCGCCCCAGCTCTGGTTCTTCATGTAGGCGAACATCTGGAACCGGGTGCGGGCGGTGGAGTCGAAGTCGTCATAGGCGTCCGGCGAGACCCCGGTGGTGTCCATGTAGGACGGGGGGGAGCTGCCGGCGGCGACGACGCGCACGTTGGTCGCGAACGGCACCACGGCGACCGACACCCGCTGGCTCGAGGGCAGGGTCCGAACATCGAGTCCAGGAAGCTGGAGGATGCGGTCTTCAGGGCGCTGATCTTGGAGCCGCCCGACCCGGCGCTCTCGCTCATCGAGCCGGAGGTGTCGAGCACCAGGGCGATCTCCAGCAGCATGCCCTTGGCCACCGAATGGACGCTGACCGGTATGGTCGTGACGCCCAGGAGCTTGGCGAAGTTCGCCGGCACCTTGGCGGTGGCGTCCACCGTCGCGGTGATCGTGGTGCGGTCCAGGGTGGCGTTGGTCACCGTGAACGGCGTGGTCGTGGAATTGTTGAAGCTCGACTGGATGTAGTTGGTCACCAGCGGCGTGATCTGGGCGTCGGTGATGGTCGGCCCCTGCCGCGCCAGGGCCAGGGCCGCGGCGTCGGCGGAATCCTGCAGGCTCAGCTTCAGCCGGGTGGCGTTGGTGATGTCGACGCCCATGCCGACCATCAGGGTGATCGGCAGGATGGCGATGGCGAAGGTCACCGCGACATTGGCGCGGCGGTGGCGCCAGAACCGGCGTAGGAGGTCGAACATCGATCGGCGGACCAACAAGCGGACGCGCCCCCGCGGGCGATGCGGCTGTCTAAGGCCAGCGCGGTAAAGGCATCGCTAAGCAAAGCTGCGGCGTGTCGCCGCCCCGCGGCTCAGATCGCGACCACCAGCTTGCCGACGAACCCGCCCGAGGCGGCCAGGCGATAGGCGTCGGCCGCCTGGTCGAACGGGAACACGCGGTCGATCACCGGCCGGATGGCGTTGGCGGCCATTCCCTCGAGCATCGCCTCGAACATCACGCGCGAGCCGACCATGATCCCGTGCAGGGCGGCCGACTTGAAGGCGAGGCCGATGGGGTTGAGCTGGGCGGCGTCCTCCGGCTGGGTCATCACCCCGATCAGGCAGATCTTCCCGCCCCAGCCGACCGCCTGGTAGGAGCGCGGCAGGGTGCCGGCCCCGCCGACCTCGACGACCACGTCCACGCCCTGCTCGCCGGTCAGGCGGCGGACCTCCTTGTCCCACTCCGGATGGCTCCGGTAGTTCACCACCTCGGACGCGCCCAGCGCCTTCAGCCGCGAGGCCTTCTCGTCGGACGACGTGGTGGCGATCACCCGCGCGCCTGCGGCGCGGGCGAACTGCAGGGCGAAGATCGAGACCCCGCCCGTGCCCTGGACCAGCACGGTCTGGCCGGCGCGCAGCGGGCGTCCGGCCACGAACAGCGCGTGCCAGGCGGTCAGGGCCGCGCAGGGCAGGCAGGCCGCCTCCTCGAAGCTCAGGTAGCCGGGCAGCGTGACCACCCCGTCCTCGTCCAGCACGATGGCCTCGGTCAGCATGCCGTCCAGCGGATTGCCCAGCGAGGCGAAGCCCTTGGGCGGACGCCCGTCGACCCAGGGCTGGAAGAAGGTCGCCGCCACACGGTCGCCGACCTTCACGCGGGTGACGCCGGGCCCGACCTCGACCACCTCGCCCGCGCCGTCCGACAGGGGGATCACCGGCCGGCCGGTCTGGCCGGTGCGATAGCCGCCGCGCACCATCAGCTGGTCGCGGTAGTTCAGCGAGGCGGCGCGCACGCGCAGCTTGACCTGGCCCTGGCCGGGCGACGGCTCGGGCCGCTCGACCATGCGCAGGCGGTCCATGCCCTCGCCCTCGGGCAGGATTTCATAGGCCCTCATCGGCGTTTCCCGTTCTTTGTCTTGGTTGCGGGCGCCAACCTAGCGCCGCGCGGATGCTTGTCACGGTTGTCCAGATTGAAATGACCGTGAAACTCCGCCCTAGTGGGGCCGAGGCGGCGCAGACCGCTCCCGGAAACGCCGTCGCCGCGCCTGGCGCGCCGCGCAGGAAGGATGACCCCGATGACGGCCCATGCGCCCGCCGCGGTCGACGACCCGCCCCCGACGCCGGCGGCCCCGCCGGCCGCGGGCGCCTGGCCCAGCGCCGGCAAGGCCTGGTGGTGCGTGGTCATGCTGTCGATCGTGCTGATGCTCTCGCAGATCGACCGCGGGATCATCACCCTGCTGGTGGCGCCGATCAAACGCGACCTGCACCTGTCGGATGTGCAGATCAGCCTGCTGCTCGGGCCGGCCTTCATCCTGTTCTACGTGTTCATGGGCCTGCCGCTGTCGCGCCTGACCGACGTGAGGAGCCGCCGCGTGATGATCGCCTGCGGCCTGACGTTCTGGAGCGTGATGACCGCGATGTGCGGCGCCGCTCAGGGGTTCTGGCAGCTGTTCTGGGCGCGGGTCGGCATCGGCGCGGGGGAGTCGGTGAACGGCCCCGCCACCTATTCCATGCTGGCCGACTACTTCCCGCGCGAGCGCCTGCCGCGGGCGCTGGCGGCGCTGAACGTGGGCTTCATCGCCGGCGGCGGCTTCTCCCTGGTCGCGGGCGGGCTGATCATCGGCGGGCTGTCGCACGTGGCGGACGTGGCCGTGCCCTGGGGCGTGTTGCACTCTTGGCAGCTCGTCTTCGTCGTGGTCGGCGCGCCGGGGCTGCTGTTCGCCCTCCTGATGATGACCGTGGCCGAGCCGGCGCGGCGGGGGCTGATGGCCGGCGGGCCCAGGCCCAAGGCGGCGCCGCTGCGCGAGGTGGTCCGCTACCTCGTCGTCAACCGGCGGCTCTACGGCTGCATGATCGGGGCGGCGGCCGTCTCCTCGCTGATGGCGGCCGGGGTGCAGAACTGGGGGCCGACCTTCTACCAGCGGACCTACGGCTGGGCGCCGTCGCGGATCGGCGTGGTGCAGGGGACGATGGCGCTGTTCGTCTCGCCGCTGGGCCTGATCATCGGCACCTGGCTGTGCGAGCGGCTGCACCGTCGGCGCGACGACACCAACCTGCTGGTCGTGGTCATCGCCTATACGATCGCGATCCCCTTCCAGGTCTTGGGCCCGCTGATGCCGTCGGCCTGGCTGGCGATCGCCTGCTCCGAGTCGGCGGAGTCTGCAGCATGATGGGGGCGACGCCGTTCGTGGCCGCCCTGCAGAGCGTCACGCCCAACCCGATGCGCGCCCAGATCAGCGCCCTCTACCTCTTCGTGTTCAGCGCCGTCGGCGGCGGGCTGGGGCCGCTCGTGATCGCCAGCCTGACCGATATCGTGTTGCCCTCGGAGAACGACATCCGCTACGCCCTGTCCGGCGCCGCGGTGATCATGGCGCCGCTGGCGGTGCTGATCCTTACTCGGGCGCTTAAGCCCTATGGAAATGCCATCGCCCGCGTGAAAGAACTGGAAGCTCGGCAAGCGGCCTGAACGAGCCGGGCGAATAGACCGCGGGGGCGGAGAGAACAGTATGGCGTTGGAAATACCGACGGTCGAAGCAGCGGCCGCCGAAGGCGAGGCGCAGTCCACCCAGCCCTGGCCCAAACAGTCGACGGCCTGGTACGCCGTCTGCGTCTTCGCCGTGGTGCTGATGTTCGGCGAACTCGACCGCGGCATCATCGGCCTTTTGGTCCAGCCGATCAAACGCGACCTGAACCTGGACGACCTGCAGGTCAGCTACCTGATCGGCCTGGCGCCGGTGATCTTCTACGCCCTGATCGGCATCCCCCTGGCGCGGCTGGTCGACACCATGAAGCGCAACGTGGTCCTGGCCATCGGCCTGGCCGTGGGGGCGGCGATGACCGCCCTCGCGGGGATCACCCAGACCTTCTGGCAGCTGTTCCTCTGCCGCGTGGCCGTGGGCGGCGGCGGGGCGATCAACGGGCCCGGCACCTATTCGATGATGGCCGACTACTTCCCGCGCGAGAAGCTGCCGCGGGCCATCGCCATCCTGCAGATCGGCTTCATCGCCGGCGGCGGCCTGTCGCTGGTCATCGGCGCGGTGGTGATCGGGGCATCGCCGACGTGCCGCCCGCGCACTTCATGGGCCTGGTGATCCGCAACTGGCAGATGGTGTTCATCGCCGTCGGCCTGCCGGGCCTCCTGGCCGCTGTCCTGATGCGCTCGGTGCCCGAGCCGCCGCGCCGCGGCCGGATGCAGGCGGGCTCGGGCCACAAGGCCGCGCCGGTCGGCGAGATCGTCCGCTACCTGTTCGCCAACTGGAAGCTCTACGCGCCGATGTTCTTCGGCCTGGCCTTCTCGGCGCTGGAGACCTACGGCGTCCAGTCCTGGCGGCCGACCTTCTTCATCCGCACCTACGGCTGGACGGCCCAGCAGGCCGGCATGGCCATGGGCGTGTCGAGCATCGGGGCTCAGCTCCTGGGCCTGGTCATCGGCACCTGGCTGACCGAGCGGCTGGCCCGCCGCCACGACGACGCCAACATGCGGGTGGTGGCGATCATGTACACGATCAGCCCCATCTTCGCGATCCTCGGCCCCCTGATGCCGAACCCGTGGCTGGCGGTGGCCTGCGCGGCGGTGACGGGCATGTGCGGCCTGGCCGGGGCGGTGCCGCAGAACGCCGCCATGCAGAGCGTCACGCCCAACGACATGCGCGGCCAGATCACGGCCTTCTACCTCTTCGTCTTCGTGGTGATCGGCAACGGCCTGGGGCCGAGCTTCATCGCCGCCATCACCGACCTGATCGTGCGCGACGAGAGCCTGATCCGCTACGGCCTGGCAGGGTCGGCGGCGGGTGATGTCGCCGCTGGCGGCCATCATCATCTGGCTGGGCGTCAAGCCGTATGGGCGCGCGATAACGGCGCTGAAGGCGCGGGGCGGCTGATCGGCGCGGCCTGGCCGAAGGCGTAGAGTCGCCCGTCCGACAACGACCAAGAAAAAGGGCGGGACCCTTTCGGATCCCGCCCTTTCTTGAGCGCTAGCGTCAGGCGTCGTGGACTAGAAGTCCATGTCGCCCATGCCGCCGCCCGGCATTTGCGGGGCCGAATTGCCGCCCTTCTTGGGGGCGTCGGCCACGGCGGCTTCCGTGGTGATCAGCAGGCCGGCGACCGAGGCCGCGTCCTGCAGGGCCGTGCGCACGACCTTGGCCGGGTCGATGACGCCCGCGGCCACCAGGTCGACGTACTCTTCGGTCTGGGCGTTGAAGCCGAAGGTCGGGGAGGCGTTCTCCAGGACCTTGCCGACCACGATCGAGCCTTCCACGCCCGCGTTCTCGGCGATCTGCCGGATCGGGGACTGCAGCGCGCGCCGCACGATGGCGATGCCCGCGTTCTGGTCGTCGTTGTCGCCCTTCAGGCTGTCGAGGGCCTTGGAGGCCTTCAGCAGGGCCACGCCGCCGCCCGGCACGATGCCTTCCTCGACCGCGGCGCGGGTGGCGTTCAGGGCGTCGTCGACGCGGTCCTTACGCTCCTTCACCTCGACTTCGGTGGCGCCGCCGACGCGGATCACCGCAACGCCGCCGGCCAGCTTGGCCAGGCGTTCCTGCAGCTTTTCCTTGTCGTAGTCGGACGTGGTGTCCTCGATCTGGCGCTTGATCTGGGCGATGCGGCCTTCGATGTCGGCCTTGGCGCCCACGCCGTCGACGACGGTGGTGTCGTCCTTGGTGATCGTGACCTTCTTGGCCCGGCCGAGCATGTCGAGCGTGACGCTCTCAAGCTTGATGCCGAGGTCTTCGGAGATCACCTGGCCGCCGGTCAGGATGGCGAGGTCTTCCAGCATCGCCTTGCGGCGATCGCCGAAGCCCGGCGCCTTGACCGCCGCGACCCGCAGGCCGCCGCGCAGCTTGTTGACCACCAGGGTGGCCAGGGCTTCGCCTTCGACGTCCTCGGCGATGATCAGCAGCGGGCGGCCCGACTGGACCACCGCTTCCAGCACCGGCAGCAGCGGCTGCAGCGAGGAGAGCTTCTTTTCGAAGATCAGGATCTGCGGATCTTCGAGGACGGCCTCCATCTTGTCGGCGTTGGTGATGAAGTACGGCGACAGATAGCCGCGATCGAACTGCATGCCTTCGACGACGTCGAGTTCGGTCTCGAGGCTCTTGGCCTCTTCCACCGTGATGACGCCCTCGTTGCCGACCTTCTCCATCGCCTTGGCGATCATGTCGCCGATGTCGTTCTCGCCGTTGGCGGAGATCGAACCGACCTGGGCGATCTCGCTGTTGGTCGTGACTTTCTTGGAGGTGGCCTTGATCTCGGCGACGACGGCCAGGACGGCCTTCTCGATGCCGCGCTTCAGGTCCATCGGGTTCATGCCGGCCGCGACCGACTTCAGGCCTTCGACCACGATGGCCTGGGCCAGGACGGTGGCGGTGGTGGTGCCGTCGCCGGCCTTGTCATTGGTCTTGGAGGCGACTTCGCGGATCAGCTGGGCGCCGAGGTTCTCGAACTTGTCTTCGAGCTCGATCTCCTTGGCGACGGTGACGCCGTCCTTGGTGGAGCGCGGCGCGCCGAAAGACTTCTCGATCACCACGTTGCGGCCCTTGGGGCCGAGGGTGACCTTCACCGCGTTGGCGAGGATGTTGACCCCCCGCAGCATGCGGTCGCGGGAGTCGGAGGAAAAGTGAACGACTTTCGCAGCCATGGTTCCTGCTTCCTAAATTCAGAGTTGGTGGGAGCGAAGGGCGCTCAGGCGGCCTTGGCGACGGACGGCTTGTCGACGACGCCCAGGACGTCGGATTCCTTCATGATGATCAGGTCTTCGCCATCGATCTTCACTTCGGTGC
Source organism: Caulobacteraceae bacterium (assembly GCA_037201645.1). Classification (GTDB taxonomy): domain Bacteria; phylum Pseudomonadota; class Alphaproteobacteria; order Caulobacterales; family Caulobacteraceae; genus JANWHQ01. The sequence goes on from JBBCHF010000021.1 coordinate 112,757, forward strand.
CCGACCACTTGCCGAACAGGATGCGATCGCCGGCCTTCACGTCCATGTCGACGCGCTTGCCGTTCTCGTCGCGGGCGCCGGGGCCCACGGCGATGACTTCGCCTTCTTGCGGCTTTTCCTTGGCGGTGTCGGGGATGATGATCCCGCCCTTGGTCTTCGCTTCTTCTTCGACGCGCCGAACGAGGACGCGATCGCCGAGAGGACGAAAGCTCATGAGTTTCTCTCTCCGTAGAGACCAGTGTTTCGAGAATGCACGGCCCCGGAGGACGGCTGTTAGCAGCCGCGCACCCCGAGTGCTAACGCAGCGGGAAGTATGCGGAAGAGCGTGCGGAGTCAAGGGCGGGTGCGACAGGCCTGTCGCAGGCCGCGGGCCAACCAAAGGAGACCGGCGATGATCGACCATGTGAGTCTGAGCGTGTCCGACTTCAAGCGCAGCCGCGCCTTCTACGACGCGGCCCTGGCTCCGCTCGGCGTGGCGGTGCGGATGGAGGTCGGCGCCGAGGAGACCGACAGCGGCGTCGCCTTCGCCGGCTATGGCCGCGACCGGCCGGTGCTCTGGGTCGCCGAGGGGCCACAGCCGACCGGCCACGTCCACCTCGCCCTGACGGCCTCCACCCGCGCCGAGGTCGACGCCTTCTACGAAGCCGCGATCGCCGCCGGCGCCAGGGACAACGGGCCGCCCGGCGTGCGGCCCTATTACCATCCGAACTACTACGGCGCCTTCGTGATCGACCCGGACGGCGTCAACCTCGAAGCGGTCTGCCACGCTCCCGCCTGACCCCTGGCGAGGCGCCGGCCCTGGCCGCCAGCTTTCGGGGATGCGTTAATCTGCATTCATCACGACGACGTCTGCCGCGTTAGTACTTAGAACTGTCATGAATCCGACGAAAGGCGGAGGTTGCGACAATCTGCGCAATATATACTCATACTTAAGCTCGTATTAACCGTCCCCGTTAGAGTGTCGTAAGGCAGCGACGCGTTAGACCAGCGTCGTCGGTGCAGGGGGCAAGGATGAGGACCCATCTCTTTACTGGTGTTGCTGTCGGCGCGTGTCTCGCGGCGATGGCCTTGGGCGCGGCCCCGGCCAGGGCGCAGGGGCTGACGATGCCGCCGGAAGCGGCCCTGTCCGTCGCGGACGCCGGGGCGCCCAGCGCCGACAACGGCGTGCGGGCCGCCCCCAGCGGCGTGGTGACCGAGGCGGCGCTGTCCGGCCGGTCCGCAGCCGCCGCTTCACCGCCCGCGGAGCCGCCCGCACCCGTCGCGGCGCCTGCGCAGACGGCCGCGCTCGACCCGGCGATGGGCCCCGAGGCTAGGGCCGCCTACGGCCTGCCGGCCCAGGCCGCGGAGGCCGACAGCGAGCCGGTCAATCCCGATCCCCTGGCGCGACAGGCCGCGGCCCCGCCCCCGCCGATGCAGCTCGCCAGCAACGAGACCTCCGCCGCGCCCGCCCCGGCCGCCGATCCGCCGCCGATGCAGCAGCACGTCGCCTTCCCCCGCCGCTCGGTCGAGGCGGCCAGCGCCTTCGACCGCTACATGCACAACGCCGCCGCCCTCAGCGCCGATCTCGGCAGCGGCGCCAGCGTCAAGGCGGAGCTGCAGACCGGCGCGAGCTACGACGCCGGCCAGCTCGAGGAGGGCATGATCGCCTATGGCGCCATGGCCGCCCTGCAGGAGCCCGGCTTCGTCTATGCGGTGATGGACGCCGCGGCCGACGAGCGCACCCGCCAGGGCCTGGCCCAGGCGATCATCGCCAATCCGGCGGCCGTGATCCGGCTCGGCGGCGCCGACGCCGCCGCCGCGCGTGCGGCGGCCGCCATCGCGGCCGAGGCGACGCCGGTGATCTCCGCCGGCCGCGCGCTGAAGCAGGCGTCCTACGGCGTGCAGCACCAGGGATGGTCCAAGATCATGGTGTCCGACGCCGCCGGGCGGCTGGCGACGGCCAAGGCCCTCTCCAACGGCCGCCTGGCGGCCCGCGACGAGGACGTGGCGCGCCTTCTGGTGCAGATCTCGACGCTTCAGGCCCGCGGCGCCGGCGGGGCGCGGTTCACCCCGGTGGCCGTGCGCAGCCTCGCGCTCGCCGCCCTGTCGATCCTCGGCGCGGCGGACGCCGGCGAGCCGTCCCAGGCGGACGCCACGGCCACCGAGCCGGTCAGCCGCGAGTGCCTGAAATTGGCCAAGCTGAACCTGTTCCAGTGCCTGTCGGTGGCCGGGCCGGAGTATGAGGACGTCTATTGCCTGGGCCAGCACGCGGTGCTCGACACCGGCCAGTGCGTGGCCGAGGCGGGCGGCCTCGCCCCGGCCCAGACCCTGCTGGTCTCGGCCCTGCCGACCCAGGAGCGCCCGGCCGTGATGATCCCGATCGCCGGCCTGTCGCGCGGCCCCGTGCAGAACGCGGCCGACCGCTGATCGCCCGAGGCGTCCGCCCTCCACCTGGTTGCGACGTAGCGGCGCTTCGCCATCCTCAGTCGCTCAGGAGGGAGACCATCTTGCCCAGGCCGGCGGCGCGGGCGCGCTCGACCAGCTTCCGGTCGGCAGTGATCACCCGTGCGCGGCGGCGCTCCGCCAGCGCCAAATAGAGGCTGTCGTAGGCGGACATCCTGTGCTCGGCGGCCAGATCGAAAGCCCTGGCGGCGAGTGCGCGGTCGTCGACCGTCTCGTCGAACAGGTGCGCCGCCCGGCTCATGAGCGTCGCGCCGTCGCCCGCCGTGATTTCCCCGCGCCACGTTTTCTTCGCGAGCACGCTGGCCAGTTCGACGTAGATGAGTTCGGGCGCGACGATGATCGCGCCCGACAGGCTCACGGCCAGCGCCGCATCGGAGTCGTCCTCGGCGACGAGACATTTGACCGCGACCGAGGCGTCCATGACGACCTCACCGGGCATCGCGATCTTCGCGGATCAGCGGCGTGCTGTCGCCCGGGACTCGCGGCGCACGCACGGCGATCTCCTCGATCAATCGGCGGCGGCGATCCAGGGCGACGTCTTCAACAACCTGCACGATGGCCGCGGCGAGGCCTCCGCCCGTCGCATCGGCGCGATCGGCCAGGAACCGCCAGGCGCGCGGAGAAAAGTCCTGTTGCTCGACCTCGATCATGTCCCCTGTTCCCTTGCCTGCCCGCGACGGCGCTGGCTTCGAGGCAAGGGCGGCGGCCGCGTCGGGAGCCGATGAAGGCTCTGCAGGCGCCGCGTTCCGGACGAACACGACGCGCTCGCCCCCGATGTCCACCCGCGAGGTGCGCCACCCCGCCTTGAGCCAGGCGTCAGCGTGCGAGTGGGTCCCGCGCGAATTTGACCACCAAGGCTGGTGCAGCCTTGCAGATCGAGGGAGCGGAAAGCCGAGAATGGTCTCGACCTCTTCAAACGTCATCGCGCGTTCGCGCTGGCGCTCCTGGCTGAGCTCGAACCGCAAGGGATCATATTTCGACATGGGTCATACCTTGACGGAGCGCCTGATAAAATACCGTATATCATATGATGTCAAGTCCGGCGGGCGCGGAAGAAGCCCTTGAGCAGGGCGCTGCTCTCCTCGGCCAGCAGGCCGCCCTCGACGGCCGGGCGCCAGTGGCAGGTGGGCTGGTCGAAGAAGCGGGGGCCGTGGATCACCGCGCCGCCTTTGGGGTCCTCCGCCCCGAACACCAGCCGGCCGATGCGGGCGTGGCTGATCGCGCCGGCGCACATGGCGCAGGGCTCCAGCGTCACGAACAGCTCCAGCCCCGTCAGCCGGTAGTTGCCGAGACGCCGCGCGGCGTCGCGCAGGGCGACGATCTCGGCGTGGGCGGTCGGGTCATGACTGGAGATCGGGGCGTTGGCGCCGCGCCCGACCACCTCCCCCGTGGCCGGATCGACCACCACCGCGCCCACAGGCGCCTCGCCGGCCGCCGCGGCGGCCTGCGCCAGGTCGAGCGCGATGCCCATCGCGTCGCGGTCTTGAGAGGCCGTCATGGCCCCGCAAAGCACCGTTGCGCCAAGCCTTGTCAAATCGTCCAGATTGTGTTCCTATTCTGTTCTACCCGTCGTGATGACGGCTAGCCCCACAAGAAGGAGCGGTCGC
>JBBCHF010000022.1:0-70875 GCA_037201645.1 Caulobacteraceae bacterium
ATGAGCCTGACGCCCGAACGCCTGGCGGACCTCGACGCCTTCCTGGTCGAGCTGAACCGCGCCTCCGCGGCCGCCATCCTGCCGCTGTTCCGCGCCGACCACGGCCTGGAGGACAAGGGCAAGGCCGGCGCCTTCGACCCCGTCACCCGCGCCGACCGCGGCGCCGAGGCCGCCATCCGCGCCCTCGTCGCCGAGCGCTATCCCGAGCACGGCGTCATCGGCGAGGAATTCGGCGAGGATCGGCCGGACGCCGATTTCGTCTGGGTGATCGATCCGATCGACGGCACCCGCGCCTTCGTCGCCGGCCTGCCGGTGTGGACCACCCTGATCGGCCTGCGCGTCCAGGGGGAGCCGGTGCTGGGCTCGATCGGCCAGCCCTATCTCGGCGAGCTGTTCATCGGCTCGGCGGCGCTCGGCTCGCGGCTGATGGCGCGGGGCGACAGCCGGCCGCTGCGGGTGCGTGAATGCCCGCGGCTGACCCAGGCGGTGATCGCCACCACCGATCCGGAGGGCTGCTTCGACGGGGCCGAGCGGGGCGCCTGGGGCCAGGTGCGCGCGGCGGCGCGCGTGGCCCGCACCGGCTGCGACGCCTACGCCTACGCCATGGTCGCGGCCGGGACGATGGACCTCGTGGTCGAGGCCGGGCTGCAGGTCTGGGACGTCGAAGCCGCCGTGCCGGTGATCGAGGGCGCGGGCGGGATGATCACCGACTGGCGCGGCGAGCGGCTGGGCCGGCAGGCGGGCCAGATCGCCATCGCTGGCGACCGCCGCTGCCTGGACGAGGCCCTGGTCGCCCTCAGGCGCTCGGCGAAGTGACCTGACCGGCCAGGGCGTCGAACGCCCGCCAGACCTCGGCGCGCACCGCGTCCGTCTCCATCAGGACCTCGTGGTAGGCGCCGGGGATCTCGACATAGCGCGCATCCGCCAGCCGGGCCGCCGCCGCCCGCGTCGCGGCGTTGATCACCAGCCTGTCGGCGCCCGCGGCGACCAGGGCGACGGGGATGCGCACCCGCTCCAGCGCGCCGGGCGCCGCCAGCCGCGCCTGGGCCTCGAACGCGAACTGCAGCCAACCCCAGGTCGGGCCGCCCAGCGCCAGGGCCGGGCAGGCGTTGAGCTGGGCCTTGTAGCGGTCGTAGCGGGCGCGGTCGTGGGTCAGGGTCCCGGCGGCGAAATGGTCGGCCAGGGGATCGGTCGCCGCGCCGATGTAGCTGGCCGCATGCCCCAGCCGCAGCATCAGCGAGGACAGGCCGCGGGCGATCAGCGTGGGGATCTGGCCGGTGGCGACCGCCAGCATCGGCGCCGACAGCAGCGCCCCGGCGAACCGCGCCTCCCCCCGCACCAGGGACAACAGGTTCAGGCATCCCCCCATGGAGTGGCCGAGCATGATCCAGGGCTTGGGCAGGCGCGCCTCGAAGCGGTCCAGCAGGGTGGCGTAGTCGTCCAGGAAGTCGTCCACCCCCGCGGCGTGGCCCCTCAGGGGGTCGGCCAGCAGGCGGCGCGACAGGCCCTGGCCGCGCCAGTCGTGCGCCAGCACGGCAAAGCCGCGGCCGGTCAGATCGCCGACGGTCTCGAAATACTTCTCGATCGGCTCGGTGCGGCCCGGGCTCAGCACCACCCCGCCGCGCGCCGCGCCGGGCGGCGGGAACAGGGCCGCGCGCAGCCGCGCCCCGCCGGCGCCCTCGAACCATTCCGCCTGCGCCCCCGCCGGCGCGGGCGCCTCGGGGATCGAGATCAGCCGCGCCGCCTCGGCCAAGCCGGCTCAACCCTTGGCGCGGGCCAGGATCGGCTGCAGCGACATGGCCACCGACATGTCGCCGTTGATCTTCAGCTTGCCGGTCATGAAGGCGCTGGTGGGGTCGAGCGTCCCCTGGGTCATGGCTTCCAGGTCGTCCTTGGAGACGATCACGGTGCAGTCGGCCGGCGCGTTGTCGTTGGTGACGGTCGGGCCGGCGATGTGCAGGTAGCCGCCGCCCTTCAGGTCGATGGTCACCGTCTTGGCCGTGGCCGGCTGGCCGCTGACGGCCTTGCGCAGCCGTTCCGTGATCTCTTCCAGGGTCGCCATGGATCGTCCTCCGCTGACCGCCCCGGATACTCCGCGGCGCGGCGGGCGGCAATCACGCGCCTATGCCTCGTCCGCGGCTACCTGGGTTTGACGAAGCGCAAGGTCATCCGGTCGCTCTCGCCGATGGCGTCGTACTTCGCATGGTCGAAGCTCGGGTCCGGCGGCTGGCCCTGGGGGGCGCTGCGCCGCGTCGGCGGCAGGGTCCAGACGCCGAACGGGTGGTCCTTGGAATCCTTGGGGTTGGCGTTGATCTCGGAACGGCCGTCGAGGCGGAAGCCGGCCTTCTGCGCCGCCGCGATCACGTACTGCTCGGAGACATAGCCGTCCGGCGCGTCCGGCTTCATCGGGCGGGGGTCGGCGCGGTGCTCCTCCACGGCCAGGACGCCGCCGGGCTTCAGGGCCGCATAGGCGTCGGCCAGGGTCTTGTCGACCCAGCCGGGCCGGCCCATCCAGTCGTGCAGGTTGCGGGCGGTGAGGATGAAGTCGACCGTGCCGGGCGGCGCCAGCGGGCCGGAGCTGGGGCCGAAGTCGACGGTCTCCACCCCGTACTTGGCCTCGAACGCGGCGCGCGACTGGCGGACGCGGTCGGGAATGGTCGGATCCTTCAGGTCCGCGCCGGTGGCGATGTAGCGGCCGCCGACGGCCTTGACGAACGGGACCAGGATCTCGGTCCAGTAGCCGCCGCCGGGCTGGATCTCGAGGATCACGTCGCCGGGACGCAGGCCCCAGAACACCAGGCTCTCCTCGGGATGCCGCCAGGGATCGCGCGCGCGGTTCTCCGGCGCGCGGGCCGGCGAGGCCACCGCCTCGGCCAGGAAGTCGCGGTCGTCGAACTGGGGCGGGCCGGCCGAGGTCGCCTTGGGGAAGGTCGCCGTCGCCGCGTCCGCGCCCAGCGGCGCCAGGGCCGCCGCGGCGAGCGCCATGGCCCAGGCCAGGTGCTTGATCCTCATCGAAATCCTCCGGCGGGCCCCCGGCGCGACCCTGGACGCGCGGCCCGCCCGACGCAAGAGGTTGCGGCCCTTGCGCGCGCCGCGGCCGGTTCCCACATCTACTGCGAAGGCGCTGGGTGAACCGGGTCTTCCGGACCGCGCGAGGCCGAACGGCTCGCGCCCGTCCGTATCCACGATGCAACCTTGCTTGTGCTGAGGAGGATGTAGTGATGCGTACTGTCGACTTTTCCCCGCTCTACCGGTCCGTGGTCGGTTTCGACCGTCTGGCCGCCCTGCTGGACGCCGCCGCCGCCGGCGAGACCTCTGGCTATCCGCCCTACAACATCGAAACGATCGGCGACCAGGCCTATCGCATCGAGATGGCGGTCGCGGGCTTCAAGCCCGAGGAGCTGAACATTGAGGTCAAGGAGAACGTCCTGACCGTCCAAGGCCGCAAGACGGCCAACGACGAAGCCCGGCGCTACCTCCATCGCGGCCTCGCCGAGCGCAACTTCGAGCGCCGGTTCCAACTCGCCGACTATGTGGTGGTGACCGACGCCAATCTGGCCGACGGCCTGCTCTCGATCTCGCTGAAGCGCGAGCTTCCCGAATCGATGAAGCCGCGCCGGATCGAGATCGCCGCCGCGCCGAGCGCGCCGGCCATCGAAGGCGAAGTGAAGGCGGCCTGAGCCCCCCTTCACTTGCGGACTGAACGTCAGGGCGGCGCGGCGACGCGCCGCCCTTTGCGTATGCGCCCCGCCGGCTTGACCCCGTCCCCCGGCCAAGCCACAGCACGGCCATGAGGATTCTGCTGGTCGGCTCGGGCGGGCGCGAACACGCCCTGGCGTGGAAGATCGCCCAGTCGCCGCTGACGACCCGGCTGGTCTGCGCCCCCGGCAACCCCGGCATGGCCGCGCTCGGCGAGACGCGGCCGATCGCCGCCACGGACGTGGAGGGCCTCGCCGCCCTGGCCCTGGAGATCGGGGCCGACCTTGTGGTCATCGGGCCGGAGACGGCGGTGGAGGCGGGCCTGGCCGACCGGCTGGCCGCCATCGGCGTCCCCTGCTTCGGCCCCACCGCCGCGGCGGGGCGGCTGGAGAGCTCCAAGGCCTTCACCAAGGACTTCTGCGCCCGCCACGGCCTGCCGACGGCGGCCTATGGCGTGTTCGAGGACGCCGGCGCCGCCAAGGCGTTCCTGGACCGCTTCGCCGCCCCCTATGTGATCAAGGCCGACGGCCTGGCGGCCGGCAAGGGCGTGGTCGTCGCCGAGACCCGCGCCGAGGCCGAGGCCGCCATCGACGACATGCTGGACGGCCGCTTCGGCCAGGCCGGCGCGCGGGTGGTGGTCGAGGAGTTCATGGCCGGCGAGGAGGCCTCCCTGTTCGCCCTCTGCGACGGCGAGACCTCGGTCCTGTTCGGCGCCGCCCAGGACCACAAGCGCGCCTTCAACGGCGACCTCGGCCCCAACACCGGCGGCATGGGCGCCTATTCGCCCGCCCCGATCCTGACCCCCGCCTGCCTGGACGCCGCGCGGCGCGAGCTGGTCGAGCCGTCGCTGCAGGCCATCGCGAAGGAGGGCTTCCCGTACCGCGGCGTGCTGTTCGCCGGCCTGATGGTCGCGGGCGACCGGGCGCGGCTGGTGGAGTTCAACTGCCGCTTCGGCGACCCGGAGTGCCAGGTCCTGATGCTGCGGCTGGACAGCGACATCGTCCCCTACCTGCACGCCTGCGCCACCGGCCGCCTCGCCGGGCTGCCGCATCCGGCCTGGCGCGAGGAGGCCGCCATCTGCGTGGTGCTGGCGGCCGAGGGCTATCCCGGGCATCCGCGCACCGGGTCGGTGATCGAGGACGCCGAGCAGGACTTCGGCCCCGACGTCGTGGTCTTCCACGCCGGCACCGCGCGGCGCGAGGACGGCGCCCTGATCGCGGCCGGCGGGCGGGTGCTGAACGTCTGCGCGCGGGGCGAGACCCTCGGCGAGGCGCGCGAGCGGGCCTACGCCGCCATCGCCCGCATCGACTGGCCCGAGGGTTTCCACCGCACCGACATCGGCTGGCGCGCGCTTCAGCGCGACTGAGCCGCCGCCAGAAGGGCGTCCAGCGCCGCCTCGTCCTCGAACCGCGCCCGCACCGGCCACGGCGTCACCCTGTCCCGCCAGGCGGGCGGCAGGCGTACCCAGTCCTTCTCGGTGCAGACGAGGCCCGCGCCGAAGGCGGCTGCGCGCCCGGCCAGGAACCGCATCAGCCGCTCGTCCAGCGGCGCGTGGTCGGGCAGGGGCAGGAAGTCAACGAGGTCGCAGCCGGCGGCCTTCAGCGCCCGCTCCACCTTCCACGGCTTGCCGACGCCGGCGAAGCCGACCTGCGGCCCGGGCGGCGGCGCGGCCAGCGGCTCCAACTGGGCGACCAGCACCGGCTTGTCGCCGAACAGCGCCAGCAGGGCCGGGTCCGGCTCGGGCAGGTCGGCGGGCAGCAGGATCACCACCGCATCGGCGCGGGCGAGGCCGGCGGCCAGGGGCTCGCGCATCGGCCCGGCGGGGAACACCCGGCCGTCGCCGAACGGCCATTCGCCGCCCGCGTCTCCCCGTCCACCACCACCAGCGACAGCGCCTTGCTGACGGACGGGTTCTGGTGGCCGTCGTCCATGACCACGACCTGCGCCCCCGCCGCGGCGGCCGCGCGGGCGCCGGCGAGACGGTCGCGGGCGATCCAGACCGGAAAGTCCCGCGCCAGCATCAGGGGCTCGTCGCCGACCTCGGCCGCCGCGCAGCGCGCCGGATCGACCCGCAGCGGCCCGGCCAGGCGCCCGCCATGGCCGCGCGACAGGCCGTGGGCCACGACGCCCCGCGCGGTCAGCCGCCGCAGGATCTCGCGGACCACCGGCGTCTTGCCCGCGCCGCCGAGGGTCAGGTTGCCCACGCAGATCACCGCCGCGCCCGGGTCGGCCGGCTGGCCCCGCGCGATCCGCCGCGCCGTCGCCGCCGCCCAGATCCAGGAGGCCGGCGTCAGCAGGGCGCGCGTCAGCGGCCCCGGCGCGCCCTCGCGGCGATACCACCCGCGCGGCGTCGCCAGCCTCATCGCGGCGGGACCAGGGCGGTCAGCGCCGCCCAGGCCTGGTCGAACGCCGCCTCCCCCTCGCCCGCCACGGCGGCCGCCCGCGCGCCGAGGGTCCGCGCCGCCTCCGGCTCGCCGAGCAGGGCCGCCAGCGCCGTGTGCAGGGCCGGGCCGTCAAGGGCGACCAGCACCGCCTTGGCGGCCAATAGGTCGTGATAGGCGCGCTCGAAGCTCGCCACGTGCGGGCCGGACACCACCGCCTTGCCGAGCCGCGCCGGCTCAAGCGGATTGTGGCCGCTCAGCCCCTCCACCAGGCTGCCGCCCATCACCACCACGGCGGCCAGGCGATAGAACAGGCCGAGCTCCCCCAGGGTGTCGGCGACATAGGCGTCCACGGCGTTGACCACCGGTTCGCCCGCCGAGCGGAGCGCCACGCGCCAGCCGGCGGCGCGCAGGTCTCGCGCGACCTCGGGGCCCCTTTCCGGATGGCGCGGGACCAGGACCAGCAGCGGGCGCTGGCCCAGCGCCCTGACGGTGGCGGCGATCAGCGCCTCCTCGCCGTCGTGGGTGCTGGCGGCCACCAGCGCCGGCCGGCCGGCCAGGGCGTGGCGCAGCCCCTCCAGCGCCGCCGCGTCATAGGGCAGGGGGTCGGCCAGGCGCTTCAGGTCCAGCCGGCCGGCGACCTGGCCGCCCCGCGCCTCGATCCAGGCGGCGGTGCGGTCGTCCTGCGGATAGATCAGGTCGAACAGGCCCAGCACCGCCCGCGCCCCGCCCGGCGCCCGCGACCAGGCCCGCCTCGCTGGCCGGCGACACGCGCGCGGCCAGGAGGGCCAGGCGCGCCCCGCCGGCCCTGGCGGCGCGGAGCAGGTTGGGCCACAGCTCGCTCTCCACGAACACGGCGAGGTCCGGCCGCCAGTGCCGGATGAACCGGCGGGCGGCGGCGGGCGCGTCGATCGGCGCGAACTGGTGGATCACGCCCTCGGTCAGGCGCTCGGCCAGGATCGCGGCCGAGGTGACGGTGCCGGAGGTGACCAGCACGGCGACGTCAGGCCGCTCGCGCCCGAACCGCTCGATCAGGGGCAGGTGCGACAGGCTCTCGCCGACGCTGGCGGCGTGGATCCAGACCAGCGGCCCCGGCGGCCGGTCGGCGCTGGCGCGGCCGAGCCGCTCGCCCAGGCGCGCGCGGTCCTCCTTGCCGCGGCGCGCGCGGCGGCGCAGCAGCAGGGGCGCGGCGGGCTCGGCCAGGCCGGTCAGCAGGCCGTAGAGCAGGAGGCCCGGCGAGGAGCGGCTCACGCCAGGGCCTCGGCCGCCTCGGTGGCGCGCGCCAGCCGGCCCTCCCACTCGGCGCGCAAGCGCTCGGGGTCGCCCTCGCCGCTCCAGGTGAACGGCCCGTCCCAGGACGATGGCGCCGCGCGAGAACGGCAGGGGGATCACCGCCCGGTCCCAGCTCTTCAGCCTGATGCACGGCCGCCCGGCCAGGCCCACCAGCAGCACCGGCGCCTTGCCGAGCCGCGCCAGGGTCGGCGGCCCCTCGCCCATGCGCTCCGCCGGGCCGCGCGGGCCGTCCGGGGTGATCGCCACCCCGTGGTCGCCGCCCTTCAGCCACTTCAGCATGGCGCGCAGGGCGTCGGCGCCGCCCTTGAGCCGCTCGGGCTTGCTGGGATCGCGCGAGGAGCCACGGATGGCGGGAAAGCCGAGCCGCGCCACCGCCTGGGCGATGAACTCCCCGTCCGCCGACAGCGAGATCAGGGCGCGCGGCGTCTGGGCCCGCTCCAGCGGCCAGCAGGCGGGGGAGAGGGCGATGCGCGCGTGCCAGAAGCAGACGATCACCGGCCCGCCCGCGCGCCAGATCGCCTCCGCCGCCGCCTCGCCCTCGTGGCGCCAGCGCATGGTCCGCAGGGTCGCGCCGAGATAGGCGGCGAGCAGCCAGGCGAACGCCGCCTGGACCGCGGCCGAGCGGAAAAGCGCCTTCACGCCGCCTCCGCGTCCAGGTTCTGGGTCCTGACCAGCCGCGCATAGAGGCCGCCCTGGCCGGCGAGGCCGTCGTGCGTCCCGGTCTCCACCACCCGGCCGCGGTCGATGACGTAGATCACGTCGGCGTTGCGCACCGTCGACAGCCGGTGGGCGATCAAGAGGGTGGTGCGGCCGGCCATCAGCCGCGCCAGGGCCTCCTGCACCTTCGCCTCGCTCTCGGTGTCGAGCGCGCTGGTGGCCTCGTCGAGCAAGAGGATCGGGGCGTCCTTCAGGAAGGCGCGGGCGATAGCGATGCGCTGGCGCTGGCCACCCGACAGGCGCGCGCCGGCCTCCCCCACCTGCGCGTCATACCCCCGGGGGATCTCCAGGATGAAGTCGTGCGCCGCCGCCGCCCTGGCGGCCGCCTCGATCTGGGCCTGCGAGCGTCGGGGCGGGAATAGGCGATGTTGGCGCGGATGGTGTCGTCGAACAGGAACGGCTCCTGGGTGACCAGGGCGATCTGGTTGCGCAGGGACGTCAGGGTCACCGTTCGGATGTCGCGCCCGTCCAGGGTGATGGCGCCGCCGTCCACGTCGTAGAAGCGGGGGATCAGGTTCAGGATGGTGGTCTTGCCGCCGCCGGACGGGCCGACCAGGGCCACGGTCTGGCCGGCGCGCGCCTCCAGCGTCACCCCGTCCAGCGCCGGGGCGTCGGGGCCGTAGGCGAAGCGGACGTCCTGCAGGCGGAGGGCGCCCTCCGAGCGGCCGATGGCGGCGGCGCCCGGCGCGTCGCGGATCTCCGGCTCCACGTCGAGGGCGGCGAACAGGCGGCTGGCGGCGGCCAGGCCCTCGGTCAGGATGGTCTGGTAGTTGGCCAGGAACCGCAGCGCCTGGGACCCGAACGCCAGGGCGGTGATGAAGGCCAGCAGGCGGCTGATCTCCATCGTCCCGTGCAGGGCGCGCCAGCCGGCGAAGGCCAGGATCGCGGCCATCACCAGGGTCATCACCGTGTCGGTGGCCGGGGCGGCCATGGCCTTGGCGTTGGAGCCGGCGATCAGGTGCGACAGGCGCCGGCCGACCACCTCGGCGACGCGCGCCTGCTCGTCCGCCTCGCGGTTCTCGATCTTGACGATCTTGACCCCGTCCAGGCTCTCCATCACCGCGGTGGAGAGGGCGGAGGTCTCCTCCATGGCGCTGGAGGCGGCGCTCTTCGTGCGCTTGACGAACCGGCGCATGATCCAGGCGGTGATCGGCGCGGCGACCAGCACCAGGGCCGCCAGGGGCCGGCTCCTCCACCACCAGCACCACCACCGCCGCCGCGACGGTGAGCAGGTTCTGGGTGTAGTTGACCAGGCCCGTGGTGGCCGCCTCGCGGATCAGGCCGGCGTCGTAGAGCACCGAGGAGACGTAGGCGCCGGTGTGCGCCTGGCGCAGGCGCGCGAGGTCGGCGCGCATCAGGTGGCCGAAGAGCTGGATCTGCACCTCGGCGACCAGGCGGTTGCCGATGCGGTTGGTCAGCAGCGCCTGCAGGAGCTGGGCCCGCCGCGCACCACGCCGACGGCCGCGATCTCAAGCGGCAGGCGCACCAGGGCCCCCGGCTGGGGATGCACGAACAGCTTGGTGACCACCGGATCGAGCAGCCAGGGACAGCACCCCCGCCAGCGCCCCGACCACAGCCGCGCAGGCCAGGGCGGCCAGCAGGCCCGGCAGGTGCGGCCTCAGATAGGCCCGCACCACGCGGCCGATCACGGCGCGCCGCGCGGCCTTCTCGGCGGGCTGGCCGGCGGTCTGATTGGCGGTCTGGCCGCTCTGCGTCATGTCCGATCGGTCGGTCTTCGCCGGGGCGGTGTCAAGGCGGCGGCTTCCGGGCGCGGCGGGGGCGGCCTATCTAGGGACGGCCGCGAAGGACCGCCCTTGCCCTCGTTCGACCTCACCAACGCCCGCGGGGCGCCGATCCGCCTACTGGGACTTCCTGTGGCGCGACCACGCCTGGATCCGACTCGGCTTCCAGAACGCCCACTGGATCGGGCCGGACATGGTGCGCACCAACAGCCCTGGCCCTACCAGCTGAGGTGGTGGCGCGACCGCGGGATCCGCACCGTGCTGAACCTGCGCGGCGAGCCGCACAAGAGCCACCACGTGATCGAGGCGGACGCCTGCCGCCGCCTCGGCCTGACCATGGTCGACTTCCGCATGAACTCGCGCGAGGCGCCGGCGCTGGAGGAGGTCAAGGCGGCCAAGGCGCTGTTCGAGACCCTCGACTACCCGTGCCTCATGCACTGCAAGTCGGGCGCGGACCGGGCGGGGATCATGGCGGTGCTCTACGCCCACTTCCGCCTGGGCCAGCCGATGCGCCAGGCGATCGGCCAGCTCTCCAAGCGCCACGGCCACTTCCGCGAGGGGCTGACCGGCGTCCTGGACTACGCCTTCGAGCGGTATCTGGCGGAGGGCGAGCCGGAGGGCCTGACCCTGATCGAATGGATGAGCCGCCCCGGCTACGACCGCGGCGCGATCAAGGCCGCCTTCAAGGCCAGTGGTGGGGGAACCCTGCTGACCGAGCGCCTGCTGGGGCGGGAGTAGGGGCCGAAATCCTCGTCCCCCCGGGCTCGACCGAAGGTCGACCCGAGGGCAGGCTTCGAGGCCTGCTGCGCGGGCGCCTCAGGATGAGGATTTCTACTGCGGCTCAGCGATGGCGGCGTTCAAAGTAGCCCTCATCCTGAGGTGCGAGCCGAAGGCGAGCCTCGAAGGACGAGGGCGGTCCCTCAGTCGCCATCCAGGCTCGGGTCCAAGAGGCGGTGGGCGTGGAGGATGAAGTAGCGCATCAGGGCGTATGTCGACGGTGGACTGGGCCTTGGCGCGCCAGGCCTTGGCGGCCTCCGCATAGTTCGGATAGGCGCCGACGAACTCCACCTTGGACAGGTCGCGGAAATCGTGGGCGTCGACGCTGGTCAGCTCGCCGCCGATGACGAGGTGGAGGAGCTGGTGGGCGGTCTGGTCGGGCATGGCTCTCTCGTCGGGCTCAGGGCAAGTCGATATGGCCGACGCGCGCCAGGATCAACCGGTGCAGCGCCGGCGCGGCGCAGACCAGGCTGGACTGGCGAACGGACGGGCGGTTGTAGGTGAACGCGCGGCCGCGGTGGTCGGTGACCAGGGCGCCCGCCTCGCCGGCGATCAGGTCGGCGGCGGCGAGGTCCCAGTCGCACTTGTGGGTCAGGGCGACGGCGGCGTCGAACGCGCCCGAGCCGACCAGGGCCACGCGGTAGGCGACGGAGTTGCGCCGCTCGATCCGCATCGGCGGCCAGCCCGGGCGGGTCAGGGTGTGGACGTCGCCGAGCACGGCCGCGCCCTCGAGCTCGGTGCGATCGCTGGCGGCGATGGGCCGGCCGTTCAGGCGCGCGCCGGCCCCCGCGGCGGCCTCGTAGACCTCGCCCACGGCCGGCACGTTCAGCACGCCCGCGATGGGCCGGCCGTGCTCGACCACGGCGACGGAGACCGACCACCAGGGCCGGTTCCTGACGTAGGCGACGGTGCCGTCGATGGGATCGACCACGAACACGCGCCGGGCGGACAGCCGCGCCGGATCGTCGGCCGTCTCCTCCGACAGCCAGCCGTAGTCGGGGCGAGCGGCCAGCAGCCGCTCCTTCAGGAGCTTGTCGACGGCGAGGTCGGCGGTGGTGACGGGCGAGCCGCCCGGCTTGGCCCCAGGTCCTGACCTCGCCCGACTTCAGCATCCGCTCGGCCAGGTCGCCGGCCTCCAGAGCCGCCGATCTCAGCAGCTCCAGGTCCCCGTTCATCGACCCGCTATGGCCAGGTCCGGGACCAGCAGGGATGGCGCGTTCGAGGCGCCGCGGATCTCCAGGTCCGAGCCGGGGATCATCTTGCCGTAGACCTCGATCAGGTTGCCCGCGACGGTGATCTCGGCGACCGGATAGGCCGGCTCCCCGCCCTCGAACCAGAAGCCGGAGACGCCGATCGACCAGTCGCCGGTGTTGGGGTTCAGCGAGGGGCCGAACATGCTGGTGACCATGACCCCGCGCCCGGCCTCGCGCATCAGGCCGGCGCGGTCGAGCGTCCCCGGCTGGAAGTCAGGTTCGACGGGCTGACCCCCGGCGGGCCCGCCAGGCCCCGCGAGGCGTGGCCGGTGGTCTCAAGGCCCAGCTGGCGGGCGGAGGAGCAGTTCAGGAGCCAGGTCTTCAGGACGCCGTCCTCGATGATCGAGGTCGGATGGTTGGCCACCCCCTCGTCGTCGAACGGCGAGGAGCCGAGGCCGCGGCGGCGATGCGGGTCGTCGCCGATGTTGATCCCCTTGGCGAACAGGGGCTGGCCGAGCCTGTCCTTCAGGAACGACACCCCGCGCGCCACCGAGGGGCCGGAGATCGCGCCGATCAGGGCCGACATCAGCGAGGCGGCCAGGCGGTTCTCGAAGATCACCGCCGCGGTGGTGCTCTCGATCTTGCGCGCGCCGAGGCGGGCGGTCGCGCGCCGGCCGGCCTCCGCGCCGATGACGTCGGCGGGCAACAGGTCCTCGCGCCAGCGGGTGGAGCGGCTGTCGTAGTCCTGCTCCATGCCGGCCTCGTCCTGGGCGATGGCCTGGGCCCAGCGGTTTGGAGCCGGTGGCGCGGTGCACGCCGGAGAAGCCGCCGCTGGTGACCATGCGCCAGACCGACGACGACCAGCCGGCGCCGCCCTGCGGGATGGTCACGCCGGCCGTGGCGCCGGCGGCGGCCTCCGCCGCGCGGGACTCGGCCTCCAGGTCTCGGCGGAGGCTCGGACGGGTCGAACAGGTCGAGATCGGCCAGCGGCCCTGTCGCCAGGCGGTCGGCGGGGGCGAGGCCGGCGTAGGGGTCTTCCGGCGCCAGGCGGGCCATGGCCACCACCCGCTCCACCAGCTTGCGCCGGCCCTCGGCCGAGACGTCCGAGCCGGAGACGGAGGCCTGCCTTTGGCCGACAAAGACGCGGACGCCCAGGTCGCGGGACTCCTCGCGCTCCAGCTCGTCCAGGATGCCGGCGCGGATCTGCACCGACAGCGATTGCCGTTCGGCCGATACGGCCTCGGCGGCGTCGGCGCCGGCCTTCAAGGCGGCGGCGACCACGTCCTCAAGCAGGTTTTCATCCATGGCCCGGCATATGGAGGAGCCAGCCCCCTCCGGCAAGCAATGAGCGGGCTGGACCGCCCTGCGTCCTTCGAGGCCCGGCTGCGCCGGGCGCCTAGGATGAGGAACTCGGAAGGCGCCCTTCCCCCTGCCTCCTCATGGTGAGGCCCGAGCACAGCCTCCATCCCCAGGGCGAGGCGGGCGCAGCCCCCCTGCCCCCCTCATGGTGAGGTGCGAGCGCAGCGAGCCTCGAACCACGCATGGCGCGGCCGCCTAAGGAGAAGAGCGCCGCTCCCTGAGGTCCGCCTGCAGGCGCTCGACGAAGGCGCGCAGCGGGGCGGGGATCTGGCGGCGGCTGGGATAGTAGAGGAACAGGCCGGCGGCGACGGCGGCGCAGTCGTCCAGCACGGTCTCCAATCTTCCGGCGGCGATCTCGTCGGCCACCATCTCCAGCGGGAACTGGCCGAGGCCCACGCCGTCGCGCATGGCGCGGATCGCCAGCCATTCGTGATTGACCACCAGCGGCCCGCCGACCGCGATCTCCAGCCGCTCGCCGCCGCGGTCGAAGGTCCAGGGCAGGGTCGCGCCGCTGGGCAGGCGGATGCGGATGCAGTCATGCCCCGCGAGGTCCTCCGGCCGCTGCGGGCGCCCCCGACGCGCCAGATAGGCGGGGCGCGGCCAGGGTGGAGACGCGGATCGGGTCGGATACGCGCACGGCGACCATGTCATACGCGCACGGCGACCATGTCCTGTTCCACCCGCTCGCCGCTCCTGATGCCGGCGTCGAAGCGGCCCTGCACCACGTCGGCCAGGGCGGCGTCCACCGACACCTCCACCGACACCTGCGGATGCTCGGCCAGGAAGCGGGGCAGGGAGCGGGCCAGCACCATGTCCACCGCCGGCGGGGCCACGTTCAGGCGCAGGCGGCCCGCCGGCCGGTTCGCGGAAGGCGTTGACGGTCTCCAGCGCGCTGTCGAGGTCGTCCATCACAGGGCGGAGGCGCGCCAGGAGCTGCTCGCCCACCTCGGTGGGCGCCACGCTGCGGGTGGTGCGGTTGAGCAGGCGCACGCCCAGCCGCTCCTCCAGGGCGCGGACCGCATGGCTCAGCGCCCGACTTGGAGACGCCGAGCCCGTCGGCGGCCCGGGCGAAGCTGCGCCGCTCGGCCACCGCCATGAAGGCGACAGCTCGTTGAACTCCGCCCCGCGCATTGTGCAGTCCAACTCAACAGCCCGTGCAGATAGGAGAGCCTAATCGAACGCCGCGGCGGCGCCTAGATAGGCTTCCGACAGCGCAGCCGCGCTGAATCGGAGGGGTTCCCCATGCACGCCATCGACAACGCCCAAACCCTCGCCGTCGCCCGCCCGCGCCTCGACGACGCCGCGCTCGACCAGCTGTTCCGCGAGGCCCGCACCCCAGAACGGGTGGCTGGACGCCCCCGTCCCCGACGCCCTGCTCGAAGAGATCATCGACCTCGCCAAGATGGGCCCGACCAGCGCCAACGTCTCGCCGATGGCGGTCGTGTTCGTGCGCACGCCGGAGGGCAAGGAACGGCTGAAGCCGGCGCTGGCGCCCGGCAACGTCGAGAAGACCATGACCGCGCGCGGTGACGGCGATCGTCGCCCAGGACCTCGATTTCTACGAGCACCTGCCGCGGCTGTTCCCGCACGCCGACGCCAAGGCCTGGTTCGTCGGCAACGACGCCTTCATCGCCGACACCGCCTATCGCAACGCCACCCTGCAGGGCGCCTATCTGATGCTGGCGGCGCGGTCCCTGGGCCTGGACGTCGGCCCGATGACCGGCTTCGACGCCGCGGCGGTGGACGCCGAGTTCTTCCCCGGGACCAACATCAAGTCGAACTTCCTGGTCAACCTCGGCTACGGCGACCCGTCCAAGCTGTTCCCCAGGAGCCCCCGCTTGGACGCCCACGAGATCGCGCGGTTCGTGTGTAGCGGGGCCGCCCTCGTCCTTCGAGGCTCGCCTTCGGCTCGCACCTCAGGATGAGGGCTACTGAAGCGCTGGCGGCAGCGGAGCCGCAGTAGAAATCCTCATCCTGAGGCGCCCTCCGCAGGAGGGCTTCGAAGGACGAGGATATTCGCATCTCCGTCACTTCCAGATCGGCCTGCCGTCGCCCGGCAGGCCGAGGCTGGCCACTTCTCCGTCACCGCCCTGCACGACCGCCTCGTCCATGCGGATCGGGCGGCCCCACTCGCGGTTGGTCTCGCCCGGCCACTTGTCGGTGGCGTCGAGGCCGATCTTCGAGCCCAGGCCCGACACCGGCGAGGCGAAGTCGAGGTAGTCGATCGGGGTGTTCTCGATCACCGTGATGTCGCGCGCCGGGTCCATCCGCGTGGACAGGGCCCACATCACGTCCTTCCAGTCGCGGGCGTTCACGTCCTCGTCCACCACGATCACCCACTTGGTGTAGGTGAACTGGCGAAGGTAGCTCCACACGCCCATCATCACCCGCTTGGCGTGGCCCGCGTAGGCCTTCCTGATCGACACCACGGCGATGCGATAGCTGCAGCCCTCCGGCGGCAGCCAGAAGTCGGTGATCTCCGGGAACTGCTGCTGGAACAGGGGGATGAACACCTCGTTCAGCGCCTCGCCGAGGATCGAGGGCTCGTCGGGCGGGCGGGCCGGTGAAGGTGGTCAGGTAGATCGGGTCGCGCCGCATGGTGATCGCCGAGACCTGGAACACCGGGAAGCGTTCGACCGAGTTGTAGTAGCCGGTGTGGTCGCCGTAGGGCCCTTCGTCGGCGTAGTCGTCGAGCAGGACGTGGCCCTCGATCACGATCTCGGCCTCCGCCGGCACCATCAGGGGCACGGTCCTGGCGGGCACGAGCTCGGCCTTGGCGCCGCGCAGGAGGCCGGCGAACTGGTACTCCGACAGGGGTGTCCGGCACGGGCGTCACGGCCGCGAGGATGGTCCCGGGGTCGGCGCCGATCACCGCGCAGGCGGGCAGCGGCTCGCGCCGGCCCTGCTTCTTCCAGCGCGCATGGTGCTGGGCGCCGCCGCGGTGGTGCAGCCAGCGCATGATGGTGCGGTCGCGGCCGATCGCCTGCATCCGGTAGATGCCGAGGTTGAAGTCGTCCTCGCGCGCGTCGGACGGCCCCTTGGTGACCACCAGCGGCCAGGTGATCAAGGGCGCCGGCTCGCCGGGCCAGCAGGTCTGGATCGGCAGGGCGTTGAGGTCGATGTCCGACCCGGTCAGCACCACCTCCTGCACGGGCGCCCTCTTCACGATCGCCGGCCGCATGGCCACTGACTGGCGCGCCACGGGCAGGAGCTCCCAGGCGTCCTTCAGCCCCCGCGGCGGCTCGGGCGCGCGCAGGAAGGCCAGAAGCTCGCCGACCTCGCGCAGGTCCTCGGCCGTGGTCCGCGCCTTGCCGCCGAGCGTCACGCCCATGGCCACGCGCCTAACCGTGCCGAACAGGTTGGCGAGGGCCGGGATGGAGGAGCGCTCGCCGTCCGCGCGGATCGGGTTCTGGAACAGCACCGCCGGCCCCTGCGCGGCCAGAAGGCGCGTCTGGATCTCGGTCATCTCCAGCACGTGGAGACCGGCTCGGAAACGCGCGCGAGCTCGCCCGCCGCTTCCAGCGTCGCCATGAACTCCCGCAAGGATCGATAGGCCATGCGCCCCTCCACGATGCGCGGCGGAAGCTAGGGCGCGGGCGGGCTGGTGTCACGCCTTGCGGCGGCGCGAGGGGCGGACTAACTTAGCTAACCATGAAGCAGGTCAACATCCACCAGGCCAAGACCCAGCTCTTCCCGGCTCGTCGCCGACGTCGAGCGCGGCGAGGAGGTCGTGATCGCCCGCGCCGGCAAGCCGGTGGCCCGTCTCGTGCCCGAACCGGCGGAGAAGAAGCCGCTGCGTGAGCCGGGCCGCCTGAAAGGCCAGATTTGGTTCGCCCCCGATTATGACGAGGCGGACGCCATGATCGAGAAGATGTTCGAGGATTCGATCAACGCGCCGATGATCCCGGGCGCTAAGCCCTGAGTCTGCTGCTCGACAGCAACGCCCTGCTGTGGTGGCTGCTCGACGAGCGGTTGCCAAGTGCGCTTGTGGATCGCATCCGCGAAGAAAGCCCGGTGCTGCTCAGCACCATCAGTCCCTGGGAGCTGTGGATCAAGTCGGCGACAGGCAAGCTCACGCTGCCGCCGTCTTTTGAGCCGGGGCTCACGCGCGAGGATTCGTTCACCGTCATCGCGCCGACACTCGACGACGCCCGTCTCGCCGCGCGCCTGCCGCCGATCCACCGCGATCCGTTCGACCGGATGATCGTGGCCCAGGCGCTGAACCGGCAGGCGACCATCGTCACCGGCGACCGGCGGCTTTCCGCCTATGGCGCGGACGTGATCCTGGTCTGAGCGTCCATCTCTTTCAGCAGCGTCTTCGGCGCGCACTTGCGCCAGCGGCGCTCCAGGGTCGCCCGCAGCCAGTCCGGATCGACGTGCGACAGCCGCGCCAGCACGCCGGATAGTTCCGGTAGTGGGGCGTGACGTGGAAGGTGTCGGGGTCGACCTCCATCAGCATCTCGCGCTCGTCCACGCCGACGTCGGAGAGCACCAGGCTGTCGTCCTCGTCCCGGATGCGGGTCAGGAACTTGCCGAACGCCTTGAACGAGGGATGGCCGTAGGAGGTCCCCTCCTCGGTCCCGGGAAAGCCCAGCACCAGGGTGCGGACCTCCTCGCGCGTCATGCCATCGCCGCCTCCTGCGTCGTCCCCGGCGGGTGCGGATTGGGCCGAGCGCGCCTATCTGCTATGCCCGCCTCACGCCGCCGATCATTCCAGAGCCTCGTTTGTCCGTCACCCTCGATCTTTCGCGCGTCAGCGCCCCGCCGCCGGCCCCGGCGGACGGGCGGGTGAACCTCGCCGGCCTGTCGCGAGAGGGGCTGAAGGCCGCGCTGGCCGAGTCCGGCGTCGTGCGCCCGACAAGGCGCGGGATGCGGGCGGTCCAGCTCTGGCGCTGGATCCACCATTACGGCGTGACTTCGTTCGACGGCATGAGCGACATCGCCAAGGAGGCGCGCGCCGCCCTGGCCGAGCGGTTCGTCATCGCCCGCCCGGAGATCGTGGAGCGCCAGGTCTCCGCCGACGGCACGCGCAAGTGGCTGATCCGCTTCGCGCCGGGGATCGAGGCGGAGACCGTGTTCATCCCCGAGGTCGCCCTGTCGCGCGGCCAGGGGGCGCTGTGCGTGTCGAGCCAGGTCGGCTGCACCCTCAACTGCACCTTCTGCACACGGGCACCCAGGCGCTGGTGCGCAACCTGACGGCGGCGGAGATCGTCGCCCAGGTGCAGATCGCCCGCGACGACCCTCGGCGAATGGCCCCTCGCCCCGGGGGGACCGGCGGCTGTCCAACATCGTGTTCATGGGCATGGGCGAGCCGCTCTACAATCTCGACAACGTCGCCGAGGCGGTCGGCATCCTGGCCGACAACGAGGGCATCGCCATCTCGCGCCGCCGGATCACGGTCTCGACCTCGGGCGTGGTCCCCGAGATCGGGCCGCTCGGCGAGCGCACCCAGGCCATGCTGGCGATCTCGCTGCACGCCACCAACGACGAACTGCGCGACAAGCTGGTGCCGCTGAACCGGAAGTATCCGATCGCCGAGCTGCTGGCGGCGGTGCGGGCCTATCCGGGCCTGTCGAACGCCAAGCGGGTCACCTTCGAATATGTGATGCTGAAGGGCGTCAACGACAGCCCCGCCGACGCCCCGCGCCCTGGTCCGGCTGATGGCGGGCATACCCGGCCAAGATCAACCTGATCCCCGTTCAAACCCCTGGCCCGGCGCGCCCTACGAGTGCTCGGACCGCAGGACCATCGAGACGTTCGGGTCGATCCTGAACCGGGCCGGCTACGCCTCGCCGATCCGCAAGCCGCGTGGCCGCGACATCCTGGCCGCCTGCGGGCAATTGAAGTCCGAAAGCGAGAAGCTGCGCGCCAGCGACCGGC
This sequence comes from Caulobacteraceae bacterium, assembly GCA_037201645.1. Taxonomy (GTDB): domain Bacteria; phylum Pseudomonadota; class Alphaproteobacteria; order Caulobacterales; family Caulobacteraceae; genus JANWHQ01. The sequence continues at coordinate 19,042 of JBBCHF010000022.1, forward strand.
GAAAGCTCGCCTCCTAGGCGCATCCAGTGCGCATCGGCCGGGTCGCGTGCTAACCGTGAGCCCGACCATCCGTCCAGAGTCGCGCCGTGTACATGACGCCCGAAATCCAGGCCTTCGCCGCCGGCTTTCCGGTGACCCTCGCGCACGCCGGCGTCAGCCTGGCCATCCTGGCGATCGGGGCGCGCCTTCCTGACCCCCTACCGCGAGATCCACGAGATCCGCGAGGGCAACCCGGCGGCCGCCGTGTCCTATGGCGGGGTGCTCGTCGGCCTGGCCATCCCCCTGGCGGTGTCGATGACGGCGTCGACCTCGCTGCAGGAGCTGGCGCTGTGGGGCGCGGCGGTGATGGCTGTGCAGCTGTTCGCCTTCCGCCTGACCGACTTCATCCTGAAGGGCCTGCCCCAGCGCGTCGAGGAGGGCGAGATCTCCGCCGCCGTGCTGCTGGTGGCGGCCAAGCTCGCGACCGCCCTGCTGCTGGCCGCGGCCGTGGCCGGCTGACCGGTGGACGAGGGGCCTTCCAGGAGGAAGCGGCCGCCCGACTGGATCATCTACGCGGCGGCCGTCGCGGGCCTGGTCGCCCTGGCCGTCGCCGGGCAGGAGCGCGCCGACGCCCCGCCCGCCCCGCCCCCGATCGCCGAGGACGACGCCCTGGTGGCGGCCTCCTCCATCGACGTCTCCGAGCTGAAGCCGATGCCGCACGAGGCGGTGGCGGGCACGGCCTTCTCGATCTCCGACAAGGGGATCTGGCTGACCGCCCGACACGTCGTCGCCCATTGCCGCCAGGCGGGGGTGATGGTCGCGCCGCAGCGGGGGGTGAGGGCGCGGGTGGTGGCCGACCCGTCCAGCGACCTGGCGGTGCTGGAGACCGCCGGCGGCGCCCCGCCCCTGCCGCTGGCGCCCGTCGCGGTCCTGGGCGAGGGCCGGCGCGGCTTCCATCCCGGCTATCCCCAGGGCCGCCCCGGCGAGGCGGCCTCGCGCCTCTTGGGACCCGAGGACCTGAAGGGCCCGGCGCGGGGCGCGCGGACGCAGAAGGTGCTGGCCTGGGCAGAGGTCGGCCGCACCGACGGCCTCGACGGCAGCCTGGCGGGCCTCTCCGGCGCGCCGGTGCTCGACGGCGCCGGCCGCGTGCTGGGGGTGACCCTGGCGGAGTCGCCGCGGCGCGGGCGGATCTATTCCTCCACGCCCCAGGCCATAGGCGCGGCCCTGGCCATGGCGCACGCCGCGCCGTCCGGCTTCGCCCGCGGCGAGGTGATCACCACCGACAACTACGGCCGGGTGGCCGACGACCTGCGCCGCGACCTGCGCGTGGCCCAGGTGGTCTGCCTGGACTGAGCCGGGTCAGCCCGCCGGCTTGCGCAGGCTCGGGCTGTCGAGGTCGAGCTCGGCGGCCGGGATCAGCTCCAGGTTCGGATACTTGGCCTTCAGCGCGGGGATGAACGCCTTGGCGTCGCCGGCCACCACGATGTCCGCGCGGGCCGGGTCGAACAGGGCCGCGGCCTCCGCCTCGGCCTGCCCGGCCGTGACCGCCTGCACGCTCGGGCCATAGCGGCCGATCTCGGAAGGCGCGATGTCGAGCACGGCGTAGGCGCTCAGCGTCCGCGCCAGCCCCTCGGTGGTCTCCAGGTTGCGGCCGTATTCGCCGGCGAGGCTGGTCTTGCGCGCCTCCAGCTCGTCCGCCCCCGCGGGCGCGACGCCCATCTGGCGGAGCTGGTCCAGCATCAGCTCCACCACCTGCGGCGCCGCCTCGTTGCGGGTCTGGGCGGAGGCGACGACCATCCCTGGCTCCCGCCGCGCGTCGAGCGAGGAATCCGCGCCGTAGCTGAGGCCGCGCTTTATCCGGATCTCCGCGTTCAGCCGCGCGGAGTAGCCGCCGCCGAGCACGGTGTTGGCCACCACGGCCTGATAGTAGCGCGGGTCCGCCCGGCGGATCGCCGGCTCGGCCACGGTGACCGAGGCCTGGCCGGCGCCGGGCAGGTCGACCACGATCACCCGTGGCGCGGCGGCCGACGCCGGCGGAGCGGTGGGCGCGGCGGGCGGGGGCGCGGCGGGGGCGGTCCAGTCGCCGAACGCCTGCTCGGCCAGGGCGAAGCCGCGCTCGGGATCGATGTCGCCCGCCAGCACCAGCACCGCGTCGTCGGGCCGATACCAGGCGTCGTGGAAGGCGCGCACGTCCGCCGCCGTGATCCGACCGAGCGAGGCGGGCGTGCCGCCGAGCACGTGGCCGTAGGGACCGCCGGCGAACACGGCGACCTGGGCGGCGTAGCGGGCGATGGCGCCCGGCTCCTGCAGCTCCACGGTCAGGTCGTCGAGCGACTGGCGGCGCTGGATCTCCAGCTCCTGCGGCGACAGGGTCGGCCGGCGGGCGATGTCGGCCAGGATCGGCAGGGCGGCGCCCAGCTTGTCGGCCAGCACCGTGACGCCGACCTGGGAGCCGTCCCAGGTCGCGCCCGCCTGCAAGGCGCCGCCGAGGCCCTCGACGGCCTGCGCCACCTCTTCGGCCGTGCGGCCGGCGGCGCCGCGGCTGAGCAGGCTGGCGGTCATGTCGGCCAGGCCCGCCAGCGCCTTGGGATCGTCCGCCCCGCCGGCCCCGATGTTCAGCACGGCGGTGACCAGCGGAATGTCGGTGGAGCGGGCGACGATCACCTTCAGGCCGTTGGGCAGGGTGCGCTCCGCCGGCGCCGGCAGGGCGGCCTGGACCGGCGGGCCCGGCGGCGGCGGGGGCTGGCGCTCGGCCGGCGGCGCGGGCGCGGCGGCCGGGGCGGCCACCTCGGCGACGGGCGGCGTCGGCGCGGCGGCGACGGGCGGCGAGCGCCCGCCGACGGGGATCGGCTCGGGGCCGGCGTGGTAGAGGATCACCATGCGCCGGTCGTCGGTCAGGTACTGGCGCGCCACGCGCTGCACGTCGGCGGCGGACACCGCCTGCAGGGCCGCGATGTCGGCGTCGGCGCGGTGGGCGTCCCCCTCCAGCTCGATCGCCTGGCCGAGCACCTGGCCGCGGCCCTCCACGGTCTCGCGGTCGCGCAGCGCCTGGGTGACGATCTGGTTCTTGGCGCGGTTCAGCTCCGCTTCCGTCGGCGGCTGGTCGCGCAGCCGCGCGACGCCCGCGAGGACGCCCGCCTGGGCCTGGTCGAGGGTCTTGCCGCCGCGAGCACGGCGCCGACGTAGAACATCCCCGGCTGCTGGCGCAGGTCCGCGTCGGAGAACACCTGCGAGGCCACCTCCTGGCGGCGCACCAGGTCCTCGTAGAGGCGCGAGGAGTCGCCGGTGGTCAGGATGGCGTCGAGCACGGTCAGGGCGGCCGCGTCGCCCGACGCCTTGTCGGGCGCGAGCCAGGTGATCGCCACCGCCGGCAAGGGCGCGTTGGGGCCGTAGGCGTTGTAGGTCCCCGGCCCCGTGCGCGGCGGCTCGACCGCCGTCACCTGCGGAATGGCGACCTTCGGCCGCCTGATCGGGCCGAAGTACTGGTCGACCCACGCGTCGAGCTGGGCCTGATCGAAGTTGCCGGCCACGATCAGGGCGGCGTTGTCGGGCCGGTAGTAGGTGGCGTGGAAGGCCTGCACGTCGCCGAGCGAGGCGGCGTCGAGGTCCGCGATCGAACCGATGACCGGCCGCTTGTAGGGATGCACCTTGAAGCTGGCCTCGGGTACGGCGAGGTAGAACAGCCGCCCATAGGGGTCGGCCAGCACCCGCTGGCGCAGCTCCTCTTTCACCACCTCGCGCTCCGAGGTGAAGTTGGCCTGGTCGACCACCAGCGAGCTCATCCGCTCCGCCTCGGCCCACAGGAGGCGCTGCAGGTGATTGGCCGGGATGGTCTCGTGGTACTCGGTGAAGTCGTCCTGGGTGGAGGCGTTGTTCTCGCCGCCGACGTCCTCGGTCAGCCGGTCCATGAACTCGGCGGGCATGTCGCGCGTGGCCTTGAACATCATGTGTTCGAACAGGTGCGCGAAGCCCGATCGGCCCTGCGGGTCGTTCTTGCCGCCGACCCCGTAGAACACCTGGACCGACACGTCCGAGGTGGTCTTGTCCGGTATGGCATAGACGGTCAGGCCGTTGGGCAGGGTGCGCTCGCTGAAGCGGATCGGCGGGGCCGAGACCGCTGGCGGCGGGGGCGTCGGCTGGGCGCGCAGGGCGGCGGGCGCAACCCCCGCGGCGAGGGCTGCGGCCAGGATCGCGCGGGCGGCGAGGCGAGGGGGCATGGGGAACTCCGGGGGAGACGCTTCTCTAACACTTAGAGCCCCGTCCCGGTTGTTAACTCGCCTTCATCCGCCGTCCCCTCCCCCACGGCGGGGGAGGGGCTTCGCGCGGCCGCCATTACCGGTTGGCGATGGCGTCGGCGATCAGGCCGGTGGTCAGGGCGACCAGCAGGAACTGGTTGTCGTTCCGGACCCAGCCGTAGCCGCGCGGGGGCTGGCGCAGGCGATAGCTGCGATAGTCCACGAAGCGGTCGCGGCCGCGATAGGCGGCGGGCAGGCGCTGGCCGCGGCCGAACCGCTGGCCGGCGAAGCCGTGCTGGTCGTGCGAGGCGTAGGCGGGCGCCCCGCGGCCGTCGAAGCGCGGTTGCGCGTTGGCGACGCCGGCGCCGAGGCCGCCGACGAGGGTGGTCAGAGCCAGGGCTCCAAGGATCAGCTTCTTCATGAGGGTCTCTCCTTCAGGCGTTTGCCGGACGCCGGATGGCGACCGTGGAGGGGGGTATGGGCCTTTCGCCGTGACCCCAGCCTGAGGGCGGACAGCAGACCCCGTTCACCTAGATTGAATCGCGGTAATGTGCGGCTCTAGGACAATGCATGCCATTAATGATGGCCATGCGGCCTGGGCGCCCTATATGGCGCGGGCATGAGCGCGCCCTTCGCCGTCAGCGTCCTGACCATGTTCCCGGAGGCCTTCCCTGGGCCGCTGGGCGTGTCGCTGATCGGCAGCGCCTGGCGGGAACGGGAGCTCTGGTCGCTCGAAACGGTGGACATCCGAGAATTTTCGAACGATAAGCGCGGCTTCCTGGACGACACCCCTGCGGGCGGCGGTCCGGGACAAGTCATGAGGGCGGACGTCATCGCGGCTGCGGTCGACACGGTCGAGCGCGCGGGACGGCCGCTTTTGGTCATGAGCGCCCGGGGCAGGCCCCTGACCCAGGCGCGGGCCAAGGCGTGGGCCGGCGGGCCGGGACTTATCGTCCTGTGCGGCCGGTTCGAGGGGGTGGACCAGAGGGCGATCGACGCCCGCGGGTTCGAGGAGGTCGCCGTCGGCGACGCGGTGCTCGCCGGAGGCGAGGCCGCGGCGATGGTGGCGATCGAGGCCGTGGTGAGGCTGCTGCCGGGCGTGCTCGGCGAGGCCGCCTCCCTGGCCGAAGAGAGTTTCGAGGATGACCTCCTCGAGCATCCGCAGTTCACCAGGCCGCGGACGTTCGAGGGGCTGGACATCCCGGAGGTGCTGTTGTCGGGCCACCACGGCGAGATCGCCAGGTGGCGTCGGCGGCAGCGGGAAGAGATCACGCGGGAGCGGCGCCCGGACCTTTGGGCCGCCTATCTCGCCAGGCGAGACGAGCGTCGGGAGACGGAACGATGAACGTGATCAAGGAACTCGAGCGCGAAGAGATCCAGCGCCTGACCGGCGCGCGCGCCATCCCGGACTTCCGCGCCGGCGACACCCTGCGGGTGAACGTCAAGATCCGCGAGGGCGAGCGCGAGCGCGTCCAGGCCTATGAGGGCGTCTGCATCGCCCGCCAGGGGTCGGGCGTGAACGAGAGCTTCACGGTGCGCAAGATCTCCTTCGGCGAGGGCGTGGAGCGGGTGTTCCCGCTGCTGTCGCCGAACATCGACTCGATCGAGGTCAAGCGCCACGGCGCCGTCCGCCGCGCCAAGCTCTATTACCTGCGCGACCGCCGCGGCAAGTCGGCCCGCATCGCCGAGCGCCAGACCAACGTCGCCGCCAAGGACGACGCGTCGGAAGCCTAGCGGGGCCGAAATCCTCGTCCTTCGAGACGCCGCTTCGCGGCTCCTCAGGATGAGGATTTCTACTGAGCTTCAGCAGCGACGCCGTCTGCAGTAGCCCTCATCCTGAGGTGCGAGCGCAGCGAGCCTCGAAGGACGAGGGCGGCCTCCGCACGCCGTCAGCAAACGGCCGGCCGCACCTTAGATAATCTCCATCGACTCGATAGGATTTGAGCCTAGCCTGTCTCCGGCATCATGCAGGAGGCAGTCATGGCGCGTTCCGCGATCCCTCGGGTCGCCATTGTCGGGGCCGGCGCCAGCGGCGTTCTGCTGGCCTCGGCCCTCGTGCGGCCGGGTCCGCAGTTCGACGTCGTCCTGGTCGACCCCAGGCCCGGGCGGGGGACCGCCTGGGGTGGGCTGGACGAGCATCACCTGGCCGCGACGCCCGTCGGCGCCCTGTCGCTCGACGCCGCCTGCCCGTCCGGTTTCCGCGACTGGCTGAACGTCTACCGCTTCCGGCCCGAGGGCTGGAGCAACGCCGACTTCGCCCCGCGCCGCCTGTTCGGCGACTATCTCGACCACCGCCTGCGCACCCTGGCCGGCCGCACGCCGGGCCTCGGCTCCACCCGCGTCATCCAGGCCCGCGCCCTGGCCGCCGACCGCGACGGCGACGGCTGGAGCCTGCGCCTGACCGGCGGCGAGCGGGTCGAGGCCGACGTCCTGGTGCTGGCCACCGGCCTGGCGCGGCCGCGCCCCTTGCTGTTCCATGGCCGCGACGCGGTCGAGGCCCACGTCCAGGACGATCCGTGGGACGACTCCGCCCTGCGCGGCGTCCCCGACGGCGACGTGCTGCTGGTGGGCACGGGGCTGACCGCCGCCGACGTGGCCGCGGCCCTGTGGCGGCGGCGGCCGGACACCCGGATCGTCGCGGTCTCCGGGCACGGCCTCCTGCCCCGCGTCCACGCCGAAGCCGGGGCCGCCGCGCCCGCCTTCGCCCCGCCCTATCCGACCACGGCGCGCGAGGCCTTCGCCAAGCTCAGCGCCGCCGGCTTCGTCGAGGGCGAGGCCGCCGTCCGCCCCGGCGTGTTCACCGGGATCGAGGCCGCCGGCGAGGCCCTGTGGGCCGCCCTGCCGGACGAGGAGCGGGCGTTCTTCCTGCGCCACTTCCGCCCCTACTGGAACGCCGAGCGCCACCGCCTGCCGCCGGAGCTGGCGCGGACGCTGGACGCCGCCCTGGCCGACGACCGGCTGGAGATCGTCCGCGGCCGCGTCGCCGAGGCCAAGCCGCTGAAGGACGGCGCCGGCGCGCGCGTCGCCCTGCGCGCCGCCGACGGGCCGCGCGCGCTCGCGGTCGGCCGCATCGTCAACTGCACCGGGCCCGAGGGCGACCCGTTCCGCTCGCGCAATCCGCTGCTGCTGGACCTCCTGGCCCGCGGGGTGGCGGCGGCCGATCCGCTGGGCCTCGGCCTGCACGTCGGCGAGGATCTCGGCGTGCTGGGCGCCCAGGGCGAGACGGCCGGGCGGCTCTATGCGCTGGGCCCGCCGACCCAGGGCCGGTTCCTTGAGGCGGCGACCCTGCCCGCCATCCGGTCCCAGGCCGAGCGCCTTGCCGCGGTGATCGGGGGACGGACCAGCGTCCGCGCCGCGGCGCCTATCGCCGCCGCGGAGCCCGTTCGGCCGCGCCCCCGGCTGGTCGCGGAAAGGACCTGACCATGCAGACCCCCGCCGAGCAGTCGTGGCTGGAATGCCAATCCCTGCTATACGATCCCCCAGGTTCAATTTGGCCTCCGGGCTCAATTTGGCCACGGGTGCGGATCACGCTGCCGCGTGCCCTGTGGAGGTTATCCCATGCGTCGCGTCCGGCCGCTGGTTCTCGCCGCCGCCCTGTGCAGCCTCGCCGTCCCGGCCTGGGCTGAGGGGCCCATCGCCACGGCCGCCGCCGCCGGGGCGCCCGACGCCTCCTCCAACCCGCCGCCCGCGCCCATCGGCCGCCCGCGCTTCAGCGATCCGACGGACGACCGCGTGCGGATGGGCCCCTGCGGGCCGGAGGCCGTCGGCGACGACGGCAAGGTCGCGCACAAGCCGCACGGCGAGGTCGGCGTCGCGGTGGGCACCGGCGGCTACCGCAGCGTCGAGGGCGCGATCTGCCAGCCGCTCGGCGACAACGGCGCGGTGATGGTCGCGGTGGACGCCTCCCGCGGCGACGCCGTCTGGGGCCGCCGCGGCCGGTAGGTCAAACTTTCCAAATCGAGGATATAGCCCCCAACCCCTGTCATCCCGGACGGCCGCAAGGCCGATCCGGGACCCATCCTGCGGCGTCGGAGGATGGGTCCCGGCTCTCCCGCCCGCCTTCGCGGGCGTACGGCCGGGATGACAGGATTGTATTGGCGAGAGATGCGGTGGTCGGCGCGGGCCGGGCCTGGCTCCGGCCGTTCAGGCCGCCGGCGCGGGGGCGGGGAAGCCCTGGGCGTGCTGGGGCAGGCCGTCGTCGAGCACCAGCCAGTCCACCTTGCTCGAGGTCCAGATGTGCACGGTCGGCCGGATCGCGTCCGGATCGTCCAGCGTCGCCAGGGTCACCGACACGCGGCCCGGCAGATCCACCGGCTCGGCGAACATCAGCGTCCCGCAGTCGGGGCAGAAATGCCGCCACAGCCGCTCGGAGGAGCGATACCGCTGCGTGCGGCCGGTGATCGCCACGGACTCCTTCGGAACATCGCGCGGGCGAAGAACGGCGAGCCGGCCGCCTTCTGGCAGATCCTGCAGTGGCAGACGCGGGTGTTCAGGCTCTCGGCCGTGGCCACATAGCGCACCTGGCCGCACAGGCAGCCGCCGGCGTAGGGGGGAGATCGGTCCTGATCGGCCATCGAAGCCTCCTTGGCCGCGCGCCCGCACTGGACGCGCCCGTCCCAGCCGCATACATCGCCCGGCATGTCCGGCAAAACCCTGTATGACAAGATTTGGGACGCCCACGTCGTCGGCACCGACGGCGAGGAGACGATCCTCTACATCGACCTGCACCTGATCCACGAGGTGACCACGCCCCAGGCCTTCGCCGGCCTTCGCGAAGCCCATCGCCGCGTGCGCCGGCCGGACCGCACCCTCGCCGTGGCCGACCACAACGTGCCGACCGAGGGTCAGGCGCTCGGCGTCGACGCCGTGGCGGACCTCGAGGCGCGCCTGCAGCTGCAGACCCTGGGCAGGAACGTCGCCGAGGCCGGCATCGAGTTCTTCCCGATGGGCGACATCCGTAACGGCATCGTCCATGTGGTGGGGCCCGAGCAGGGCCGCACCCAGCCGGGCATGACCATCGTCTGCGGCGACAGCCACACCTCGACCCACGGCGCCTTCGGGGCCCTGGCGCACGGCATCGGCACCTCCGAGGTCGAGCACGTCCTGGCCACCCAGACCCTGCGCCAGCGCAGGTCGAAGAACATGCGCGTGCGCTTCGACGGGACGCCACAGCCGGGCGTCGGGCCCAAGGACTACGCCCTGGCCCTGATCGGCAGGATCGGCACCGCCGGCGGCACCGGCTGCGTCATCGAATACGCCGGCGAGGCCATCGAGGCCCTGTCGATGGAAGGGCGCATGACCCTCTGCAACCTGACCATCGAGGCCGGCGCGCGGGCGGGCCTGGTGGCGCCGGACGAGACCACCTACGCCTATCTGATGGGCCGCCCGGCCGCGCCCAAGGGCGCCGCCTGGGAGATGGCCCTGTCCTACTGGAAGAGCTTCTTCTCCGACCCCGACGCGGTGTTCGACCGCGAGGTGGTGATCGACGTCTCCGCCCTGGCCCCGCAGGTGACCTGGGGCACCAGCCCCGAGGACGTGCTCTCCATCGACGGCGCCGTGCCCACGCCCGAAAGCTTCGCCAGCGAGGACAAGCGCGCTTCCGCCGCCCGGGCGCTCGACTACATGGGCCTGGTGGCCGGCCAGCCGATCGCCGAGGCGCGGATCGACCGGGTGTTCATCGGCTCGTGCACCAACAGCCGCATCGAGGACCTGCGCGAGGCCGCCGCCATCCTCAAGGGCCGCCGCGTCGCCGCCCACGTCAGCGCCATGGCCGTGCCGGGCTCGGGCCTGGTGCGCGAACAGGCCGAGGCCGAGGGGCTGGACAAGGTGTTCATCGACGCCGGCTTCGACTGGCGCGAGCCGGGCTGCTCCATGTGCCTGGGCATGAACCCCGACCGCCTGAAGCCGGGCGAGCGCTGCGCCTCCACCTCCAACCGCAACTTCGAAGGCCGCCAGGGCCGTGGCGGCCGCACCCACCTGATGAGCCCCGCCATGGCCGCCGCGGCCGCCGTCGCCGGCCGCATCGCCGACGTGCGGGAGTTCCTTAGATCAACTTGACCAATCTGGTCAGGGCGCGCATCTAGGTCGCATGAAGCAGGTCAACCTCTACGAGGCGAAGACCAACCTCTCGGCCCTGGTGGAGGAAGCCAAGGCCGGCGAGGAGATCGTCATCGCCAAGAACGGCAAGCCGCAGGCGCGGCTCGTCGCCATTCAGCCCGAGCCGGAGAAGCCGCTGCGCCGCTTCGGATTCTGGGACCGGTACGGCTGGAAGGCCCCCGACAATCTCGTCGAGCTGCTTCGGACGGATCCGGAGGAGATCGCGCTGTGGGAGAATGGGCCGGTCTTCCCTGAGGATGGCGAGCCGAAGTGAACGGGCGCTATCTGCTCGACACCCACGTGTTCCTGAGGATCGCGGACTCGTCGGCTCGCCGAAGCTCGCGGACCGACGCCATCCTCTCCGACCCTGCCGCCGAGCTCTATCTCAGCGTGGTCAGCGTGGCGGAGGCCTGCATCAAACGCAACCTCGGCAAGCTCCCACTTCCGCCGGCGATCGACGCGGCGCCGGCGGAAGGTTTCCGACGCTCGGTGGCCGAGGCCGGGATGAACTGGCTGCCGCTGGAGCCGGAGCACGCGGCCCTCCTGCGTGACCTGCCGCTGCATCATCGCGATCCATTCGACCGCCTCCTGATCTGCCAGGCCATGGTCGAAAACCTCGTCCTGGTCAGTGACGACGGCGCCTTTCCGCTCTATTCCGGCTTGGCTCTCCTGAGGTCATAACGCATGCAACCCTTCATCCGCGTCGAAGGCCGGGCCGCGCCGCTGCCGATCGCCAACCTCGACACCGACCAGCTGATCCCCAAGCAGTTCCTGAAGACGGTGGAGCGCAAGGGCCTGGGCAAGGGCCTGCTGTACGACTTCCGTTTCGACATGGAGGGGCGCGAGAAGCCGGACTTCGTGCTGAACCAGCCGGCCTACCAGGGAACGCAGATCCTGGTCTGCGGCGACAACTTCGGCTGCGGCTCCTCGCGCGAGCATGCGCCGTGGGCCCTGCTCGACTACGGGATCCGGGCGGTGATCGCCTCGTCCTACGGCGACATCTTCTACAACAACTGCTTCGAGAACGGCCTGCTGCCCGTGGTGCTGCCGGCCGACCAGGTCCACGCCCTGATGGAGGAGGCCCGCGGCGGCAACCACCTGTTCACGGTGGACCTGGAGAGCCAGACGGTGACCTCGCCGTCCGGCAAGGCCTTCCATTTCGACATCCACCCCGGCCGCAAGGAGAAGCTGCTGAAGGGGCTGGATTCGATCGGCGAGACCCTGCAGCGCGGCCGCCAGATCGACACCTACGAGGAGAAGCAGGCGCTCGCCACGCCCTGGCTGGAGCTGGCCCAGTGAGCGTGCTCCAGTGAGCGTGCTCCTGGCCGGCACGGTGCGGTTCGCGGTCGACAGGCTCGACGTCTCGCGCCCGCGCATGATCGAGATGATCCGCCTGTCCGGCGCCGAGGACGGCTGCCTCGCCTACACCTACGCCGAGGACCTGTCCGACCCCGGCCTGATCCACATCTTCGAGGTGTGGCGCGACGAGGCCGCCCTTAACGCCCACCACGCCGCCCCGCATTTCGTGCGGTGGCGCGACGACCGCGAGGCGCTCGGCATGAGCGACCGGCGCATGAACCGCTACGACGTGTCGGCCAGCCGGCCAGCCTGAGAGACCATCCACATGCCAAGCCTGCTCCTGCTGCCCGGCGACGGGATCGGCCCGGAAGTCATCGCCGAGGTGCGCAAGGTCGCCGCCTGGATGACCGCCCACGGAAACTTCCACCTGGACATCGCCGAGCGCGACTTCGGCGGCGCCAGCTTCGACCGCCACGGCGCGCCCCTGACCGAGGAGGCGGAGGCCGCGGCCCTGGCGTCGGACGCGGTGCTGATGGGCGCGGTCGGCGGGCCGCAGTGGGCCTCGGCCCCGCGCGACAGGCGGCCGGAGGCGGGGTTGCTCCGTCTACGGAAGGCCATGGACGCCTTCGCCAACCTGCGCCCGGCCCTGTGCTTCGAGGCCCTGGCCGACGCCTCGACCCTGAAACGGGAGATCGTGGCGGGGCTGGACATCCTGATCGTCCGTGAACTGACGAGCGGCGTCTACTTCGGCCAGCCGCGGGGGATCGAGACCCTCCCCGACGGCTCGCGCCGGGGCGTCGACACCCAGGTCTACACGGAAGGCGAGATCGAGCGGGTCGCCCGCGTCGCCTTCGACCTGGCCCGCGGCCGGCGCAACAAAGTGACCTCCTGCGAGAAGTCCAACGTGATGGAGACCGGCGTGCTCTGGCGCGACGTGGTGACCAAGCTCCACGCCAGGGACTTCGCCGATGTCGAGCTTGAGCACATGCTGGCCGACAACGCGGCGATGCAGCTGGTGCGCGCGCCCAAGTCGTTCGACTTGATCCTGACCGACAACCTGTTCGGCGACATCCTGTCGGACGAGGCCTCGATGCTGACCGGCTCGCTGGGCATGCTGCCGTCGGCCGCCCTGTCCTATCCGGGCAAGCCGGGCCTCTACGAGCCCGTGCACGGCTCGGCGCCCGACATCGCCGGCAAGGGCTGGGCCAACCCCCTGGCCGCCATCCTGTCGTTCGGCATGGCGCTGCGGTGGTCGCTCGGCCGCCCGGACCTCGACGAGCGGCTGAACGCCGCGGTCAGGGCGACGCTGGACGCCGGCGTGCGCACCCGCGACATCGGCGGCCAGGCGTCCACGGCTGAAATGGGCGACGCGGTGATCGCGGCCCTGGCGAAGGCCTAGCCGGCTCCCCAGCTTGCACACGCGGGCGTGAAGGCGTAACGCTCGCGCCCTTTCGAACAGGAGATTTCCGATGGGTTACCGGGTGGCCGTCGTCGGCGCCACGGGCAACGTGGGCCGCGAGATGCTGAACATCCTCGAGGAAGTGAACTTCCCCGTGGACGAGATTTTCGCCGTGGCCTCGCGCAAATCCATCGGCCGCGAAGTCTCCTTCGGCGAGAAGATCATCAAGTGCCACGCGCTGGACCAGTTCGACTTCTCCAAGGTCGACATCGTGCTGATGTCGGCTGGCGGGGCGGTGTCCAAGGAGTGGTCGCCGAAGATCGGCAAGGCCGGCCCGGTGGTGATCGACAACTCCTCCGCCTGGCGGATGGACCCGGACGTGCCGCTGGTGGTGCCCGAGGTGAACCCGGACGCAGTCGAGGGCTTCCGCAAGAAGAACATCATCGCCAACCCGAACTGCTCGACCATCCAGCTTGTGGTCGCGCTGAAGCCGCTGCATGACGCGGCGACGATCAAGCGGGTGGTGGTCTCGACCTACCAGTCGGTCTCCGGCGCGGGCAAGGAAGGCATGGACGAGCTCTGGGACCAGACCAAGGGCGTGTTCGTCCTCGGCCCGCCCGAGCCCAAGAAGTTCCCCAAGCAGATCGCCTTCAACGTCATCCCCTTCATCGGCGCCTTCAAGGACGACGGCTACACCGACGAAGAGGCCAAGATGTGGAACGAGACCCACAAGATGCTCGATCCGGCGATCAAGCTGACCGTCACCTGCGTGCGGGTGCCGGTGATGATCGGGCACTCGGAGGCCGTGAACGTCGAGTTCGAGCGCCCGCTGGACGAGGACGACGCCCGCGAGGTGCTGCGCGAGGCGCCGGGGATCATCGTGGTCGATCGCCGCGACGAGACCGGCTACGTCACGCCCAAGGAGATCCAGGGCGAGTTTCCGGTCTATGTCTCCCGCATCAGGAACGACCCGACGGTGCCCTACGGCATCAACATGTGGGTCGTGGGCGACAACCTGCGCAAAGGCGCGGCCCTGAACGCCATCCAGATCGCCGAGCTGCTCCACGAGCGCGGTCTGCTGGAGAAGGCGACGGCTTAATCCCTCCCCCTGGAGGGGGGAGGGGCAGGGAGGGGGTGGCGCCCTATCGGCGTCGCTGCGTCGGTGCCTTCGCGCGGCTGCGCCGCCTCGCCCGCCCTTTCCGGAACCGTCTCCACCCCCATCCCCGGCCCTTCCCCCCTCCAGGGGGAAGGGAGTCTACCGCGGCCAGGTCTCCGGCGAGGCCGCCAGCACCTCGCCGCACATGTAGAGCGTGCCGCAGATGCACAGGTGCGGGGCGGGGCCGTCCTGGGCGAGGGCGTGGCGGAAGCCGTCCATGACGTCGCCGCAGGCTGCGGCCTCCAGCCCGGCGGCGCTGGCCGCCAGCGGCCAGAGCCTCGCCCGAGGCGGCGGCGTCCGCCTCGGCCTGGACGGTGAAGATGCGCGGCCTCAGCTCGCGGAAGGCCTCGAACCAGCCGGCGGCGTCCCTTGTTGGCCAGCATGCCGACCACCAGGCTCACCGCCGGCCGTCGCGCACCGACATGGCCGCCAGCGCCGCCGCCATCGCCGCGCCCCCGTGCGGGTTGTGGCCGCCGTCGAGCCAGAGGTCGCAGCCGCGCGCCGCGGCCGCCTCGCCGAACGGCCCCCCTGGTCAGCCGCTGCATCCGCGCGGGCCACACCGCGCCCGCCACCCCGGCGGCGATGGCCGCCCTCGTCGATGCGCGGATCGCCCAACGCCAGCACCGCCGCGACCGCCCAGGCCGGCGTTGTCCACCTGGTGCGCGCCGAACAGGCTCGGCGGCGGCAGGTCGAGCAGGCCGCTCGCCGTCCTGGAACACCATCCGCCCGCCCTGCATGAAGGCGTCGAAGTCGCGGCCGGCCTCGGAAAGCGGCGCGCCGACCCGCTCAGCCTCCGCCTCGATGGCGTCCAGCGCCTCGGGCCGCTGGCGGGCGATCACGCCGGGAACGCCTGACTTCAATATGCCGGCCTTCTCCCAGGCGATGCGGCCGAGGTCGTCGCCCAGGAACTCCTTGTGGTCGTAGTCCACCGGCGCGATGGCCGCGACGGCGGGCGGGCGGGATCACGTTGTGGCGTCGAACCGGCCGCCGAGGCCCACCTCGAATCACCGCGATGTCGGCCGGGGTCTCGGCCATGGCCAGAAAGGCGGCCGCGGCGGTGATCTCGAAGAAGGTGATCTCCTGGCCGGCGTTGGCCGCCTCCACCCGGGCCAGCACCTCGGCCAGATGCGCGTCGGTGATCAGGTCGCCGGCCAGGCGGATGCGCTCGACAAAGCGGACCAGGTGCGGGGAGGTGTAGACATGCGCCTTTCAGCCCCGCCGCCTCGGCCATGGCGCGCACGAAGGCGACGGTGGAGCCCTTGCCGTTGGTGCCGGCCACGTGGACGATCGGCGGCAGGCGGTCCTGCGGCCGGCCGAGCGCGTCCAGCACGCGGGCGATGCGGTCCAGAGACAGGTCGATCTTCTTGGGGTGCAGCGTCTTCAGCCGCTTCGAGCGCGGCGTCGGAGGCGCGGAGATAATCGGTCATGCGCGGCGGAATGCGCGCGCCGGCCGCGTTTCTGCAAGTGGCGCGGCGCGGGCGCCCGGGGATAAGCTCGCCCGGTGACCCAGCCCGCCTTGACCCGCCCGTGGAACAGCCCCGACTGGTCGGGCGCGTTGTGGAGCGCCCTCCTGCCTCTGGCCGCGACCCTGGTGGAGAACGGCCTGATCTTCACCTTCGGCGCGATGAAGGACCCTAACTACGCCGCCGCGCCCCTGGCGCCGCCCGGCTGGGTGGTCGGGGCGATGTGGAACGGTCCTCTACGCCTCTGGGGCCTGGCGCGCTGGCGGGCGTGGACGCCGGGGCCGGCGGGCCGGCCGCGGCGCGGTTGGGTCACGGCGCTGATCGTCTGGGGCCTGCTCTATCCGGTCGGGGCGCTGTTCTGGACCACGGCGGTCAGCGCTGTCGCCATACGTGCTGACCCTGGCGCTGGGCGATCCGCCGCGCCTGGAAGGCCGCGGGGGGTCTCGCGGCCGGCGGCGGTGCTGCTCGCCCCGTCGCTGGCGTGGCTGTGCTTCGCCGGTCACCTCGGCTGGGCGGCGGTGGTGTTCAGCCTGCCCTAGCCGCCCCTCGGCCCGGGCGCGGCGGCCTGGGTGTGGGTCTGGATGCTCTTGAGGTAGCCGATCAGGGCCTTCACGTCGTCGGCGGAGAAGCGCAGCTCCGGCATGGCCGGGTGGCCGCTGATGATCCCCTCGGCCAGCGCCTCCTGCAGGTCGTCCAGCGGATAGCGCTGGCCGAGCTCGCGGAACGGCGGGGCGCCGGGGTAGGGGCTGTCGCCCGTCGCGCCGACGGCGTGGCAGGTCGCGCAGTTCACCCGCGCCAGCATCTCGCCGCGATGCAGGGACGGCTCCTGGGCCCGGGCGGCGGAGACCATGGCCGCCAGCGCGGCCGCCACGGCGCAGGTCTTGGCGAATCGGATCATGGCGTCCTCCCCACGGGCATTACCGCCCATCATGTCGCCGGGCTCCTTGACCCGGATCCAACCGATAATGAACGGGATGTAATAATCTAAATGAACATTCATTTATTTAAATCCAAGTCATGAATGAGACTTAACGTGTATTCGCTGAACAGTTTTTGTATCTCCAAATCACACCGCGTTCACACCAACCTCTGTTCAGGAGATACACAATGACCGCTCTCATCAGCAAGCTCGCCACCCAGCCTCGTGGTCGGCAGCCACTCGCACGTGCCCACGGCCGACGCCCAGGTCCTGCCCGGCGGCACGGCGTTCCAGACCGACGCGGGCGCCTGCGCCGACTACGACAGCGTGATCGGCAACGACAAGGCCGAGCCCCTGCGCCGTTTCACCACCCGCATCTCCCAGGCCCGCCACAAGCCGGCCGAGGGCGAGGCCACCGTCTGCGGCGTGTTCGTGGAGACCAACCCCGCCACGGGCCTCGCCCGCCGCGTGGAGCCGATCCGCATCGGCGGCCGCCTGATCCGCGCCGTGCCGACGCTGGAGCCGGCCATCCCCGCCCAATAACTCCGATCGTCCCGGCGAAGGCCGGGACCCAGGCGAGCAGGCCGAATCGCGAAGGCTTCCGGAGGCTGGCCGGCCGCCCTCGACCCCGGCCTTCGCCGGGGAGCGCGGGATAGGAAAGGGCTGAGGGCCCGCTTCCGTCAGAGCCGGCTGACCTTGCCGAGCACCAGCTCGTCGACCCTGAGGCGGCGCACCCGCGCGTCGCCGATGACCAGCCGGCCGATGGCGACGGCGCCGATGGCCAGGGCGCCGACGGCGAGGCTGCCGATCGCCAGGGTCGCCAGCGCCGAGGCGCCGGTGACGCGCACCCCCACCGCCCGCGCGCCGGTCAGGTGCAGGGCGGAATGGCGCGAGGGATACCAGTGGACGATCTCGGGACCGTCCGCCTCCTCATGGACGACGTGTTCCTGGTGCTCGCTCATGGTCCGGTCTCCGCGCGACGGTCCTTGAACCTGCCGCGAGGCCGGCGGTTCCGCCTTGATCCAGCGCAGGCGCCGTTGCGCGCCGCGGGCGGCTCGGCTAACCGCCGCGGATGATCTTCCTGACCCGTCACGGCCAGACCGAATTCAACGTCGAGCACCGCCTGCAGGGCCGCCGCGACTCGCCGCTGACGGCGCTGGGCGTGGAGCAGGCGCGGCGCATGGGGCGCGTGCTGAAGGACGCCGGCCTCGACCCCGCCGCCGTGGTGCTGATCGCCAGCCCGCTCGGGCGCACGGTGCGCACGGCCGAGATCATCCGCGAGGCGGCGGGCCTCGACTGCGACATCGCCGCCGACGAGCGGCTGGCCGAGGTCCACTTGGGCGACTGGGAGGGCCTGACCTGGCCCGAGGTCGAGGCGCGCCACCCCCGGGATCATGGATCGCGCGGACCGCATATTCGAGGCGCCCGGCGGCGAGGACCGCGCCGCCGTCACCGCGCGGCTGACCTCCTGGCTGGCCGACATCGACGAGCGCGATGGGCGCCTGCGCGTCGTGGTCTCCCACGGCGGCTCGGGAAAGCTGCTGCGGCACCTCTATGTGCGCGCGCCGCACGAGCACCTGTGGCTGGAGCCCTGGCCGCCGCAGGACGCGGTGTTCCGGATGGCGCAGGGCGTATGCGGACGGATCGACGCGCACCTGGAGCCCCTGCCCTAGCTGGCGCGGAGGCCTCTGGAGCGCTAGAAGCCCGCGACCTGCGCCGTCTGGGCGCGAAGCGAACACCGACCATGGCCGGACACTCAAAGTTCAAGAACATCCAGTTCCGCAAGGAGCGGCAGGACAAGACGCGCTCCAAGCTGTTCTCCAAGCTGTCGCGCGACATCACCCTGGCGGCCAAGACCGGCGTGCCCGATCCCTCGGCCAATGCGCGGCTGCGGCTGGCGATCGCCAACGCCAAGGCCGAGTCCATGCCCAAGGACAACATCGACCGGGCGATCAAGAAGGCCGCCGGGCGGCGAGGCCGACCTGATGGAGGAGATCCGCTACGAGGGCTTCGGCCCCGGGGGCGTCGGCCTGATCGTCGAGGTGCTGACGGACAACAGGAACCGCGCCGCGGCCAACGTGCGGACCATCTTCGGCAAGAACGGCGGCAACCTCGGCGAATCCAACACCGTCGCCTTCATGTTCGACCGGGTGGGGCCAGATCACCTATCCGCCCTCCGCCGGCTCCGAGGACAAGGTCATGGAGGCGGCCATCGAGGCGGGCGCCGAGGACGTGGAGTCCGACGAGGACGGCCACACCATCTACACCGCCTTCGAGGATCTCTCGGAGGTGGCCGAGGCGCTGGAGAAGACCCTGGGCGCCGCCAAGTCGACGGGGATCGTCTGGCGGCCCAAGAGCACCACCCCGATCGCCGGCGAGGCCGCCGCGGGCCTGATGAAGCTGCTCGACGCCCTGGACGACGACGACGACGTGCAGAACGTCTACGGCAACTACGAGATCGCCGAGGACGAAATGGCGCGCCTGGCCGGCTGAGCCGCCCCCTGCGCAGAGCTTCGCCGTTGGTGTAAGCCTCGGCCATGCCTTTGCGCCTGCATGTGGACACCGACGGCGGCGTCGACGACGCCCTGGCGCTCGCCGCCCTGGCGCGGGCCGACGTCGAGATCGTCTCGGTCAGCTCGGTGTTCGGCAACACCTGGGTGGACCAGGCCGCGTCCAACGCCCGCTGGGTGCTGGCGCTCGGCCGGCGCGGGACCAGCATCTATGTCGGCGCCGACCATGGCCTCGCCGGCCGCCCGGCCCAGAGCCGCCGCCCCGGCCACGGCCTGGACGGCATGAACGGCGAGGGCGGCTCCTCGCGCCACCGCTTCCCGCCGCTGGAGCGCCCGCACGGCCTCGGCGTCATCGCCCACGCCGCGCGCCCAGCACGTCGGCGGCCTGTTCCTCGGACCCCTGACCAACCTCGCCCGCGCCCTCCTGGAAGACCCCAAGGCCTTCCGCGGCTGGTCGCCCACCGTGATGGCCGGCGCCTTCGAGGTCGAGGGCCAGGGGCTCGGCGGCGCCGACTTCAACACCTGGAGCGACCCGGAGGCCATGCACCGGGTGCTGATGACCGGGGTGCGCCCGCGCCTGGTGCCGCTGGACGCCACTTCCCAGGTGATGCTGCCCCGCGCGGCGTTCGAGGCGGCGGCGAGGGTGACCGAGTTCGCCCTGACCCAGCGCCTGTGCCGCGCCGTCGGCCCCTACATGGACCTGCACGCCTCCACCTGGGGCGGGGACGGCTGCCGCCCGCACGACGCGGTGGCGGCCTCGGCGGCACTCTGGCCGGAGCTGTTCGGGTTCGAGCCGGCCTGCGTGGCGCTGGACCCCGACCGGCAGGGCCGGCTGGTCCGCCGCGACGGGCCGCACAACGCCGAGGTCTGCGTGCGGATCGACGCGGACGAGGTGACGCGGCGGCTGTCGGACCTGCTCCTGGCCTGAACCGCCGGCGCATCGCGGTTAATCTCGCGTCAACCCTTTTGCTGAGGCTTTCGGAACGCGTCGCGAACGGCGATGCTCGGGAACGCATGATGAACGCGATTCGCATCCTCGGCCTCGACCCGGGCCTGCGCCGCACCGGCTGGGGCGTGGTCTCGGTCGACGGCGCGCGCATCGTGCACGTGGCCCACGGAGTGATCGCGCCCCGACGCGGCCCTGGCCCTGTCCGACCGCCTGCTGGCCGTGTTCCAGGCGGTGGCCGAGGTGGTGGCCGCGCACGCGCCGCACGAGGCGGCCATCGAGGAGACCTTCGTCACCGCCAACGGCGCCTCGACCCTGAAGCTCGGCCACGCCCGCGCCGCCGCCATGCTGGCCCCCGCCCGCGCCGGGCTGACCGTGGCCGAATACGCCGCCACCGTGGTCAAGAAGTCGCTGGTCGGCACCGGATCGGCCGACAAGGCGCAGGTGGCCTTCATGGTCGCCCGCATCCTGCCGGCGGCGAAGGGGGTCAGCGCCGACGCCGCCGACGCCCTGGCCGTGGCCATCGCCCACGCCCACGCCCGCAAGATGCGCGCCTACGGAAGCGCCGCATGATCGGCCGGCTCAGGGGCGTGGTGGCCGAGGTCGGCGAGGAGGACGCCCTGATCGACGTCGGCGGGGTCGGCTATGTCGTGCGCTGCGGCGCGCGGACCCTGTCGCGCCTGCCCGCCGTCGGGGACGAGGCGGTGGTGCACGTCGAGACCCAGTCCACCGAGCAGGCGGGCGTGCGCCTCTACGGCTTTTCGACCCGTGAGGAGCGCCGCGCCTTCGTGCTGCTGCAGGGCGTGCAGGGGGTGGGGCCCAAGGCCGCCCTGGCGGTGCTCGACGTTCTGCCGCCCGCCGAGCTGGCCGGGGCGGTGGCGCGCGAGGACAAGGCTTTGGTCGGCCGCGCCCAGGGGGTGGGCCCCAAGCTCGCCCAGCGCATCGTCACCGAGCTGAAGGACAAGCCGATCACCGATGGGCCCGTCGCCGCCTTCCACGCCGGCGCCGCCCGCGGCCCCCCGCCGAGCCCGCGCGGCCCACCGCCGCGGGCGAGGCTGTCGCGGCCCTGATGGGCCTCGGCGTCGCCGAGCCGGCGGCGCGCCGTACGGTCGAGCAGGCCGTGCTGCGCCTGGGCGAGGACGCCGACAGCCCCGCCCTGATCAAGGCCGCCTTGCAGGAGCTCGGCCGATGAGGGGAAGCCAGGCGTTCCCCTCCCCCTGGAGGGGGGAGGGGCAGGGGCGGGGGTGGCGCTCTGTCCGCGCCTCTGCTGGCGTGGCTAGCCGCGTCGGCGGTTTCGTCGCCGAGCTTCTTCCGGAAGCGCCTCCACCCCCATCCCCGACCCTTCCCCCCTTCCAGGGGGAAGGGAGGCGCGCCATGACCCGCCTGGTCTCCGGCGAGCCGGCGGCGTTCGAGCCGACCGACAAGGCGCTGCGGCCCCAGACCCTGGCCGAGTTCGTCGGCCAGGAGCAGTCCAAGGCCAACCTCAAGGTGTTCATCGACGCCGCCCGCGGCCGGGGCGAGGCGCTGGACCACGTGCTGCTGTTCGGCCCGCCCGGCCTCGGCAAGACCACCCCTGGCCCAGATCGTGGCGCGTGAGCTCGGCGTCGGCTTCCGCGCCACCTCCGGCCCGGTCCTGGCCAAGGCGGGAGACCTGGCGGCCATACTGACCAACCTCGAGCCCCGCGACGTCCTGTTCATCGACGAGATCCACCGCCTGGCGCCGGCCGTGGAGGAGATCCTCTATCCGGCGATGGAGGACCACGTGCTGGACCTGATCAATCGGCGAGGGGCCGTCGGCGCGCTCGATCCGCATCGACCTCGCCCCCTTCACCCTGGTGGCGGCCACCACCCGCGCGGGCCTGCTGGCCACGCCCCTGCGCGACCGGTTCGGCATTCCCCTGCGGCTGAACTTCTACACGCCCGCCGAGCTGAAGCAGGTGCTGACCCAGGCGGCGCGCAAGATGGGCGCGGCCCTGTCGCCGGAGGGGGCCGAGGAGATCGCCGCCCGCGCCCGGGGCACGCCGCGGGTGGCCGGCCGCCTTTTGCGCAGAGTGCGCGACTTCGCCGGATCGGCGGGCGAGGCGGTGATCGACCGCGGCTCGGCCGCGCGGGCCCTGGCCAGGCTGGAGGTGGACGAGGCGGGGCTGGACGCCCTGGACCGCCGCTACCTGCGCGCCCTGATCGACAACTATTCCGGCGGCCCGGCCGGCGCGGACACCCTGTCCTACGCCATCGCCGAGGCGCGCGACGCGGTGGAGGATGTGATCGAGCCGTTCCTGCTGCAGCAGGGCTTCATCCAGCGCACTCCCCGCGGCCGCGTCGCCTGCGCCAAGGCCTATGCCCACCTCGGCCTGACGCCCCCGCCCCAGCCCAAGGCCGCCCAGCCGGGACTGTTCGAGGAGGAGCCGTGAGCCCGCAGCCCTCCGCCGGCGTCATCGTGGACGGCGAGCACCTGTTGCCGGTGCGGGTCTATTACGAGGACACCGACTTCACCGGAGTGGTCTACCACGCCAACTACCCTGCGCTATTTCGAGCGGGGGCGGTCTGACTTCCTGCGGCTGAGCGGGGTCAGCCATACCGAGCTGCGCGCGCGGCCCGAGCCCCTGGTGTTCGTGGTCCGTCGGATGGAGGTCGACTTCGTGCGGCCGGCGCGGGTGGACGACGCGCTTGTGGTGCGCACCGCCTATGGCCGGCTGCGGGGCGCGCGCGTGCACATCCGCCAGCGGATCGAGCGGGACAGGGACGGCGTTCCCGAGGAGATCGCCTCGGCTGGCGTCGAAGTGGTCTGCATCCGCCTGGACGGCAGGCCGGTCAGGCCCCCGGCCGACATCTTGCACGCCCTGGCGCTGGATGCGGCTGCGCCCGCGCCATAGTTTCACCCCAGCGTCGGGCCAAATCCGACGTCATCCAGCAAGCGAGGCCCCGACGAGATGGAGATCATTTCCGCCAACGCCTTGGGCGCGAACGACTTTCTCGGCCCTGGCGGTGTTCATGCGGCCGACTGGGTGGTCAAGGCCGTGCTGGTCGGCCTCGCCATCGCCTCGATCTGGTCGTGGACGGTGATCTTCGACAAGCTGTTCCGGATCGGGGCGCTGAACCGCTACGCCGACCAGTTCGAGGACGCGGTCAGCTCCGGCAAGCCGCTGGAGGAGATCGCCTCTAGCGCCGGCGAGCGGGCCCCGCCACGCCCTGCCGCGGATGCTGCAGGCGGCCCTGCGCGAATGGCGCGAGTCGCGCGGACGCGGCGGGACGGGGGGCGAGGCCACGGCCCTGCTGCTCGCCCGCATCGACCGGGTGCTGGACTCCATCATCGCGCGCGAGAGCCAGAGGGTGGAGGACGGCCTGGGCTCCCTGGCCATCGTGGCCACCGCCTCGCCGTTCGTGGGGCTGTTCGGCACCGTCTGGGGCATCATGCACGCCTTCCAGTCGATCGCCCTGCAGCGCAACACCAACCTGTCGGTCGTGGCGCCCTCGATCGCCGAGGCGCTGTTCGCCACCGCCATGGGCCTGGCCCGCCGCCATCCCGGCCTACATCTTCTACAACAAGTTCTCGACCGACGCGGCCAAGTTCTCGGCGCGGCTGGAGAGCTTCGCCGACGACCTCGCCACCGCCGTGGGGCGGCGGCTGTCGGGCGGGACCGGAGCCTAGGGCATGGCGCTGTCGGTGCACGACGCCTTCGCCGCCGGGCGGCGCAGCCGACGCCGGCGTGGCCGCCGCGCGGCCCTGGCCGAGATCAACGTCACCCCGCTGGTCGACGTGATGCTGGTGCTGCTGATCATCTTCATGGTCTCCGCGCCGCTGCTGACCGCCGGGGTGCCGGTGGACCTGCCCAAGACCGAGGCGGGCGCCCTGAACAGCCAGACCGAGCCCCTGACCGTCACCATCCGGGCGAACGGCTCGATCTACCTGCAGGACAAGGAGACGCCGTTCGGCGACCTCGCGCCGCGGATGCGGGCCCTGTCCAACGCCGGCTACGACAAGCCGGTCTATGTCCGGGCCGACGGCAAGGCGCCCTATGAGATCGTGGCGCGGGTGATGGCCGGCCTGTCGACGTCCGGCTTCAGCCACATCGGCCTAGTCACCGACACGGGCGGCCCCTCGTCCGGCCCCAAGCCCGACGACCGCGGCCGCACGCCGCTGCGGCCGGCGACGCCCTAGGCGCCCGATGGCCCGCCGGCGAACCAACCTCTCCCCGGCCTTCGCCGCCTCGGCCCTGGCGCACGCGGGGATCATCGCCGCGGCCCTGATCGCCTGGCCGTGGCTGTCCAAGCCGCTGAAGCTGGGCGAGGTGGTGCCGGTCACCCTGGTCACCTCCGGCCCGCCCGCGGCCCTGGCCCCTGCGGTCAAGGCCCCCGAACCGGCGCCGGCCGAGGCGGAGGAGCCGACGCCCGAGGCGCCGCCGGAGCCGGCACCGATCTCCCCGGCCCCCGCCCGCGCCGGCCGCTCCGCCGAGCGCGCCCAAGCCCGCCCCGGCCAAGGCCAAGCCGCACGAGGCGACGCCGGCCCCCGCCCTGAAGCCAGCGCCCGCCGCCACCTCGAAGGCCAAGCCGGCCAAGCCGGGCCTCGATCTCGACGCCCTCCTGGCCAGCGTCTCCACCGCCAAGCAGAAGCCCTCGACCCAGGCGACCTCGGGCAAGCCCGGCGCCAACCGGCCGCGCGCGGATGTCCAGGCGCAGGAGGGCCACGGCAGCGACAACACCATGTCGGCCAGCGAGATCGACGCCCTGCGCTCCAAGCTCGAGAAGCTGTGGAACCCCAACTGCCAGGTCGAGGGGGGCGGCGGGGGTGAACGTGAAGGTGCGCATGCGCCTGACGCCGCAGGGCTGGCTGGCCGCGCCGCCCGAACTGCCCGACCAGCGCGACATCCAGTCCTCGGGCGACCCGATCCTGATCGCCGCGTCCCAGCGGGCGCTGTCGGCGGTGGGCCGGGGCGCGCCCTACACCGAACTCAATCCGCAGCACTATACGAGCTGGCGCGAGCTGATCGTGACCTTCAACGCCAAGCAGGCGTGCGCCCGATGAGGATTTCGGCTTTAGTCGCCGCCCGCCCGGCGGACCAGAGAAGACCCAGATGCGCTTCGGCATGCGCTTGCGCCCCCTCTTCGCCGCCCTGTGCCTCGCCTTCGTCGCCGTCGCCGGCCTCGGCTGGACCTCCGCGGCGCGGGCCCAGGTGGAGGTCGACGTCAACCAGGGCGCGGTCCAGCCCCTGCCGGTGGCGATCCCCTCTTTCGTGGGCGGCCAGGTGGGCGCGGACATCGCCAAGGTGATCGCCGCCAACCTCGACCGGTCGGGCCTTTTCCGGCCGCTCGACCCGTCCGGATACCCCGAGCAGAACCTCGACGTGAACCTGCAGCCGAAGTTCGACGCCTGGAAGACCACCGGCGCCCAGGCCCTGATCAACGGCCAGGCCACGGTCGATCCGGACGGACGCCTGCGCGTGGACCTTCCGCCTGTGGGACGTGGGCGCCCAGCAGCAGCTCCTGGGCCTGCAGTTCACCTCCACCCCCGACAACTGGCGGCGGGTGGCGCACAAGATCTCCGACGCCGTCTACGAGAAGCTGACCGGCGAGGGCGGCTATTTCGACACCCGCGTGGTGTTCGTGGCCGAGAGCGGGCCGAAGATAAACCGGGTCAAGCGCCTGGCGATCATGGACCAGGACGGCGCCAACCCGAGCTACCTGACCGACGGCTCCTACATGGTCATGAGCCCGCGCTTCTCGGCGACCAGCCAGGAGATCACCTACATGGCGCTGCGGCCCACGGGGGGCCGCCGTCTACCTCCTGAACATCGAGACCGGCCGCCAGGAGACGGTGGGCCGCTTCCCCGGCATGGTGTTCGCGCCGCGGTTCTCGCCGGACGGCACGAAGGTGGCGTTCTCGGTCGAGCGGTCCGGCAACAGCGACGTCTACGCCATGGACCTGCGCACGCGGCAGATCAGCCGGCTCACCGCGGACCCGGCCATCGACACCTCGCCCTCCTTCTCGCCGGACGGCCGCCAGGTGGTGTTCAACTCCGACCGCGGCGGCTCGCCCCAGCTCTACGTGATGAACGCCGACGGATCGGGCGTGCGCCGCATCTCGTTCGGCTCGGGCCGCTACACCACGCCGGTGTGGAGCCCGCACGGCGACTTCATCGCCTTCACCAAGCAGGAGGGCGGCGACTTCCACATCGGGGTGATGCGGCCGGACGGCTCGGACGAGCGGCTCCTGACCACCAGCTATCTCGACGAGGGCCCCACCTGGGCGCCCAACGGGCGAGTGCTGATGTTCGAGCGCGAGACCCGCGGCGGGGAGTCCCACCTGTGGATGGTCGACATCACCGGCCGCATCCTGCGCGCCGTGCCCTACCCGGGGTTCGGCGTCCGATCCCGCCTGGTCGCCGCTGCTGCAGTGAAGCTGAGAGGTGAATTCGCGCGCAACTTTCCCGCCGCGCGCGAGTATAGGTGAGAACTAGAGGACAAGGCCCTTAAATGGCGCCACTTTGGCGCAGGTAGTTTCAGCAGAGAGGAGGGACGCGATGAGCTTCAGCATCAAGCCCGTGGTTCGATTGGCTTTACTGTGTGGCGTCGTGGCGGCCCTCGCTGCCTGCGCGTCCCATCCCACGCCGCCGCCGTCCCGCGGGGTGGCCGAGGCCCCCGCCCCCGGGTCCCGAACCGGTCCCGCCGCCGTCGTCGGTGGAAAGCGGCCCGGTCCCCGGCTCGGTGCAGGACTTCGTCGTCAACGTCGGCGACCGCGTCTATTTCGACTTCGACCAGTACACGGTCCGCGCCGACGCCCAGCCGATCCTGGCCGCCCAGGCCGCCTGGCTGAACCGCTATCAGTCGGTGCAGATCCGCATCGAGGGCAACTGCGACGAACGCGGCACCCGCGAGTACAACCTGGCGCTCGGCGCCCGCCGCGCCAACTCGGTGCGCGAGTTCCTGGTGGCCCGGGGCGTCAACCCGGCGCGGATCACCACGATCTCCTTCGGCAAGGAGCGTCCGATCGATCCGGGCAGCGGCGAGGACGCCTGGCAGCACAACCGCAACGCCCACACCGCGATCACCGGCGGCGCCCGCTAGGGCGCTGCGGCCACGGTCTGGACGAAAGTTCGGGGGCGGACGCGGCCTTGGCCCGTCCGCCCCTTTCCTTATGACGGGCTTCGCCGCATTTCGACCCTGGCGAAGGGGATGACGCTGGCATGAGACACGGGACGATCCGGAGCCTGACCCTGGCCTGCGCGGGCGCCCTGGCGCTGGCCGGCGCCGCCGCGGCGCAGCCCTCGCCGGACGCGGCGGCCGACAAGGCCGAGCAGCAGCGGATCGACAGGCGCTTCCAGGACCTGGAGCGGCAGGTGCATCGGCTGCAGTCGATCATCACCCAGGCGCGCGACACCGGCCAGCCCGGTGCAGGTGCGCGTGGACACCGATCCCGATCCCGTCCTCGACGGGCTGCAGACCCGGCTCGACGACATGGAGCAGGCGGCGCGCACCCGCAACGACCAGATCGACACCCTGACCCACGACCTGGAGATGGCCCGGAAGGACGCCGCCGACGCCCGCGCCCAGGTCAGGGCCCTGAACGACCGAAATCGACCGCCTGGAGGCCGAGATCAAGGCCGTGAGCGCCTCGGCCGCCGCCGCGCCGCCTCCGCCTGCGGCCGACCAGGCCGGGAGCCTCGGCCCCGCGCCCTCGCAGGGCGGCCCGCCGCCGCCCCAGGCCGCCGCGCCCCAGGACCCCGCCGCCGCCTTCCGCGCGGCCAAGCAGCTGCTGCTTGACGGCGAATACGCCCGCGCCGGCGCCGCCTTCCAGGACTTCGTGGACGCCTACGGCGACAGCCCCAACGGGCCGGAGGCGCGCTACTGGCTGGGCGAGACCCTGTTCATCCGCGGCGTCTACGCCGACGCGGCCACCGCCTACATCGGCGCCATCCGCGGCTGGCCGCAGACGAGCTGGGCGCCCGACGCCGTGGTCAAGCTGGCCCGTTCGCTGGTGGCGCTGGGCAAGGCGCCGGACGCCTGCCGCACCCTGGACGAGTTCGCCCGCCGCTATCCCGCCGCCTCCGCCCCGGTCCGCGCCAAGGCCGACGCCACCCGCAACGCGGCCAAGTGCGCCGCCGCATGAGCCCGCCGTGGCCGTCGCCCTCGGCCAGCGCCCGGCGCTGAGCCTCCCGGCGGCCGGGCCGGACTGGTTCGGCGACGCCCGCGCGGCCCTCGACCGCCGCCTCGACGCTCATTCATCGGCCCCCGTCGCCGTCGCCTTCTCGGGCGGGGGCGACTCCCTGGCCCTGCTGCTGCTGGCCAGGGCCTGGGCCGACGCCGCCGGCCGGCCGCCGCTTGTCCTGACCGTCGACCACCGCCTTCAGCCGCAGAGCGCCGCCTGGGTCGAGGCCGCCGCGCGCACGGCCGAGCGTCTCGGCGCCGGCTTCCGCGCCCTGGCCTGGACCGGCGACAAGCCCGCGCGCGGCCTGCCCGCCGCCGCCCGCCGCGCCCGCCACGCCCTGCTCGCCGACGCCGCGCTGGAGGCCGGCGCGCGCGTGGTCCTGCTCGGCCACACCCGCGACGACGTGCTGGAGGGCGAGCTGATGCGCGCCGACGGCTCGGGCGGGCTGGGACGCCTGTGCGAATGGGCGCCCTCGCCGGCGTGGCCCGAGGGCCGGGGCGTCTTCTTGCTGAGGCCCCTGCTCGGCGCCCGGCGCGCGGTCCTGCGGGCGTGGCTGGCCGACCGGGGCGAATCCTGGATCGACGATCCCGCCAACGACGACCGGCGTCATGCCCGCGCCCGAGCTCGCGCGATCCTTTCCACCGCCCGTCCCGGCGAAGGCCGGGACCCAGGCGGGCCGGCCAACGTCGAAAGCGTCGCCAATCGATCTGCCATCCTGGGTCCCGGCCTTTGCCGGGACAAGCGGGCATTGGAGGCCTTGGCGCGCGAGGCGGGACTGCGACCGGTTCGGCGTCGTCCGGCTTCCGCGCGCCGTGGTCCGGGAGGCCGGGCCAGACGCCGCGCGGCGCTGGCTGCAGATCGCCTGCCTCTGCGCGGGCGGCGGCGAGCGGCCCGCGCGCGGCGACCAGACCGAGCGCCTGCGCCAGGGCGTCGCGTCCGGCGCGGACTTCGTCGCCACCCTGGCCGGGGCGCGGGTCGAGGCGGCGGGTGGGGAGGTCACGATCCTGCGCGACGCCGGCGAGGCGGCGAGGAGCGGCCTCCAGCCCGTAACGCTCGCCCCTGGCCGCCGCTCGATCTGGGACGGACGGTTCGAACTGACGGCCGCCGCGGACGGCCTGCATGCTCGCCCGCTCAAGGGCATGGCCGCCGCCTTGCCGCCCGGCGAGCGCGCGGGGCTGAGGGCCGTCCCCGCCGCCGCCCGGCCGGCGCTGCCGATCGTCGCAGGCGGGGGTCGGCCTCCGAGTTGCCCGCTTCTTGCAGAGGATGCTCAGGTCACGGCCGACTGCCTCGTCGGGGGGCGCCTGCGCGCCGCGTGCGGCCTTGTCCGCACCGAAAGCGAGCTTGCGCCCGGCGGCGATGGCGAACCGGCGAACGGCGCCCTATCTTAGGGCGGACAGCGAATTGGGCGGATTGAATGACCCTGCGTAACCTTCTGATCTGGGGCGTGATCATCGTGGTCCTGGCGGGGCTCTACAGCGTCCTGAACCAGGGCGCGAAGACCGCCGGCGCCAGCGAAGTCACCTATTCCCAACTGCTCCAGCGGGTCGACGACGGGCAGATCAAGGCCGCCGTGATCTCCGGCGACATGGTCGAGGCGCGCGACGCCGGGGGCAAGACCTTCGACGCGGTGACGCCGACCAACCAGGACGAGCTCGTCCGCCGGCTGGAAGCCAAGGGCGCCGACATCCAGGTCAAGCGCGCCAACCAGGTCACGATCTGGAGCGTGCTGCTGCAGACCATGCCGATCCTGCTGCTGATCGGGGTGTGGTTCTTCTTCCTGCGCCAGATGCAGGGCGGGGCGCGCGGAG
Source organism: Caulobacteraceae bacterium (assembly GCA_037201645.1). Taxonomy (GTDB): domain Bacteria; phylum Pseudomonadota; class Alphaproteobacteria; order Caulobacterales; family Caulobacteraceae; genus JANWHQ01. Next base: position 48,995 of record JBBCHF010000022.1, read on the forward strand.
CCATGGGCTTCGGCCGCTCCAAGGCGCGCCTGCTGACCGAGAACAAGAACCGCGTCACCTTCGAGGACGTCGCGGGCGTGGACGAGGCCAAGGAGGAGCTCGAGGAGATCGTCGATTTCCTGAAGGACCCCCGGCAAGTTCCAGAAGCTCGGCGGCAAGATCCCGAAGGGCGCCCTGCTGATCGGCCCTCCCGGCACCGGCAAGACCCTGCTGGCGCGCGCCATCGCGGGCGAGGCGGGCGTGCCCTTCTTCACCATCTCGGGCTCGGACTTCGTGGAGATGTTCGTCGGCGTCGGCGCCAGCCGCGTGCGCGACATGTTCGAACAGGCCAAGAAGAACGCCCCCTGCATCATCTTCATCGACGAGATCGACGCGGTCGGCCGCCACCGGGGCGCGGGCCTCGGCGGCGGCAACGACGAGCGCGAGCAGACCCTGAACCAGCTTCTGGTCGAGATGGACGGCTTCGAGGCCAACGAGGGCATCATCCTGGTGGCCGCCACCAACCGCCCGGACGTGCTGGACCCGGCCCTGCTGCGTCCGGGCCGCTTCGACCGCCAGGTGGTGGTGCCGAACCCGGACCTGAACGGCCGCGAGAAGATCCTGCGCGTGCACATGCGCAACGTGCCGCTGTCGCCCGACGTCAACGTCAAGACCATCGCCCGCGGCACGCCCGGCTTCTCCGGCGCCGACCTGGCCAACCTGGTCAACGAGGCCGCCCTGATGGCCGCGCGCAAGAACCGGCGAATGGTCACCCAGGCCGACTTCGAGCACGCCAAGGACAAGGTCATGATGGGCGCCGAGCGCAAGTCCATGGCCATGTCGGACGAGGAGAAGAAGCTCACCGCCTATCACGAGGGCGGCCACGCCCTGATCGCCCTGTCGGTCCCTTCGGCCGACCCGGTGCACAAGGCGACGATCATCCCGCGCGGCCGCGCGCTGGGCATGGTCATGCAGCTGCCGGAAGCCGACCGCTATTCGATGAAGCTGCAGCAGATGACCTCGACCCTGGCCATCATGATGGGCGGCCGTGTGGCGGAGGAGCTGATCTTCGGCCGCGAGAACGTCACCTCCGGCGCCGCGTCGGACATCGAGCAGGCCACGCGCCTCGCCCGCGCCATGGTCACCCGCTGGGGCCTGTCCGAGGCCCTGGGCGTGGTCTCCTACGGCGAGAACCAGGAAGAGGTGTTCCTCGGCCATTCGGTGGCGCGCACCCAGAACGTCTCGGCCGAGACCGCCAAGCTTATCGATTCGGAGATCAAGCGGCTGGTCCAGACCGGCTACGACGAGGCCCGGCGCATCCTGACCGAGAAGCTGGAGGACCTGCACACCCTGGCCAAGGCCCTGCTCGAATACGAGACCCTGTCGGGCGACGAGATCATCAAGGTGCTGCAGGGCATCCGGCCCGTGCGCGAGACGCCCGAGGAGGGCCGCTCCCCGCCGCCGTCGGTGGCCGTGCCCCTGACGCATGCGCCGGCTGCGCCCGACGCGTCCGAGCCCGGCCCGCAGCCGGCCTGACTCGGTCTCAGGCCCCCGTCCGCCGGCCCCGGCGGCGCGGGGGCCGCAGGCGCTTGACCACGCCCTTCATGACCTTGCGGCCCCAGCGCGTCAGGGTCGGGCGGTTGTGCTTCTCCACGGCGACGGCGTAGGCGTGCTCGCCATGCAGCCGGCGCAGATAGGCGACCTCCATCTCGATCGCCTCGTTGAGCCGGCGCCGGCGGCGCAGGTAACGAACCGGATTGAAGATGAAGCCGTCCAGGATCATGCCGTAGCGCCCCCGCCAGCGGTCCGGCGGACCGACGCGGCTGGGCGAAGTTAGCCCGCCATGGTGACCCGGCTGTAAAGCTCGGCAAATAATTGTGGGGAACACGACATTGCAGGAGACCGACGGCTGGGCGCCCTCAGCGCCTCTCGGCCCGGCGCGCGGGCGCCCCCTGGTCATGGGGATCGTCAACGTCACGCCCGACAGCTTCTCGGACGGGGGCCGGTTCCTGGCGCGCGAGGCCGCCCTGGCCCACGCCCTCCAGCTGGTCGCCGACGGGGCCGACGTCCTCGACGTCGGCGGCGAATCCACGCGCCCGGGCGCGGAGCCCGTGAGCGAGGCCGAGGAGATCGCCCGCACCGCCCCGCTGATCGAGGCGATCCGCCGCGAGAGCCCGGTCCCCATCTCCATCGACACCATGAAGCCCGCCGTCGCCCGCGCGGCCGTGGCCGCCGGCGCGAGCATCTGGAACGACATCGCCGCCCTGCGATTTTCGCCAGACGGGCCGGCCGTGGCCGCCGAGCTCGGCTGTCGGGTCGTCCTGATGCACATGCAGGGCGAGCCGCGCACCATGCAGGCCGCGCCGCATTACGACGACGTGGTCGCCGAGGTCTGCGCCTTTCTCCTCGCCCGCGCCGAGGCGGCGATGGCGGCGGGCGTGGCGCGCGAGAAGATCGCCCTCGATCCCGGCGTCGGCTTCGGCAAGACCCTGGCGCACAACCTGGCGCTGGTGAAGCACCTCGACCGCATCACCGCCCTCGGCTTTCCGGTGCTGCTGGGCGTCAGCCGCAAGCGCTCGATCCAGGCCATCGACCCGACCGCCGCGGCGCCGGAAGACCGCATCGGCGGCTCGCTCGCCTTCGCCCTCTGGGGCGCAGGCCACGCCGCCGACATCCTGCGCGTCCACGACGTGCGCGAGACCGTCCAGGCCCTGAAGGTCTGGTCGGCGATAGGGGGGGCCGACTGAGCCGCCCTGAACGCGGCTTGTCGCCGGCGCGCCGCGCCCGCAATCTGACCCCGCAACCGAGGGGTCCGTCATGCGCCTGTCCCGCCCGTCCGCCTTGCTCGCCGCGGCCCTGTTGGCGGCCGGCGCGGCCCGCGCCGCCGAGGCGCCGCCCCCGCCGGACGAGCATCCGGTGCTGTTCGAGATCGCCGGGGCGGTCAGCCCCGATCAGTTGCACGCCACCATCCAGACCCTGGTCGGCTTCGGCACGCGCCACACCGCGTCCGACACCGTCTCCACGACCCGCGGCATCGGCGCCGCCCGCCGCTGGGTCGCCGGACGGTTTGCTGAGATCGCCCGCGACTGCGGCGGGCGCCTGCGGATCGAGACGCCATCCGAGGTCTTCACCGGCGAGCGCCTGCCCCAGCCCACCGAGGTGATGGACGTGCTGGCGATCCAGCCCGGCGCGTCGGACCCGGACAGGGTCGTGATCATCTCCGGACACCTGGATTCGCGGAACTCCCAGCCCCTGGACGCCGTCCATGACGCGCCGGGGGCCAATGACGACGGCTCGGGAACGGCCGCGGTGATCGAGGCGGCGCGGGTGCTGTCGCGCTACAGATTTCCAGCCACCATCGTCTATGCGGTGCTCTCCGGCGAGGAGGAGAACCTCTACGGCGGGCGGATCCTGGCCAGGTACGCCACCGACCACGGCTGGCGCGTGGAGGCCCAACTCAACAACGATATCGTCGGCAACACCGAGGGGCTGAACGGGGTGCGCGACGACACCCACGTGCGGGTGTTCTCCGAGGGGACCAAGGCGGTGGAGACACCCGAGCAGGCCGACCGCCGGCGCTACAACGGCGGCGAGGTCGACAGCCCCGCCCGGCAGATCGCCCGCTTCATGGACGGCCTCGCCGACCGCTACCTGACCAACCTCGACGTGAAGATGGTCTACCGCACCGACCGCTACAGCCGCGGCGGCGACCAGGTTCCGATGCTGGAGGCCGGCTTCCCCGCCGTGCGGGTGACCGAGGCGGTGGAGAAACTACACACGCCAGCACCAGGACGTCCGCGTCGAGAACGGCGTGGCCTATGGCGACGTGATCTCCGGCGTCGACTTCCCGTATCTGGCCCAGGTGACCCGGCTGAACGCCATCGCCCTGGCCTCGCTGGCGTCCGCCCCGCCGCCGCCGACCGACGTGAAGATCGCCGGCGCGGTCAGCGACGACACGACGGTGAGCTGACCGCCTCGCCGGGCGCGGTCGGCTATCGCGTCTGGTGGAGGGACACCACCGACCCGCAGTGGCGGTACGGCCGCTGGGCCGGCGCGGCCACCTCCCTGACCCTGAAGGACGTGGTGATCGACGACTGGTTCTTCGGCGTCTCGGCCGTCTCGGCCGATGGCTTCGCCAGCCCGGTGGAATTCCCCGGCCCGGCCGGAAGCTTCGTCAGCCCGCCGCCGCCGCCGCTTGCGCCCGCCAAGTAGCCGCCGCCATACCGAGCCGATGCGCATCCTGCACCTGACCAACGGCCCTCTCGACGTGGTGGGCGGGCTGGAGACCCATGTCCGCGATCTCTCGCGCCTCATGGACGAGCGCGGCCATCCGAGCTTCGCCGCCGTTTTCCCCTCGCTCGAGCCGAACCGGGCGATCCAGCCGGAGGGGCCGGAGAGCCTGCCCCTCCTGAGCCTCGGCCCGACCCTGGAGCGGCGGCTCATGCGCGACCGCATCGACGTGGTCGTGGCGCACAACCTGCACCTCCTGGCCGGCAAGGCCATGGCGCGGGTGGCGATCTCCATGGCCAGGCGCTGCGGCGTCGGCCTGGTGAACGTGGCGCATGATCTGTACGGCGGGTCGGCGGCCGACGACCACGCCCGCATGGTGATGCAGGCCTGCGCGGTGATCACGCTGTCGCCGTCGAGCACCGCGGTTCTCCAATCACTCTTCGGCCTGGCCCCCGCCGCCGAGCTCACGCCGGTGCTGGACCTGCGGCGGTTTCCCGTCGAAGGGACGCCGGAGCCGCGGACGGTGGGATTCCCCGGCCGGCTGGCCGAGAGCAAGGGCGTGCTGCTCGGCCTGCGGATCGTCGGCTACCTGACCCGCGAGATCGGGCCGGTCACCATGCTGCTTTCCTGCCGCAGCACCCGGCACCATGGCCAGGAGGCGACGATGATGGAGTCCATCGCCGAGATCGAGCAGGCGTTCCCGCGCCTGAAGGTCGAGTTCCTGGAGACCATGGACGTCGCCGCCCTCTATCGGCGCTCGGCCCTGACGCTCGCCCTGCCGCGGGTGCGCGAGGGGTTCGGCCTGACGCCGGCCGAGAGCCTCGCCTGCGCCGGCCGGTGGTGGCCACGCCCATGGGCGGCATGGATGGGTGAGCGGCGTGCCGGGCGTGCTCAGCATACCCGACAGCAACGTGCTGCAGATCGCCTTCGGCGTCGTCTCGATCCTGCGCGAGCCGGACGTGTGGCGCGCCCAGGCGCTGGAGGGCCGGGCGAGGGTCAGTCCATGCTCGACCCGGACCGGCTGGTCGAGCGGCACCTCGAGGTCTTTCAGGCCGCCATCGACCAGGCCCGCCGCACCGCGGCGGCCACCGCCTGACGCCTAGCGGACGAGGGCGCGATGTGGGACATGCGCGGTGAGCGCCTTCTCTCCCCGCGGCCGAGTCCTGGTCGTCGCCGGCTCCGATTCCGGGGGCGGGGCGGGGATCCAGGCCGACATCAAGGCCATCACCGTGCTCGGCGGCTATGCGGCCACGGCGGTCACCGCCGTGACGGTGCAGAACACACTCGGGTCTTCGGCGTGCACCCGATCCCCGTGGAGGTGATCTGGCCCAGGCGCGGGCTGTGCTGTCCGACATCGGGGCCGACGCGATCAAGACCGGCATGCTGGGCTCGGCCGAGGTGGTGCAGGCCGTGGCCGCCCTGCTGGACGAGGCGGGCGACATCCCCGCCGTGATCGACCCGGTGATGATCGCCAAGGGCGGCGAGCCGCTGCTTGCCGGCGGGGCCCTGGAGGCGGCGCGCACCCTGCTCGTCCCCCGCGCGGCCCTCCTGACCCCCAATGCACCGGAGGCGGCGGCGCTGTCCGGCGTGGAGGTCCTGGACATCGACGGCCAGCGCCGGCCGGCGAGGCGCTGCTGAAGGCCGGCGCGCCGCCGTGCTGATGAAGGGCGGCCACGTGCCCGGCGAGACGGTGGCGGACCTGCTGCTGACCCCGCACGGCGAGACGACCTTCGAGGGGCCGCGGCTGGACACCCGCCACACCCACGGCACCGGCTGCACCCTGGGGCCTCGGCCTGCGCTGCCGGCCTGGCCCAGGGCCTGCCGCTGGTCGACGCGGTCGCCCGCGCCTGGGCCTACACCGCCGAGGCCATCCGCCGCGCGCCCGGCTCGGCCGCGGCCACGGCCCCCTCGACCACGCCTGGCCGCTGCGCGATCGGGCCTGACCGCAGCGATCGTCATGGCCGGCCTTGTTCCGGGCCCCCGCCAACTCTACCTCCGCCACGCGTGCATGGGTCGCCCGGACAAGCCGGGCGACGACGCTGGGGAAGGGTGAAGCGTGAAGCTCTCCGTCGTCGACCAGTCCCCCGTCTCGTCCGGCATGACGCCGGGCGAGGCCCTGCGCAACACCATCGACCTGGCGCGCCATTGCGACCGGCTCGGCTACGAGCGCTACTGGATCGCCGAGCACCACGGCATGGAGGTGATCGCCACCTCCGCGCCCGAGATCATGATCGGCCTGGTCGCCAGGCCACGCGCCACATCCGCGTCGGCTCGGGCGCGGTGCTGCTGCCGCACTATTCGCCGCTGAAGGTGGCCGAGACCTTCAGCCTGCTGAACGCCCTGTTCCCCGGCCGCATCGACCTCGGCCTCGGCCGCGCGCCCGGCGGGGAGGCGCTGGAGGCGTTCGCGCTTCGCCGTACGCGCGACAAGGCGCAGTTCGACGTCGACGACTTCCCCAACCAGCTCGTGGAGCTCCTGGCCTTCCTGCGCACACCTTCCCCGACGACCATCCGTTCAGCCGCCTGCACGTGACGCCGCAGGGCGAGGGCGAGCCTGAGGTCTGGCTGCTCGGCTCCAGCGCCTGGAGCGCCTCGGCCGCCGCGCAGCTCTCCCTGCCCTACGCCTTCGCCCACTTCATCAACCCGCACGGCACGCGGCTGTGCATCGAGCGCTACCGCAGCCTGTTCACCCCCGACGAGCGGCTGGCGACCCCGCGCCGTCGCCGCGGTGGGCGTGGTCTGCGCGCCGACGGACGAGGAGGCCGAGTACGTCGGCTCCACCTACCGCGCCATGGGCCGGCGGCTGCGGCTGGGCGTTCGCGGGCCCCTGCCGGCGCCGGAAGAGGCGCTGCGGGAGCTGGCCGAGGGCCCGTCGCGCCCGTTCGAGCGCGAGGGCGAGTGGCCGCGCCTGTTCGTCGGCGGCCCGGACAAGGTCCGCGCCGAACTGACGGCGATGGCGCAGGCCTTGGGGCTGGACGAGATCATGGCCGTGACCATCACCCACGAGCACGCGACGCGGGTGCGCTCCCTACGAGCTTCTGGCCGAGGCCTTCGGCCTCACGCGCGGGAAGATTGAGATGCGCCAGTGGACCGTCGACGCCTTCGCCGCCGCGCCCGTTCAGGGGCAATCCCGCCTGCGTGGTCGAGCCGGTCGACGCCTGGCCCGAGGACGCCTGGATGCAGGCCCTGGCCCAGGAGAACAACCAGGCCGAGACCGCCTTCCTGCTGAGGACCGCCGATGCCGCCCGCTTCGGCCTGCGCTGGTTCACCCCCGCCCTGGAAGTGCCCCTGTGCGGTCACGCCACCCTGGCGGCGGCGCACATCCTGACGACCGAGCTCGGGCTGCACGGGGACGAGCTCGTGTTCGAGACCGCGTCGGGCCCGCTGACGGTGGTCCGGCGGGGCGGGGGCTATGAGATGGACTTCCCGGCCGACCGCGCCGCGCGCACGCAGGAGCCAGCTGGCCTGGCTGAGGCGCTCGGCGTGAAGCCGGCGGAGGTCTGGGCGGGGCGATACCTGCTGGCCCTGCTGGCCGACGAGGCGGCGGTGCGGGGCCTGACGCCGACATCGGGGCGCTGAAGACCATCGCCCGGCGAGGCCACGGGCGGCCGGGGCAACCTGGCGGTGACCGCCCCCGCTGAGCCCGGCGCGGGCTATGACGTGGTCAGCCGCTTCTTCGCGCCCGGCTCGGGCATACCGGAGGACCCGACCACCGGCTCGGCGCACTGCATCCTGGCGCCATTCTGGTCGGCCCGGCTCGGCCGGCGCGGCTGCGCTATCACCAAGCCTTCCCAGGCCGCGGCGGCGACCTGGAGTGCGAACCGCGGGGCGACCGTGTGCTGATCGCCGGCCAGGCGCGGACGGTGCTGGAAGGGCGGCTGCGGGTGTAGGACCCCCGTAGGACGCGACGGCCGCGTTCACCCCCCCGCCGTCACCCTCGGCCTTGTGCCGAGGGTCCCTCTCGCCGCTGGCCTTGAGCCTGGACGTCGGAGTGCGGAGGTGCGGATACAGGGACCCTCGGCACAAGGCCGAGGGTGACGCGCCAAATCCGGACAAGCGAAGGGCGCGGCGCGGAGGAGCAGCGCCGCGCCCTCGCCCGGGCGGCGGCGCCTATCGCCGTCGCCAGTCGTGCTTGTTGGCGAAGACGCGGGTGCTGAGGTCGTCGAGCCGGCGCTCCAGGTCGCGGCGCTCCCAGCCGGACAGGCCGTCGGTGCGGCGATAGCGGGCTTCCAGGCGCTCGATCTGGCGCAGCTCGCCGCGCAGGCGGAACGCCTCGGGCCGGGTCAGCTGCCCGCTGCGCACACCCTGGTCGATGCGGGCCTCGATGCGGGACTCGCGGATGTCGATCCCGCCGGCGCCGGGCCCGGGGCCGTAGGCTGGGCGAAGGCCGGGGCCGCGACCGCAACGAGGGACGACGCGACGAGGGCGGACATCAGAAGACGTTTCATGACTTGCTCCTTCTCGGGTTCACGCCGCCCGGGGCGACGATGGCCGCATCAAGCCAGCCCCGCCCTGACCCCCGCCTGAATGGCGCTTGTCTGCTCCCGTTCAGGTTCGCCACGGCGCCGCACCCGCGATTTCCCCTGGCCAACCGGGAAAATTCCTGTATCTCCCGCGTCGGGCCACGCCCTCCCAACGGGGCGCGACCCATCTGTGAGGATGGGAGACATCATGAATCCGACCCCCGAAACCGGCCATGCGGCCGGCGAACCCTAATTTTTCGTCTGGCCCGTGCGCCAAGCACCCTGGCTGGGACGTCACAAACCTCAGAGGCGCCCTGCTCGGCCGGAACCCACCGTTCCGGCGCGGTGAAGGCTCGCCTGAAAGAGGCGATCGACCGCACCCGCCAGGTGCTGCAGGTCCCCGAAGACTTCCTGATCGGCATCGTTCCCGCGTCGACACCGGCGCGGTGGAGATGGCGCTGTGGTCGATGCTCGGCCCCAAGCCCGTGCAGGTGCTGGCCTGGGAGAGCTTCTCCAAGGACTGGGTCGTCGACATCGTCGAGCAGCTGAAGCTGCCGGGCGCCGAGGCCCTGGTGGCCCCGTTCGGTGCCCTGCCGGACCTGACCAAGGTGCGCCCCGACTGCGACCTGGTGTTCGCCTGGAACGGCACGACCTCGGGCGCGCGGGTGCCCAACGCCGACTTCATCTCGGCGGACCGCGAAGGCATCGTGATCTGCGACGCCACCCTCGGCCGCCTTCGCCCAGGAGCTGGAGTGGGACAAGCTCGATGTCGTCACCTACTCCTGGCAGAAGGTGATGGGGCGGTGAGGCGGCCCACGGCATGCTGATCCTGTCGCCGCGCGCGGTGCAGCGGCTTGAGACCTACACCCCGCCCTGGGGCCTGCAGCTGTTCCGCATGTGCAAGAAGCCCGGCGTGCTCGACCGCTCGATCTTCGAGGGCAACACCATCAACACGCCCTCCATGCTGTGCGTGGAGGACTACCTCGACTCACTGAAGTGGGCCGCCTCGATCGGGGGCTTGGCCGAGCTGCAGCGGCGCGCCTACGCCAACACCGCGGTGCTGACCGAGTGGGTCGAGAAGACCCCCTGGATCGACTTCCTGGCGGTCGATCCCAAGACCCGCTCCAACACCGGCGTCTGCCTGAAGTTCGCCGACCCGCGGGTCGCGCGCCTGTCGGCCGAGGACCAGAAGACCTTCGCCGGCAAGCTCTACGGCAAGCTCGAGAAGGAAGGCGTCGCGCTCGACTGCAACGCCTACCGCGACGCGCCGGGGGGCCTGCGGATCTGGTGCGGCTCGACCATCGAGACGTCCGACATCGAGGCCCTGCTGCCCTGGCTCGACTGGGCCTTCGCCGAGACCGTCGCCGAACTGGCCGAAGCGGCCTGACCCTTCGAGCCTCTCCCCCCTCGAGGGGGGAGAGGTTGGAGAGGGGGTGCGGCCCCGGAGCGGCGGGAAGGCCCCATAGGGCTCCGACGCCATCCGCCGCCACGCCCCCGATCCTGTGCGTGCACCCCCATCCCAACCCTTCCCCCCTCGAGGGGGAAGGGCTTTGAGAGACGCCCAATGCCCCGCGTACTGATCGCAGACAAACTCTCCGCCCGCCGCCGTGCACATCTTCGAGGAGCGCGGCGTCGAGGTCGACACCAAGACCGGCCTGACCAAGGACCAGCTGCTCGAGATCATCGGCGACTATGACGGCCTGGCCGTCCGCTCCGCCACCAAGGCCGACAAGGACGTGCTGAAGGCCGCCCGAAGCTGAAGGTCATCGGCCGCGCCGGCATCGGCGTCGACAACATCGACGTGCCGGCCGCCACCGCCGCCGGGGTGGTGGTGATGAACACCCCCTTCGGCAACTCGATCACCACGGCCGAGCACGCCATCGCCATGATGTTCGCCCTGGCCCGCCAGCTTCCCCAGGCCGACGCCTCCACCCAGGCCGGCAAGTGGGAGAAGAAACAGGTTCATGGGGGTCGAGCTCTACGGCAAGACCCTGGGCCTGATCGGCTGCGGCAACATCGGCGGCATCGTCGCCGACCGCGCCAACGGCCTGAAGATGAAGGTCATCGCCTACGACCCGTTCCTGTCGCCCGAGCGGGCGGTGGAGCTGGGCGTGGAGAAGGTCGAGCTCGATGATCTCCTGGCCCGCGCCGACATCATCACCCTGCACACCGCCGTGACCGACAAGACCCGCAACATCCTGTCGCGCGAGGCCTTGGCCAAGACCAAGAAGGGCGTGCTGATCATCAACTGCGCCCGCGGCGGCCTGGTGGACGAGCAGGCCCTGCGCGAAGGGCTGGAGTCCGGCCACATCGGCGGGGCGGCCTTCGACGTGTTCATCGAGGAGCCGGCCAAGCAGAACCCGCTGTTCGGCGCGCCGAACTTCATCGCCACGCCGCACCTGGGCGCCTCGACCCTGGAGGCCCAGGAGAACGTGGCCCTGCAGGTGGCCGAGCAGATGGCCGACTTCCTGCTCACCGGCGCGGTGTCGAACGCCCTGAACAGCCCGTCCATCACGGCGGACGAGGCGCCGAAGCTGCGCCCCTACATCGCGCTGGCCGAAAAGCTCGGCGCCTTCGCGGCCAGATCGTGGAGTCGGGCCTGAACAGCGTCGCCATCGTCTACGAGGGCGACCTCGCCCAGGTGAAACGTGCGGCCCGCTGACCTCCTCGGCCCTGGCCGGCATCCTGCGGCCGATGCTGTCGGAGGTGAACGTCGTCTCCGCCCCGGCCATCGCCAAGGAGCGCGGCATCACCGTCACCGAAATCGCGCCAGGAGCTGTCGCCCACCTACGACAGCCTGATGCGGATCACCGTCTCCTGGCCCCGGCGGCAAGTTCGACGTCGCCGGCACGGTGATCGGGGGCGCGCCGCGGATCGTGCAGGTCAAGGGCATGGCCCTCGACGCGCCGTTCTCACCGGACATGCTCTACGTCAACAACTGGACCGGCCGGGGCTTCATCGGCCGCCTCGGCGCGGTGTTCGGCGACGCCGGCATCAACATCAACACCTTCTACCTCGGCCGCACCGAGGAAGTGGAAGGCGCCGACGCCATCGCCCTGGTCGGCGTGGACCAGGAGCCGGACGAGTCCCTGGTCTCCAAGGTCAAGGCCCTGCCCCACGTCAAGGAAGTGCGGACGCTGGAGTTCTAGCCGGCGTCCCGAACGCCGAGGCGCCGGCGCGCGCCGGGCGCCGCGGGATTGGGGGCCGGAGACGCCGCGTGCTCATGCCGCGGCGCCTCCGGCCCTCTCCTTGCGATGAGGACGCGGCCTACCGCCGCCGGCGCTTGCTCTTGCGGGCGCGGGGCAGGCGCACGACGGTGTCGACCTCGGCGCGGGGCGTCGGGATCGAGCGGGGGGCGAGGCCGTACATCGAGGCCATGGGGGCGTCCTCGACGATCGCCGCCTCGATGTCGCCATAGCCGTTGAACCGCGTGGCCATGGCGACGCCATAGGCGCCCAGCATGCCGATCTCGATGTAGTCGCCCTCGTCGATGTCGTCGGGCAGCCAGAACGGCCCCGGCATCCGGTCAAGCGAGTCGCAGGTCGGGCCGTAGAACTTGAACGGCTTCGTCGAGGACGAGACCTCCCCGTCCCGGACCATCTTCACCGGAAAGGGCCACTTGCTGTGGGCGGCGTCGAACAGGGCGCCGTAGGAGCCGTCCGTTCAGATAGAGCGAGTCGCCCTTCTTCAGCTCGACCTTGACCAGCAGCGAGGAGGACTCGGCCACCAGCGCCCGGCCGGGCTCGCACCACAGCTCGGTCGTCTCGTGCACCATCATCTCTGCGAAGGCGCGATGGATGGAGTCGGCGTAGTCCTCCAGCCCGGGCGGGACCATGCCCGGATAGACCGACGGGAAGCCGCCGCCCACGTCCACCACGTCGGCGAACACGCCCGCGCGCACCAGCGAGCGCGAGGCCGCGCTCATCGCCGCCTGGTAGGCGGTCGGGCGCATGCACTGGGAGCCGACGTGGAAGGCCACGCCCATCAGGTCCTGGGTCGCGCGCCGGGCGGCGAGCAGCAGGGCCGGGGCCTCGTGCGTCTCCACCCCGAACTTGCCCGACAGCGGATAGGCCGAGCCGAGGTTCGGCGTGGCCAGGCGCACCATCAGGTTCAGGTCCTTGGCCTGGCCCGTGGCGTCCAGGATCTTGGCCAGCTCCTCATGGCAGTCCAGCGAGAAGGTCCGCACGCCATGCTCGAAATAGGCTTCCGAGATGGCCCTGCGGCTCTTCACCGGGTGCATGAAGGCGAGCTTGGAGCCCGGCGCGTGCATCTGCACGAGCTCGATCTCGGGGATCGAGGCCACGTCGAACGCGGTCACGCCTTCTCGCGCCAGGGTCTCGATGACCCAGGGCGAGGGATTTGCCTTCACGGCGTAGAAGACGCCGTCGTGGAATCGATCTCTGAACCAGCGCGCCGCTAGGGCCACGGCGTCCGGTCGCACGAGTGCGACAGGACGTTCCGGGGACCGCTCACGGACCAGGTCCAGGGGCGTATGGTGTATGTGCACCTCACGCAACCCCCAATGGATTGTTGAACCTAGACCGGCGTTAGCAGCGCTTTTGGACAACGGGGTCCGCCGGAATGCGGGCACATAGGGTCATAGCCCCGGTGTGTAAAGGGTTTACCGCAATGCGAAATTCCGATCAGCCCGCGCCGGTGGACCCGAAACCGCCCTCGCCGCGGTGCGTGGCGTCCAGAACCTCGGCCTCGCGCCACTCGGCCTGGACCACCGGGCAGATCACCATCTGGGCGATGCGGTCGCCGCGGCGCACCACGAAGTTCTCCTCGCCGAGGTTGGCCAGGATCACCTTGACCTCTCCCCGGTAGTCGCTGTCCACCGTCCCGGGGCTGTTCAGGCAGGTGACGCCGGCCCGCATGGCCAGGCCCGAGCGCGGCCGCACCTGGGCCTCGTAGCCGGCCGGCACGGCGATGCAGAAGCCGGTGGGGACCAGGCCCCGCGATCCCGGCCGGATCACGATGGAGTCGTGCTCGGCCACCGCCGCGCGCAGGTCCATCCCCGCCGCGCCCGGCGTCTCGTAGGCCGGCAGCGGCAGGCCCTCGGCGTGCGGCAGGCGCAGGATCTCGACCGCGAGGCTCACCGCAGCGCCTCGGCGATCTTGTCGGCCAGGCGGCGGGCCACCTCGCCCTTGGACGCGCGCTCCCAGGTCTCCGAGCCCTGCCTCGTCACCACCGTCACCTTGTTCTCCACGCCGCCGATGATGCTGTGGTCGCTGACGTCGTTGGCCACGATCACGTCGCAGCCCTTGGCGCGCAGCTTGGCGCGGGCGTTGGCCTCCAGGTCGTTGGTCTCGGCCGCGAAGCCGACCACCAGGCGCGGCCGCTCCGGCCCGCGCGCCGACAGGGTCGCCAGGACGTCGGGGTTCTCGACCAGGCGCAGGGTCGGCTCGCCCTTCTCCTTCTTGATCTTGGAGGGGGCGACCGCCTCGGGCCGCCAGTCGGCCACCGCCGCCACCATCACCGCCACGTCGGCGGGCAGGGCGGCGCGGCAGGCGTCCAGCATCTCGCGCGCGGTGCGGACCGGGACGCGGCGCACCCCCGCCGGAGACGGCAGCGACGTCGGGCCGGACACCAGCGTCACCTCCGCCCCCAGCCGCGCCAGGGCCTCGGCCACGGCATAGCCCTGCCGGCCGGAGGAGGCGTTGGAGAGGAAGCGCACCGGGTCGATCGGCTCGATGGTGGGCCCGGCGGTGACCAGGGCCTTGCGACCCTTCAGCGGCTGGGCGGCCGGGCCGGACAGGGCCGCCAGGATCGCGTCGCGGATCGCCTCGGGTTCGGCCAGGCGCCCCGGCCCGAACTCGCCGCAGGCCATCTCGCCCTCGTCCGGACCGACGATCATCACCCCGCGCGACTGCAGGGCCGCGAGGTTGGCCTGGGTCGCCGGGTGCAGCCACATGCGCACGTTCATCGCCGGCGCCACGGCTTGTCGGTGGCCAGGATGGTGGTGGAGGCGAGGTCGTCGGCCAGGCCGTGCGCGGCCTTGGCCATCAGGTCCGCCGTCGCCGGCGCGACCACCACGAGGTCGGCTGAGCGCGACAGCTCGATGTGGCCCATCTCCGCCTCGTCGGTCAGCGAGAACAGCTCCTGGTGGACCTTGCCGCCGCTGAGCGCGCCGACCGAGAGGGGGGTGACGAAGTGCAGGGCCGCCGGGGTCAGGATCGGCGTCGCGCCGACGCCCGCCTTGGCGAGCAGGCGCACCAGCTCCAAGGCCTTGTAGGCGGCCACGCCGCCGCCGACGATCAGGAGAACCCGCTTGCCGTCCGCGTCCATCGCGGGGCTCATAGCGCAGCCAAGGCCGCTGGACAAACGGCCAAAAAGAACACACCATGAACGTGCATCGGGGGAGGCGCGCACCATGAGAGCGAACCAATGTCTGGCCGCGGCCGCCGTCGTGGCGGCCCTGGTCCTTGCCGGCTGCAGCCGAGAGGCGGACAAGGCGGCGCGGCCCGACGCCGAGGCGGCGGCCTCGGCCGCATCCGAGCCGACCACGGGCTCGGGCTATGCGGATAGGTCCGACCGGACGCAGGATCGCGCGCCGGTGAAGGCCTTCGCAGACGGCAAGCCGATGTGGGCGTCGAGCCGCCGCCGCTCGGCCGAGAGGGGGCGCAGCGGCAGTTCGACCGCAACCGGCGCGGACTTCGGGGCCGGCACCCTCGACGGCCTATGTCGCCAAGGCCCACGCCTTCGTCGACGATCCGCCCAAGGGCGCCCTGACGGCCGCGCGCGCCAACGGCGATACCCTGACTACGACCCCAAGGCCAACGTCTTCGCCGTGGCCGACCGGCAGGGCGCGCCGCGGACCATGTTCAAGCCGCGCGACGGCCGGGCCTATTGGGACCAGCAGAAGCAGTCCCTGGCCGACCGCGCCGCAGCCGCCGCGAGGGCGGCGAGGGCGACCGGCGCGGGGGCGAGGACGACATCCAACGGCTGATCCTGTGGGCGGCCCGCCAAGCGGCGCCGTTCGGGGGCATATGGCCCACAGACGCCACAAATTGCCTGTCCCTGATCGGGGCAGGGGGTCCGGCCGTGTTGCATTCCTCGCGCGCCGTTGGACAAGCTGCCCTGTCGATCCGCCTGGGAGGCGCCTGTTTATGCGTAAAGCGCTTTTCGCCGCAGCCGCCGTTGCGCCGTTCCTGGCGGCTGGCGCGGCGTCCGTCGCCTCGGCCCAGACCACGATCAGCAATTCGCAGTCGACCCCGGTCGTCACCTCGACGGCCGGCGACGTGACCATCGCCTCGGGCGGATCGGTCACGGTGACCACCCCGCCGGCGGTCACCATCGACAAGCAACAACAGCTGACCAACCAGGGCTCGATCAGCATCACCGGCGTCGACAACGCCACCGGCGTCCTGATCCAAGGCGGCCACACACCGGCGGCCTCGACAACGCCGGCACGATCACCGTGTCGGAAAGCTACACCGCCAGCGACACCAACAACGACGGCGTGGTCGACGGCGCCTTCGCCAAGGGAACCGGCCGCTATGGCGTGCGGGTCACCGGGCCGGGCGCCTTCACCGGCTCGCTGCTGTTCGAGGCGGCCGGGGCGGTCACCGTCCAGGGCAACAAACTCCTTCGGCGTCTCTGTGGAGGCCCCGTTGGTGGGCGACATCACCACCGCCGGCGCCATCCTCGGTCACCGGCGACCAGACGGTGGCCTCAGCGAGACCGGCGGCGTCAGCGGCAAGGTCCAGCTCTCCGGCGCGATCACCGCCACCGGCGCGGGCGCCATCGCCGCGGACGTCGGGGGCAATGTCGGCGGCGCGTGAGAGCGTCTACAGCAGCCTGCTCTCCTCCGGCTTACCGGATCACCACCCGCAGCAATCCGACCCACCTTCAACAACAACCTCCTGCCCGAGGACCTGCAGCAGTCCGGGTCGGCCCTTCAGGTCCGCGGCGACGTGGCGGGCGGGGTGTTCCTCGGGGCGCCGCCGCCGGGCACCTCCGCCACCGACACGACCACCGACGCCGATCACGACGGCGTCGTCGATTCGGCGGGAAGGGACCTCCACGATCACCACTACGCTCCGCGCCGGCCGTGGTGATCGGCGACACCGGCCGCGGACGTCCACCTCGGCGCGTTCGGCACGGGGACCCAACGCCTACGGCCTGATCGTCGAGGGCTCGATCACCGGCGCGGGGCGTGTTCGACGGCCGTTCGGCCGCGGCCCTGGAGATCGGGACCGGCACGGGCACGGTCCATATCGATGGCGGCCTCAGCAACACCGGCTCGATCAACGCCTCGTCCTACCAGGCCGACAGCACCGCCGTGCATGTCGGCTCCGGCCGCCACAGTGCCCGAGATCCGCAACACCCAACCTCAGTCACCGCCACGGTGATCTCCGACACGACGTCGGCCCTCGGACGGCTGATCCAGATCGACGCCGGCGCCAATGTGACGGCGATCAACAACACCGGCCAGATCACCGCGGCCTGACCGGCGACCGGGCTCGGCCTACGCCATCATCGACAAGTCGGGCACGCTCAGCACCATCACCAACGACTATACGATCTCAGCGACCCTGACGCCGGCCCAGCTCGGCGACGCGGTCGCCGGCAAGACCGTCGCATCGAAGCCAGCGCCAACACCACCGGCGTGACCCTGACCCAGAACCCCAATCCGGGGATCGTCCACCTATTCGACCGACAGCTCGGGCAAGGTCACGTCGACCACCACGCCCGTCACCCCGTCCATCACCGGCGACATCCTGCTGGGCTCGGGCAGCGAACCGTCAGCTTCCTCGCCGGCACGGTGGTCGGCGGCCTGAACATGGGGCGCGGGGAACGACACCCTCCTGATCGACGGCGGCGCCTCCTACCGCGGCGCCCTGGTCGCCAACGGCACGCTCGGGGTGACCGTCAAACAACGGCACGCTCGACGACCGCAGCGCCAGCACAATCCAGGACCACCAACCTCGTGGTCGGCGCCAACGGGGTGCTCGATGTCTCGGCCGACCCGCCGCCGGCCAAGGCGACCCTGTTCAACGTCGCCGGCTCGGCCTCGATCGCCGACGGCGGCAAGCTCGGCTCTGAACCTGCTGTCGCTGCCCTCGGCGACCGGCACCACCCACCTACACCGTGATCAAGGCGCCGTCCCTGACCGTGGGCGGCTCGGCGTCCGAGCTGCTCGGCCAGTCGCCGTACCTGTTCGTCACCAACGTCGACGCCGACCCGTCGGCCGGCACGGTGAACATCGACATCCGTCGGCGGACGGCCCAGGAGGCGGGCTTCAACAAGGCCGAGGCCTCGGCCTACGATTCCATCTACGCCAGCCTCAGCCGGGACTTCGCGCATCCAGGACGCCATGCTGGAGCCGACCACCGCGGCGGGCCTGCGCGGGCGTCTACGACCAGCTCCTGCCCGACCCACGCCGGCGGCGTCTTCCGCGCCCTGACCTGGTCGTCCGAGGCCATGGGCGAGGCCACGGCCGGACGCGCCGCTCGGCCAGCAGCAGGCCGGGCCCACCCGCGCGTGGACCAGGAAATCGTCATGAACGAGGACAAGGACCGCGGCGACGCCTCGGGCTACCACCTGCTCGGCATCGGCGCGGTCGCCGGCCTGGAGAGCGTCAGCCCGAGGGGCGACGCCCTGGGCGCCAAGATCAGCTTCACCACCGCCAACCTGACCACGCCCGACCTGCCGGCGACAACCTGATCGGGGTTTCGCAGATCGGCACCGGCGTCTACTGGCGCGGCACCTTCGGCGGGCTGCAGGCCGACGCGCAGGTCGGCGCGGGCTATCTGTGGAGCCGCAGCCGGCGCGAGTTTCCTCTACAGCGACACCACCTCGGCACCGTCCATCGCCAGGCCAACGCCGACTGGAACGGCTACACCCTGTCGGCGCGCGCGGGCCCTGACCTACGAGGCGGACCTCGGCATCTTCTTCATCCGGCCGACGGTGCACGCCGACTACCTGCGCGCCCACGAGAGCGGCTACACCGAGACCGGCGGCGGCCCGGGCTTCGACCTGACCGTCGATCCGCGCAACAGCGACGTGCTGAGCGTGACCGGCAGCGCCACGGCCGGCGCGACCTTCGGCACGGGCTTCCGCCTGCGCCCGCAGATCGAAGTCGGCTATCGCGCCGTGGTCTCCGGCCAGGCCGGCACCACCGAGGCGGCCTTCACTGGCGGCGGCTCGCCGTTCCTGCTGGCCGCCGAATCCATCCGCACCAACGCCCTAATCGGCCGCGTCGGGATGCGGATCTATTCGAGCTATCTGGACCTGCTGCTCGACGCCGGCGCCGAGAAGACCGACGACTACACCGACCTCGACGTCCGCCTGACCGCCCACACGATCTTCTAGAGCGGCCGCGCGGGCCTCAGGCCCCGCGCATGGCGTCGGAGATCTGGCGGGCGATCTCGTCGGGCGTCAGGCTATAGGCCAGCACCCGGTCGAAGCGGCCCTTGGGGTTCATCAGATAGACCGCCGAGGTGTGCTCCATCGCATAGTCCGAGCCCGTCCCCTGCTTCTGGTAGAAGACGTGATAGGCCTTGGCCGCGCCCGCGACCTCGGCCGGGGAGCCCGTCAGCCCGATGGCGTGCTTGGGGAAGGCGGCGCTCGAGAGGTAGGTCTTCAGCTGCGCCGGCGTGTCGCGCTCGGGGTCGATGGTCACGAACACCACCTGCAGCTTCGCCGCCTTGGGCCCCAGCCGGTCCTGCGCCTCGGCCAGGGTCTGCATCGTCGTCGGGCAGACGTCCGGACAATAGGTGTAGCCGAAGAACACGGCGCTCCACTTGCCCTTCAGAATCGACTGGTCCTGAGGGCGCCCGTCCTGGTCGACAAGCTGGAAAGGACCGCCGACCTGCGGCCTGTCATCGCGCGCACAGCTGGCCAGGACCAGGCCTGCGGCAAATAAACACCTCGCCAGCCACCGTCGATCTGGAGTGAATAGCGCCCAGCGCTTGCTATAGGCCACGCCGTCACATCCGACTGAGTCCATGGCCTCCTCGACGTCCTACTCCGATATCGTCGGTAGCCCCGGCCAGGCCGAGTGGCAAGGCGACGCCGCCTCCATCGCCCCCATGGCGGGGCGGGGGCTGAGGCTCGACACCCTGATCACCCTACGCTGGATCGGCCTGCTGGCCGAGGGCGCCGGCGTCGTGATCGTGGTCGGCGTCGGCGGTGTCAGCCATGCGATGACCGCCTGCGCCCTGGTGGTGCTGTTCAGCGCCGCCGTGAACCTCGGCCTCGGCCTGACGGGACCGCGCACGCGGCTGGTCTCCGAGCTCGAGGGCGCGGTCCAGATCGGCTTCGATTCCCTGCAGCTGGCGACCCTGCTGTTCCTGACCGGCGGGGCGGCCAACCCGTTCGCGGTCCTGCTCGTGGCCCCGGTGATCGTGGCCGCCTCGGGCCTGGGCCTGCGCGGCGCGGCCGCCATCGGCGCCCTGACCATCGCCTGCGCCGTGGCCCTGGCCTTCTGGTCCCTGCCCATTCCCCTGGCCGCGGCCAAGGGGTTCGGCCCGCCCCTGGCCTACCGCCTGGGCGCGGCGGCCGCCATCGCCACCGCGGTGCTGTTCGCCGCCGGCTACGCCTGGCTGTCGGCGCGGGCGGCCGCGCGGATGGAGCTGGCCCTGCACGTGACTCAGAGCGTCCTGGCGCGCGAGCAGCGGCTGTCGGCGCTGGGCGGCCTGGCGGCGGCGGCGGCGCACGAGCTCGGCACCCCGCTCGCCACCATCTCGGTGGTGGCCAAGGAGCTGGCCCGCGAGGGGCCCGACAGCGTGCGCGAGGACGCGGCCCTGCTGGTCTCCCAGGCCGAGCGCTGCCGCGAGATCCTGCGCCGCCTGACCGAGGCGCCCGACACCGACGATGCCCTGCACGCCCGCATGAGCCTGCTGCAACTGCTGCACGAGGTGATCGAGCCGCACGCCGACGCCCCCGTGCGGGTCGAGGCGGTGGTCACCGGCGCCCACGGCGCCCCCGCCCCCGACGTGCGCCGCATGCCCGAGGTGCTGCGTGCTTTCACCTCCCTGGTCGACAACGCCGTGGATTTCGCCGCCTCCGACGTCCTGCTCACCGCCCGCTACGACGCCGACAGCGTGTCCATCGAGGTGCGCGACGACGGGCCGGGCTTCGCGCCCGACGTCCTGGCCAAGCTCGGCCGGCCCTATGTGACCAGCCGCCCCTCCGGCGAGAACTCCCGCAGCGAGCACGCCGGCATGGGCCTCGGCTTCTTCATCGCCAAGACCCTTCTGGAGCGGACCGGCGCGCGGATGGAGTTCAGGAACGACAAGGCCGGCGGCGCCGTTGTCGCCGCACGCTGGCCGCGCGACACCATCGAGGCCCCTCCGATCGCCTAGGGCCGCCGTAAAGCTTGTAGCGCGGCGGGAACCGGCGGCAATATGTCGCACTATCTGTGGACGGAGGCCCGTCCGCCTTTGCGCCATTGCGGGGAAGCTCATGACTGACGTTGGGGCGTCGCCGATGTCGGCCGCCATCGCCGACCTGCAGGACAAGAGCCTGCTGCTCCTGGACGACGACGCGCCGCTGCGGACACGACTGGGACGGGCGCTGGAGTCCCGCGGATTCGAGACCCGCCTGGCCGGCAGCGTCGCCGAGGCCCTTGCCGCCGTCAAAGTCCAGGCCCCCGCCTTCGCCGTGCTCGACATGCGGCTGGAGGACGGCAACGGCCTGAAGGTGGTCGAGGCGATCAAGGACCTGCGTCCCGACGCCCGCGTGGTCATGCTGACCGGCTACGGCAACATCGCCACCGCCGTCGCCGCCGTGAAGGCCGGGGCCGTGGACTACCTCTCCAAGCCCGCCGACGCCGACGACGTCGCCCGCGCCCTCCTGGCCCTGCCCGGCGAGGCGCCGCCGCCGCCTGAGAACCCGATGTCCGCCGACCGGGTGCGGTGGGAGCACATCCAGCGGGTGTTCGAGCTCTGCAACCACAACGTCTCGGAGACGGCGCGCCGGCTGAACATGCACCGCCGCACCCTCCAGCGCATCCTGGCCAAGCGCGCGCCCCGCTGAGGGCGCGGGGCCGCCCTCGTCCTTCGAGGCTCGCCTTCGGCTCGCACCTCAGGATGAGGGCACTTTGACCTTCGCGCCTTTTGAGCCGCAGTAGAAATCCTCATCCTGAGGAGCCGCGAAGCGGCGTCTTGGGGCCCGCCCTCGGGTCGACCTTCGGTCGAGCCCGGGGGGACGAGGATTTCGGCCCCGCCTTCCCACCATGCCCCCGCCGGCCTAAGCCTGGGCC
>JBBCHF010000023.1:0-40266 GCA_037201645.1 Caulobacteraceae bacterium
TTGCACGATCCCCCCTCCTCGCCCTGGTGGCGGCCTGAGAACCACGCCGACCGGCGCCCCTTCCTGCTGGCGCGGAACCGCATCACGGCGGCCGTGCGCCGGTGGTTCGAGGACGGCGGATTCGTCGAGGTCGAGGCGGCGTCCCTGCAGGTCTCCCCGGGCAACGAGGCGCACCTGCACGCCTTCGCGACGGAGGCGGTCGGGCCGGGGGGCGAGCGCACGCCGCTCTATCTGCACACCTCGCCCGAGTTCGCCTGCAAGACGCTGCTGGCCGCCGGCGAGCGGCGGATCTTCGACTTCGCCCGGGTCTGGCGCAACCGCGAGCGCGGGCCGCTGCACCATCCGGAGTTCACCCTGCTGGAATGGTACCGGGCCGATGAACCCTACGGGACCCTGATGCGGGACTGCGCCGCCCTGTTGGCTCTGGCCGCCGAGACCGCCGGCGCGCGGGCGTTCACTTTCCGCGGCCGCGCCGCCGACCCGTTCGCCGAGCCGGAGCGCGTCACCCTGGCCGAGGCGTTTCACCGCTTCGCCGGGATCGACCTCCTGACCACCGTCGCGGCGGACGGGGCCACGGACCGCGACGGCCTGGCGGCCGCGGCGCTGGCGGCGGGGGTGCGGGTGGCCGAGGACGACACCTGGGCCGACGTGTTCAGCCGCGTGCTGGTGGAGCGGATCGAGCCGCGGCTGGGCGACGGGCGCGCCGCCATCCTCTGCGAATACCCGACGCCCGAGGCGGCCCTGGCGCGGCCCAAGCCCGGCGACCCGCGCGTGGCCGAGCGGTTCGAGCTCTATGCCTGCGGGGTGGAGCTGGCCAACGCCTTCGGGGAGCTGACCGACCCGGCCGAGCAGCGCCGCCGCTTCCAGGCCGAGATGGACGAGAAAGAGCGCGTCTATGGCGAGCGCTATCCGATCGACGAGGACTTCCTGGCCGCCCTGGCGATCATGCCGCCGGCGTCCGGCGCGGCCCTGGGCTTCGACCGGCTGGTGATGCTGACGACCGGGGCGCAGCGGATCGAGCAGGTGCTGTGGACGCCGGTCCCGGACGCGCCCTGAGCCGCGGCGTTGCCCTCGCCGCGCCCCTGGCCCATATCCGCCCCTGCCCGATGACAGCGTCCAGCACCCTTCGCAGCCCCGAGGCGCTCGCCCGCGCGGGCCTGGTCGCGCCCGAACGCCTGCCGGCGCTGGAGCGGGTGGCGGCGCAGTACGCCGTGGCCATCACCCCCGCCATGGCCGCCCCTGATCGACCCGGACGATCCCGACGACCCGATCGCCCGCCAGTTCGTGCCGACGCCGGCCGAGCTCGACGTCCTGGCCGGCGAATCCGCCGATCCGGTCGGCGACGAGGTCCACAGCCCCGTCGAGGGGATCGTGCACCGCTATCCGGACCGGGTGCTGCTGAAGGCCACCCACACCTGCGCGGTCTACTGCCGGTTCTGCTTCCGCCGCGAGATGGTGGGGCCGGACGGGGTGAAGCCGCTGTCGGCCGCGGCCCTGGACGCCGCCTTCGCCTATATCGCCGGCCGGCCGGAGGTCTGGGAGGTGATCGTCACCGGCGGCGACCCGCTGTTGCTGTCGGCGCGGCGCCTGCGCGACCTGATGTCGCGGCTGGCCGCCGTGCCGCACGTGAAGGTGGTCCGCTTCCACACCCGCATGCCGGTGGTGGACCCCGGCGCGATCACCGGCGAGCTGGTCGAGGCCCTGAGGAGCCCCGCCGGCCAGGCGGTCTATGTCGCCCTGCACGCCGACCACCCGCGCGAGTTGACCGCCGCGGCCCGCGCCGCCTGCGCGCGCCTGGTGGACGCCGGCATCCCCATGCTCGGCCAGTCCGTGCTGCTGAAAAGGCGTCAACGACGACCCCGAAACGCTCGGCGCCCTGATGCGGGCGTTCGTCGAGACTCGGATCAAGCCCTACTACCTGCACCACGGCGACCTCGCGCCCGGCACCTCGCACCTGCGCACCACCATAGCCGAGGGGCAGGCGGCGATGCGCGCCCTGCGCGGCCGCTGGTCGGGCCTGTGCCAGCCGACCTATGTCCTCGACATCCCCGGCGGCCACGGCAAGGTCCCGGTCGGGCCCGACTACCTCACCCATACGGAGGATGGCCTGGAGGTCGAGGATCCCGAGGGGGTGCGGCATGCCTATCCCCCAACAACGTTAGGCTGATTTCCACAGCTTCACGCGGCCGCTCCGGCGCCATACAGAAGATGGCAGGCGGACAGAGAGCCGCCACGCATCCGGGGAGAAGACATGAGTGCGAGATTGAGCCGGGCGGCGCTGCTGGCCGTCATTGGATTGTGTGTCGCGGGGCCGGCCATGGCCGCGACGCCGAAGAAGGCCGCGGCCCAGCCGCCCGCCGGCCGCGTCGCCGCCTTCGCGGCCCTGGGCAGGCTGCCCGACTGGGACCAGGGCGTCTGGCAGATCGACTGGGGGACCCTGTTCACCCCCGGCGGCCGGCCCGTCCCGCCGTCGCTGACCCCGCATTACGCGGCCAAGTACAAGGCCTATCAGGCGAGCCAGAAAGAGGGCGAGAACGTCCAGAACCAGAACGCGAATTGCATTCCGCCGGGCGTGCCGCAGATCATGCAGATGCCCTACCCGCTGGAGTTCCTGTTCACGCCTGGCCGGGTGACCATCGCCATCGAAACCGACAGCCAGGTGCGGCGCATCTATCTGAACGCCCCGCACACCGAGGACCCGGACCTGACCTTCAACGGCGACTCCGTCGGCCACTGGGAAGGCGACACCCTGGTCATCGACACCGTCGCGCTGGAGCCGCACACCGAGATCGCGCCGGCGTCGGCCACGGCGACAAGACCCACATCGTCGAGCGCATCCGCCAGACCGGCCCCGACCGGCTGGAGATCGCCACCACCATCACCGACCCGGACGTCCTGACCCAGCCGTGGACCGTGACAAGGTCCTACATCCGCCACCGCGACTGGAAGATCCAGGAATACGTCTGCGAACAGAACAACCACGACTCCGCCGACGCAGAGGGGCGCGCCGGTTTCCGCCTGGACGAGGACGCGCCGCCCGCGGCCGCGCCCGCCGCCCCCCCGTCGCATTGATCATGGAGACCCCGATGAAGCGTTCCCACCTGCTGGCGGCCGGCCTGGCCGCCGCCGGCGCCCTGGCCGGCGCCGCGCCCGCCTTCGCCCACCACTCCACCGCCATGTTCGACATGGAGCACGAGGTCTCCCTCACCGGCACGGTGAAGGACTTCCAGTGGACCCAGCCGCACACCTGGATCGTGTTCGTGGTGCCCAACGCCTCCGGCGGCACGGACGAGTACGGCATCGAGGGGATGAGCCCGAGCTATCTCAGCCGCAACGGCTGGAGCAAGCGCACCCTGGCGCCGGGCGACAAGGTCACCCTGTCGATCCATCCGCTGAAGGACGGGCGCAAGGGCGGCTTCGACGCCAGCGTCTCCTGGCCGAACGGCAAGGTCATGTACAACCTGCCCCACGCCTCGGGCGGCCCGGTGCAGACCAAGCCCTGACGCCCGGGCGGGCGCCCGCCAGGCTCTGATCGACGGCGCCGCTCCTGTTCCGGCGGGGGCGGCCGCTCCCTCCTGTCTCCGATCTCACCCGAAACGCCGATCCGCCACCGGACGGCGCAGTGGCGTTCGCGCGCTCAACGCCCCCCTGCGGCGCCCAAATTCCCCGGCGCCGTCCCTGCTCTTCCCGGCCGTGCGGCCAGAGGGGTAGATTATTACGAATTCTCTGATTTGTAATATCGGGGATCGCCGGCGCTCCCTGCCGGCCTGGATGGGAAGGGGTCCGCATGAACAGGTGGATTGAGGGGTGGCGTATCGCCGGGACGGTCGCGGTCTGCGCCGTGGCGCTCGGCGCGTGCAGCCAGAAGCCGGCCGCAACGCAGCAGGCCGCGGCGCCCGCCGCCGCGCCGGCCGAGAAGGAATACGTCATCGGCTGGACGATCTACGCCGGCTGGATGCCGTGGCCCTACGCCCAGCAGGCCGGCATCGTGCAGAAGTGGGCCGACAAATACCACGTCAAGATCAAGCTCATTCAGATCAACGACTACGTGGAGTCCCTGAACCAGTTCACCGCCGGCAAGCTCGACGGCGTGGTGTCCACCAACATGGACGGCCTGACCATCCCGGCGGCCGGCGGCAAGGACACCTCGGTCATCATCGTCGGCGACTATTCCAACGGCAACGACGGCATCATCCTGAAGGACAAGTCCAAGCTGGCCGACATCAAGGGCCAGTCGGTGAACCTGGTCGAGAACTCCGTGTCCCACTACCTGCTCGGCCGGGGCCTCGAGAAGGCGGGGCTGAAGATGGCGGACGTGAAGACCGTCAACACCTCCGACGCCGACATCGTGGCGGCCTATGCGGCGCCGACGACCACGGCCCTGGTCACCTGGAACCCGCAGCTTTCCGAAGTGAAGAAGCAGGCCGGCGCGCACGAGGTGTTCGATTCCAGCCAGATCCCCGGCGAGATCCTCGACCTCATGGTGCTCGACACCAAGGAGGTGCAGGCCAACCCGGCCCTGGCCAAGGCCCTGACCGGCATCTGGTACGAGACCCTGTCGATCATGCACAAGGACGACGCCCAGGGCAAAGCCGCCCGCGAGATCATGGCCAAGCTGTCGGGCACCGATCTGCCCGGCTACGACAGCCAGCTGAAGACCACCTTCCTCTACTACGACCCGGTCAAGGCCGTGGCCTACACCGACAGCCCCGAGGCGGTGGCGGCGAACGACCGGGTGCGCAAGTTCAGCTTCGCCAGGGCCTGTTCGGCCAGGGCGCCAAGTCGGTGGACGCCATCGGCATCGCCTTCCCCGGCGGCAAGGTCCTGGGCGATCCGAACAACGTCAAGCTGCGCTTCGACGACACCTACATGAAGATGGCGGCGGCCGGGCAGCTCTAGCGCCCGGCCGGACCGGCCCGTATCGCCATCCCGCCTAGTCCGAAAGGCCGCCGCCCCGTCATGCGCCGCATCATCAACATCCGGCCGGGACGGGGCGGCCGCCTCGTTCTCGGCGTCCTGCCGCTGATCGTGGTGATCCTCTGCTACCTCACCGCGTCCACGGCCCGGCATGCCGAGAACCCGCGCGACAAGATCCTGCCCACCGCGGCCGCCATGGCCGAGGCGGTGCAGACCATGGCTTTCACCGTCGATCCCCTGACCGGCCAGGTCCCGCTGGTGGCCGACACCGGCGCGAGCCTGCGGCGGCTGGCCATCGGCCTGGCCATCTCCACCGCCATCACCCTGGTGCTCGGCATGATCCTGGGCCTTCTGCCCACCATGCGGGCGGGGTTCGGGCCGCTGGTGGCGACCATAGCGGTGATCCCGCCCATGGCCCTCTTGCCCATCCTGTTCATCGTGTTCGGCCTGGGGGAGACCTCGAAGATCGTGCTGATCGTGGTCGGGATCACCCCGTTCATGGTCCGCGACCTCGCCAGCCACATCGCCGCCATCCCCGAGGAGCAGATCGTCAAGGCCCAGACCCTGGGCGCCTCCACCTGGCAGACGGCCGTGCGGGTGGCCCTGCCGCTGGCCCTGCCCAGGCTGATCGACACCGTGCGCCTGTCGCTCGGGCCCGCCTGGGTGTTCCTGATCTCGGCCGAGGCGATCGCCGCCGACGTCGGCCTCGGCTACCGGATCTTCCTGGTGCGCCGCTATCTCGCCATGGACACCATCCTGCCCTACGTGGCCTGGATCTCGTTCCTGGCGGTGATCATCGACTTCCTGCTGCTGACGCTGAGCCGCCGCGCGTTCGGCTGGGCCCATCCGGCCAGGAGCCGCTGACATGGCCGCGGTGCTGACCTTCCAGGACGTCTGGGTCGAGTACGGCGACAAGGTCGTGCTCGAGAAGGTGAACCTCGACATCGCCGACGGCTCGTTCGTCTCGATCGTGGGGCCGTCCGGCGCCGGCAAGACCACCTTCCTGCGCCTGGTGCTGGGCCAGGAGGCGCCGACCCGCGGCAAGATCCTGCTCGACGGCAAGCCGCTGCGCGCCGAGCCCGGCCCCGACCGCGCGCC
The DNA here is from genome assembly GCA_037201645.1 of Caulobacteraceae bacterium. Lineage (GTDB taxonomy): Bacteria > Pseudomonadota > Alphaproteobacteria > Caulobacterales > Caulobacteraceae > JANWHQ01. The sequence continues at coordinate 6,016 of JBBCHF010000023.1, forward strand.
GAGCCCGGCCCCGACCGCGGCGTGGTGTTCCAGCGCTATTCGGTGTTCGCCCACCTGAACGCCCGCGACAACGTGGTGTTCGGGCTGGACTGCGCCGGCTCCCCGTTCCTGGGCCGCCTGCGCGGCGCGCGGCGCAAGGCGGCGGAGGCCGAGGCCGAGACCATGCTGGCCGCGGTCGGCCTGGCCGATTCGGCGGACATCTATCCGGCCCAGATGTCCGGCGGCATGCAGCAGCGCCTGGCCATCGCCCAGGCCCTGATCAAGCGGCCGCGCATCCTCTTGCTCGACGAGCCGTTCGGGGCGCTGGACCCCGGCGTGCGGATCGACATGCACGAGCTGACCGAGGGCCTGTGGCGCCAGCACGGCCTGACCATCCTGATGGTCACCCACGACATCAAGGAGGCGTTCAAGCTCGGCACCCGCGTGCTGGCCCTCGACAAGCGCCGCCGCGACGCCCAGGCCCCCAACCGCTACGGCGCCACCGTCGTCTACGACTTCCCCCTGGACCGGAAGCCGCAGGTCCCGGCGCTGGAGCGCGCAGCGGCCGCGAAGTAGGCCGGCGCCATCTCCGCTCCGTCACCCTCGGCCTCGTGCCGAGGGTCCCTGTCTCCGCTACTCCGCACTTGATCGTCCAATCACGGAGCAGGTGGCGCGAGGGACCCTCGGCACGAGGCCGAGGGTGACGGGGTGGGGCCGACGGTGACGGGGAATATGCGGCGCAGGCGGCGTCCAGCCCTCGCAGGCCGCGTGCGGACAAGAAAAAAGGGCCGCACCCGAGGGGTGCGGCCCGAAGTCGATAGGGAGGAAACGCCCAGGAAGGGCACGCTCACTATTACGCTGCGCTGCAACATTGTCAATGCTGCGATGCGAAAATTTTCGAGGTTTTTTGTCAGGCTCGGCTGGCGATGTAGGCGCGCCAGCCGCCGAGGGCGGTGATGTCGTCCGCCCCGGCCATGGCGCGGGGTTCGGCGACGAAGCCCTTGGTCTCGGTCCCGTCTTCCAGCGTCACCGTTCCGATAGCGAGCGGAGGCGGCACTTCTGTGACGAACGAACCGAATGCCTCGACGCTCAGCTCATAGACCTCAAGCTCGATCGCCGCCCCGCCCTCGCCCACGTGGGTCAGCGCCGGTTTCAGCGGCGTGGTGTTGGTCATGGCGTACAATTTGTAGGCAGGGGCCGTCCGTGTGCGTCGCACCAGCCGGGCGTCGCGCGAGGTCAGCTGCCAGTGCAGCGGCATGCCGTGCAGGTGCGCCCCCACCACCGCCAGGGTCACGCCCCGCGGCCGGCCGACAAGGTCGAGCGGCGGCGGCGCGAACGCCGGCCCGGCCTGCTCGTAGCGCCCGGCCAGGGCGAGGAGCGCCCGGTCCGCCCAGGGCGGCCCCATCAGGGTGACGCCGAACCCCGTGCCGTTGTCGCGGAAGCCGGCGGGGACGGCGATCGCGCTCATGTCCAGCAGGTTCACGAAGTTGGTGTAGAGGCCGAGGTTGCTGTTCAGCGCCACCGGCTCGGCCATCAGCTCGGCGATCCGGTAGATGGTCGGGGCCGTGGGCAGGACGAGGGCGTCAATCCGCTCCCACATCGCGTCCGCGATCCGCTGGAGCGCCTGCAGGCGATAGGCGCCCTTGAAGGCGTCCACGCCCGAGACGGCGGTCCCGCCCTGGACGATCGCGCGCACCACCGGATGGATGGCGGTCGGATTGCGCTTCAGGAGGTCCTCCAGCGCGGCCGTGCGCTCGGCGACCCAGGGGCCGGCATAGAGCAGCTGCGCGGCCTCCAGCAGGGGCGCGATGTCGACCTCGACCGCCTGCCCGCCCATGGCCGCCAGTCGCTCCACGGCCGCCACGAACAGCCGCGCCGACTGTCCGTCGCCGAGGAAATTGAGTTGGGCGGGGCGTGGGACGCCGAACCGGAAGGCGCCCGGCGCCGCCGGCGCCCCGGCCGGGGCGCGGCGGGAATAGGGGTCCTCCGCGTCGAACGCCGCCAGGATCTGGTCCACCAGGGCGGCGTCGGCCGCCTGCCCCGTGAACACGGTGATGCAGTCGAGCGAGCGGCAGGCTGGCACCAGCCCGCGCGTCGACCACCGCCCCCTTGGTCGGCTTGAACCCGATCAGGCCGTTGAACGCGGCCGGCACGCGCCCGGAGCCGGCCGTGTCGGTGCCGAGGGCGAAGGCGACCAGGCCCGCCGCCGTCGCCACCGCCGAGCCGGAACTGGAGCCGCCCGAGACGTAGTCGCGGTTGAACACGCACCTCGGCGCGCCATAAGGGCTGCGGGTTCCGACGAGGCCGGTGGCGAACTGGTCGAGATTGGTCTTGCCGACCAGGACCGCGCCCGCGGCCTGCAGCCGCTCCGCCACCGTCGCGGATCGCTCGGGCTTGTAGGCGAACGCCGGGCAGCCGGCCGTGGTCGGCAGGCCGGCGACGTCGATGTTGTCCTTCACCGCGAACGGGACGCCGGCCAGAGGCAGGCGCTCGCCGACGGCGATGCGGGCGTCCACCGCCGCGGCCTGGGCCAGCACGTCAGCCTCGGGCACCCGCTCGATCCACGCCTGCGGCTGGACGGCGTCATAGGCGGCGATGCGCTCCAGGCTCTCGCGGGCGACGGCTGCGGCCGAGCGCTCGCCGGCGGGGACGGCGCGGGCGATCTCCGAAGCGGACAGGGGCGTGAAGTCCGGCATGGCGGCTCCTCAGGCAGGCTCGATGGCGATGATCGGGGCGCCGGGGGCGATGGCCTGGCGCGCCTCGGCATAGACGCGGACGACCACGCCGGCGGACGGGCTCGGCACGTCGCACTCGGTCTTCATCGCCTCGATCACGGCGATGACCTCGCCCTTCTCGACGCGCTGGCCGGGCGCCGCCAGCACCTTCCAGACGCTGCCGCCCAGCGGCGCCTCGACCACCTCCGCGCCCTCGGGAACGTCGACCGCGGCCGCCTCGCCGGCGCCGTCGTCGACGCCGGACAGGGCCTCGACGCGGGCGAACTCGCCGCGCCGCTCCCACTCCGCCCGCTCCGCGTCGAAGGCGGCCTGCCGCGTGCTCTGGAAGGCGTCGATGCTGTCGGCGTTGTCGGCCAGGAAGGCGCGATAGTCGGACAGGCGGAAGGTCTCGGTCTCGATGGCGATCTCGCGCCGGCCGAGGGGGAAGTCGCGCCGCCACTCCACCAGCTCCTCCGCCGACACCGGGAAGAACCGCACCTGGTCGAAGAACCGCAGCAGCCAGGGCTTGCCCTCGGTGAAGGCGCCCGTCTGCCGCCAGGTGTTCCACACCTGGATGGTCCGGCCGAACAGCTGATACCCGCCCGGCCCCTCCATGCCGTAGATGCACATGTAGGCGCCGCCGATGCCGACCCACGTTGGGCGGGGTCCAGGTGCGGGCGGGATTGTACTTGGTGGTGACCAGGCGGTGGCGCGGGTCCACCGGCGTCGCCACCGGCGCGCCGAGGTAGACGTCGCCGAGGCCCATGACGAGGTAGCGCGCGTCGAACACGATCCGCTGCACGTCGTCGATGGAGGAAAGGCCGTTGATCCGGCGGATGAACTCGATGTTGTCCGGGCACCAGGGCGCGTCGTCACGCACGACCGCCATGTACTTCTCGATGGTCTGGTAGATCGCCGGGTCCTTCCAGGACAGCGGCAGGTTCACCACCCGCGAGGGGATCTCGAAGTCGTCCAGGCCTCCCAGCCGGTCCTCGGCGTCGGCCAGGGCCTGGAGCAGGCGGTCCTGCGGCAGGACGCGGCTGTCGTAGTGCACCTGGAGCGAGCGGACGCCCGGGGTGATGTCGATGACGCCAGGAAGCGCCAGCCCCTGCAACTCCAGCATCAGGGCGTGGACGCGAAGCCTGAGCTCCAGGTCCAGGACGATGGGACCGTATTCCACCAGCAGATGCCGATCCCCCTGCCGGCGGTAGACGGCGCGGGGGCGCGGGCCGGCGCCCTCGATCGTCCCGAGGATCGGGCTCCCCCCACCCCGGTCATCCCGGCGAAGGCCGGGACCCAGGTCCGCGGATCGATCGGCGCCGGATTTCGAAGCTGGCCTGCCCGCCTGGGTCCCGGCTTTCGCCGGGATGACCGGAGATTGGAGGGTGGCGATGAGCCGGTCCTGCTCGGCCTCCGCCGCCACGGCCTCGGCGTCGCTCACCGCCTTGAACCGCACCGTGTCGCCCGGCGCGAGCTGGCCGATCTTCCAGAGGTCGGCCTGGATGGTCACGAACGGGCATACGAAGCCGCCGAGGGACGGCCCGTCCGGCCCCAGGATGATCGGCATGTCGCCGGTGAAGTCGACCGCGCCCACGGCATAGGCGTTGTCGTGGATGTTGGAGGGGTGCAGCCCCGCCTCGCCCCCGTCCCGCCGCGCCCATTGCGGCTTTGGCCCGACCAGCCGCACGCCCGTGCGGTTGGAGTTGTAGTGCACGCGCCAGTCGGCGCTCAGCACCATGGCGATGTCCTCGGCCGTGAAGAAGTCCGGCGCCCCGTGCGGTCCGTAGAGCACGCGAACGGTCCACGCCTTCGTCAGCGCGGGCCTGAGCGCCGGGTCGAGCGCCGGCTCCGGGCCGCCGCCGTCGAGATGCGCCAGGCGCAGCACATCGCCGGCCGCCAGCGCCCGCCCGGCATGCCCCCCGAACCCCGCCGAGGGTGAAGCTCGACCGGCTGCCGAGATAGGCCGGGGCGTCGAGGCCACCCTGAAACAGCAGGTACGCGCGCAGGCCCGCGCCCTTCACCCGCCCGAGCTTCAGGGTCTGGCCGGCCGCGACGGCGAGGGGCGCATAGGGCTCGACCGGGTCGCCGTCCAGGCTGGCGTCCAGCGCCGCGCCCGCCAGGCAGACCACGGCGTCGTGGTTGAAGAGCAAGGAAGGGCCGAGGGCGGTGATCTCCAGCCCGTCGCGCCCTCGGCATTGCCAAGCAGGCGATTGCCGAGGCGGAAGGCGAAGGCGTCCATCGGCCCCGACGGCGGCACGCCCACGTCCCAGTAGCCGAGGCGGCCGGGATAATCCAGCACCGTGGTCGCCGGCCCGCCGCTGAGCACCCGGACGGTGCGCGGCAGGTACTCGATGGTCTGCAGGGCGCGGGTGGAGACGTGGCCGGAGACGAGCACCTCGCTGCGCGCCACCTGCCGCAGCCATTCCAGATTGGTCTCGATCCCCGACAGGCGGGTGTCGTCGAGGGCCGCCTGCAGCGCCTCCACGGCCGTCGCGCGGTCGGCGGCGGTGACGATCAGCTTGGCGAGGAGAGGGTCATAGTAGGCGCTGACCTCCGCGCCGTCGGCGACCCACGTATCGACCCGCGCCTCGGCCGGGAAGCAGGCCTCGGTCAGGACGCCCGAGCTCGGACGATAGTCCTGGCCGGGGTCCTCCGCATACAGACGGGCCTGGATCGCGGCGCCCCGCGGCGGCGACGGTTCATCGAGGAAGGAGAAATCCCCGCCGCGCCGCGGATCATCCATTCCACCAAATCGACGCCCGTGACCTGCTCGGTCACCCCGTGCTCGACCTGCAGGCGGGTGTTCACCTCCAGGAAGAAGAAGTCGTCGCGCTCGGCGTCATAGAGGAACTCTACCGTCCCCGCGGAGCGGTAGTTCACCGCCTCCCCGAGCCGCACGGCGGCGTCCAGCAGGGCCTGCCGGGTGGCGGCGGGCAGGTGCGGCGCGGGGGTCTCCTCGATGACCTTCTGGTTCCTGCGCTGGAGGGAGCAGTCGCGTTCGCCGAGCGCGATCACCCGGCCGCTGCCGTCGCCGAAGATCTGCACCTCCACGTGGCGCGCCTGGCGGACGTAGCGCTCCAGGAACACCCCCCCGTCGGCGAAATTGCCACGCGCCAGCCGCTCCACGGCCGCGAAGCCGTCGCGGACGGCGGCGAGGTCCTCGCACACCCGCATGCCGATGCCGCCGCCGCCGGCCGTGGCCTTCAGGATCACCGGAAAGCCGATGGCCTCGGCCGCCGCCAGGGCCGCGTCCGCGTCGGTCAAAAGGTCCGTGCCGGGCGCCAGCGGCACGCCGTGCTTCTCGGCGAGGTCGCGGGCGGTGTGCTTGAGGCCAAAGGCGCGGATGTTGTCGGGGGTGGGCCCCACGAAGGTGATCCCGGCCGCCTCGCACGCCTCGGCGAAGGCGGTGTTCTCGCTGAGGAAGCCGTAGCCGGGGTGGATCGCCTGCGCCCCCGTCGCCTTGGCGGCGGCGAGCACGGCGTCGACGTCCAGATAGCTCTGCGCGGCGGGCGCGGGGCCGATCCGCACCGCCTCGTCGGCCCGGGAGACGTGCAGCGACCCCGCGTCTGCGTCGGAGAACACCGCCACCGACCCCACCCCCATCCGCCGCAGGGTGCGCTCGATGCGGCAGGCGATGGCGCCGCGGTTGGCGATCAGGACCTTGGAGAACACCGGCCCTAGGCCGCGATGATCATGCGCACCGGCGTCGGGTTGAAGCCGTTGCAGGGATTGTTGATCTGGGGGCAGTTGGACACCACGGCCACGAGGTCCATCTCGGCGCGGATGTCGACGTAGAGGCCCGGCGCGGAGATGCCGTCGACGATGCCAAGGGCGCCGTCCGCCTCCACTGGCACGTTCATGAACCAGTTGATGTTGGAGACCATGTCCCGCTTGCCGCGCCCGTGGCGGCCGTTGCTCTGAAGGAAGTTCTCGACGCAGGCGTGCTGGCTCTTGGTGTGGTGGCCGTAGCGCAGGGTGTTGGACTCGCAGGAGCACGCCCCGCCGATGGTGTCGTGATAGGCGACCGAGGTAGCGGTGATCGTCGCCATCGGCGCGCCCTCGTTGGACAGCAGCACCGAGCCGTTGCGCAGGAGGATGTTCCCCTGGGCGGCGATGGTGTCCTGGGCGCTGTAGCGCTCGGCGTCGTCGGCGAGGGCGTACATCAGGAAATCGACGGCCTGGTTGCCTTCCAGGTCGACGATGCGCAGGGTCTGGCCCTTCAGCACCGGATGGTCCCACGGCGCGCGGGCGGGGACGACCTCGTCGTGGACGATCCGGCCGGGCAGGCCTTCGAGGGCGGGCTCGCTCATCGTCACCTCAGCGGCGGAAGTAGTCTTCGACGTTCAGGAAGGCGCGCAGCCCCTCGGGCGTGGCGGTGCGGACCGGATCGTCCGGCGGCGTGACAGGGCCGCGCCAGGCGGTGGCGCGCAGGGGGGTGACGGCGTAGTCCGCCCGGGGATCGAGCACGTGCGGGCAGTTGGCGACCGCGACGATCACGTCCATCTCGGCGCGCAGCGTCACCGCCCGGCCGGGCGGGAACGGGCCGACGTCCGGCGCGGTCGAGCCGTCCGCCTCGATGCGCACGCCCTTGAACAGGTTGACGCAGGGATGGATGTCCTTGCGCCCCAGGCCGTGCTTGGCCACGGCCAGGGCGAAGCGGTCGCGGGCGTTCGGATGCGGGCCGTAGTTGGCGCCGTCGCCATACTTGCGCGCATTGGACCGCTCGTTGGAGGCGCCGCAGAAGGCGTCGTGCGTTCCGGCCGCGTCCTGAAGGATGCTCATCAGCACCCGGCCCATGTCGGAGAGCAGCAGCCTGCCGGCGCCGAGATAGCCGTTCCACTGCACCTTCACCGTGTCGGCGACGTTCAGCCGCTCGACCGGCTGCTCGGCGTTGAAGACCAGGAGCGAGGCGCAGGCGTCGCCGTGCAGGTCCACGAGACGCAGGCGCGCGCCGCGGTCCAGCCGACGCGAGGCGTAGCCGCCCGCCGCGATGGTCTCCTCCCAGACCACCTCGGCCGGCTCGACGCCCGGCGGCAGGTCGCGCGCCTCGGCGGCCGGCACGGTGGGCATGGCCTCCACCCGGGTCCCGGCCATGGCGCGGGCGTGGGCCTGGGCGCCGTAGGGATCGGCGGTGGAGACGCTCATCGCGCGGCTCCGGCGGCGCCTGCCGCCGGGCCTTCCGTCTCGCCGTGAGCGTGCAGCGGGGGCAAGAGGGCGGTGGTGGTCACGAGCTTGATCTGCTGCACGCCCCTGATCTTGCGCAGGTCGTCGCACAGCGCCTGCAGCCGCTCCGACGGCCCCTGCACCAGCAGCACCTCCAGCGACTGGTCGTCCTCCAGGAACACGTGCTGGGAGGAGATCACCTCCTTCAGATAGGCGAGCTGGGTCTGGGCCAGGGCCTGGCGCACGCGGCCGGATTCGGCGCGGTAGATCAGGGTGATGGTGCCGGCCAGGACGTCGCCGGACTTGCCTTCGGAGTGCTCGGCGAGCTCGTGGCGGATCAGCTCGGCGATCATCTGGGAGCGGCTGGGTAGGCCGCGCTCGGCCACCATGGCGTCGAGCTGGGCGAGCAGCTCGGCCGGCAGGCTGACGCTGAGACGGGCCAGGTGCGAGATCGGGTCGGCGGTCATGAGCCGGTCCTATCGCGTGTTACGATCTCCGTAAATCGTAATAACTGGCGACGCGGCCGCCGGGCCGCGGCGCCCGCGCGGCAGGCGCCGAATCGGGGCCGCGCCTAGAGCTTGGGCGAGGCCCGCCGCGGACTCAGGCGGAGCGTTTGCGGCGATGGCGGGAGATGCAGGCGCTCTCGACCTGATGGTTCAGCCGCTTGCGCGTCTTGCTCTGGCTGGCGCCCAGGGCCAGCGACGTCGCGGTGCCGGCGAACGGGACCACCGCGTTACCCGCGACCCCGACCACCGCGCGCACGGTGCGGTGGTCATCGAACTCATAGACGGCCTTCCGCGCCGCGACGCAGCGCCGCGAGGTCCACTTCGGGTCGGTGGAGTCGAGGTCAGCACCGTCGCCTTGGGGTTGGTGACGCATCCGCCCAGGCCGATCTCCAGCAGGAGCGCGCAGAGCGCCATCGCGCGTCGCATCATTCGAAATCCCAAGCTTCGGTGCGCCTCGCGGGCAAACCCGCCCCGACGGCTTAGGTTCCGTGGCCGGGCGCGGGCCGACGCGCCAGCCGCCGCCGGCCCTCGGCCAGGTACCAGACCAGGATGGCCGGGGCGCCGACCAGCACGTCGCGCGCGCGCAGGATCAGCGACAGGGCGATGGCCTCGGACGCCGGCACGCCGAGCGCCGCGCCCACCAGCAGGAAGCCGCCTTCCTGCACCCCCGCCGCCCAGGGGACGAGGAAGAAGGCGCTGCGGGCGGCGGCGACCAGGCTCGACAGGGCCACGCTGTCGAGCAGGCTCAGGGGATGCGCCAGCACCCGGGCGGCCGCCCAGAGCTGCAGGGCGCCGGCGGCCCAGGCCAGGAGGTGCAGGCCGAACGCTCCCGCCGTGCGCCAGCGCATGCGGTAGATGCCGCGCACGGTCTCGGCCAGGTTCAGGCCCGCGCCCGAGCCGAGGCCGAGCTTCTCGGCCAGCCGCCCGCCCCATCGCTCGGCCGCCTGCAGGGCGCCGTGGTGGCGGCTGACGCCGTACATCAAGAGGACCGGGATCACCGCCAGGGCCACGATGAACAGCCACCGCGGCGCCTCGCCCGGATGCAGGCGGGTCAGCAGCAGGAGCAGGCCGAGGATGGTGTAGAGCGCCTGGGCCAGGGCCTCGACCGCCACGTCCACCACCGTGCTGGCGGCGGCCTCCCCGGCGCTGGCGGTGCTGAACAGGGCCAGGGCGCGGCCGGAGATGGTCTCGCGATGGCCGGGATGAAGCCGACGAGGTTGGACGCGCCGTCCCGGATCCAGCGTGACAGGGCGCAGGCCAGGAACCCCGCCCGCCCCGCCACCAGCCGCCAGGCCCAGGCGCAGAGGGCGAGGGAGCCGAGCTGCAGCGCGCAGATGGCGGCCAGCCGCCCCCAGCCGATCTCCGCGATCGAACGCAGGATCGCGCCGAGGCCGGCGTGCACCGCCAGCACCGCCGCGGCGGCGAGGCCCACCAAGAAGATCACCGCCGGGCCGAGCCGACGGATCACGCCCTCGCCTCCCCGCCCACGAGGTCGGAGAACCGGCCGAGGCGGACGGCGCGCGCGGCCTCGACCACGTCGGGATCGACCAGGGCGGCCAGTTCCTCGGTCACGCGCCAGTGCGCCGGCGGGGCGAAGGGGCCGGTCAGGGGGCGGCTGGCCGGATGGCCGCCGATCTCGCTGACGCCCTCGGGCAGGTTGGCGATCAGGCCGAGCAGCAGGTCGCGCCCGATCGCGCCGCCGTCGTTGAGGCCGAAGAACCAGTCGTTCGAGCCGATCCCCGCCCGGCGCAGGCGCGCGCGCATGGAGCCGCAGATCACGGCCTGGCTCGCGCTGGTCCAGAGGCGCTTGCCGAGACCCCGTCGGCCGGCGGCGCGCCAGGACGGGAGGGCCGGCTCATTGGGCACCCGCACGGCCTTCACGCCGAACTGCGGCGCCATTTCGCGGATCAGCATGCCGGTCAGCCAGGGGTGCTGATGGAAGTGCCAGTGGCCGTCGACGTGATCGAGGGGAAGGCCGGTCCTGGCGAACAGCTCGAACTGAGCCCGCATCTCCGCCCGCGCCTGGTCGCGCACGGACCTGGAGAGGGCGATCCTGGTCCCTACGCCCACCGGGTCCGAGGCCAGGACGTCGCCCTCGGGCTCGACGAGGTCGGGAATCTCGGCCCGCGGCAGGGCGGAGGGCGCGTCGAGCCAGGCCAGGTGCAGGCCGACGCCGAGGTTCGGCATCCGCCTGGCGCGGGCCACGGCGTCGGCGGCGGCCTCGCCGGTCGGCATCAGGCTGGCGCAGGTCAGGACGCCCTTGCGGTGCGCCTCCTCCACCGCCTCGTTGACGGCCAGGGACAGGCCGAAGTCGTCGGCCGTGACGATGAGCTTCCTGGCGGCCATGCCGCCCGTCAGGCGGCGGCGGGCTTGGGCTTGCCCGGGCGCATGAAGCGGCGCGCCAGACGCACCATCCGGGGCACGAACATCGGACGCAGCAGCCGCTTGTCGTAGGGCCCGAGGCGCCGGTCGTTCTCGGCCAGGCATATGTCCATCAGGTCCGCCACGTCGATGTCGACGCCGAGTTCGCCCGCGCCGTTGACGGTGAAGTTGTTGTCCTGCGGCTTGCCGCTGTCGAGGTCGCGCGCGATGCCATCCGCTCCCAGGCCAGGAACAGCCACACCGCCCAGACCTTCAGCTCGAACCAGGGCCGCCGCCAGAGCGGCATGTTGCGGCGATGCCAGGCCACCCAGTTCACGAAGAACAGGATGTGGCGGCCCTCCTCCTGGATCACCGGCTCGAAGGTGTCGACGAGCTCGGGCGGGAAGAAGCCGGACCGCTTGGCCGTCTCGAACAGGCCGAAGGCGAAGAAGCTGTCGATGCACTCCGAGAAGCCGGTGACCATGAAGGCCCATTCCGGGTCGCGCGGGCGCTTGTACTCGGGCTCCGGCTCCAGCCTGATGCCGTAGGCCTCCACGAGGTTGGCCAGCACCACCTTGTGGCGGCTCTCCTCATAGGCGTTCAGCATCACCGCCTTCTTCAGCAGCGGATCGTCGATCTCCTCGCCATAGGTCTTCACCCGCAGGCCGGCCTTGCCCTCGGTCTGCACCGCGATGTCCCAGATCGGCAGGTTCACCAGCCGGTCGCGCACAGCCGGATCGAGCTGTGGCCAGTCGATGATCGCGGGGCGGTAGGGGTCGAAGGTGTCGAGCAGCGTCCGGCAGAACAGCCGCTTGTGCGCCTCCCCGCCCAGGCGGAACCGGTCCCCCGGCGGCGGCCCAGGCCAGGCGTCGGTGGAGAGGTCGGGGATGGCGAGGGCTGTGCTGCTCATGGCGAGGGCCTCATCGATCGGTCACCCTGTTCATGCCCCCGCGGACCGGCCGAATCCAGACCTGAGCTTTCGACTGGTCCACGCGATCGAAGCGCCTGATTGATTGTCCGAAAAGGTGGCGACCGCTAGACTGCAGCCATGCGTTACGTCCTCGACAATATCGAAGCCGGAAAGCTGCCCAGCGAGATCGAGCGGCGGGGCATTCGCGCCAGCCAACGCCTGCGCGTCGTGGTCGAGACCCTGAACGACGAGCTGCCGCTCGCCGGCATTGCGGAACAGGGGCGCGCGTTCGACTTCCTCCGTGACGAGCCGGACCTCTACACCGAAGCCGATCTTCGGCGACCGGATGTATGAGTTCGGCGACGTCGTCCTGACGCGCTTTCCCTTCACCGACCTGTCCGGCGGGAAGATGCGGCCGGCGCTGGTCGTCTCTCGCGACAACGCGCGGCGATCGGACCTGGTGCTCGCCTTCATCACCTCCAACGTCCGGTTCGAAGACGACCCGGACGTCTTGCTGCTCGCGCCGAGCGCGGCCAACGGGCTGAAGACCCGATCCTTTGTACGGTTCGACAAGCTGGCGACACTGGAGATGGGCGTGATCGTCGGCAAGCTAGGCGAAGCCGAACCTGAATTCCTGCTCACGGCGCGGCCAGTGTTCCATGGCGTTTTCGGATTCGGCTCGCCCTAGACGGCTGTAACGCCGTCACATGGAACGGGCGCCGCGGCGGTCACGCCGCGATCTCCCGCCGCTCCTTCAGGACTGGAAGAACTCGACGCCTTCGCGCAGGCGGCGCTTCATCATGTCGAAGTCGCGGACCATTTCGTTGACGATCGCGCCGATCTTGCGCGGGCGGAAGTAGAACTTCTTGTAGAGCACCTCGACCGCCTGGAAGATCTCCTCGTGGCTCAGGTGCGGATAGTGCAGCGGCGCGATCTGGATGCCGTTTTCGTCCACCAGCTCGGCGTTGTCGGCGTCCAGCCAGCCGTTCTGCACGGCCTGATCATAGAGGAAGGTGCCGGGATAGGGCGCGGCGAGGGAGACCTGGATGGTGTGCGGGTTGATCTTGCACGCCCAGTCGATGGTCTCCTGGATGGTCTCGCGCGTCTCGCCGGGCAGGCCCATGATGAAGGTGCCGTGGATGGCGATGCCGAGCTCGTGGCAGTCGCGGGTGAACCGCTCGGCCACCTCCACGCGCATGCCCTTCTTGATGTTGTGCAGGATCTGCTGGTTGCCGCTCTCGTAGCCGACGAGCAGCAGGCGCAGGCCGCCGGCCTTCAGCTTCTCCAGCGTCTTGCGCGGCACGTTGGCCTTGGCGTTGCACGACCAGGTGACGCCGAGCTTGCCGAGGCCCTCCGCGATCGCCTCGGCGCGCGGCAGGTCGTCGGTGAAGGTGTCGTCGTCGAAGAAGAACTCCTTCACCTGCGGCCACTTCTCCTTGGCCTGGCGGATCTCCTCGACCACGTTCTCCACCGAGCGGGTGCGGTAGCGGTGCCCGCCCACCGTCTGCGGCCACAGGCAGAAGGTGCAGCGCGATTTGCAGCCGCGGCCGGTGTAGACCGAGATGTAGGGGTGCTTCAGATAGCCGATGAAGTAGTCCTCGATCCGGAGGTCGCGCGCATAGACGTCGATCACCGAGGGCAGGGCGTCCATGTCCTCGAGCACCGGCCGCTCGGGATTGTGGACGATGGTCCCGTCCGGCGCGCGCCAGGACAGGCCCAGGATCTCCGACCACGGCTTTTCCTCGGCCACTTCCTTGACCGTGAAGTCGAACTCGTTGCGGCAGACGAAGTCGACGACCGGCGCCTCCACCAGGCTCTCGTCGGCCTTCACCGCCACCTTGGCGCCGATGAGCCCGGCCTTCAGCTTCGGGTTGGCGGCCTTCAGCGCCTCGATGCACTTCACGTCGCTCTTGAACGAGGGGACGGAGGTGTGGACGACCACGAGGTCGAAGTCGTTCGCCTGGTCCACCACCTCCTTCAGGCTGATCCCGGCCGGCGGAGCGTCGATCAGCTTGGAGTTCGGCACCAGGGCGGCCGGCTGGGCCAGCCAGGTGGGGAACCAGAACGACCGGATCTCCCGCTTAGCCTGGTAGCGCGAGCCGGCGCCCCCGTCGAAGCCGTCGAAGGAAGGCGCCTGGAGAAACAGGGTTCTGAGCATCTGAAAATCCTAGGCAGCGGTGAGCTTGCCGTCCGACGAGACGGCGAAACGAGTCCCGCCCCAGCTCACATTACGTGCGAACAGCGACCAGACGAACACCCCAAATGAGACAAAATCACGGAGCGGCAAGAGCGGCCAGTCGCGGGCGTCCACGCCTGTGGCGCCATCGACGCACCGGATGAGCCAGAGCCGGGCGGCCAGCGCCACGCAGATCGCGATGACGCTGAGCGGCCCGAAGCCGAGGCAGGCGGCCGCCAGCACCGCCAGCGGCAGGGGATGGGTGATCACGCTGCCGGCGTGGCCGAGCGGATCCATGCGGCGGATGGTCACCGCCCAGCGCAGCTCGTGGGCGACGAGCTCGCCGAACCTGCGCTCGGCGCAGCCGTGGGTCACCGCCAGCGGCGGCACCGCGACGCGCAGGCCCCTGGCGCGGACGGCGCGGCCGATCTCGTAGTCGTCGGCCAGGACATCGGCGAACGCCTCCAGCCCCCCGATCTCGTCCAGCAGCCGTCGGTCAAGGGCGATGGTGGAGCCCATGCACGGGTTGGCGAGGCCGAGCGCCATGCCCAGCACCACGTTCGGCAGGAAGCCGTAGCTGACCCCCATGGCCGCGAGGCGCGACCAGAACCCGGCCTGGCCCTGCCCGCGGTAGAAGCAGGTCACGGCGCCGACGTCGCGCAGGCCGGCCGCCGCGGCCACCCGGCTCAGGTAGTCGGGCGCCACCGTGATGTCGGCGTCGCTGATGATCAGAAGCTCGTGGCGCGCCACCTCCAGCATGTTGATCAGGTTGGAGACCTTGCCGTTGGTCCCGTGCACGCGGCCGTCGATCACGACCTCGATGTCGGCCTGCGGATGTTCGCGGCGCAGGCGCTCGGCGACCGCGGCGGCCGGGTCGGCGGCGTCGTGCAGGCCGAGCACGAGTTGCATCGGCCCGCCGTAGTCCTGGCGCAGGAAGCTCTCCAGCGCCTCGAACAGCCCCGGCTGGGCCCCGCGCAGGGGCTTCATCAGGGTTACGGGCGCATGGTGGCGGCCCTGATCGCCATGGTCTCGCTCGGCGAGGGCGCCAATGCGGCGGTGCGCAAGCAGATCGAGAGCCTCGGCACCAACCTGCTGATCGTCCTGCCGGGGGCGACCACGGCCAACGGCGTGCGCGGCGGGCCGGCAGCGCCTCGACCCTGACGGTCAGCGACGTGCAGGCGATCCGTCGGCGCGCCCCGGCCGTGGCCACGGTCAGCTACACCATCCGCCAGATGGCCCAGACCCAGTACGCCAACCAGAACTGGACCACCGGCGTGCAGGGCGTCAGCCCGAACTATCCCGCCCGTCACCAACTGGAAGATCGCCGCCGGCCGGCCGATCTCCGACGCCGACGACGACAACGCCTCGATGGTCGCCCTGATCGGCCAGACCGTCTACGAGCAGCTGTTCGGCGCCTCCGCCAACCCGATCGGCGCGACGATCCTGATCAAGGGCGCGCCGGTGCGGGTGATCGGGGTGCTGGCGTCCAAGGGCCAGTCGGCCATGGGCCAGGACCAGGACGACCTGGTCATGATCCCGTTCAGCACGGCGGAGCGGAAGGTCCTGGCGTCGCCGCGCCGAGCCAGGCGCAGAGCCAGCTCAACGCATCTACCTGCCGGCCGCCAATCCGTTCGGCCTGCAGCCGCGGCTGACCGGCTTCGTCAACAGCATCTTCGTCCAGGCCGCCAGCCCCGACCAGGTGCAGGCCGCCATCAGCCAGGTCTCCACCATCCTGCGCCAGGCCCACCGCCTGCAGCCGGGAGACGTCGACGACTTCGCGGTGCGCAACCTCAGCCAGATCGCCGACACCGCCAAGGGGTCGAGCCAGATCATGGCCCTGCTGCTGGCCGTGGTCGCCTCGATCTCCCTGCTGGTCGGGGGCATCGGCATCATGAACATCCTGCTGGTCTCGGTGACCGAGCGGACGCGGGAGATCGGCCTGCGCATGGGCCATCGGCGCGCGGCGGCTGCACGTGCTGCTGCAGTTCCTGGCCGAGTCGGTGCTGCTCAGCGTCATCGGCGGCGGGCTCGGCGTGCTGGCGGGCCTGCTGGCGTCCGTCATCATCGCGGTGACCACCCACTGGCCGATCCCGGTCTCCATCCCGGCGGTGGGTCGGCGGATTCCTGTTCTCGGCGGCCGTGGGGATCTTCTTCGGCTACTACCCGGCGCGGAAGGCCTCGCAACTGACCCGATCGAGGCGCTGAGGTTCGAATAGACGCCCCCGTTTCGCGCCGCACCCAACTCTCCCATTGCCAACGCCGCAAGGGCTCCGCAAATGCTGCGCCGCCGTTGACCTGACCAAGGTCGGCGGCGCGCCGAACGCCGACAGGTGACGCATGAACAGACGGATCGTCCGGCTCGTCCTGATCCTCGTCGCGCTCGTGCTGGCGGCCGGCGCCGTCTGGTGGTGGACGGCACCGCCATCCCGTGCGCCATGAGGTGGTGCTCTACGGCAACGTCGACCTGCGCCAGGTGGACCTGCCGTTCAACGACAGCGACCGGGTGGTGGCCGTCTACGCCCAGGAGGGCGACCGGGTCAGGCGCGGCCAGGTGCTGGCGCGGCTCAACACCGACCGGATCGAGCCGGAGCTCGGCCCAGGCGCTCGCCGCCGCCGACGGCCCAGGCCCAGGCGCTGCTGCGCCTCCATAACGGCAGCCGGCCTGAGGAGATCGCCCAGTCCCGCGCCAACGCCGCCGCGGGCCGACGCGGGACGCCGGCCGACGCCGCCGCCAAGTACCAGCGCGTGCGGGCCCTGTCGGACAGCTCCGGCGGCCCGCGCGGTCAGCATGCAGACCTGGACGACGCCAAGTCCGCCGCCGACATGGCGTCGGCCAAGGCGGCTGGCGGCGCACAAGTCCCTCGACCTCGCCGTCCCTCGGCCGCGCAAGGAGGATATCGCCCAGGCGCAGGCCCAGCTGCAGGGCACCCGCCAGGCAGGCGCTGCTCCTGAAGGACGCAGCTTCGCGACGCCCGTCCTGGTCTCGCCGGTGAACGGCGTGGTCCGCTCGCGGATCGTAGAGCCGGGCGAGATGATCACGCCGCAGAAGCCGGTGTTCTCCATCGCCATCACCGACCCCAAGTGGGTGCGCGCCTACATCCCCGAGACCGACCTCGGCGTCGTGCGCCAGGGCGGCGCCGCGACGGTGGTGGTGGACTCCTTTCCGAACCATGCGTTCCAGGGTTGGGTCGGCTTCATCTCGCCGGTGGCCGAGTTCACGCCCAAGACGGTGCAGACCGAGGAGCTGCGCTCCAGCCTGGTCTACGAGATCCGCGTGTTCGTGAAGGACCCCGCCGACGCCCTGAAGCTCGGCATGCCCGCGACCGTCCACCTGCCGATCGCCCAAGGCGCCGCGCTGATGGCCGCCGCGGCGCCCGGCGCGCCCGTCCTGGTCGCCCGCGAGGTCCGCAAGGGCTTCGGCCGCGGCGCGGAGCGGACCATGGCGCTGGACGGCGTGTCGGTGCAGGTGCGCCACGGCGACCTGACCGCCCTGGTCGGCCCCGACGGCGCCGGCAAGACCACCCTGATCCGCCTGGCGGCCGGGCTGATGGCGGCTGACGGCGGCCAGATGGAGGTGCTCGGCTTCGACGCGTCCAGGGACCCTCAGTCGATCCAGGACCGCATCGCCTACATGCCCCAGCGGTTCGGCCTCTACGACGACCTGACAGTGCAGGAGAACCTCGACCTCTACGCCGACCTGCACGGGGTGGACGCCGCGGGCGGGCCGAGCGCAATCCGCGGCTGATGGACATGACCGCGCTCGGGCCGTTCACCCGCCGCCTGGCCGGCAGCTCTCGGGCGGAATGAAGCAGAAGCTCGGCCTCGCCTGCACCCTGGTGCGCCAGCCGGACCTGTTGCTGCCTCGACGAGCCGACGGTCGGCGTCGACCCCCTGTCGCGGCGCGAGCTGTGGGAGATCATCGACCGGCTGGTGCGCGAGCAGGGCCTGACCGTGCTGGTCGCCACCTCCTACCTCGACGAGGCCGAGCGGGTGCGACCACGCCATCGTGCTGCACCAGGGCAAGGTCCTGGCCCAGGGCCCGCCGGTCGGAGGTGACCAAGCTGGCCGAGGGGCGCGTGTTCCTGGCCGATCCGCCGAGGGCCGCGCCGCGCGCATCCTGCAGGCGAAGCTGCTGACGAGCGGACATCGTCGACGCCACCCCCGATGGCGGCCGGGTCCGCTTCGTGCGCGAGGAGGGCAAGGGCGGCGCCGGCGACGGCGTGCTGGCCGGCGCCAATCTGAGCCGACGCCCGCCCGCTTCGAGGACGGCTTCATGGTCCTTTTGCGCAAGACCGCGGAGGCCGAGGCCGAACGGGGCGCGTCATCACCCTGGCCCAGCCGCTCGACCACCACGGCGGCGACACCGTGGTGCAGGTGCAGAACCTGGTCCGCCGCTTCGGCGCCTTCACGGCGTGGACAACATCAGCTTCGAGGTGAAGCGCGGCGAGATCTTCGGCCCTGCTCGGCCCCAACGGCGCGGGGCAAGACCACGACCTTCCGCATGCTGTGCGGCCTCCTTCGCGCCACGGGCGGCAGCCTGAACATCGCGGGGGCGGACCTGCTGCGCGCCGGGGCCGGGGCGCGGCAGCGCATCGGCTACATGGCCCAGAAGTTCTCGCTCTACGGCCAGCTCACCGTCCGCGAGAACCTGGAGTTCTTCGCCAGCGCCTACAACCTGCACGGCGCCGCGCGGCGCGAGCGGCTGGACTGGGCCATGGACCAGTACGAGCTGAAGGCGCACGCCCACGTCCCCTCCATGAGCTGCCCGGCGGCTTCAAGCAGCGGCTGGCCCTGGCCGCGGCCCTGCTGCACGAGCCGGAGATCCTGTTCCTGACGAGCCCACCAGCGGCGCCGATCCGCTGGCGCGGCGGTCCTTCTGGCGGCGGATCACGGCCCTGGCCGAGCAGGGGGTGACGGTGATCGTCACCACCCACTTCATGCAGGAAGCCGAATACTGCGATCGGGTGGCGATCCTGGATTCCGGCCGCATCCGCGCCCAAGGCCCGCCCGGCGAGATTCGCTTGCGCGCGCCGCACGCCGAGGGCGAGCGGCCCACGATGGAGGACGCCTTCATCGCCATCGTCGAAGACGCCCCGCGCCCAGGAGGCGAAGGCGTCCGTCCCCGCGGCGGCCGCATGAGCGCCCCGGTCGCGCCCGCGCGCGCCCGGCGCGGCGGCCTCTCCGGCGCACGCCTGTGGGCGCTGATCAAGAAGGAGTTCCGCCAGATCATACGCGACCCCTCCAGCATCGCCATCGGGGTGGTGCTGCCGGTGATCCTGATCTGCTGTTCGGCTACGGCCTGTCGCTGGACGTCAAGAAGGTGCCGATCGGCATCGTGCTGCAGGACAATTCGCCGGAGGCGGCCGAGCTGATCGCCGGCTTCCAAGCTCTCGCCCTACTTCAAGCCGACCATCCTGCGCGACATGCCCGCGGCCCAGAGGCTGATGCTGGCGCGCAAGGTCGACGGGGCGGTGCGCATCCCCGAGGACTTCGCCAAGCGGCTGGCGGCCGGCGACGCGACGATCCAGGTGCTGGTCAACGGGCGCGACGCCAACCGCGCGCGGATCATCGAGGGCTATGTGCAGGGGCGCGGTCGGCGCCTGATGGCCCGCCGCGCGGCCGAGGGCTTCGCCGTCGAGAGCGGGCCCGTCAACGTCCAGTCGCGCCTGTGGTTCAACGAGGCCAAACGACAGCCGATACTTCCTGGTGCCCGGCCTGATCGTGCTGGGATGACCCTGATCGGCGCCCTGCTGACCGCCATGGTGGTGGGCGCGCGAGTGGGAGCGCGGCTCGCTGGAGGCGCTGTTCGTCACGCCGGTGCGCAGCGAGGAGATCCTGCTCGGCAAGACCATCCCCTACTTCTGCCTCGGCATGATCGGGCTGGCGCTGTGCGTGCTGGCGGCCAAGTTCCTGTTCCACGTGCCGCTCAGGGGTCGATCTTCGTCCTGGTCGGGGTGTCGGTGCTCTATGTGCTGTGGCGCTGGGGATCGGGCTCCTGATCTCCTCGGCGGTGAAGAACCAACTGGTGGCCAGCCAGCTCAGCATGCTGGCCACCTCATGCCGGCCTTCATGCTGTCGGGCTTCCTGTTCGACCTGCGCAGCATGCCGGTGGCCGTCGCACGATCACCTACTTCCTGCCGGCGCGATACTATGTGGCCCCTGCTGCAGACCGTGTTCCTGGCCGGGGACATCTGGTCGGTGATCTGCCCAACGCCGCGGTGCTGGTCGGCATGGGCGGCGTGCTGTTCCTGCTGAGGCCGTCTCGTGAACCGGAAGACGCTCTGATGAACCCCGCGATCTGGGACTCGGCGCTGCGCATCCTGGCCCTGGCCCGCAAGGAGCTCCTGGCCGTGATGAAGGACGCGCGCGCGCGCTACAGCCTTCTGATCCCGCCGATCCTGCAGAGCCTGATCTTCGGCTACGCGGCCACCTACGACCTGAACCACGTGCCCTATGCGGTGCTGGACCAGGACCACAGCGAGGCGTCGTCCCAGCTCCTGGCCGGGCTGGACGGGACGCGGGTGTTCAACCGCGTGGCCGATCTGACGCGGGTCGACGACATCAAGGTCTACATCAACTCCGCAAGGCGCTGGTGGTGCTGCAGATCCCGCAGGACTTCGAGCGCAAGCTTTTGTCGGGCGAGAGCGCGGGACCTGCAGGTGATCGCCGACGGCCGCAACTCCAACACCGCCGGCGTGGCCAGCGCCTACGTCGGCGCCATCGTCGACCAGTTCAACGCCGACTGGCGCGCCGCCCACGGCCAGTCCGGCCCGCCGCTGAAGATCGAGGCCCGCGCCTGGTACAATCCGAACCTGGAGTCCCGGTGGAACATGATCCCCGGCATGATCGGCACGCTCACCCTGCTGCAGACCATGCTCCTGACCACCATGTCGGTGGCGCGCGAGCGCGAGCAGGGAACATTCGACCAGCTCCTGGTCACTCCGTTCCGGCCGCACGAGATCATGATCGGCAAGGCCCTGCCCTCGATGCTGATCGGGGTGTGCCAGGCGACGGCGTGCTGATGGTGGCGGAGCTATGGTTCCGGATCCCGTTCGCCGGCTCGCTGCTGACGCTCTACGCCGGGCTCGTGTTCTTCCTGCTGGCGGCGATCGGCATCGGCCTTCTGCTGTCGGCCCTGGCCTCGACCCAGCAGCAGCCAGCTCTACGGCCTCCTCCTGATCATGGCGTTCTCGACTGTTGTCGGGCCTGACCACGCCCCTGACCAACATGCCGCTGGTGCTGCAGTACTTCACCGCAATCAATCCGCTCCGCTACGCCATCGACATCACCCAGCGGGACTATCTGGAGGGCGCGGGGCTGGACCGGCTGACCGGCGACCTCGTCCCGCTGGCGATCATCGCGGCGGTGACCTGGTCGCCGGCTCGTGGCTGTTCAAGCAGCAGGCTGCAATGAGACCGCCCATGCACACAAATCCCCCCTTCTGTCGGATGCTGGCCCGCCCCGCCCATGCTGGCCGCCGCGGCCGCCCTGGCCCTGTCGGCCTGCGCGGTCGGGCCGAACTTCCATCCGCCGACGCCGAACACGCCCACGCGTGGGCCACGGCTTCCTCGCCGTCGTCGCCGAGCCAGGTGGTCGCCGCGCCGGCGCCCGACGCCGCCTGGTGGACCAGCTTCGGCGACCCGACCCTGACCTCGCTGATCGAGCGGGCCGGCGCGGGCCAACCTCGACCTGCGCGAAGCCGTCCTGCGCATCGACGAGGCGCGGGCCCAGCGCCAGGCGGCCGGCGCGGCCATGTGGCCGAACGTCAACGCCAACGCCGGCTGGCAGCGCCAGCGGCTCAGCGAGGGCACGCCGACCGGCAAGCTGTTCAGCAGCATCGGCAACATCCCCGGCCCTGCCGTCACGGGCCTGTCGGTGCCAAACCCCTACGACCAGTACCAGCTCGGCTTCGACGCCTCCTGGGAGATCGACCTGTTCGGCCGCATCCGGCGCGGGGTCGAGGCGGCCGGCGCCAACCTCGCCGCCTCGCAGGAGGACAGCCGGGCCATGCGCCTGTCGCTCTACGGCGAGGTCGCGCGCGCCTATGTCGACCTGCGCGGCGCCCAGGCCAAGCGGGCGGTGACGGTGGCGGTGCTGGGCACCCAGCGCGATCTTTTGACCCTCGCCGGCCAGCGCCGGGGCGCGGGGCCTGGCCAACGACATCGACGTGTCGCGCGCGGCGGCCCAGGTGACCGCGGCGGAGGCGCAGCTTCCCCAGCTGGACCGCCAGATCGCCGCCGACATCAACGAGCTCAGCCGGCTGATCGACCGCGAGCCGGGGTGCCCTGAGGGCGGAGCTCCTGGCGCCCGCCGCCGTGCCGCCGGTCCCGCCGCAGGTGCCGATCGGCCTGCCGGCCGACCTCGCCCGCCGCCGGCCCGACGTCCGCGCCTCCGAGGCCCGGCTGCACGCTGCGACGGCGCAGATCGGCGAGGCGCAGGCGGAGCTGTTCCCGCGCCTGACCCTGAGCGCCCAGGGCGGCTACCAGTCGGAAGACGCGGCCAACCTGCTCGACTGGGCCAGCCGCTTCGGCGCGGTCGGGCCGCGGATTGACCTGCCGATCTTCGACGCCGGCCGCCGCCCGCGCCAACGTGCGCCTGCAGGACGCCCGCGCCAAGAAGCCGGTATCGACTACGCCCGCACCGTGCTCGGCGCCCTGCACGAGGTCGACGACGCCCCTGACGGCCTACGATTCCGAACAGACCCGCCGCGCCTCGCTGCAGGCCACGGCGGTGCAGGACCGCATCGCCGTGGACCTCGCCAACCAGCGCTACCGCAGCGGGATCGCGACCTCCTGGACGTGCTCGACGCGGACCGCTCGCTGCAGCAGAGCGAGCTGTCGCTGCCGACAGCACCGCGGCGGTCTCCATCGACCTCGTGGCCCTCTACAAGGCCCTCGGCGGCGGCTGGGAAGACGCGGCGGCTACACCGGCAGGTGCGCGGACACCTTGAGGCCGCCGCCCATGCGGTTGGCGAGGGTGATGTCGCCGCCGTGGCTGCGGGCGATCGAGCGGGCGACGGTGAGGCCGAGGCCGATGCCGCCGGTCTGGCGGTTTGCGCGAGGTCCTCCGCCCTCTGGAACGCCTCGAACACCCGCTCCATGTCCTCGGGACGCAGGCCGGCCCATCGTCCTCGACGTCGACCGTGACATGCCGTCGGCGCGGGCCAGCCGCACGCGGGCGAGGCCGCCGAACTTCACGGCGTTCTCGATCAGGTTCCGGAACAGCCGCTTCAGCGCCAGGGTGTCGCCCTCGATCACCATGGGCTCGGCCGGCAGCACCCGCACGTCGGCGCCGGCGTCGGCGAACTCCGCGGGCCCAGGGTGTCGAGCAGGGAGCGCAGCTCCAGCCGACCCTCTCGTGCGGCTGGGAGGCGTCGCGCACGAAGGCCAGGACGGCGCGACCATGCTGTCCATCTCGGCGATTGTCGGCGGTCATCTTGTCGCGCAGGGCCGGCGGGGCGGACTCGGCGTGGAAGCGCAGGCGCGTCAGCGGCGTGCGCAGGTCGTGCGCCACCGCGCCGATCATCGCCGTGCGATCCTGGACATAGCGCCGCAGCCGGTCCTGCAAGTTGTTGAGGCGCGCGCGGCGACGGTGATCTCCGCCCCGCCCTGAAGGTCCAGCGGCGGGGCGTTGGGGTCGTGGCCGAGCCGCTCTGCGGCCGAGGCGAAGGCGGTGAAGGGCGAGGCCAGGCGGCGCGCGGAACAGATAGGCCACCGGCGTCAGGGCCAGGGCCGTGCCGAGGAACCACAGCAATATCCGCTGCGCCCACGGGTCGAACAGGCCGCGCGGCCGGGTCTCGACCACCCGCCAGCGGTCGTCGTTCAGCTTCACCCCGACGCGGAACGGCCCGATCATGATGCTGGGCAATTCCGCGGCCGGCGGCCCGCCGTTCGGCGGCGGCGGTCCCGGCTCGCCAGGCGGCAGCTCGCCGATCCGCCGCCACAGCGGCCGCGATGCGAGCGGAACGCGGACGGCGGCAGCTCCAGCAGCACGCGGCTGGCCAGGGGCTGGAAGCGCACCTCGTCGGCCGAGATGCCGAGGTCCCTGGCCAGGTGCTGCTCGACCCGGCCGTAGAGCGCGCCGCGGTCGCGGCCCGGCGCCTTGGTGGTGATCCGCACGATGAGCTGGCGGCTGACGGCGGCGGGCGCGCGGCCGCCGGCCAGGAGCTGCTCGATGTCCGACATCCGGTAGATCTCCGGCGTCGGGCGCGGCAGCAGAAGGACGATGGCGATGTAGACCAGGGCGGCGGCCAGCAGGCTGACCATGACAAAGATCAGCAGGCGAGGCGAACAGCGGAATCTGCGATCGGACGCGTCCGATGCTCAACGCCAGGTCACCAGGGCGTCGACATTGTAGCCGCCGCTGCGCACGGTGCGGATCAGCTCATGGCCGCCGACGCTCTCGCCGAGCTTGCGCCGCAGCCGGCTGATCTGCACGTCGATGGCGCGGTCGAAGGCGTCGCTGTCGGGGCCGCGCGCGGCGTCCAGCAGCTCGTCGCGGGTCAGGATGCGGCGCGGGCGCTCGACGAAGGCGTGCAGCAGGCTGAACTCGCCCTGGGTCAGGTTCATCACCACCCCGTCCGGCGTCTTCAGCTCGCGGCGGACCAGGTTCAGCCGCCAGCCGGCGAACTCGCAGGTGGCCGAGGGGCGGCCGCGGGCCCCGTCGCGCCGGCGCATCACGGCGCGGATGCGGGCCAGCAGCTCACGCGGATTGCAGGGCTTGGAGAGGTAGTCGTCGGCGCCGAGTTCGAGCCCCAGGATGCGGTCGGCGTCCTCGCCAAGCGCGCTCAGCATGACCACGGCGGGGCCGTTGGAGCCCATCAGCTTGCGGCAGATCGCCAGCCCGTCCTCGCCGGGGAGCATGACGTCGAGGACGATCACGTCGACCTTGTCCTCGGCCAGGCGCCGGCGCATGGCCTCGCCGTCCGGCGCGGTGGCCACGGCGTAGCCGTGGTCGGCCAGGAACTCGCTGACCGCCGCGCAGATCCCCGGGTCGTCGTCCACGATCAGGACGGAGCCCGCGTCGGTCAACTGCTCGCTCATGCCCGCTTCCTTGCGCGTCGGCGTGGCCAGTGAATGTCACGCCTGCAACATGGCCCCAAAAGCCTCGGCCGCGAGGGGCCTATACAGCTTCCATGGCTGTTTCTTGGCGGAAATTCTGCGGCGCGACCAGCCCCCTACACTGCGAACACTGGAAGCGCGGCCCGCCCGAAGTCGACAATGACCAGCGGCCGCTTCCGGGGCGATCTTGGAGCCTCCAGTAGAGGTTGAGGGACAATGAGCATCAGAAGAACACTGGCCGTCGCCGGCATGGCGGCGGGAATAGCCTTGTCTTTGACGGGCGCGAGCCGGGCGCAGGACCCGGCCCCGCCGCCCGCGGGACCCGGCGCGCACGCAGGCCCCGGCTGGGGGCGGCCACGGCTTCGACCCGGCCGCCATGCGGGCGCGGATGCGCGAGCACCTGCAGCGGCGCGCGCAACTGCTGCACGACGCCCTGAGCGTGCGGCCCGATCAGGAAGCCGCCTGGCAGGCGCTACAGGCCGCCCTGCTGCCGCCCGAGGACGCGCGGCCGCCGCATCCGCCCGGCCCGCCCCCCGGCGCCGCGCCGCTGACCACGCCCGAGCGGCTCGACCGCATGGCCGAGCGGCTCGCCCGCCGCGAGGTCGAGTTCAAGCGCCACGCCGACGCGATCAAGCAGTTCTACGCCGTGCTGAGCCCCGCCCAGCAGAAGACCTTCGACGCCCTTATCGCCCTGCACGGCGGCGTCGGCGGCGACGACAAGGGCATGCATGGCGGGATGCGCCACGGCTGAGACAGGAGGCGACGAACTCCCCGTAGGACCGCCTTCGAGGGTTCCGTGACTGATGCGGCCGGCGACTGAGCCCGCCGGCCGCGCGGCGATCGGTCCTGCACCATCCATCCCCGGGGTCCGCCGGAACCCGGCTCCGGGGTGGCCGCCCGTCGCTCCGTGCGACCGCGGGCGGCCTTCGGGCGTTGCCGAGCCATGGCGTCCCAGCCCGTGAGATCCCCTGGCCGCGCCAGGCCGTCGAGGCCCGACCAGCCCAGCCTGTTCGGCGAGCCGCCCGCCCTGCCGGAAGGCTTCGCCTATTGGCCCGACCGGATCACGCCTGAGGAGGAACGCGACCTCGCCGCCCGGTTCGCCGATCTGGATTTCAAGCCGTTCGAGTTCCAGGGCTACGTCGGCAATCGGCGGGTCATGCCTTTCGGCTGGCGCTACGACTATGGCCGGCGGCAGGTGGAGCGCGCGGCGGACATCCCCGATTTCCTGCTGCCCCTGCGCGAGCGGGCGGCGGGCGCCGCGGGCCTCGATCCGCAGGCGCTGCAGCAGGTGCTGGTCACGCAGTACGAGCCCGGCGCGGGGATCGGCTGGCATCGCGACCGGCCGAACTTCGCCGACGTGATCGGCGTCTCGCTGCTGTCGCCGTGCCTGTTCCGGTTCCGGCGGGAGGCCGGCGAGGGTTTCGAGCGCATCTCCCTGACGCTGGAGCCGCGCTCGATCTACCTGATGCGCGGCCCGTCCCGCTGGGATTGGCGCCACAGCATCCCGCCGGCCAAGGCCCTGCGCTATTCGGTGACCTTCCGCAGCTTCCGCGACGGCCCGCCCGCCGGCGCCTAGGCCTCGCCCCAGACCTCGCGGGCGACCTCCACAACCAGCTCCAGCTTGCGGCGCTGGTCGTCGAACGAGAGGTCGTTGCCGTGCTCAGTGGAGGAAAAGCCGCACTGGGGCGACAGGCAAAGCTGCTCCAGAGGCAGGACCCTGGCGGCCTCGTCGATCCGCCGCATGACCTCGTCCTTGGACTCCAGGCGCGGGATCTTGGAGCTGACCACGCCCAGCACCACGACCTTGTCCTTCGGCACGAACCGCAGGGGCGTGAAGGAGCCCGAGCGCTCGTCGTCGTACTCCAGGAAGAAGGCGTCGACGTCGATCTGGTTGAACAGCACCTCGGCCACCGGGTCGTAGCCGCCCTCGGCCACGAAGGCGCTGCGGAAGTTGCCGCGGCAGAGGTGGATGGCCGTGGCCATGTCGTCCGGCGCGCCGGCCAGGGCGTCGTTGATCAGCGCCGCATAGGTCGCCGGCAACAGGTCCGGGTCCTCGCCGGTGCGGCGGACGCCCTCGCGCATGTCGTGGTCGCAGAGATAGGCCAGGTTGGTGTCGTCAAGCTGCAGGTAGCGGCAGCCGGCGTCGGCGAGGTCGGCGATCTCCTCCCTGAACACCCGCGCCAGGTCGGCGAAGAAGCCTTCAATGTCTGGATAGGCCTCCGGATCGACGGCGGCGCGTCCCCCCCGATAGGCCATGGAGGGCGACGGGATGGTGACCCGCGCCACGCCCTCGCCAGCGACGGCGGCCGCCAGCACCTCGTAGTCGCGCCGCATGATCGGGCGGGTGCGCGCCAGCGTGCCGGTCACCCGCAGCCGGGGCGGCGAGAAGTCCAGCACCGTCCCGCCGGCGGTGCGGAAGTGGGCCACGGTCTCGTCGCGATAGGTCTGCATCCCCTCGATCTGGGACAGGAAGTCGAGGTGGAAGTAGGCGCGGCGGAACTCCCCGTCGGTGATGGAGCGCAGGCCGAGCGACTGCTGGAAGGCGACGGCCTCGGCGATGGCGGCGTCCTCCACGGCCTGCAGCCGGGCGTGCGGAATCTCGCCCTTGGCGGCCAGGGCGCGCGCGGCCTGCAGCCCGGCCGGGCGCAGCAGGCTGCCGACATGCTCGGCGCGGAAGGGGGGCCGCGGCCGCGGCGCGGACGCGCGGCCTGGGTGGGCCTGGACAGGGAAGTCTGCGGTGACGCTCATGGCGGCCTCTGCGGCTGGAGTTGGCAGAGGGTAGGCGCGCCGGCCGCCGAATGTCCTTGCGGATTGCCGCGATGCGCGGCACATCATCGCAGGATCAACGCTGATTTCTGGCATTATGAGCAAGAAACCTGCGAGAGTCGCACTCGCGCCGCAAGCGGACGTCGCCGACCCCGGGGCAGGCCGCCTCGACGTCTTCGACCGCCGCATCCTGGCGGTGCTGCGCGACAACGCCCGCGCCACCAATGTCGAGATCGCCGAGAAGGTCGGGCTCTCCGAGGCGCCCTGCTCGCGCCGCATCCGCCGGATGGAGGCGGAGGGCGTGATCGAGGGCTACGCGGCCCGGCTGAACCCGGAGGCGATCGGCCTCGGCTTCGTCGCCTATGTGACGCTGGTGCTCGACTACATCACCGCGTCCACGGCCCAGGAGTTCGTCGACCGGATCGCCGAGATCCCCGAGATCGTCTCCTGCTACATCGTCTCGGGCAGCTACGACGCGATCCTCCACGTCGCCGCCAGGGACAGCAAGGCCTACTCCGACATCGTCTTCGACCGGCTGAGGCGCATCCCCGGGGTGAAGGACGTCCGCTCCAGCTTCGTCATGCGCACGATCAAGGAGAGCCCCGGCCTGCCGCTGCTCGGCGCCGACCCCGGCCCCGAGTCGGACCTGCCGTTCCCCTAATGCTTCTTCGCGGCCTGGATCTCGATCTCCACCAGCATGCCGGGGCCGACGAGGGAGGCGACCTGGACGGTGACGCGGGCCGGCTTGTTGGGCTGGTCGGGCGTGCCGAAGAACTGGGTGTAGGCGGCCATCATGCCGGCGAAGTCCATCTTGCCGCCGTTGGCGGGGTCGCCGGCCAGGTAGACGCGCATCATCACCACGTCGCCGAGGCCGAACCCCTGCGCCTTCAGGGCGTCGGACAGCTTGCCGATAACGCTGATCGTCTGGGTCTTGGTGTCGCCATAGGCGGCGGGCGTGCCGGGCGCCGCCTTGGGATTGGCGACCGAGGGGGTGAGGCCAGAGACGTAGAGCATGTCCGAGCCGGCGGGGACGAGGACGCTGGTGGCGATCGGCGCGGCGGGCGGGCCGGTGTGGACGATCTCCTGCGCCGAGGCGGCGCCGGCGCTGAGGGCCGCGAAGGCGGCGAAGGCGGCGAGGATGGCGATCGGCTTCATGGGAGTCCCCCGTTTGGCGGTCAGTGGGCCTGGAGCTGGGCGTGGGCGCTGGCGGCCGGGCCGGCGCGGGCGGCGTCGACGGCCTGCGGCGTCTCCGGCCCGGCCTTGTTGCTCCAGGCGGAGCGGACGTAGGTCAGGATGGCCGCGATCTGCTCGTCGCTGAGCTGGTCCTTGAACGAGGGCATGCCGCCGCGGCCGTAGAGCACGGTGTGGGCGACCGCGCCGGGATCGCCGGTCACGAACCGGTCTCCGTCCAGGGCGGGGAAGGCGCCGGCGATGCCCTTGCCGGTGGGCTGGTGGCAGGCCGAGCAGTTGTCGGCGAACAGCTGCCTGCCGTCCGGCTGGGCCAGGGCCGGGGACGCGGCAACGGCGGCGAGAGCGAGGGAGGCCAGGAGCGTCTTCATCGCCGCCCTCACGCCTGCTGGACGCGCGCGTGCAGCTTGGCGATCTGCTGCCAGGCCGACTCGATGCCGGCCGCCTGCCAGCCGCCGATGTAGCTCAGGTGCTCGCCGGCGAGATAGAGCCGCCCGTCCGGCTCCAGCAGCACCGGATAGGCCGCCTTGCGCGTCTCGTCGGTCCAGTCGGCCCAGCCGCCGAGGTTGTGCGGGTCCAGGTGCCAGGACTTGGAGAACGAGGTCTCGAAGCTCTCGGCGTACTCGGGGAACACCCTCTGGCCCGCCGCCACCGCGAAGGCCGCCCGGTCGGCCGGGCTCTTGGCGCTGACCATCGCCGCCTCGCCATAGAAGGCGTAGTAGCCGAGGATCACGCCCTTCTGCCCCTGCCAGCCGTAGGACGGCAGCGAGATCGTCCGCACGCCGGGGATGTCGTTGTAGACGTGGCCGCCGTAGATGAAGTGGTCCTCCTCCCAGAACCGCCGCTTCATCTGCAGGCCGATCTTGTTGACCGGGGTGTAGGCCACCTGGCCGATCGCCGCCTTGAACGGCCTGGAGACCTGAAGGTCGATGGTCTTCAGCACCGCCAGCGGGATGGTGCAGAGGCAGTAGTCGGCCTCGATCTCGCCGGCGTCGCCGAGCCGGTCGACGAAGGCGATGGTCACGCCCTTGCCAGTCTGGGAGACCTTCTTCACCGTGGTCTCGTAGCGGATCATGTGGCCGACGTTGCGCTCGAACCCGCGCGCGATCTGGTCCATGCCGCCGACCGGCTGGAACATGGTCCGCTGCTGGTCGTAGTCGGTGACCGAGTTCAGCACTTGCCAGGCCTTGGAGGTCAGAAGGTCGTGCAGGGCGTAAGGGGCCGACGGCTTGCCCGGCCCCGGATCGAGCCCCGCGCCCGGATGCACCGCCCAGCCGCGGCCATCGGTTCCGGCGTAGGCGAGGTCCTTGGGCGACAGGTAGCCCTCGTTGACGAGGTAGGCGACGAACAGGTCGCGGTCCTCGGCCGTCATCGGCAGGTCGAGATCGCCTTTGCGGGCGGCCTTGGCGAGCAGCTCGGCGGCATGGCCGCGGGTGTCGGCGGCGATCTCGCCCTTGCGCACCGGCTTGCCGGCCAGGGGGCCCGAGCCCTCCTGGAAGTAGACGTAGGCCGCGTCGTTGTCGTTGACCATGATCTCGAGCGGCACCCCGAACAGCTTGGTGTAGTGCAGCGTCGAGCGGTGGTGGTACGGGATCCGCCACGGCCCGATGTTGATGTAGTGCCCCTCGTCGAAGTCGCAGACCTGGCTGTGGCCGAGGAGGTCGGTGTCGGCGAAGCCCTTGCGCGCCGTCTGGCAGCGGCCGCCGGCGAAGGGCCGCGCCTCCAGCACCTGGCACTGGTAGCCGGCCTTGGTCAGCTCATAGGCCGCGGTCATGCCCGCGACGCCGGCGCCGAGGATAGCCACCCTGACGCCCTTGCCCTTGTCGCCGTCCAGCGTCGGCGGGGCGGCCTTGGCCGAGGCGAAGCCGAAGCCCAGGGCGTCCATCCCCGCCATGGCCAACGACAGGCCGCCGATCGCGGCCAGGCTGTCGAAGAACCGCCGGCGCGTCAGGCCGCCGCCGCTGAAACCGGAATCCATGATCGTCCCCAAGCCGCAACATGAGCTTGGGTGTTCGTCGGGCGGCGATCAACGCCTATCGCGGGATTTCGGCGGCGCGGGCCGCCTCCGCCTCGGGACGGTCAGCTCACGGTCTCGGCGCTGTAGCGGGCGATCAGGCCGGTGCGGATGGCGTGGCGGTAGACGGCGGCGAAGAACAGGCAGGCCAGGACCACATAGGCCGCCGCCAGCCCTGTCCCGAACATCAGCTCGCCCCACGGCGCGGGCTTGCCGGCCACGATCCGGCGCATGCCGTCGAACACGTAGGACGGCGGCAGGATGCGCGCGACCGCCTGCATCCAGCCTGGCAGCACCGACAGCGGGTAGAACACGCCCACGAACGGCGAGACGAGGCTCGGGATCGGCCAGATCAGCCACTCCGACGCCGGCCCCAGCCGCAGCACGATCCCCGACCCCAGGATGCCGAGCGCGATGCCGGTCAGGAACAGCACCATCAGGAAGGGGATCAGCGCCAGGCCGTAGGTCAGGAACGACAGGCCGAACACGCCCGCGGCCAGCAGCAGCATGGCGATAAGGCCCAGCAGGCTGGTGGCGATCGCCGTAGCGACCAGGCCGGACAGGTACTCCGTCGTCGTCAGGGGCGTGGCGAAGAGGTTCAGGAAGTTGCGCGACCAGACGTCCTCGAAGAAGGCCATGGTCACCCCCTGCATCACCCGCGTCAGGAAGTCCCAGAGCAGCACCGCGCCCAGCAGGGAGGCGACGAAGTTGAACCCCGACCCGGTCAGGGAGCCGAGATAGCGGCTGATGTAGCCCCAGAGCACGATGTCGATCGCCACCCAGGCGAACATCGGCAGGATCCGCTGGGGGCTGCCGCGCAGCAGATAGACCTGCCGCAGCACGATGGCGGCGACGCGCGAGACGGTCATCGGGCGGCCGCCTCATCATCGAGCTTGTGGTGGGCGACGGCGACGAACAGGTCCTCGAGGGTGGCGGCGCCATGTTCGCCCGGCAGGGTCTTGGGGTCGCCCTCCAGCAGGATGCGGCCGGCCGAGATGAACAGCACGCGGTGGCAGACGGCCTGGACCTCGTACATATTGTGGCTGGTCCACAGCACCCCGCCATGGCCGCTGTCGGCGAAGGCCGAGATGCGGGCGCGGATGTCGCGGGCGTTGGAGGGGTCGATCGAGGCGGTCGGCTCGTCCAGCAGCAGCAGCCTCGGCTCGTTCAGCATGGCCTTGGCCAGGATCACGCGGGTCTGCTCGCCCGAGGACAGAACCCCCGCCTTGGTCCGGCGGAACGGCTGCAGGTCGTATTCCGTGAGCAGGTCCTCGATCCGCGCCGACAGGCCCCTCACGCCGTAGATCATGCCGAAGATGCGCAGGTTCTGCTCGACCGTCAGATTGCCCGGCAGGGGCGCGTAGACGGCGGCGAAATTGGTGCGCGACAGCGCCCGGCTGCGGCGGGTCCTGAGGTCCACGCCCTCGATCAGGATGCGGCCGGCGGTCGGCTCCAGCACGCCGAGGATCATGTTGATGATGGTGGTCTTGCCCGCGCCGTTGGGCCCCACCAGGCCGACGATCTCGCCCGGCGAGACATGGAACGACACCCCGTCGACGGCCCGGACCGCGCCGTAGGACTTGCACAGGCCCTCGACGGACAGGATGGCGGTCGCTGGCGCGGGACTCATGGGCCGTTGATAGCGGGCCGGCGGCCGAAGTCGAGACGGACCCCGCGGCGCCGGCCGCAATGAATGGCGCGATAGATAGTTGACTAGGAAACTTTGCCGATATAGTTTCCTAGTCAACCAAGGAGCCGCCATGCCCTCCCCCCCGCCTGTCCCGGAGCTGACGACGCATCTCGGCTTCTGGCTGCGCGCGGTGTCCAACCACGTGTCATACGCCTTCGCCGACAAGCTCGCCGCCAAGGGCGTGACGGTCGCCGAGTGGGTGATGCTGCGGACGCTCTACGGCAAGGCGCCGACGCCGCCGAGCCGCCTCGCCGAGGAGATGGGCATGACCCGCGGGGCGATCACCAAGCTGGCCGACCGGCTGATCGGCAAGGCGCTGGTCGTCCGCGAGGCCAACCGCGAGGACGGCCGCGCGCAGACGCTCGCCCTGACGGCGGAGGGAACGCGCCTGGCGCCCGAACTCGCCGCCCTGGCCGACCGGAACGACGCGGAATTCTTCGGCGGCCTGACCGGCGCCGAACGGGAGACGCTGGAGCGGCTCCTGAAGCGGATCGTCGAGCACGGCCGCCTGACGGCGATGCCGACCGAATGATCCCGTCACCATCCACCGAACGGAGAACCACCATGGACGAGCACAGGACGTCGGTCGCCAAGGCCTGCCTTCAGGGCGCGGAAGACAACACCATGACCTTCCCGCAGATCGTCGGGACCCTGATGCAGGAGGGCTTCGAGGGCTACGCGATCGACTTCCGCCGGGCGCGGGCGACCTTCTACACGGCCGAGGGCGACAGCGTCGAAGCGCCGACGCACAAGATCGACGCCCCCGTCGCCCCGGCCTTCGACGCGGCGCGCATCCAGGCCGCCATCGCGGAGGCGCAGGCCCTGGCCCCCGGCTACACCTATCGGGGTTTCTGCGACAAGGCCGCCGCCGCGGGCTGCGCGGGCTACGTCGTCTCGTTCCTGGGCCGCCGCGCGCTCTACGTCGGCCGCACCGCCGAGACCCACGTGGAGCGGTTCCCCGATTAGCGCCGGCCGCCGGCGCGCGGAGGGACGCCGCGGCTCAGTCCTTGGCGCGCTCGACGTAGGAGCCGTCGGCGGTCATCACCACGATCTTGACGCCAGTGGCCAGGTACGGCGGCACCATGGTGCGCACGCCGTTGGACAGCACGGCGGGCTTGTAGGAGCCGGACGCGGTCTGGCCCTTCATGGCCGGCTCGGTCTCCACGATCTCCAGCGTCGCGCGCTGGGGCAGCTCCATGGCGATCGGCACGCCGTCGTGGGTGGAGATGGAGACGGTCACGCCCTCCTGCAGATAGGGGCGCGGAGTCCCCGGCGATGTCGGGCGGCACGGCGACCTGATCGTAGGTCTCCGGGTTCATGAAGTGGTAGCCCTCGCCGTCCTGGTAGAGGAAGTTGTACTCGCGGTCGTCGACGAAGGCGCGCTCCACCTGCTCGGTGGTGCGGTAGCGCTCGGACACCTTCACCCCGTCCGAGATGCGGCGCATGTCGAGCTGGGTCACCGGCGTGCCCTTGCCGGGGTGGATGTTCTCGGCGCTCAGGACGACGTAGAGCTTGCCGTCGATGTCGACGACGCTGCCCTTCCTGAGCGTGCTGGCTTGGACTTTCACGTGAGGGTCCTCGGGGGTTCGGGGCGGGGCCATACCGGCCCGCATGATTCCGTGGAATCGGATTTGCGGCGCACCTATAGACATCGGCGCTGAGATCGCCAGCCGTTTTGCGCCGACCGCGGCGCCGCGGCGGGCGCACAACCCTGGCGGCGGCGC
>JBBCHF010000024.1:0-47635 GCA_037201645.1 Caulobacteraceae bacterium
GTGGGCGAGCTGGCGCGGCTGACGGGCCTTTCCAAGCAGGGCGCCAGCCGCACCCTGGGCGACCTCGAGAAGCTCGGCCTGGTCGAGAAGGCCGCGGGCGACGCCGACGCGCGCCGCAAGCCCGCCACCCTGACCCGGCCGGGCCTGGCGTTCGAGGCGCGGGTGTCCGAGCGCCTGCGCGCGCTGATCGCCCGCGCCTACCGAACCGGGGGCCTGGACGGGGTGGCGGGGGCGCGGCGCATCCTGGCGGCCTGGCCGGCCCGCGCGTCAACGTCCGCCGCCAGGAGGACCTCTAGCGCCATGGCCCCCGCCGACTCCGCGCACCTTCTGGTGGTGGACGACGACGACCGCATCCGCGACCTGCTCAAGGCCTTCCTGTCGCGCGCGGGCTTCCGCGTCACCGCCGCGGCCGACGCGCGGGCGGCGCGGCGGATGCTGGAGGCGTTCGACGTCGACCTGATGGTGCTGGACGTGATGATGCCGGGCGAGACCGGCTTCGAGCTGACCGGCTGGCTGCGCGCCCAGCCGGGCCGCAAGGGCGCACCCCCGTGCTGCTGCTGACCGCGCGCGGCGAGCCCGGCGACCGCATCGAGGGCCTGTCGCTGGGCGCCGACGACTACCTGCCCAAAGCCGTTCGAGCCGCAGGAGCTGGTGCTGCGGGTCGGCGCCATCCTGCGCCGGGCGGGCGCCGGCCAGGAGCGGCCGCGGCGGCTCGTCCTCGGCCGCTGCGCCTTCGACATCGAGCGCGGCGAGCTGACCCGCGACGCGGCGCCCGTGCGCCTGACGGAGGCCGAGATCCAGCTCCTGCGCCGCCTCGCCCGCGAGCCGCACGCCCCCGTCGAGCGCCACCTGCTGGCCGCCGACCCCGGCGAGGCCGGCCGCGCGGTGGGACATCCAGGTCACCCGCCTGCGCCGCAAGATCGAGGCCGACCCGAAGAACCCCCGCTACCTGCAGACGGTGCGGGGCGTGGGCTACATGCTGGCGCCGGACTGATGGCGAGCCGGCTGGCACGCCTGGAGCGGCTGATCCTGTCGCGGCCGGTCAAGCGCTGGCTGCCGCGGTCGCTCTGGGGCCGGGCGCTGCTGATGATCGGTGCTGCCGACGCCCTGATGCAGGGGGCCGTGACCTGGGCCTTCTTCGAGGCGCACTGGGAGACGGTGACGGGCCGCCTGTCCGACAGCCTGGCGGCGACGTGGAGTGGGTGGCCCAGAGCTACGAGGACGACCCCTCCCCCATCCACCTGGCGCAGATCCAGCATCGCGCCGAGCAGTCGATGGACCTGTCCGTCGCCCTGCAGGCCGGCAAGCGCCTGCCGACCGAGCAGCGCCGCTCGTTCTTCGCCGCCCTCGACCGCGCCAATGCGCCGCGCCCTGTCCGACCGGCTGGACCGGCCGTTCTGGTTCGACACCACCCGCTACCCCGCCTACGTCGACATCCGCGTGCAGCTTCCGCAGGGGGTGCTGAGGGTGCTGGCGCCCCGCGACCGGGCCTTCGCGGCCCAGGCCGGCGCCTTCGTGATGTGGCTGGGCGCGGCGACCCTGCTGCTCACCGGGATCGCGGTGCTGTTCATCAGGAACCAGGTGCGCGCCATCGAGCGGCTGGCCGAGGCCGCGGAGGCGTTCGGGCGCGGGGTGGAGGTCCCGAACTTCCGCCCCCCACGGCGCGCGCGAGGTGCGCCAGGCGGCCCACGCCTTCCTCGACATGAAGGGGCGCATCCAGCGCCACATCGAGCAGCGCACCGCCCTGCTCGCCTCGGTCAGCCACGACCTCAGGACGCCCCTGACCCGGCTGAAGCTGGAGTTCGCCCTGGCCGAGCCCAGCCCGCGCCTGGACGACATGAAGCGCGACCTCCTCGAGATGGAGCACATGATCGACGAATACCTCGCCTTCGCCCGCGGCGAGGGCGGCGAGGCGGCCGAGACGGTGAACGTCCGCGGCCTGATCGAGCAGGTCTGCGAGGGCGCCGCCCCGCGCCGGCGCGGCGGTGACGCTGGACGCCGACCCCGGCCTGACCGGCCGTGGTGCGGCCCAACGCCTTCAAGCGCGCCCTGTCGAACCTCGTGATGAACGCCGCCGCGCACGGGGAGCGGCTGAAGGTCGCGGCGGGCCGCACCCCCTCCGGGCGGCTGGAGATCACCGTCGACGACGACGGGCCGGGCATCCCGCCGGACCGCTACGAGGACGCCTTCAAGCCGTTCCAGCGCTTCGACGAGGCCCGCAACCAGAACGAAAAAGGCGTCGGCCTCGGCCTCGCCATCGCCCGCGACGTGGCCCGCGGCCACGGCGGCGAGGTGACCCTCGACAGGAGCCCGATGGGGGGCCTTCGGGCCATCGTGCGCCTTCCCGGCTGAGTTGCAGACTCATCCATTATTTACCCACCGGCGCGATAACCTTTGCCTTGGAACTACCGGAGCGGGCGTGGTGGCAGGGACCGTCAGATCGACGCAGGGGAAGGCGTCGCCGGGCCGCGGCCGCAAGCGCGCGGAAGCCGCCCAGCCCGCCGGCCTCGGCGAGCTGACCGCCGTCCGCCGCATCATGTTCGGACGCCGCCGGGGTCGCGGCGTGGCGCTACGAAGCCGGCCGCCGCCGCGTCTGGCTGTCGGCCGAGGCCAGCAGCCTGCTGGGCGTGCCCAGCGAGACCCTGGCGCTGAACGTCTTCCCTGGCCGCCATGGCTGATGGCCCCGAGCTCGAGGCCTTCCGCGCCGCCCTGGCCGCCGCGCGCCGGGGCGAGGCGGTCGAGCCCTTCGACCATCACGCGTCCAGGCCGGACGGCGACACCCCGCGCCTGCGCAACCACCATCACCGGCGAGCCGGACGGCGACGGCCGCTTCACCGTGTTCGGCGTCTCGCGCGACGTCAGCGACATCCCCGACCCGAAATGATGCGCCACCAGCGGCTGGCCCAGATGGTGCGCAACACCCGGCTGTCGCCGAGCCCCGTGGCGATGTTCGACAACCTCGGCCGCTGCTGCGCCGCCAGCCCGGCCTGGGAGCAGATACCGGCCTCGTCGGGCGCGACTACGTCGGGCTGACGATCGACCAGCTCGCGCCGGACCGTCTCGCCCCAGGTGGCCGAGATGCACCGCCGCGCCCGCCTGGGCGCCCCCTTGCTCAACGACGAGGAGGAGGCCCACCTCGACGTCGATGGCGTGCGGCGCTGGCTGCAGTGCGAATACCGGCCGTTCTTCGCCCTGAACGGCGAGCTGCTCGGCTACAATGGTGCACGGCCACGACGTGGACGCCGCTGGTGCAGGCCCGGCGCGAGGCGCGGCGCTCCGGCGAGCGGCTGCGCATCGCCCTGAAGGCCGCCCGCGCCGGGGTCTATGAGACCGACTTCGAGGAAGAGACCTTCTGGTGCTCGCCGGAGTTCGTGCAGGTCGTCGGCCGCGAGATGACCTACGCCGAGGCCGCCCAGCTCGGCTGGCCGATGGTCCATCCCGACGACCTGGAGAACGTCCGCGCCGACATCGCCTTTTGCCGCGCCCGCCTCGCCGAAGGCGCGGTGGAGACGCGGGTGATCCTGCCCTCGGGCGTGACGCGATGGATCCAGCTGCAGGCCGAGTACCGCCGCAAGCCGGACGGCAGCCCCGCCAAGGTGATCGGCCTCGTGCTCGACATCGACGCGCGCAAGCGCCAGGAGATCGCCCTCGAAGAGGCCCGCCGCGAGGCCCAGGCCAACGCCGAGCGGCTCGGCTTCGCCCTGGAAGCCGCCCACGCCGGGGTGTTCGAGACCGACCTCGACCGCCGCACCTTCTGGTGCTCGCCCGAGTTCGCGGGCCTGATGGGCCGCCAGATGACCTTCGAGGAGGCCACCGGCTACGACTGGCCGATGACCCACCCGCAGGACGCCGACTTCGTGCGCCGGCGCGTCGGCGAGAGCGTCGCGACGCCCGCGAAGAACGTCATGGAATCGCGCATCGTCCTGCGTCGGGCGACACCAAATGGGTCGAGTACCGCACGGTGCTGCACCAGGACGGCCAGGGCCGGCTGCGCAAGGTGGTCGGCCTCGCCCTCGACATCGACGAGCGCAAGCGCCAGGAGCTGGCCCTGGTGGAGGCCCAGCGCGCCGCCCAGGCCGGCGCCGAGGCCAAGTCGCAGTTCCTGGCCAACATGAGCCACGAGATCCGCACCCCGATGAACGGCGTGCTGGGCGTGCTGCACCTGCTGCAGCGCGAGCACCTGTCGGAGGAGGGGCCGGCGCCTGCTCGGCGAGGCCCAGGGCTGCGGCCAGATGCTGGCCCAGCTGCTGAACGACGTGATCGACTTCTCCAAGATCGAGGCCGGCCGCCTGGACCTGTCGCCCGAGCCGATGGACGTCGCGGCGGCGCTGGAGAACGTGGCGGGCATGCTGCGGCCTCTGGCCGACGCCAAGGGCCTGGAGCTGCGCGTCGCGATCAGCGCCGACGATCCCTGGATCCGCGCCGACCCGGTGCGCATCCGCCAGGGCCTGTTCAACCTGATCGGCAATGCGGTGAAGTTCACCCACCGCGGCCACGTCGAGGCGCGCCTTTCGATGCGCGGCGACGCGGAGGGCGGCCGGCGCGTGCGCTTCGGGTCGAGGACACCGGCGTCGGCATCGCCGAGGCGGCGCAGGCCTCGCTGTTCCAGCGCTTCCACCAGGCGGACGGCTCGACCGCGCGGCGGTTCGGCGGCTCGGGCCTGGGCCTGGCCATCACCCGCACCCTGGCCGAGATGATGGGCGGCGACGTCGGCTTCACCTCGGTCGAAGGCGTGGGCTCGACCTTCGGATGGAGGTCGGCGCGCCCGCGGCCGAGCCGGCCACGCTCGAGGCCAAGAGCGATTCCCGCTGCGCCCTGGCGGGGATCAACGTGCTGATCGTCGAGGACACCCGACCAACCGCCTGGTGGCGCGCAAGATCCTGGAGGGGCTCGGCGCGGTGGTGGACACCGCCGAGGACGGGCTGTTCGGGCTCGAGGCCGCCCAGGCGCGCGCCTACGACCTCGTGCTGATGGACGTGCAGATGCCGCGCATGGACGGGGTGGAGGCGACACGCCGCATCCGCGCCCTGGAGGGGCCGGCCGGCGCCGTGCCGATCATCGGCCTGACCGCCAACGCCCTGGCCCACCAGCATGCGGCCTATATCGCCGCCGGCATGAACGGCATGGCGCCAAGCCGATCTCCCCGCCCGCCCTGCTCGCCGAGATCGCCGCCGTCCTCACCACCGCCCGCGAATCCCGCGGCGGCGTAGCGCTCAGACTCACCAAGCAATTCAACGGCTTGGGTTGGCTTGGCTTAGCTTAGCTTAGCTTAGCTTAGCTTAGCTTAGCTTCGTTTCATGTCCGCTCATCCCGCGAAGGCGGGGACCCAGGCGTTTTTGGGTCGTCGAATCTGAGCCGTTGAGACGTCGCAAGAGTAGGAAACAGAAAAAACCAGGGTCCCCGCCTTCGCGAGGATGAGCGGATTTGGAGAGGCGCTCAGCTCCCCCGGAAGTCCGAGAACGGGCCGTTGTAGCGGGCGACGCGGATGCGCCAGATCTTGCCGTCCTTCAGGTAGTAGAAGGCGAAGGAGACGATCTCGATCTTCGAGCCGGCCTTGAACGACAAGCCGTTCTTCTCGTAGTCGGCGGAACGGTTCGAACACCGAGGGCAGGCTCACCGCCACCCGGTCGCCGGTCATGGCGAAGTCGAAGATCGACACGTGCTCCTTCGAATAGGTGTGGAAGTCGGCGTAGAAGTCCTTGATCGCCTCGGGGCTCGTCAGGGTGACCGAGCCCACCTTGTAGACCACCTCGGGGTGGTAATAGGCGATCTGCTGGTCGTACCGCTTGGCGTTGAAGTGGCCGACATAGGCCTCCAGGTCCTCCCGGCCGCGGATGCGGGCGTCGTTGGTCATCAGGTCCTCCCTTGTTCGCCGATTGGTTTCCCCTCCCCCTGGATGGGGGAGGGGCAGGGGTGGGGGCGCCGCCCTCTCGGCCTCGTTGTGTCCGGAAGTCCGGCTCGGCGTCGGCTTCGCCTGCCAGGTCTTTCCGGAACCGCCTCCACCCCCATCCCCGACCCTTCCCCCATCCAGGGGGAAGGGAGCTTTCACACTAAGCCGCCGGCGGGATGTGGAAGATGCGTTCGGCGTTGCCGCCGTAGACCTTGCCTTGACAGCGTCCGACAGCGGGGTCGCGTCCATCCACCGCACCGCCGGCTCGGACGGCTGGTAGGATAGTCGATCGCCCACATCACATTGTCCTCGCCGAGCTTTTTGATCGAGTATTCGAGCGCCAGGTCGTCCTCCATGCCGGAGGTGGTGATCGCGAAGTTGCGCAGGAAATACTCGGCCATGGTCAGCTGCGTCTTCGGCGAGCGGCCGACGGTCTGGTTGCGGCTGTTCATGAAGGTGATCCGCCACAGCCAGAAGTGCACCGCCTCGCCCATGTGGCCGATGACGATCTTCAGCTTGGGGAAGCGGTCGAGCACGCCCGACGCCATGATCCGCACCGCATGGGTGCCGACCTCCATGCCGTAGCCCCACATCGCCGCGTCGAGGCCGTAGTCGCGCAGCGGGCCGGCGAACAGGTCCGACGCCGCGCGCGGGTGATGTAGATCGGCCGGTCCAGCGCCTCGGCGGCCTCCAGCAGCGGCCAGTACTTCGGGTTGTCGAGGTATTCGGAGTTGGTGTGGCTGTTGATCATGAAGCCGTTGAGGCCGAGCTCGTTGATCGCCCCGCTCCATCTCCCTGGCGCCGCGCCTTGGGCGACTGGGGCGCCATGGAGGCGAGGCCGACGAAGCGGCTCGGGTGCTTGCGGCAGACCTCGGCCAGGCGGTCGTTGGCCACGGTCGCCAGCTCGCAGGCGGTGTCGGCGTCGAACATCTGCACGCCCGGCGCGGTGAGGGCGAGCACGTGCATGTCCACGCCCAGCCG
Organism: Caulobacteraceae bacterium; assembly: GCA_037201645.1. Taxonomy (GTDB): domain Bacteria; phylum Pseudomonadota; class Alphaproteobacteria; order Caulobacterales; family Caulobacteraceae; genus JANWHQ01. The sequence continues at coordinate 6,872 of JBBCHF010000024.1, forward strand.
GTCCATCTCCGGCAGCCGCCGCTCCTCCACGTCGAGCAGGCCCTGCAGGAAGTTCAGCGCCGAATAGCCGTTGGCGGCCTGCTGGGCGTCGTAGATCCCCTTCACCAGCAGCAGGTCGAGGCTGTTGCCCGGATAGCGGGAGACCGTCTGCATCGCCTGGGCCACCTCGGGCAGCGACCAGGCCTCCTCGGTCGCGATCTTGCGGAACTTGCCGGGCATCGGGCGTCCTCCTTGGCGCTTATGGGATTGGGAGGCGGCTTAGCACTCCCGCGCGGGCCCAGCCAACGCCTCCCTTCCCCCTGGAGGGGGGAAGGGTCGGGGATGGGGGTGGAGACGGTTCCGGAATGGGCTGGGCGTTGAAACCGCCTCGGCGGACAGCCACGGACGCATCAACGCCGATAGGGCGCCACCCCCACCCCTGCCCCTCCCCCCTCCAGGGGGAGGGGTATTATGCGGCCTTGAGCCAGAGGTCGGTCAGGCCGGCTTCGACGTCGTGGGCGCGGTCGAGGCGGCAGAGGCGGGCGCGGGCCTGGCGGCGGGCCTCGGCGCAGGCGGGCCAGGGGGCCTGGTCGACGTACCAGGCGAGGTGCTTGCGGAAGACCTTCAGGCCCAGCCGCTCGCCGTAGAAGCCGAGGCTGTCGCCGAAGTGGTCGAGCACCAGGCCCAGCCGGGCGTCCGCGTCCGGGGCATCGTCCGCCGCCTCGCCCGCCAGCGCCCGCTCGATCCCGGCCGCGAGCCAGGGACGGCCGTAGATTCCGCGCCCCAGCATCACCGCGTCCGCGCCGGACCGCGCCAGCGCCTCGCGCGCCGAGGCGGCGTCCGTCACGTCGCCGTTGACGATCACCGGGATCGACACGGCCGCCTTCACCGCCGCCGCGGCGGTCCAGTCGGCGGCGCCGGTGTAGAACTGCTGGCGCGTGCGGCCGTGGACGGTCACCGCCTTCACCCCCAGCGCCTGCGCCCGCGCGGCCAGTTCCGGCGCGTTGCGGCCGGAGTCGTCCCAGCCCAGGCGCATCTTCACGGTCACCGGCCGGCTGGTCGCGCCCACCGCCGCGGCGATGATCCGCCCGGCCAGGTCGAGGTCGCGCATCAGGGCCGAGCCGCAGGCGGCGCCGGTGACCTCCTTGGCCGGACAGCCGAAGTTGAGGTCCACCAGGTCCGCCCCCGCCGCCTCGGCCATGCGCGCCCCGGCCGCGATCATCGCCGGGTCGCGGCCCACGAGCTGGATCACCGTCAGCGGCAGGCCCTCGCCCACCGCGGCGCGGCGCACCACGTCGGGCCGCCCGCGCGCCAGCTCGGCGCAGGCGACCATCTCGGTGGCGACATAGGCTGCGCCGAGGCGCGAGGCGGCGCGGCGGAACGGCAGGTCGGTCACGCCGGTCATCGGCGCCACCAGCACCCGCCCGCCGATCTCCACGTCCCCGATGACAAGCCCGTCTCGCATGCGCCGGCTTGTGGCGCGCGCGGCCCGCCGCGTCCAGCGCCGCCGCGCTTGACATCGCCCCGCCCGCGGACGCCGATGCCGGCCGGGGGCCGCGGAGGATGCAAGATGCCGAAGGTCGCGATCCTGGACGACTACGCCCGCGCCGCGCTCGAGGTCGCCGACTGGTCGTCGGTGCTGGACAAGGCCGAGGTCGTCGTCTTCGACCACCACCTCAGTGAGGACATGGCGGCCGAGGCGCTGCACGGGTTCGACGTGATCTGCACCGTGCGCGAGCGGATGGCCCTGCCCCGCAGCCTGTTCGAGCGCCTGCCGAACCTGAAGCTGGTCACCATCATCGGCATGAGCCTGCCCAACCTCGACATGGAGGCGGCCAGCGACCACGGGGTGATCGTCTCGCATTCCGACTTCGGCGCCCCGCCTTCGCCAAGGTGTCCAACGCCACGCCCGAGCTGGCCTGGGGGCTGATGATCGCCACGGTGCGCCATCTCGGCGACGAGCACGCGCGGATGCGGGCCGGCGGCTGGCAGTCGACCGCCGGGATCATCCTGGCCGGCCGCACGCTCGGCCTGCTCGGCCTCGGGCGCATCGGCAAGCGCATGGCGCACTACGCCCAGGCCTTCGGCATGGAGGTGATCGCCTGGAGCCAGAACCTGAAGGCCGAGGACGCCGCGGCCGTCGGCGTGCGGCGGGTGGAGAAGGACGAGCTGTTCGCCCAGGCCGACGTGATCTCCATCCACCTGGTGCTGTCCGACCGCACCCGCGGCCTGGTCACCGCCCGCGAGCTCGGGCTGATGAAGCCGGACGCCTATCTGATCAACACCTCGCGCGGCCCGATCGTGGACGAGGCGGCGCTGATGGGGGCCCTGAGCGCGGGCCGCATCGCCGGGGCCGGCATCGACGTCTACTGGAGCGAGCCGCCCGCCGGCCGACCATCCGCTGCGGACCCTGCCCAACGTCACCCTGTCGCCGCACCTCGGCTATGTCACGCGCGAGACCCTGCACGCCTTCTATGGCGACAGCATCCAGGCGGTCGCCGCCTTCCTGGACGGCGCGCCGATCCGGGTGGCCAATCCGCGGGCGCTGGAGCATCCGGCGCGGCGGCCGGGCTGAGGGCCTTGCAACGCTTGGCGGGCGAACGACATTAACCATTCTGAACGGACGTTCCGGATGGGAGCACGACCATGTCGATCCGACCGATTTCCTGGCTGGCCGCCGCCGCCGGCCTCGCCGCCCTGGCGACGGCCGGCGCCGCCTCGGCCCAGGCCGACGACGACGCGCCGACGGTGCAGAGCTGGTGGTCAGCGCCGCCCCCACCGCCCGCCGGGCGCGGAGATCCGCGCCATCCGCATCCGCGCCGACGACCTGAACCTGTTCGGCCAGCCCGGCGCCTTCGCCCTGATCGGCCGCATCCAGGGCGCCGCCCGCCAGGTCTGCGCCCCCGAGCCGAGCGCCGTCGACCTGCGCGACATGGCCGACTACCGCCGCTGCGTCGCCGACGCGGTGGAGCGGGCGGTGCACGACACCGGCGAGCCGCTGGTCATCGCCATCCACGACCTCGGCGCCGCGACCCGCGCGCCGCCCTGCCGCCGGCGCGCGTGACCGTGATCGCCACCCGCTGAACGCCCCCTTGGAGGCGGCGCGCGGTCGGGGCTAAGCTCTCCCCATAACAAGACGCCCAGGGGAGGCTCACCGATGACCAGGATGACCATGGCCGCGCTCGCCGCGGTCCTCGCCGCCGCCGGCGCGGCGCAGGCCCAGCCGGCCGCCCTGTCGCCGACCGACATCGTCCACCGCCACATGGCCTTCGCGGCCAAGGGCGACGTCGACTCCATCGTCGGCGACTACGCCGACGACGCGGTGGTGCTGACCGCCGGCAAGGCGGCCCAGGGCAAGGCCGCCATCCGCGCCCAGTTCGCCGGCATGTTCGGCGCCCGCCCGGCCGGCGCGCCCGCCGGCGGCCCGCCGGCGATGAAGACCCTGAAGGTCTGGCAGGAGGGCGACGTCGGCTTCGTCTCCTGGCAGATGGGCGCCGGCGGCCCCGCGCCGATCAACGGCGTCGACGAGTTCCTGGTCCGCGGCGGCAAGATCCAGGTCCAGGCCGTCTTCACCGGCCTGCCCAAGCCGATCGAATAAGGCCCGCGCCGGAAGGACGCCCATGAGCCGCGCGATCCTCGCCCCGCCCACCGCCGCCCCGGGCACGACGCGGCGAGATAGGACGGCGCTGCGATTTGGCGGGCGGCCCGAAAGGCGCGCTATGATCGGCGGGAATCGGAGCCCCATGGAACCCGTCGAACCTGCTACTGCGGGAACTCTATCGAGTCCCTAGAGCGTGCCGCGGTTTGACGGAATCGGGATTCCCGAATCAGGGCTGAGCTGATTCAGAGTCCATGCGGTGAAGGAGGCCAGCCTGGATGACGGCTCCCTATTCGATGGACCTTCGGGAACGTGCCCTGGCTCGCAAGGCGAAGGGCGAGACGAACCGCCAGATCGCGGCGGCGCTCGAGATCGCCCCATCGTGCGTGTCCAAGTGGACCAAGCGCAAGCGAGAGAGACCGGTTCGCTGGCTCCGGCTCAGGTCGGCGGCTACAAGCCCCGGACGCTGTCTGGTGATTGCGCCCAATGGCTGCGGGCGCGGATCGCCTCTGGTCCCTTCACGCTTCGGGGCCTGGCGGCGGAGCTGGCCGAGCACGGGATCAAGACCCATCCGCGGGCGGTATGGGTGTTCGTCCACGCCGAAGGCCTGAGCTTCAAAAAAAACTCTGCTGCCCCAGGAACAGGCCCGTCCTGACGTGGCGCGCCGGCGCGCCCGCTGGAAGGCCTACCAGGGCCGGATCGACGCGCGGCGGCTGGTGTTCATCGACGAGACCTGGGTGAAGACCAACATGGCGCCCTTGCGCGGCTGGGGACCGAAGGGACGGCGCCTCAAAGCCTATGCGCCCTACGGTCACTGGAAGACCCTGACCTTCATCGCCGCCCTGCGTCACGACCGCATCGATGCGCCATGGGTGATCGACGGTCCGATCAACGGCGAACTCTTCCTGCTCTATGTCGAGACCGTCCTCGCCCCCACGCTCTCGCCGGGGGACGTGGTGATCATGGACAACCTGGGCAGCCACAAAGCAAGGCCGCCCGAGCCGCGATCAGGGCCAGGGGCGCGCACCTGGTCTTCCTGCCGCCGTACAGCCCCGACCTCAATCCGATCGAGCAGGTCTTCGCCAAGCTCAAGCACCTGATGCGAAAGGCCCAGCCCCGCGACGTCGAAGCCACTTGGCGAAAGGTCGGACAGCTCCTCGACCTCTTCCGGCCCGACGAATGCGCCAACTACCTCGTCAACTCAGGATATGTTCCGTGTAATGGCGGCGTGCTCTAGCTTGTGTCGAGCCGGCGTTTGGGTTCGGCATATTGGCCTCTTCGTCCGCCTGACGCCGGACGTCCCGGCGACGGCCTATGCGGACGAGCCGCGCGAAGGCCATCGCCGAGGCGGCCGCCGACCTGAACGCCAAGCGCGAGGCCTGGCTGAACCCATCCGACCTGGTGCGTATCGAGCCCGAGGTCGTCCCCGGCTATCCCGACCGCGTGCTGCCGCGGGACGAGGCGGCGGCGAAGGTGCTGAAGACCCGCACCCTGACCAACCTCTACAACCAGCGCCCCGCCCGGCTCGACATGGCCCACAAGCGCCTCGACGCCGCCGTCGCCTACGGCTGGCCCGCCGACCTGACCGACGACGAAACCCTCGAACGCCTCTTCGCCCTCAACCAGCCCCGCGCCGCCGCGGGGCGTTGAGAGCAAAAAAATTTGTGGAAACGCCTTCTCCGCGCCCCGCGCAGTGTGGACAGCCGAGGCGACTCGCCCACCGCTGGGATGATCTCTCGGTAGGCGTCGATACGATCGCCGCCTGACGTGGGCTAGAGGGAGGCGCTGGCACGCCTCCCTCGCCCAGCGGCTGAATGGACCCAGCCGGCGGGTGCTCATGCGAGCCCCCCCAGAAGCGCGTCTTCTGGGGGCCCTACAAGGGTCCGAAAGAAAGTACCCACAATGAACGCGATAACGTCCACAGCCCGCCGGGCTCCGTTGGGGACAACGGCCCGCACCGGTGAAAGCTGTCCCGAATCCGGTGTCTGGGAGGTGGTCGGCACGCCGTCCACCACGGCGCCGATCGCCAAGAGCAACCGGATGCCGCCCTACGACGGCAAGGCGGTCACTTGGCGTCTCAAGGCGTATGCGTAAGGCTTAGGCGGGCGTCTCCCCGGCGCCCGCCACTTCCTTGGAGCAAATGAATGGCGACGACTCAGGTCGTGGGTTCCGGCACGGCGCGGTTACCGGCCGAACCAGTTCCAGCAGCCCAACGGTGATTGGCAGAAGCGGGACGAGCGCTCGGGGCAATTCATGGAGCGTAAGTCCAGCCGTGGCCCCTTCAGGGGCATCGCCAAGGAGCCGGACGGCCGCGACGGTAGGGACTAACGAGCAGCCTCAACCGAGCGCCCGCGTCACCCGCGCGCGCACCGCCCGCCAGTCGGCGGCGGCCAGGCGGCCGACCTCGCGCGCGATCAGGCGGTTCTCCAGGGTGAACAGCTTCATCCGTACCACGCACGGGGTCCGGAGCCCCGCCGCGGCCCAGTCGGCGAGCGGATGGTCGCTGGCCCAGCGGCTGGCGGCGGCCGTGGTCACCATGGCCAGCACCGTGTGGTCATCGGCGGCGTTGAACGCCCGCCCGGACAGCACTGCGGCGGGGCGGGGCTTGGAGAGCGGCAGGTCGGTGAACGGGAACGGGACGACGACGACCGACGCCGCCTCACAGATCATCGAAGGCGATTCCGCGTCAGACACCAACTTGACGAGCCCGCTTCCAGGCGCTCCGATCAACCCTGGGCTTGGCTGCGCGGGGGACGCCACGAGGTGGCGACGTGGGAGGTCGTGCAGACGCCGGAGTTCAGGGGCTGGCTCGTCCGGCTCGGAGACAGCGTGGCGCGTGCGATCGTCCTTCGTCGTATCGACCGCGTGGCCAGCGGAATCTCGGGGACGTCCGATCCGTCGGCGATGGTGTCAACGAACTGCGGATCGACCACGGACCCGGCTATCGCGTCTATTTCGTCAGGCGTGGCGACGCCCTCGTGGTGCTACTATGTGGCGGCGACAAGCGCTCCCAGGCGCGGGACATCGCTCGCGCCAGGCGACTGGCGCAGGAGGCGTGATGTGAAGACCCTGCCTTTCGACGCGGCGGAATACCTGGATACCGAAGAGGCGATCGCCGCCTATCTGGCCGATGCGGGCGAGGATGGGGCCGAGGCGCTGTCCCGGGCGACGGAGGTCGTGGCCCGAGCGCGGGAGCTCTGGTCGACTCGAGAGCCTGAGACCGCGCGCCGCGCGTCCCCGGCCCTAGCTTTTGGCCCACATTCTGACCTCAGCCGGCTAACGTCAGCTGGATCACGCGAAGATTGAAGGCGTTCCCTGGGCTCGGGCCAGCGCCCTAGATGTTCAGTCCCGACGTGAGATGGTCTGGCGATAGGGTGAAGCGCTGGGGTTCCTTCGTCCAGGCTTTGCAGATGGCCTCGAAGGGCGTGAGGCCCCCGAGCGACTTGAGACGCTTGGCGAAGTTGTAGGCTCCGACGAAGGCAGCGAGGTGAGCGCGCAGCTCCTCGTGGCTCTGGTAGTGATAGCTGCGCACCGTGGCGTCCTTGATCGTGCGGTTCATTCGCTCGACCTGGCCGTTGGTCCAGGGATGGAAGGGCTTGGTCAGCCTGTGATCGATGTTGGCCTTGGCGCAGGCCAACTCGAAGGCGTGAGCCCAGACGATCTCGCTGGCGTCAAGCGCGACGCGGATGTCTTTGGCGGCCGAGCAGACGTTCCCTGGCGTGGTGAAGTGCGTGCCATTGTCGGTGAGGACGGTGTGGACCTTGTAGGGCACGGCCTGGATCAACCGTTCGAGGAAGTCGGCTGCGGTCTTGCGGATGACGCGCTCGTGCAACTCGACGAAGGCGACTTGCTCGTGCGGTCGATCGCCACGAGCATGTAGAGCTTGCCTTCGTCGGTCCGCACCTCGGCGATGTTGATATGGAAGTAGCCGATCGGATAGGCCCTGAAGCGTTTCCGGTTGGCCTTCTCGGTCTCGATAGCCGGGCCAGGCGAGAGATGTCGTGGCCGCTGGAACAACCGATGAAGCGACGAGCGGTCAGGTGTGGGATCGTCGCCTGTAAGGCGTACAGGCAGTCGTCGAGCGGCAGCAGCGTGTGGCGGCGGAAGGCCACCGCGACCGCCTCTTCCGCCGCCGTCAGCACGGTCGAGCGGGCGCCCTTTGGTCCCATCGGCGCGTCCTGGACCGTGTCGCGGCTGCGCCACTTCATGACGGTCTTGCGGTTCAGTCCGTACTGCTCGGCGAGCTCCTGGATCGGAGCTTTCGATCGCTGTATCGCCGCTCGGACGGCGTGCGTGGTCGTGGCGCAGCCGTGTAGAACCTGGCCCATAGATCCTCCCGGTGTGTGCACTCAGCTAAGCTGAGTCCCCCACACATCGGGACTGAACATCTAGCCTTCCCGGCCCTTCGCGCCTACCTTCGCGTTCATGCCTCGTTCTCCCAAGCCCGCCGGGGTGTCCGACGTCTCGGCGAAGTTCGTCTACGACACCACCGGCGCCGACCTGACCGCCTGGGCGCCGCACCGGCCCGTGCGGGCCGGAGAAGTCGGAGGGCGGGCGGCGGTTCAAGCTGGTGTCGGACTACGAGCCCGCCGGCGACCAGCCCGCGGCCATCGCCGAGCTGACCGCCCAGGCGAACGCCGCGAGCGCGACCAGGTGCTGCTCGGCGTCACCGGCTCGGGCAAGACCTTCACCATGGCCAAGGTGATCGAGGCGACCCAGCGCCCGGCCTGATCCTGGCCCCCAACAAGACCCTGGCCGCCCAGCTCTATTCCGAGTTCAAGTCGTTCTTCCCCGACAACGCGGTCGAATACTTCGTCTCCTACTACGACTACTACCAGCCGGAGGCCTACGTCCCGCGCACCGACACCTACATCGAGAAGGACTCCTCGATCAACGAGCAGATCGACCGGATGCGCCACGCCGCCACCCGCGCCATACTGGAGCGCGCGACGACGTGATCGTGGTGGCCTCCGTCTCCTGCATCTACGGCATCGGCTCGGTGGAGACCTACACGGCCATGACCTTCACCCTGGCCGTCGGCGACCGGGTGAACGAGCGCCAGATGCTGGCCGACCTGGTGGCCCAGCAGTACCGGCGCAAACGACAACGCCTTCGAGCGCGGGACCTTCCGCCGCCGCGGCGACACCATCGAGATCTTCCCGCCCACTACGAGGACCGCGCCTGGCGCGTCTTGATGTTCGGCGACGAGGTGGAGGCGATCCAGGAGTTCGACCCCCTCACCGGCCGCAAGACCGCCGACCTGCCCTCGATCAAGATCTACGCCAACTCCCACTACGTGACGCCGCGCCCCACCCTGCAAGCAGGCGATCATCGGCATCCGCGAGGAGCTGCGCCAGCGCCTCGACTGGCTGGTCGCCAACGGCAAGCTCCTGGAGGCGCAGCGGCTGGAGCAGCGCACCCGCTTCGACCTGGAGATGATCGAGACCACCGGATCGTGCGCCGGCATCGAGAACTACTCCCGCTACCTCACCGGCCGCCGCCCCGGCGAGCCGCCGCCGACCTTCTTCGAATACATCCCCGACAACGCCCTCCTGTTCGTCGACGAGAGCCACCAGACCGTCCCCCAGATCGGGGCGTATGTACAAAGGCGACCGCAACCGCAAGTTCACCCTGGCCGAGTACGGCTTCCGGCTGCCCAGCGCCTGGACAACCGCCCCCTGATGTTCGAGGAGTGGGAGGCGATGCGGCCCCAGACCGTGCACGTCTCGGCCACCCCCGGCCCGTGGGAGATGGAGCGCACCGGCGGCGTCTTCAACCGAGCAGGTGATCCGCCCCACCGGCCTGATCGACCCGCCGGTCGAGGTGCGCCCGGTCAGCAAGGGCGGCGCCTCCCAGGGTCGACGACGTGATCGCCGAGTGCCGCGAGGCCGCCCTGCGCGGCTACCGCACCTGGTCACCGTGCTGACCAAGAAGATGGCCGAGGACCTCACCGAATACATGCACGAGCAGGGCCTGCGCGTGCGCTACATGCACTCCGACGTCGACACCATCGAGCGCATCGAGATCATCCGCGACCTGCGCCTGGGGGCCTTCGACATCCTGGGTCGGCATCAACCTTTTGCGCGAGGGGCTGGACATCCCGAGTGCGGCCTAGTCGCCATCCTCGACGCCGACAAGGAGGGCTTCCTGCGCTCGGAGACCTCCCTGATCCAGACCATCGGCCGCGCCGCCCGCAACGTCGACGGCAAGGTGATCCTCTACGGCCGACACCATCACGGCTCGATGGAGCGCGCCATGGCCGAGACCTCGCGCCGGCGCGAGCGCCAGGCCCAGTGGAACGCCGAGCACGGCATCACGCCCGAGAGCGTCCGGAGCCAGATCAAGGACATCCTCGACAGCCCCTACGAGCGCGGCGACCGCGTCACCGTCCAGGTCGGCGTCGCCGAGGACGCCCGCCCCTTCATGGGCTCCAACTTCCAGGCGACCCTGCTGCGACCTGGAATCCAAGATGCGCGAAGCCGCCTCCAACCTGGAATTCGAAACCGCCGCGCGCCTGCGCGACGAGATCAAGCGCCTGAAACTCCTCGACCTCGAATTCGCCAACGAAGCCCTGACCGGCGAAGGCGAAGCGCCCGACGCCAGCGTCCCGAGGCGGGAGCGCGCCACGGCGCGGGCGGAGAAGGCGGAGCGGTTTCGGAAGGGGCGACGGTAGTAACTTGGTCGATCGACTAACAGTTGACAGACGCTGGCAGAGCTTCGCAGTCAGCTCGACCAGCGCCTTGGCGGCACAAATCCCGCTTGACAAGCCTCCCGGATTCGCTAAGAAATCATGCGGAAAGAAGGGGGTCCGCCGTGATCCCTTTGCGCGAGCCTTACCCAATCAATTGGAAAGGCAAAAGCCCCCAGCAATAGGGGGCTTTTTTGTTGCCCATAGTTCGCGCTAGGGTTGGCCATCAAGACGGACCAACCGCAATGGCCAACACGGCTCAAGACATTCCGACGGCTCCCCGCTTTCCGTGGACGAACCCACTGTTCATAATAACCGCGATCTCCGTCTGCGGTGCCGGTGCCGGCTGGGCCCTATCGGCCTATGACAATTCGAACCTCGGAATAACTGTATTTCCATATTACGACGTTGCTTGCTTCTAGTCTGCTTTCGTATATCTTTACGTCACATAGTGAACGCGAGCAATTTTCCAAAGAGCTTGAGAAATTCGCAGACTTCTCTCGAAGGCGACTGAATCTGCTCGCCATAAATCTAAAAACATTGTCAGTAGAAATCAGAAATATAGACACGAACGATGAAACAAAGAGAATAGTACCTACGTATTGACAAACTTGGAGCAAGACGCAAAGACGTCCGTTCGTGACATAGAGGAGATGAGTGGTCTAGTCTTAGACAACGGCCTTATACAAATTCAAAGCTCTGCGCAGCAGATCATAGATATTGTTAGGCAAACAAGCGCAAAACAAGCGGCGTCACGACAAGAAGCGGAACAAGAACCGCAGGCTGATGATCAACGCTTAAGAAAAATAGCAGTAACCTTTGAAAGGGTACAGTACAGATGTGAAGAATGTCAGTTAACTACGCCTGTCGATCTGGGCTCGGCGGCCGGATCGACGAGACATGTTGTGTGCGTCAATTGCGGCACTCGCGCCGCGATCCACAGGCTTGCGGGCGGCAGTTCAAGACATCGGTATCAACGCCTAGATCTGTAACGCCGGAGGAAACAAGCGTCCTAAGACGCCTGTCGCCATATGCAGATCGTCATATACGCGGAGAGTTTGCCTGTCCACGTTGCAAGAATATGATCGCCTATACCGGCACAAGCATTTCCATTGTCAGGAAGCCGTGCTTCACATGCTTTGCTATTTGCTCATTTGACCCGGAAACGGGCGAAGCGTCAGCCGATTTCTCTCGAAACCTCAGTATATTGAGGATATAAACATCGAAGATCTGCAGTGTACCTTTTGCGGAGGTAAAGTTGATGGACAGGACATTCCAAATGATGATGGGGTACGTCTTCGCTGTTGCTTCAAATGTAATACAATATATCTATCTGAACGGGATAGAAAGGTCGTCGTCAATCAGCAGTGTGGGCACGGCGGGGTGCGAGAACGTCTTGAAATTCAAAGTGGTCCGAGACAAAGCCGATGGCACTGCAGTTTTGCATCGAGTGTCTTAGCCGTTATGAATATGATAGGGCGGAGAGCTGGATTGAAATTGGTTGAGGTCGCTCAATGTTCCCGTCTTAACTGAAGATGAGTTTCGCGCTGCTGGAAGCGTTTGCCCCCCACTGCAGCCATCCATCTTCAGGGCGCTACACTATGAATAGTAAAGGGCAAAGACTGAGTATTTGTTGGAATTGCAAAAAGTATTCGAGATTCATGAGCCTTCGCCCTTACGGGTGGTCAGACCGGAGTGGCGGGGACCGTCTCCGAGATGAGAATCCCTCGGATGACGCGTCTGGGTGAAGCCTTCAGGAATTGTTGTCGTAAAGGCTGGATTTCCAACCGCCGCCATCCTGGCGGCATGAGCGACGACGAGCGCTGGCGCAATCTGGGGTTCGAGGAGGGCGGGGGCCGTCTTCGAGAGTCCGTCGCAGAACGCCCGCGTTTGGACCGAAAATTGGGTCAGCAATCGGCTGTTCTGCCCCAACTGCGGTGCGGCGAGCCTAAGCCAATTCCCGAACAACAGTCCTGTGGCCGATTTCGAATGCACGGCCCTGCCGCGAGGAATACGAGCTCAAGAGCCAGAAGGGGCCGCTTCGGCGCCAAGGTGAACGACGGCGCCTGGCGGACGATGCTGGAGCGGCTGGCGGCCAGCAACAACCCCAACCTGATCCTGATGAACTACGACCTGGCGCGGCTCAGCGTCACCAACCTGCTGGTCGTGCCCAAGCACTTCTTCGTCCCGGAGATCATCGAGCGGCGGAAAGCCGCTCGCCGTGACGGCCAGGCGCGCCGGCTGGGTCGGCTGCAACATCCTGCTCGGCGACGTGCCGGCTTCCGGGAAGATATTCCTCGTCCGCGACGGGGAGATCAGACCGAAGAGCGAGGTGCTCGACGAGTGGCGGCGGACCCTGTTCCTGCGCGACGAGAGCCTGGAGGCGCGCGGTTGCTGATCGAGGTGATGAAATGCGTCGACCTGATCGGTCGCCGCGAATTCACCCTGGCCGACGTCTACGCCTCCGAAGACCGGCTCTCGCGCCTCTATCCCGGCAACCAACAACGTCCGCCCCAAAAATCCGCCAGCAGCTCCAGGTGCTGCGGGATCAGGGCTATCTCGAATTTGTCGGACGCGGCGCCTATCGGCTGAGGCCCGCGCATTGATCGCGACCTGCGGGTCGCCTTTCGCGCCCTAAATCTCATGGCGAGAGGATCGCCGGGCTCACCGGGTTGCTCAAGGGTGGCCCTGCGGGCCATCGCCTCCGGCGACGCGAAGCGCCCTTGACCAACCCGGTGAGCCCGGCACGCTGGCGTCCATGAGGTTCAGGGCGGGCTGGGGCTCTTCGTTCCCTCTCCCCTTGCGGGAGAGGGTGGCCCCCGAAGGGGTCGGGTGAGGGGTCGCGCCGCCCTCGCCGCTGCGAACGCCGGCCTCGACGGACAGGTCTGGGAGACCCCTCATCCGTCGGGCTTCGCCGACACCTTCTCCCGCAAGGGGAGAAGGAGCGCGCCGGCCTACCCCACCCGGTCCAGCATCATGAACTCCATCTCGCCCACGGTGAGGGGTTCGGCGGGGCCGTCGGTGCGGGCGTGGAAGTTTTTGAGGTGGGTCTGCATGGCGGCGTCGTCTTCGTAGATCTCGATCGCGTGGTAGGTGTCGGGCTCGGTGCGGCTCTTGTTCAGGGAATAGAGGATCGTGCCGGGCTCGTTGGCCTTCACCCAGGCGGCGTAGGCCCGGTAGTCGGCCTCCAAGCAGCGGCCCCTTGCCGGGGATGGCCCGGACGGTGTCGATGGCGGTGATCATGCTCTGCCTCCCTCTGGTCCCGCGGCGCGCGCGGGCGACGGGGCCTGATGCGGGGCCGGGGGCGGCTTGGCAAGGGCCCGCGCGGCGCGCGGCGGCCGCTATCCCCGCCCGCGCCCGGCCCGGCCGGGCGCGCAGGGCCTTCGCGCCGCGGGGCCCGCGAGCCCCTGCCCCGCCTGGGTTCGGCGGCGGGGCGCGGGCCGGCGGCGGGCCTCGCCGGAGCGGGGGCGATAGGGAAAGTAATCCTCGCCGGCCGCCGGCGGCCCCATACTGCCTCTCGACCCCGCGGCAGGGAGGGCGCCTTGGATCCGCACCCGAGTCGCCGCCGGGGTCGTGGTCGAACGGGAAGCCCCCCGCTCGCCCTCGCCCATCCCGGGCGCCCGCCAGGCGGCGTTTCGGGGGGAAGGCCGGACGGCCGCCAGGCGCATCGCGCCCCACGGCCCCGCGCGCTTTCCGGCGACGGCGGCCGGAGCCGGGGCGGCAGGCGCGAGGGGGGATACTCGCGCGGTCCGGGGACGCGCTGAGCGGCGCGCCCGCCCGTCGTCGGCGTGGCGTGGTCGGCCGGATTTCGATCCAAGGCCGCCTCGGCTGTCCTCCTTCGCGGGGACGGCCGGTCCGGGTAAGCGTCAAGAGCGCTGCCTGCCGGACGCTGGCGTGCAACGACCGCGCGGGGCGCGGACGTCGTGCTCTAGATACCTACTGGACTCGGGCTCGACGCCCGCGCCTCGCCCTCCCGTCCCGCTCCGGAGCCCATTGGCCCGGAGGCGTTTTCGCATGGGGCGGCGCGGCGCCGGAGGGCGCGGCGGCCGCCGGATAGGAGGATTTTCCCATGACCCGTCCGCGCGCGCGCCGCCCCGACCGCCGCATCCTCGCCGCCCACCTGCGCTGGGTCGAGCGGATGGAGGCCGAGCTGCAGGCCAGCCGGGAGTCGATCGCCCGCAAGCTGGACGCCAAGCGGGCGCTGTACGAGGCCGAGCGGCGGGCCGCGGCGGGGGCCGAGCCGCCGCCGGCGCGGGCCGCCGGGCTGACGGCTCAGTGCTTGCGGGGCTCGCCCTTGGCGGCTTCCTCGCGCGCGGCCTCGATGTCGGCGGCCTGGGCCGGGTCGGACAGCGCCTCCTCGGCCTCGCGGCGCGCTTTTCGACCTCGCCGGTGTTCTTGGCGAACTCGGCCTGCTCCTTGTCGTACTTGCGGGCCCGAGACGTAGTCGCCTTCGCCCTGCACCTGGCCGGCCTTCGGGGCGGGAGTGTCGGATTGGGCCATGGTCGGTCTCCTTGGTGGCGTCGCCAGGGGAACCCCGCGGCAGGGGCCGAGGTTCCGCCGCTTGCCGATCGGGCGGGCCGGGCGTAAGGCCGGGGTGCATCCGTTTCGGGGGATCGCCATGAGCCGGCTGAAGGACCGCGTCGCCGTCGTCACGGGGTCGAGCTCGGGGATGGGGGCGTCGATCGCCCGGGCCCTGCGGCGGAGGGCTGCCGGCTGGTGCTGGCCGCGCGCCGCGCCGACAGGCTGGCCGAGGTGGCGCGGGCGGTGGAGGACCGCGGGGGCGCAGGCGCTCTGCGTTCCGACCGACGTGACGGTGGAGCCGAGGTCGAGGCGCTGTTCGCCGCGGCCGTGGCGCGGTTCGGGCGGGTGGACCAGCTGGTCAACTGCGCCGGCGTTCCGCAGGCCACCCCGACCGAGCGGATGAGCGCGGCGGAGTGGCGGATGGTGCTGGACGCAACCTGACCTCCGTCTTCCTCTGCGGGCGCGAGGCGCTGAAGCTGATGAAGCCGCAGGGGCGCGGGCGGATCATCACCATCGGCTCGATCGCCGCGCGCTCGCCCGGCCGGACGCCGCGGCCTAAGTGGCGGCCAAGTGGGGCGTCGACGGCCTGACCCGCGCCATGGCGCTGGACGGGCGCGACCACGGGGTGGCCGGTGTCGGTGCTGCACCCGGGCTTCACCGTGACCGGGTTCGGGCCGGGCGCGGGCGGCGGGGGTCGGGCGCATGGCGATGGACCCGGGACGACATCGCCCGCATCCTGTTTCTGATGGCCAGCCTGCCGGACGAGCAGAACCTGCTCGAGGCGGTCACCCTGCCGCTCGGCATGCCGTCGTTCCTGGGGCGCGGTGGCTTCGGGCCCGCAGGAACACCAGGGCGATCCGGGGGGTCGGCCTGCTTGATCTTGCGGGTCAGTTCGCCCGCGGCGCGCTGGATATCCTCGCCGAGCCGTCGCCCTTAAACTTCAGGGTGACGGCGAACAGGATGGTCCTGGGCCGAGGTGCAGGCTCATGAGATCGTCCACCGTCTCCACCCGCGGGTCCGCCTCGACCACCTTGCGGACCGCCTCGACGATCGAGGGGGCGGCCGCCTCGCCGGCGATCAGGCTGCGCACCTCGTTGGCCAGGAAACCGGCCACGCACATCAAGGAGCAGTCCGATGGCCACCGAGGCGCCGCCATCCGCCCAGGGCAGGTGCAGGAAAGCGGCGCCCGTCACGCCTATGGCGGCGACGCCGAGGCCGATCATCGCCGCCCCGTCCTCGAGCAGACGGCGATCACGCTGGGGTCCTTGCTGAGCCGCAGGTATCGGAACAGGCGGATGTCGCGCCCCGCGCACCACGCGGCGGTATTCGCGGTAGGCGGCCATGAAGGAAGCCGGCCTCGAACACCGCCGAGATGGCCAGGACGACGTAGTTGATCCACGGCCGGCTCATCGCCACGGGTGGGCGATCTTGGCCACGCCCTGCCAGATCGACGCCGCCCCCGCCGAGCAGGAAGACCATCAGGGCCACGATGAACGACCAGAAGTAGGTCTCCATCCCATAGCCCAGCGGATGGGTGGCGTCGGGCGGCCGCGAGCCGCGGGCCTGGCCGGTCAGAAGCAGGAGCTGGTCGCCGGTGTCGACCAGGGAGTGGATCGACTCGGTCAGCATCGCCGAGGATCGGGTGAACAGGAAGGCGGCGAACTTGACCACGGCGATCGCCAGGTTGCCGGCCAGGGCCGCGAGCACCACGCGGGTCGATCCGTCCGCCCATCGGAGCGCTCCCGCCTCAGCCCGCCCAGCGCGGACCATGGCACAACTGCGGCGACGGCGCGCCGTTCCCGACTCCCTCCCCTTCATGGGGGAGGGACAGGCCGCGTAGCGGCCAGGGTGGGGATGTGTCTCCGGACTCCCCCACCCCTCCGCCGCTTCGCGGCGTCCGCCCTCCCCATGAAGGGGAGGGAGAAAGCCGGATCAGACCGCCGTGCCGCCGACGGTCAGGCCGGTGAGCTTCAGGCTCGGCTGCCCGACGCCGACCGGCACGCCCTGGCCGGCCTTGCCGCAGACGCCGATGCCCGGATCGAAGTCGAAGTCGTCGCCGATCATGGTCACGCGCGTCAGGGCCGAGGGTCCCGTCCGCCGATCAGGGTCGCGCCTTCACCGGGGCGGTGATCTTCCCATCCTCGATCAGATAGGCCTCGGTGCACTGGAACACGAACTTGCCGTTGGTGATGTCGACCTGGCCGCCGCCGAAGTTGGCGCAGTAGAGGCCGCGCTTGGTCGAACTGATCATCTCCTCGCGGAGGATTCGCCGGCCAGCATGCCGGTGTTGGTCCATCCGCGGCAGGGGCATGTGGGCGTAGGACTGGCGCCGGCCGTTGCCGGTGGGCTGCATGCCCATCAGGCGCGCGCTCATCCGGTCGTGCATGTAGCCGACCAGGATGCCGTCCTCGATCAGGATCGTGCGCGAGGTCGGGTGCCCTCGTCGTCGATGGTCAGGGAGCCGCGGCGGCCGGCGATGTGGCCCGTCGTTCGAACACCGTTACGCCCGGCGCGGCGACACGCTGGCCGATCCGGCCGGAGAAGGCCGAGGTGCCCTTGCGTTGAAGTCGCCTTCCAGGCCGTGGCCCACCGCCTCGTGCAGCAAGACGCCGTTCCAGCCGGGGCCGAGGACCACACCATCTCGCCGGCCGGGCATGACCGCAAGGCGCTGTTCGAGGCGGTGCGGCCGCTGGAGGAGGACGCGGCGGTCGCGGGCCTTCGGGCCCTGGCGCGCGAGCTCGGCGTCTGGATCCTGATCGGCTCGGCCCTGGTGCGGCGCGAGGACGGCCAGCTCGCCAACCGCTCGACCCTGGTCGACGATTCCGGCGCGATCACAGCGACCTACGACAAGATCCACATGTTCGACGTCGACCTGCCCACCGGCGAGCGGCACCGGGAATCCTCGCTCTACACCCCCGGCGAGGCCGCCGCCGTGGCCGAGACGCCTTTCGGGAAGATCGGCCTGACGGTCTGCTACGACGTGCGCTTCCCGCACCTTCACCGCGCCCTGGCCAAGGCGGGCGCGCAGATCATCACCGTGCCCGCCGCCTTCACCCGGCCCACCGGCGAGGCGCACTGGGAGGTGCTGCTGCGCGCCCGAGCCATTGAGACCGGCGCCTTCGTCCTCGCCCCCGCCCAGGGCGGCACGCACCAGGACGGCCGCGCCACCTGGGGCCGCTCCACCGTGGTCAACCCGTGGGGCGAGGTGATCGCCAGGGCCGACCACGACGAGCCCGGCGTGGTGGTCGCCGACCTCGACCTCGACGAGGTCGCCAAGGCCCGCGCGGCCATCCCGGCCCTGGCCAACGACCGACAGTTCAGCGTCCCGGCATGATCAAGTACGCCCTGGCCTGCGAGCACGGCCATCCGTTCGAGGGCTGGTTCTCCACCTCATCCGATTTCGACGATCAGCAGGCCAAGGGGCCTGGTGGAATGTCCCTTTTGCGCCTCGCGCTCGGTCGGCAAGGCGATCATGGCCCCGGCCGTGGCGGGCACAAAGGCCCAGCGCGCCGGCGCGCCCGAACCGACGCCGCAGATGCGCCAGATGATGATGCAGGCGATGAGCGAGGTGCGCCGCCACGTCGAGGACACCTTCGACTACATGGGCGACAAGTTCGCCGACGAGGCCCGCGCCATCCACGAAGGCAAGTCCGAGCAGCGCGGCATCTATGGCGAGGCGACGCCCAAACAGGTCCAGGACCTGGTCAAGGACGGCGTCCCCCGTCGCCCCCCTGCCCCCCAAGCCGCCGGAAAAGAGCGAGCTGAACTGACGGCGCGGCCGCCCTCGTCCTTCGAGGCTCGCTGCGCTCGCGCCTCAGGATGAGGGCTACTGAAGCGCTGGCGGCAGCGGAGCCGCAGTAGAAATCCTCATCCTGAGGCGCCCTCCGCAGGAGGGCCTCGAAGGACGAGGATTTCGGGCCCTCAATCCCGCGCCACCGTCATCATGTAGTTGACCTCGGTGTCGCCGCTGAGCGACCAGCGGCCGGTCAGGGGGCTGAAGGCGACGCCGAAGGGGCCCTCGACCTGCACGCCCTCGCCGGCCAGGAAGCCGCGGATCTCGTCGGGCTTCAGGAACTTCTTCCAGTCGTGGGTGCCGACCGGCAGCCAGCGCAGCACGTGCTCGGCGGCGATCACGGCCAGGGCCATGGCCTTGGCGGTGCGGTTCAGGGTGGCGACGATCATCATCCCGCCCGGCGCGATCAGGCGGGCGGCATCCCGCATGAACGCCGCCGGATCAGCCACATGCTCGACCACCTCCATGTTCAGGATCAGGTCGAAGGGCTCCGAGCCCTCCTCATCCAGCGTCTCAACCGTCGAGCACAGGTAGTTGATCGGAAGGTCCTGGGCGGCGGCGTGCGCCTTGGCCGCGCCGATGTTGCGCTCGGCGGCGTCCACGCCCGTGACCTCGAACCCCAGCCGGGCCATGGGCTCGCACAGGAGGCCGCCGCCGCAGCCGATGTCGAGCAGGCGCAGGCCCTCGAACGGCCGCCGCGCCCCCGCGTCCCGGCCGAACCGCGCCAGGGCCTGGTCGCGGATGAAGCCGAGCCGGATGGGGTTGAACCGGTGCAGCGGCGCGAACTTGCCGCGCGGGTTCCACCAGTCGTCGGCCATGCGCGAGAACCGCTCCACCTCGGCGACATCGACGCTGCGGCCTTGGGCGTGGGTCATGTCAGCGGATGAGCCTGATTTCGACGCCGATGTCGAGGCCCTCCCAGGCCCGATCGGCGGTCAGCACCGGCAGGCCCTCCCGCTCGCCCAGCGCCAAGCAGGCGCGGTCGCCGAGGGAGAGGCCGCGATGGCGCGTGGCGGCGCGAAGGGCGCCCGCGCGCAGGGCCAGGCTCCGGTCGAAATCCGCCACGGTCATGGGAGCGTCGGAGACGAGCGCCTCGGCCTCGGCCGGGGGCGATCCGGAGTCGATCAGACGCGTGACCACTTCCGTCAGGTTCACCGATCCGATCATCGAGCCGGAAAGAGCCCTGTGCGCCACGTCGCCGCCTGGTTCGCCCCGGAAGGCCGCCAGGACGGCGGAGGCGTCCATCACCCACTCAATCATCCGCGGCTTCCCGCGCGGCCTCCCGTCGCCGATCGGCGATCAGCTGTTCCGACCACATGGGCTCGCCAGGCTTCCACTGGGGAATCCGCGACCTGACCCGGCGAAGCGCCTCGCGCGGGCCCAGGAGCGTGAATGTCTCCTCGCCGAGCTTGCTCACGATCACCCCGCCCTCGTGCAGGCCGAGCGCCTCGATCACTGCGGCGGGCAGGCGCACGAGTCCGCCGGGCTCCAGCGTCAGGCGGTAGGTCCCGCCATAGGACGGCGGCTCCGGCGGCGCGGTCGCCGAGCCCCTGAAACCTGCGCCGGACTCGGCCACGCCTCCCCGGCCCTGTGACGACGCCGCGGCCGCGCGTTTCACGGCGTCGGCCTCCAGCACGTTGCGGACATGCTGGTAGCGCTTGCCCAGCATGCGGGCGATCGCCGCCCGCGAATAGCCGGCCGCGTCCAGCGCCCTGATCTTGTCGGACACGGTCGCGGCCGAGTTCACGATGCGGGCGGCGTCGGGGAGCGGATCGGTCACGACGGCCATCCTGATAGATACCTTGATAGGTAGATAGTTCCTCCAGCTTGGCCGTCAAGTGTTGTGCGGCCCGGCGGCGGCCGCTAGAACGCGCAGCTTTTCAGAAGGAGGCGGCCGGACGTGGCTCGGCTGGTGATGAAGTTCGGCGGCACGTCCGTGGCGGACCTGGAGCGCATCCGCCGGGTCGCGCGCCTGGTGGAGGCCGAGGTCGCGGCGGGCAAAGAGGTGGCGGTGGTGGTCTCGGCCATGGCCGGGCGCACCAACGAGCTGGTGGCGTGGACGGACGGCGCGGGCCGCGCGGCCGCGGGCCTGCCGGAGTCCGACGACGAGTACGACACGGTGGTGGCGTCCGGCGAGCAGGTCACTGCGGGCCTCCTGGCCATGACCCTGCGCAACATCGGGGTGGCGGCCAGGTCCTGGCTCGGCTGGCAGGTGCCGATCGTCACCGACGAGGCGCACGGCAAGGCGCGCATCGACGACATCCCGCCCGACAATCTGGCCGCCGCCATGGCCGCCGGCGAGGTGGCGGTGATCGCCGGCTTCCAGGGGGTGACCCGGGCCGGGCGCATCTCGACGCTCGGCCGCGGCGGCTCGGACACCTCGGCGGTGGCGGTGGCCGCGGCGCTGGACGCGGCCTGCGACATCTACACCGACGTCGACGGGGTCTACACCACCGACCCGCGCATCGAATCCAAGGCGCGGCGGCTGTCGAAGATCTCCTACGAGGAGATGCTGGAGATGGCGTCCCTGGGCGCCAAGGTGCTGCAGACCCGATCGGTCGAGCTGGCCATGGCCAAGCGCGTGCCGGTGCGGGTGCTGTCGAGTTTCGTGGAGCCGGGCGAGGCCACCGGCCAGGGCGCGGGCACCATCGTCTGCGACGAGGAGGAGATCGTGGAGAAGCGGATCGTTTCGGGCGTGGCCTACAGCCGCGACGAGGCCAAGATCACCCTGTACGGCCTGCCCGACCATCCGGGCGTGTCGTCCCAGGTGTTCAGCAGGCTGGCCGACGCCAACGTCAACGTCGACATGATCGTCCAGTCCCATGCGCGCGAGCGGGACATGGCCAACATGGAGTTCACCGTCGGCAAGCGCGACGCGGGCCGGGCGGTGGAGATCATGCAGGCCGCCCAGGCCGAGATCGGCTTCGACGGGGTGGACGTGGACGACGACGTGGCCAAGGGTCTCGGTGATCGGCGTCGGCATGCGCAGCCACGCGGGCGTGGCCAACACCATGTTCCAGGCGCTGGCCGACAAGGGCATCAACATCAAGGTGATCTCGACGTCGGAGATCAAGATCAGCGTGCTGATCGACGCCGCCTACACCGAGCTGGCGGTGCGCGCGCTGCACGCCGCCTACGGCCTGGACCAGCTCTGACCCTGGCGGCGGCGCGGCCGCCTCTCGGCTACAGCGCGATCCGGGTTTCGATGTGGTCGTAGGGCGCGCTGAGGCCCTCGCTGTCGGATTTTTCGATCAGCCCCGCCAGGATCAGCGCCTGCACGTCTTCGTGCACCCGCCTGTAGTCGCGGCCAAGTTCGCGGGCCAGGCCGGCGATGCTCACGGGCGGATGCGCATGGACATGGCGCAGCAGCTCCAGACGGCGCGGCGTCAGGGTGCGCGCCAGCGTCTCGAAGCGATCGAAGGACAGATGCCGCTCGCGCCGCCGCTCACCCCGCTCGGCGGCCCGCCAGGCCTCGACGAAACGCAGCGCCATGGCTTCCCGGCCGTCGCCCACATGGATGTTGAGGTCCGTCACCGCCGCATCTCCGCCTTCTCCACCTCGGTCAGGAAATCGGCCATGAGCTGCTCGACGGAGGTGAACGCGTAGTCGAATTCCTGCGCACCGAGGTGCATGTGGTCGCCCTTGCCCCGCTCGTTGTCGAACCGACCAGCCGGCGGCCTGCAAACCCGTAGAACAGGCTGTACTTGAGGCCGTGATGCGTGGGCGGGACCGCATCCGGAACGCGCCAGATCTTCATCTCGACGATGGCTCCGCTCGCCTCCACGCGCTTTTCGTGAAATACGAGCTCGGCCTTCGCCATATGGCATATTATGCCATAGCCCCATCCATGGCGTCAAACGCCGTGAAGACCGCTAGATTTTCACCGCCCGCAGGCGCAGGGCGTTGCCGATGACGCTGACCGAGGACAGGGCCATGGCGGCCGCGGCGATCTCGGGCGAGAGTAACAGGTGGGCGAACGGGTAGAGCACGCCCCGCCGCCACCGGCACGCCGGCGACGTTGTAGATGAAGGCGAACATCAGGTTCTGGCGGATGTTGCGCATCACCGCCCGCGACAGCCGCCGCGCCCGCACCAGGCCCTGCAGGTCGCCCTTCAGCAGGGTGACGCCGGCGCTCTCGATCGCCACGTCCGCGCCCGCGCCCATGGCGACGCCGACGTCGGCCGCCGCCAGGGCCGGGGCGTCGTTGACCCCGTCGCCGGCCATGGCCACCGCCCGGCCCTCCTTGCGCAGGCGCTCGACCACCGCGGCCTTGTCGCCGGGCAGAACCTCGGCCTGGACCTCGTCGATGCCGAGCCGGCGGGCGACCGCCTCGGCCGTGGCGCGGTTGTCGCCGGTCAGCATGACCAGGCGCACGCCGTCGGCCTTCAGGTCGGCCACCGCCGCGGCCGCGCCGGCCTTGACCGGGTCGGCGATGGCGAAGAGGCCCGCCAGGCGCCCGTCGATGGCGGCGAACACCACGCTCGCCCCCTCCGCGCGGAACGGCGCGGCGCGGTCGGCCAGGACGGCGGCGTCGACCCCCTGCTCGGCCAGGAAGGAGGCGCTGCCGACGGAGACCGGGCGGCCCTCCACCGTCCCGACCACGCCCCGCCCAACGGGGGGAGTCGAAGGCGGACGGCTCGGCCAGGGTCAGGCCGCGGCCCTTGGCGGCGCGGACGATGGCGGCGCCGAGCGGATGCTCGCTGGCCCGCTCCAGGCCGGCGGCGAGGCGCACGAGGTCGGCCTCGTCCACGCCCTCAGCGGGGATCGCGGCGGTGACCGCCGGGCGGCCCTCGGTCAGGGTGCCGGTCTTGTCGACCACCAGGGTGTCGATCTTCTCGAAGCGCTCCAGCGCCTCGGCGTTCTTGATCAGCACGCCCGCGCGCGCGCCGCGGCCGACGCCGACCATGATCGACATCGGGGTGGCCAGGCCGAGGGCGCAGGGGCAGGCGATGATCAGCACCGACACCGCCGCCACCAGGGCGTAGCCGAACCGCGGCTCGGGCCCGAACACGGCCCAGGCGGCGAAGGCCAGGACGGCGGCGAGCAGCACGGCGGGCACGAACCAGCCGGACACCTGGTCGGCCAGGCGCTGGATCGGCGCGCGGCTGCGCTGCGCCTCGCTCACCATCCGCGCGCCGCGCGATCTGGGCCAGCAGGGTGTCGGCGCCGACCTTCTCGGCGCGCATGACGAAGGAGCCCGCGCCGTTCAGCGAGCGGCCACGACCCTTGTCGCCGGCCGCCTTGGTCACGGGCATGGACTCGCCGGTGACCAGGGACTCGTCCACGGCCGCGCGGCCGTCCACCACCTCGCCGTCGACGGGGATCTTCTCGCCGGGGCGCACGCGCAGGCGGTCGCCGACGATGATCTTGTCGACGCCGACCTCCTCGTCGGTCCCGTCCTCGCGGATGCGGCGGGCGGTGCGGGGGGCGAGGTCGAGCAGGGCGCGGATGGCGCCGGACGTGCGCTCGCGGGCGCGCAGCTCCAACACCTGGCCGAGCAGCACCAGGACGGTGATCGCGGCGGCCGCCTCGAAATAGACCGGCACCGCGCCGCCCGCGTCGCGGAACTCGGCGGGGAAGATCCCCGGCGCCAGGGTGGCGGCCAGGCTGTAGGCGTAGGCCGTGCCGGTGCCGATGGCGATCAGGGTGAACATGTTGAGATGGCGCGTGATGATCGACCGCCATCCCCGCGCAAAGAAAGGCGAACCGGCCCAGAGCACCACCGGCGAGGCAAGAACCAGCTCGATCCAGTTGGAAAGGCTGCGCGGAAGGCCATGGATCATGCCGCCGGCCATGCCGAGCGCCACCACCGGGACGGTCAGGACCAGGCCGATCCAGAACCGGCGGCTCATGTCGGCGAGCTCGGGGTTGGGCCCCGTTTCCGCGGTGGGATCCACGGGCTCCAGCGTCATGCCGCAGATCGGGCAGACGCCGGGGCCGACCTGGCGGATCTGGGGGTGCATCGGGCAGGTGTAGATGGTCCCCGCCGGGTCCGCCGCCTTCTGCGGCGCATCGGATTTCGCCAGGTATCGTCCTGGATCGGCGAGGAATTTGCTGCGGCAGCGGCGCTGCAGAAGTGGTAGGCGCGGCCGTCGTGATCGGCGTGGTGCGCCGTCTTCGCCGGATCGACCTTCATGCCGCACACCGGATCGACGACCATCGCCGCCCCCTCCCCGTCCGCGGGGTGATGGTGGTGAGCATGGTCGTGCGCGTGGTCGGTCATGGCGGGCCTCCGGACCCGCCGGACATATACCCCCACGGGGCATATTGCAATTACCCGCCGGGGGGTATAATCTGCGGAGGCCGCCGTGAAGTCAGAGACCAAGCCCAAGCTGCTCAACCGCCTCAGCCGGATCGAAGGCCAGGTGCGCGGGGTCGCGCGCATGGTGGACGAGGACCGCTACTGCATCGACGTGCTGACCCAGATCCGCGCCATCCGCGCCGCCCTGTCGCGGGTCGAGAGCGAGATCCTGAAGGACCACTCGGCCACTGCATCGAGGGGGCCATCGTCTCGGGCGACCGCGACGAGCAGCGCCGCAAGGCCGCCGAGCTGATCGAGCTCCTCGAACGGGCCGGCTGACCCGGATTCGTCGCCCGGCGATACAATCGGCCATTCCCGCAACACAAACCCGTGTACCTCAGGGCCGGCGCGAGCCGGACGCCCGCCCGCGGCTGAACCGGGCGCCGGATCTGCTATAGCGCCACCAGGAGGAGAGTGGACCTTATGGCCTTGCCACCGGTCGCGATACGCGGGCCGCGGACCCTGCTGCGGCAGATCCGCGAGGCCATGGCCGGGCGCGGTCCCGGCGCAGTCGAAGCTCGACGCGGTGGTGCGGATCATCGCGCGCTCCATGGTGGCGGAGGTCTGCTCGCTCTACCTGCGGCGCGCCAGCGGCGACATGGAGCTGTTCGCCACCGAGGGCCTGAAGCCGGGCGCCGTGCACGTCACCCGCATGAAGCCGGGCGAGGGCCTGGTCGGCGAGATCATGAAGCTCGGCCGCCCGCTCGCCTGGCCAACGCCCCCGAGCATCCGGCCTTCTCCTACCGGCCGGAGACGGGGGAAGACCCCTACCACGCCTTCCTGGGCGTGCCGCTGCTGCGCGGCGGGCGGACCATCGGCGTGCTGGTGGTGCAGAACCGCACCGAGCGGGTCTACGCCGAGGAGGAGATCGAGGACCTGCAGATCATCGCCATGGTGCTGGCCGAGATGGTCGCCCAGGGCGAGCTGGTCGGCGAGGCCGAGCTCAAGGACGTGGAGATCGCGCCCCACAAGCCCGAGCGGCTGAAGGGCGCGCGCCTGGCCGAGGGCCTGGCCCGGGGCTTCGCGGTGCTGCACGAGCAGCCGGTCGCCCCCGAGGCAACTGCTGTCCGACGACGGTCGGGCGCGAGGAGGAGCGGCTGAAGGTCGCCATCTCCGACCTGCAGGCCCAGATCGACGAGATGCTGGAGGGCCAGCACGGCATCGTCGGCGCCTCGTTCGAGGTGCCTGGAAGCCTACCGGATGTTCGCCCACAGCCAGAGCTGGAACCACTCCCTGACCGAGGCGGTGCGCTCGGGCCTGACGGCGGAGGCGGCGGTGGAGCGGGTGCGCTCGGAGCATCGCGCCCGCATGGGCCAGGCCCGCGACCCCTATCTGCGCGAGCGGCTGCACGACCTGGAGGACCTCAACGACCGGCTGCTGCGCCACCTGTCGGGCGAGGCGCACGGGGCGCGGGTGCTGCCCGAGGACGCCATCCTGATCGCCCGCAACCTCGGCCCGGCGGACCTTCTGGAATACGACCGCACGCGGCTGAAGGGCATCCTTTTGGAGGAGGGCTCGGCGGCAGCCACGCGGCCATCGTGGCGCGCGCGCTCGACATCCCCTGCGTCGGGCGCCTGGCGGGCCTGCGCGACCGGGTGTCGGAGGGCGACCCGGTGATCGTCGACGCCGAGGCCGGCGAGGCCTACCTGCGCCCGCGCCCGGACGTGGTGAAGGCCATCGTCGCGCGCATGGAGGTCCGCGCCCAGCGCCGGGCCGAGTTCGCCCGCCTGCGCGAGACCCGCCCGGTCACCCGCGACGGGGTGCACATCCACCCTGCTGATGAACGCGGGCCTGGAGGTCGACCTCGACATCCTGCACGAGACGGGCGCGGGAGGGCATCGGCCTGTTCCGCACCGAGTTCCAGTCATGGTCGCCGAGGAGCTGCCGCGCACCGAGGCCCAGACCCAGCTCTATTCGCGGGTGCTGGACGCAGCCAAGGGCCTGCCGGTCACCTTCCGCACCCTCGACCTCGGCGGCGACAAGGTGCTGCCCTACCTGCAGGCGGAGCTGGAGGAGAATCCCGCAATGGGATGGCGGGCCGTGCGCATGGGCCTGGACCGTCCCGCCCTCCTGCGGCTGCAGCTGCGCGCCCTGATCTCGGCCGCGCGGGGGCGCGAGCTGAACGTGATGTTCCCGCTGATCGCCAGCGTCGACGAGTTCCGCGCCGCGCGCGCCTTCGTGGACGCCGAGATCACCTGGGCCGAGCGGCGCGGCCGGCCGGCGCCCAGCACCCTTCGCGTCGGGGCGATGATCGAGGCGCCGTCGCTGATCTGGCACCTGGACGCCCTGTTGCCCCTGACCGACTTCGTCTCGGTGGGGACCAACGACCTGATGCAGTACCTGTTCGCGGCCGACCGCGGGAACCCGCGTGTCTCGGATCGGTACGACCCTTGTCGCCCCCCGCCCTTCGTGCGCTGAAAGCGATCTGCGACGCTTTGCATCGCCACCGGAACGCCTGTTTCCGTATGCGGAGAGATGGCGGGCCGGCCGCTCGAGGCGTTCGTCCTGACAGCCCTTGGATTCGACAGGCTTTCCATGCCGCCGGCCGGCGTCGGGCCGGTCAAGCGGATGATCCTGTCCTGCGACCGGGAGGCGGCCATGCGCGGGTTGGCGCCGCTTTTGAAAGGCTCGGCGGGCTCGGTCAGGAACGAGGTGGAGACCCTGGCCCGGAAGCTGGATGTGGCAGTTTAACCCATTGATTTCCGGGCCGTATGTTGATATCCACAACGAAAGCTTAACAATCGAGCTCTAAATTGGTTGGGGTGAAGCTGCGATCCTTCGCAGTGGGGAGTAGAGGGCAAGAGTAGCCATGCCGCTGGATACGGGCGCGGTTACGCAGAGTCTGCTGATGTCCGCGGGGGTGGACATGAGCGACCCGCAGGATAATCGGACACGGCGTTCAGCAGCGCGCCCGATGTCGGCGCGGCCCTGCGCCAGGTCCGCCTGCCACCGGGGCCTGACGCTCCAGGACGTGTCGGACGCCACCAAGGTCAAGCGCGGCTATCTCGAGGCGATCGAGGATTTGCGGATCGAGGACCTGCCCTCGCGGCCGTTCGCGATCGGCTATGTGCGCGCCTACGCCCGGACCCTGGGCCTGGACGGCGAGGCGGCGGTGGAGCGCTTCAAGCGCGACGCGCCCGGCGCGGCCGAGCCGCTGCGCCCGCCGGTCGGGGTGCGCAAGCACAAGGACGCGCGCCTGTCGCTGCTGGCCGGCGGCGGCGCGGTGGTGGTCTCCGCCGTGCTGCTGTGGAACCTCGCCCAGCACGCCATGGCTGACGACAAGCCGCCGCCGCCGACCGTCGCCGAGGCCCCCGGCCCCGCCGCGGCGCCCGCTCCCGCCCTCGGGTACCGTGGCCCGTGTCGGCCGCCCAGCCGGCGCCCCAGGAATCCACCCTGCCGACGCCCTACCAGACGCCCGGCCTCGACGGCGCCAGCGATGCGGCGGCGGGGGATGTCGCGGCCGCGGCGCCGGCCGATCCGCCGGTGTTCGCGCCCCGCGGCGCGGTCTATGGCGCGGCGCCCGGCGCCTCGGTCGTCACCCTGCAGGCGCGCAAGGCCGCGCTGCTGGTGGTGCACAGGCCCGACGGCTCGGTGTTCTTCGCCCAGCAGATGAAGGCCGGCGAGGCCTATCGCGCCCCCCCGCCGACAACGGCCTGACCATCGATGTGTCCGAGCCCGCCGCCTTCCAGGTCTATGTGGCCGGCCAGCTCCAGGCGCCGCTGACCGCGCCGGTGACGCCGCTGAGCCGCATCGCCGCCTCGGCGCCGACGGCCCAGGCCGGGGCCGCGCCTACGCCGGCGCCCCGCCCGCACGGAAAGGCTGACGGCCACCAGGGCTCGCCCCGGCGAAGGCCAGGTTGATCCCGACCAGGAGGCCGAGGATCCAGAACGCGCCCCCTGGCAGCAGCCAGAAGATCACCGCGCCGAGCACCAGGTCGGCGACGACCGCCGACGATCAGCCGACAGCGGCCGCTGGCCGCCCTTGCCCACCGCGGCGGCGAGGAAGAACGAGGTCACCGCGTGCGCCAGGAAATAGGCGCCGACGATGATGGTCAGCATGATCAGCCCCGCCAGCGGCAGGCCGATCAGGAGGCCCCCGGCCAGGACCGCGATCACGCCCGCGATCAGCGACCAGACGTAGCCGGGCCCGCGGTGGCGCAGGCTGGAGACGATCCGCACCACCCCGCCGATGACGAACACCCAGCCGACCACCAGGGTCGCGGCGAATCCGGCGGCGAACGGCGCGGCCGCGGCGATGAAGCCCAGCACGATCGCAGCACGCCCTCGACGGTGACGCCCCACCAGGGGACGTTGCCGAACCGCGCGGAAGGGCCGGCGGGCGGCTTGGCGGCGTCGATGGACATGGGACAATCTCTGTTGGACGGAAATCCGACACAACAATAGGCCAACCATGCTCCAGTTTCATTGCCGCGGATCAACCGCGCGGGAGCGTTGAAGGCGGCGCTTCCGGAATCCGTCGAAACCCTTTATTTTCCTGAGCCCATGACCGCCATGTCCGCTCCCAACGCCGGCCTCGACCACGTCCCGCCCTGGCGGATGATCCAGCGACGGCCATCCCGCAAGATCCGCGTCGGCTCGGTGGAGGTCGGCGGCGACGCCCCGATCACCGTCCAGACCATGACCAACACGCTCACCGCCGACGCGGGGGCGACGATCGACCAGATCCGCGGGATCGAGGAGGCCGGCTGCGACATCGTGCGGGTGTCCTGCCCGGACGAGGAATCCACCGCCGCCATGCCCGCCATCGTCAAGGCGGCCAGGATCCCGATCGTGGCGGACATCCACTTCCCTACAAACCGCGCCATCGAGGCGGCCACGGCCGGCGCGGCGTGCCTGCGGATCAACCCGGGCAACATCGGCTCGGCCGCGCGCGTGCGCGAGGTGGTGCAGGCGGCCAAGGACCACGGCTGCTCCATGCGCATCGGCGTCAAACGCCGGCTCGCTGGAGCGGGACCTCCTGGAGAAAGTACGGCGAGCCCTGCCCCGAGGCCATGGTCGAGAGCGCCCTCTCCCACGCCCGCATCCTGCAGGACCACGACTTCCACGAGTTCAAGATCAGCGTGAAGGCGTCCGACACCTTCCTGACCGTGGCCGCCTACCAGATGCTGGCCGACGCCATCGACTGCCCGCTGCACCTGGCATCACCGAGGCGGGGCCGCAGCGGATCGGGACGGTGAAGTCGTCCATCGGCCTCGGCTCCATGCTGTGGGCCGGGATCGGCGACACCATCCGCGTCTCCCTCGCCGCCGACCCGGTGGAAGAGGTCAAGGTCGGCTTCGACATCCTCAAGTCGCTCGGCCTGCGCCACCGCGGCGTCAACATCATCGCCTGCCCCTCCTGCGCCCGCCAGGGCTTCGAGGTGATCAAGACGGTGGAGACGCTGGAGGCGCGGCTGGCCCACATCAACCACGCCCATGAGCCTGTCGATCATCGGCTGCGTCGTGAACGGCCCGGGCGAGGCCCTGTTCACCGACGTCGGCTTCACCGGCGGCGGCAAGGGCGCGGGCATGGTCTACATGGCCGGCAAGCCGGACCATAAGCTCGACAACGAGCGCATGGTCGAGCACATCATCGAGCTGGTCGAGGCCAAGGCCGCGGAGCTCGAGGCCCGCAAGGCCGCCCAGGACGCTGCAGGCGGCCGAATAGCCGCCGGCGCTTGCGCCGCATCAAGGCCGCGGCCCGCCGTCCGGGCCACCTTCCAGGCCCGCATCCGCACGGGCGGTCGGAGGGAAGCCATGAACAGCATCAGCCAGGCGCGCCGGACCGCGGCCCCCTGCCTCGTCCTCGCCGCGATCATGGCGGCCGGCGCCGCGGCGGCCGCGCCCTCCTCCGCCGGCCTCTGCCCCGCGACCTCGCCGACCACCGGCGCGGCGCCTGCGCGAGGTGGTCCTCTACGCCGGCGACGTGGCCGACAACGCCAGCCTCGCGCCCGACTCCTCGCGCATGGACCACGGGATCACCATCAACACCTGGCGCCTGGACGTCGGCGAGCCGGTCAGCATCGTCTGCCGCTACGGCCGCCGTCAGCCGCCGGTCACCGTCTCCCCGCCCCGCCGCGCCCGCACCTGCACCATCCGCTACCGCGACCTGCAGGGCCCAGCCCTACTACCGTCCGCTGCATGTGAGCTGTCGGTAGCCTTCTCCTTCCCCCTGGAGGGGGGAAGGGTCGGGGATGGGGGTGGGAACGCTTCCGGAAAGGGCGCGGCGGTTGAACCTCCGCGGCGGCCATTCCCGTGCTCAGAGGCGCCGATAGGGCGCCACCCCCTCCCCTGCCCCTCCCCCCTCCAGGGGGAGGAAGGTCAGTGCAGTCCCGCCGCGCCGACGAGGGCGGGGGGCGTTGTCGGTCAGCATCCAGCGCCTGGAATCCGGGCCGAAGGGCAGGCGGAACAGGGGGCGCTCGGGGACGCCGACCGGCGCCTCGCAGTGCCGGCTGAACACGCGCAGGATCTGGTCGGCGAGGTCGGCGGGAGGGTCCTCTCCGCGCACGCGCCGCGCGAGGCGACGTGGGCGATGATCACGTCGCGATGCGCCTGGCCGCCATAGCGCAGCAGCGCCCGCACCATCTCGGCCGCCAGGGCCTCGGGCTCGATCTGCGCCTCCTCGCGGCGGTCCACGCGCCACGCCTGCCTGTCCGTCACGATCCCCACGACTGATCTCCCTACGGATGGTCTGGCCGGCCCGCGCGCCACGGGCCGATCCTTCGACAATGAGCCCGGCCGCCGGCGGTTCCGGGGCGCGACCGCAGGTCGCAGGGGGGGCGGTCAGGTCCGCCGCCGCCTGGGGCAGGTATCCGGCGCCGTCGAGCACCGAGCGCATCTCCGCCTGGCTGGCCAGGGCGTGGGCCAGCCGTGCACGAAGCGGACGAAGGTCTCGGCGCCCTCGTCGGTCTCCCAGCCGGCGCCCGCGGCGGCGCCCAGCGGCAGGTTGGCGGCCTGCATCTCGAAGGTCTCCCCGATCTGGCGGCGGTCGACCAGCCGCCGCAGCCGCGCCATCGGATCGGCCGCGACCGGCGCGGTCATCCGCCACGCCCCCGCCAGCGCGGCCAGCAGGACCAGGATGGCGAGGAGGTCCACCGGCCGGATCAGGATCAGGTCCAGCGGGCCCCACCGGCCCGCCCGCCTCGATCAGGGCGCGCAGTTCATGTAGAGGCCGCTGACGATGAAGATCGCCGCCAGGCCCGCGACCGCCGCCAGGCCGATGGTGGCCGGCGTGCGGTACTGGTCGGGCAGCATCGCCTCGACATCGGGCAGCAGCGGCCGGCGGCGCGCCGGCGGGAACGCCGCCTCGGCGAATGTCGAGCAGGCCGTTCAGGGCGGTGCGGCAGTCGGCGAGGATCCCGCCCGGCGTGCGCCGCGCCAGAACCGCGTCGTGCAGCTCGGCCAGGAGCTTGCGCAGCGCCGCGTCGAAGCAGTCCGCCGCCAC
The DNA here is from genome assembly GCA_037201645.1 of Caulobacteraceae bacterium. GTDB lineage: Bacteria > Pseudomonadota > Alphaproteobacteria > Caulobacterales > Caulobacteraceae > JANWHQ01. The sequence goes on from JBBCHF010000024.1 coordinate 39,194, forward strand.
ATAGGCCGCCCCGCGCGGCGGCGGCTTGCCCTGCAGCGAGGCCACTATCTGGGGGGGCGACCTGCACCAGCTGGCGCAGCACGTCCTCACCGGCCAGGGCGGGCCCGGCGGCGGTCGGCGCGGTCTGGACCTCGGCGTCGCTCACGGGAACGGCCTCCCCTGACGCGCGATCTTTGGCGCAATCGGCTCGCCAGGCAAGGCATGTTCGCCAGCCTTCACAATAGTGACGCGGCCCTGGGCGATGGTCCGGCGCTTCCAGTGGGAGAGCCGATGAGTCGCCCGACCCTCCGCGTCGCCCTGTTCACGGGCAACTACAACTACACGCGCGACGGGGCGACCCAGGCGCTGAACCGGCTGGTGGACTACCTGCAGGACGTGGCGGGGGCCAAGGTGCGGGTCTATGCGCCGACCACGCCAGAGCCGGCCATCGAGCCGAACGGCGAGATCATCTCCATCCCCTCCATCGGCCTGCCCGGGCGGCCGGAGTACCGGTTGGGCCTCGGCCTGACCCCCGCCGCGCGCCAGGACGTGGTCCGCTTCGCCCCCGACGTGGTCCACCTGTCGACGCCGGACGTGCTCGGCTTCCAGGCCCAGCGGCTGGCGCGCCAGCTGGGCCTGCCGGTGGTGGCGAGCCTGCACACCCGCTTCGAGACCTACCTCGACTACTATGGCCTGGGCTGGCTCGGGCCCCTGGTCGAGGCGCGGCTGAACACCTTCTACCGCCAGTGCGACTATGTGCTGGCTCCCAGCCATCCGATCGCCGACGAGCTGGCGCGCAACGGCATGGCCGGCCGCGCCCGGGTCTGGAGCCGGGGTGTGGACCGCGAGCTGTTCGACCCCGCCCGCCGCGACGCCCGGTGGCGGCGCGCCCAGGGCCTCGGCGACGACGACGTCGTGGTGCTGTTCTTCGGCCGCGTGGTGCTGGAGAAGGGCCTGGCGCAGTTCGCCGACGCCGTCGACCGGCTGCGCGCCCGCCGCCCCAACGTGCGGGCCCTGGTGGTCGGCGACGGCCCGGCGCGGCCGTGGCTGGCCCAGCGCCTGCCGCACGCGGTGTTCACCGGCCAGCTTTCGGGCGCGGCCCTCGCGCGGGCGGTGGCGTCCGCCGACGTCCTGCTCAATCCCAGCGTCACCGAGGCGTTCGGCAACGTCAACGTCGAGGCCATGGCCTCTGGCGTGCCGGTGGTCTGCGCCGACGTGGTCAACAGCCGCCTGATCGTCGACCATGGCTCGACCGGCCTGCTCTGCCCGCCGGGGGACGCGGCGGCCTACGCCGCGGCCATCGAGAGCCTGATCGCCGACCCCGGCCGGCGCCTGGGCATGGGCCTGGCCGCGCGGATGGCCAGCGCCCGCTTCTCCTGGTCGGCGGCCCTGCAGAGCGTCGTCGACGTCTACCGCGAAGCCCTCGCCGACCGCCCCGGCGTCGCCGCCTAGGAGCGACAGGGCGCAGCCCGGCTTGCGCCGGAGGGCGGCGGGCCTTAGCTAGCCGCCGCGATGCACCTTCCCCAGGCCAGACTCGATTCCGTGCTCGACCGTTTCCACGAGGTGGAGGCGCGCATGGGTGCCGCCGCCGACGGGGCGGAGATCGTGCGGCTCGGCAAGGAGTACGCCGAGCTGAAGCCGGTGGCCGAGGCGGTCGACCGGCTGGCCCACGCCCGCGCCGAGGCCGCCGAGCTGGAGGCCATGGCCAGGGCCGACGACGCCGACATGGCCGCCCTGGCGCGCGAGGAGCTGGACGCCCTGAACGCCCGCCTGCCCGACCTCGAGCGCGACCTCGCCCTGATGCTGGCCCCGCGCGACAAGGACGAGAACGCCTCGGTGATCCTGGAGGTGCGCGCCGGCACCGGCGGGGACGAGGCGGCCCTGTTCGCCGGCGACCTCTTCCGCATGTACCAGCGCTACGCCGCCGCCAGGGGTTGGAAGGTCGAGATCGACAGCGTCTCGGAAGGGGAGATGGGCGGCTACAAGGAGATCATCGCCTCGATCACCGGCGAGGGCGTCTACGGCCGGCTGAAGTTCGAGAGCGGCGTGCACCGCGTGCAGCGCGTGCCGGAGACCGAGGCCCAGGGCCGCATCCACACCTCCGCCGCCACCGTCGCGGTGCTGCCCGAGCCGGAGGACGTGGAGATCGAGGTCAACGACGCCGACATCCGCCTGGACACCTACCGCTCGTCCGGCGCCGGCGGCCAGCACGTGAACAAGACCGACTCAGCCGTGCGCATCACCCACCTGCCCACCGGCATCGTGGTGACCTCGTCGGAGAAGTCCCAGCACCAGAACCGCGCCAAGGCCATGAAGGTGCTGAAGGCGCGCCTGTACGACCTGCAGCGGTCGACGCTCGACAACGCCCGCGCCGAGGCGAGGAAGAGCCAGGTCGGCTCGGGCGACCGCTCCGAGCGCATCCGCACCTACAACTTCCCGCAAGGGCGGGTGACCGACCACCGCATCAACCTGACCCTCTACACCCTGCCCAAGGTGATGGAAGGCGACCTCGACGAACTCCTCGACGCCCTCAGCGCCGAAGACCAGGCCGCGCGGCTCGCCAGCCTGGAAGCGGAATTCGCCTGACACCGCCATAATCCGGTCATCCCGGCCTTCGCCGGGACGACCGGGATTTGTGGGCTTAGGCCGCCGCGGTCGTCGCCGCGATGAAGCCGCCGCCGAGGACGCGTTCGCCGGCTGAGGCGGGGGGTCGTAGAGCACGCAGGCCTGGCCGGGGGAGACGCCCTCCTCCGGCGCGTCGAAGACCACCGCCGCAACGCCGCCGTCGGGCGCCAGGCGCGCGGCGACCGGCTCGCGGGGTAGAGCCGCACGCGGGCGAGCACAGCCATCCCCTCGGCCGCCGCATCCGCCAGCGCCGGCTGGTCGCCGAGCCAGTGGTCTCCTTCAGCGTCAGCGACCGCGTCAGCAGCGCCTCGCTCGGGCCGACGATCACCTCGCGCCGGTCCGCGTCCAGCCGCACCACGAACAGCGGCTCGCCCACCGCGACGTTCAGGCCGCGCCTCTGGCCCACGGTGTAGCGGGTGACGCCCTCGTGGCGGCCGAGCACGCGCCCGTCCAGGTGGACGATGTCGCCCGGGACCGCGCCCTGCGGCCGCAGCCGGTCGACGATGGTGGTGTAGCGGCCCTCGGGCACGAAGCAGATGTCCTGGCTGTCGGGCTTGTCGGCGACGGCGAGGCCGAGCTCGGCGGCCACGCGGCGCACGTCCGGCTTCTCCAGGTCGCCGAGCGGAAAGCGCAGGTAGTCGACCTGCTCGCGCGTGGTGGCGAACAGGAAATAGCTCTGGTCGCGGGCGGGATCGACGGCGCGGCGAAGCTGCGGCCCGCCCGGCCCCTCGGCGCGGCGGACGTAGTGGCCGGTGGCCAGGGCCTCGGCGCCGAGGTCGCGCGCGATGTCGAGCAGGTCGCGGAACTTGACGGTCTGATTGCAGCGGATGCACGGGACCGGCGTCTCGCCGCGCAGATAGGCGTCGGCGAAGTCCTCGATCACGGCCTCCCGGAACCGGCTCTCGTAGTCGAGCACATAGTGCGGCACGCCCATGCGCTCGGCGGCGGTGCGGGCGTCGTGGATGTCCTGGCCGGCGCAGCAGGCGCCCTTCCTGTGGATCGCCGCGCCGTGGTCGTAGAGCTGCAGCGTCACGCCCACGACGTCATAGCCGGCGCGCTTCAGGAGGGCGGGCGGTGACGGTGGAATCCACCCCGCCCGACATGGCCACGACCACGCGGGCGCCGGCGGGGAGATTGACGGCCCGGCGGCCGCCGCCTCGGCGGCGCCGGAGCCGGCCACATCCAGGGGCATGGCGGAACGTCCTTACGCAGGCCCGCAATGTAGCGGTTGCGCCCCCCGATTGCGAGGCGGGGCGGCGGGCGCTGCGGCGCGGTCAGCCTTCGTCGGCCTCGGCGGGCTCGGGCTGGTTGTCCTCGACGGCGCGGCGCGGCGGGCGGGCCGCGACGGCGGCGGGGCTGTTCGGCGGCGTCCGCGCCCTCGGCGGCGGGGGGCCCTCCACGCGCGACTGCAGGAAGGCCGGCGCCGGGCTCAGGCTCCCGTCCTGCGAGCGCAGGCTCGGGGAGGCGTCCTCCGCCGCGCTGCGGGTCAGGGGGCGTCGCCTCCGTCCGATCACGGCCAGGGGGTCGGCCCCCTCGGCGCGCTGTTCGCCGCGCGGTTCGTAGCGGTCGCGGCGGTCGTCGCGGTAGCTGCGCTGACGGTCCGTCGCGCGGGCGCTGCTCGTCGCGGGGGCGCTGGTCGTCACGCGGACGGTCGTCCCGCGCGCGCTGCTCGTCGCGAGGCCGCTCGTCGCGATAGGGGCGCTGCTGCTGCTGGTCGCCGCCGCGGGTCTCGGAGCGGTTGTCCGAGCGGTCCTGGCGGCCCTGGTTGTTGTCCTGGCGGTATTCGGGACGGCGGTCGGAGCGGTATTCGCCGCGCCGTTGTTGTTGTCCTGGCGCTGCTGGTCGCGGGTGTCGGAAACGTCCTCGCCGCCGTCGCCGCCGTCGTTCTCGTTGTCGCCGCCGCCTTCGTCCTCGAAGTCGATGTCGATGCCGGAGGTGAAGGCGTCGCGGCCGATGATCTCGGAGGCCGGGCGCTGCGGCTGCACCGCGCGCAGGACGCGGAAATAGTGCTCCGCGTGCTGAAGGTAGTTCTCGGCCAGCACCCGGTCGCCCGAGGCGCCCGCATCGCGCGCGAGCTGCTGGTACTTTTCGAAGACGTGCTGGGCATGGCCGCGGATCTTGACGCCGTCCGGGCCATTCGAGTCGAAGGCGCGGTTGACCGTTGTGGCTGGGCTTGCCGCCCCCGCCGCCGCCTCCACTGCTGCCCGCGCCGCCTCTATTGCGGCTGCGCTGCCGGTTTCCATGCTCTTGAAATCTCTCATGGATAATGACCGTTGTGGGCGGGTGGCCCGCCGTTTCCCGGCGCTGCGTCAAGGCCCTGGGCCCGGTCGCGACCGCCGTACATCCGCTATGCGAAGGACCGCGTTCCCCGCCTCCGCCCAGGCGCAGCCGCGCGGAGCGCGAGCTTTTCGCCTAAGTCCGGCGCGCCCCGACGTGGGACGCTCGACCGATTCTCCGGCGTATTGGGAGGAGACGGGTATGATCTAGCGATTGTCCCCCGTGATTCCAAGGGGTTTCTTGAATCCTGCGACAACGCGGTCGTGCGCGGCGAGGTCCTGGAGCACCTTTTACGTCCGCCGCCCCGGCCGCCTCGAACAGCGGCGGGACCGTGCGGCCCTGGTCGTGGCCGATCTCCACCACGAAGCGGCCGCCGGGCTTCAGCACCCGGACGATCTGCGGCGCCAGGGCGCGATAGGCCGCCAAGCCGTCGATCCCGCCCGTCCAGCGCCAGGCGCGGCTCGTGCTCGCGCACCTCCGGCTCCAGGGTGGCGATCTCCCAGGTGGGGATGTAGGGCGGGTTGCAGACCACGAGGTCGAAGGCGTCCGCGTCCAGCCCCGCCGTCCAGTCGCCGCGCAGCAGCGCCGCCGGCCCGCGAGGCCGAGGTTGGCGGCGTTTCTCGCGCGCCACGGCCAGCGCCTCCTCCGACGCGTCGACGCCAAGGCCCCGGGCCGCCGGCCGCTCCGCCAGGAGGGCCAGCAGGATCGCGCCGGAGCCGACGCCGAGGTCCAGCACGCCTGGCCGCCGCCCCCTCCGGGATCGCCTTCAGCGCCTCCATGACCACCAGCTCGGTGTCGGGGCGCGGGGTCAGCACCTGCGGACCGACCCGCAGCATGATCTTCCAGAACCCCTTGCGGCCCAGGATGTGGGCGATCGGCTTCGCGCCGCTCGCGGCGGGCGAGGTAGGCGTCCAGCCGCTCGGCCTGCGCGGCGCTGAGCGCCCGGTGCGGATCGGACAGGATGTCGGCGCGGGTGGCGTCGGCCGCGGCCTCGACCAGCAGGCGCGCGTCGATCACCGGGGAGTCCACGTGCGCGGCGGTCAGGGCGCTCGCGCGCGGCGGTCCAGGCCTTCACCAGGGTGGTCATGGGGGGGGCGCGACCGGCAGGGCCATCGTCTTGTCTGCCAAACGCCGCGCCGCCGTGCAAGCGGAACGGGACGGCGGCTTGGGTTGTTCAGCCATGGCTGTTCGCCCCGCCCCCAATCATGCCGCTCCGCCGCAAGCTGAAACCGCCGCCTGTCCCCGCCGCCGAGCCGGCGCGGAAGCGGCCCGGTCGCGCCCCGCAAAGGCGTGAGGGCCTGCCGTGGCTGGCGCTGGCCGCCATGGTCGCCCTGTGGCCGTCCAGGCCCCGCCCGGCGCCGTGCGACGAGGCGGCGATCCAGCACCGCGAGCCCGGCCGGGGCCGCGACGCCCCCTCGCCCGCCCACATCCCCCTGCTCGGCTGGCGCGACATCCTGTGGCGCACGGCGCGGGAGTTCCGCCAGGACAGGATTCCACGGTCGCGGGCGGGGTGACCTTCTTCGGCCTTTTGGCCATCTTCCCGGGCTTGGCGGCGTTCGTGGCGCTCTACGGCCTGTTCGCCGACATCCACGACGTGCGCCGCCACATCATCTTCCTGGCCGGCATCGCGCCGCGCCCGGCGGTGATCTTCATCGGCGAGCAGATGATCCGCATCGCCGAGCAGCGCTCCTCGCGCCTCAGCGTGGCCTTCGTGGTGACCCTGCTTCTGTCGGTGTGGAGCGCCAATTCGGGGGTCCAAGGCGCTCTTCGCCGGCCTGAACGTGGCCTATGAGGAGGACGAGAAGCGCGGCTTCCTGAGGCTGAACCTGACCAGCCTGGCCCTGACGCTGGGCGGGCCTGGTGTTCCTGCTGGTGGCGTTCGGCGCGGGTGGTGCTGGTGGGGTGCTGTCGCGCCCCTGATGCTGCCGGTGCTGAACGACACCGCGCCCTGGGTGTCGGTGCTGCGCTGGCCGGTGCTGCTGGGGCTGTCGATGGCGGGGCTGGCGGCGGTCTACCGCTTTCGGCCCGAGCCGCCAGCACGCCCGCTGGCGCTGGGTGACGCCGGGGGGGCTCTTGGCCGCGGCGCTGTGGCTGGCGGCGTCCTACGTCTTCTCGTCCTACGTGTCGCACTTCGCCCACTACGACCGGACCCTACGGCTCGTTCGGAGCGGCGGTGGGCGCCATGCTGTGGATGTGGATGAGCACCATCATCGTGCTGCTGGGCGCCGAGCTGAACGCCGAGATCGAGCACCAGACCGCCGTCGACTCCACCACCGGCCCGCCCCTGCCCATGGGCCGCCGCGGCGCGAAGATGGCCGACACGGTCGGCGCGGCGGGTGACGCCGGGGAAGAGGCTCTGATCCCGGTCATCCCGGCGGAAGGCCGGGATGACCGGGTATTGGATCAGGCCGCTACCGGCTGGCGGCGGACCATGCGGCTGAAGTCGTCCATCAGGGCGAAGGTGATGTTGCCCGGCGTGAAGCGGTGCTCGGACACCTGCGACACCGGGGTGGACCTCGGCGGCCGTGCCGGTGACGAACATCTCGGTGAACGTGCCGAGCTCCTCGGCCGGGATGTGCCGCTCCACCACCTCGAGGCCCATCTTCTTGATCAGCTCGATCACCGAGCGGCGGGTGATGCCGTCCAGGAAGCAGTCGGTCAGGGGCGTGTGCACCACCCCGTCGCGGATCAGGAACACGTTGGCGCCGGTGGTCTCGGCGACATAGCCGCGCCAGTCGAGCATCAGGGCGTCGTTGAAGCCCTCCTTCTCGGCCGCGTGCTTGGAGATGGTGCAGATCATGTAGAGGCCCGCCGCCTTGGACGCGGTCGGGGGCGGTGGCGGGGTCGGGCCGGCGGTACTTGGCGAAGGTCAGGCGGATGCCCTTCCTCGCCTGCTCGGGATCGAAGTAGCTCGCCCCACTCCCAGGTGCCACGGCCACGTGGGTCTTGGTCTGCTGGGCCGAGACCGCCCATCTGCTCGGGCCCGCGCCAGGCGAGCGGGCGGATGTAGCAGTTGGTCAGGCCGTTGCGGGCCGCCGTCTGCTTGCAGGCCTCTTCGATCTGCGGCCACCGTGAACGGGATCTGGAAGTCGAGGATCTCGGCGGACCGGAACAGGCGTTCGGCATGATCGGTCAGCTTGAAAATCTCGCCGTCGTACATCCGCACGCCTTCGAACACGCACGAGGCGTAGTGGAGGGCGTGGGTCAGTACGTGCACCTTCGCTTCGCGCCACTGGACGAATTCGCCGTCCATCCAGATCAAGCCGTCGCGATCGTCGAAGGGAACCAGGGCCATTGAGAAAACTCTCCTTTCGCGGCGTTCTTAGACCCCTCGCAGGGTGGGTCGTCAACCTCGCGGCGGAGGGGGAAAGATCATGACCCTGGCCGATCCGCGGCTGATCCTGCGCGAGGAGGAGCTCGACGCGGGGCTGGAGCTGTTGCTGCTCGCCGAGGCCGCCCTGTGGTCCGCCGCCGACGCGGTGCTGGAGGGCGAGGCGCACGGGCTCGGCCGCGGCCACTACCGCATCGCCCTTCCTGCTCAAGCGCCGGCCGGGCCTGGGC
>JBBCHF010000025.1:0-43535 GCA_037201645.1 Caulobacteraceae bacterium
ATGTCGATTCCGATCTTCAGCCATCCGGGCATGATCGAGCACCGTCCCGCCGAGGGCCATCCCGAGCGGCCCGCGCGGCTGAAGGCGGTCACCGACGCCCTGGCCGACGCCGGCCTGTCGGCGGACCTGCGCACCGCCGAGCCGGCGCCGGACGAGGACCTCCTGCGGGTCCATCCGCGCGCCTACATCGACGCCATCGAGGCCGCCGCGCCCGATCGGGGCCTCGCCTACCTCGACCCCGACACCGCCCTGTCGCCGGGCAGCCTGGCCGCCGCGCGGCTGGCGGCCGGGGCGGCGGTGCAGGCGGTGCGCGGCGTCGCGGCCGGCGCGTTCGACCGCGCCTTCTGCGCCATCCGCCCGCCCGGCCATCACGCCGAGCCCCGCCGGCCGATGGGATTCTGCGTCTTCTCCAACGTGGCGGTGGCGGCGCGGGCGGCCCAGGACGCGGGCCTCAGGCGCGTGGCGGTGGTCGACTTCGACGTGCACCACGGCAACGGCACCGAGGCGGTCGTCGCGCGCGACCCGGACCTGTTCTTCGCCTCGATCCACCAGTGGCCGTTCTATCCGGGCACCGGCGAGGCGGGCGTGCGCGGCAACGGTCGTCAACGCCAACGTCCCGGCCATGGCCAGCCGCCAGGCCTGGCGCGCCGCGTTCGAGGCGCTGATGGCGCCGCTGGACGCCTTCGACCCGGACCTCGTCATGATCTCCGCCGGCTTCGACGCCCACGCCCGCGACCCGCTGGCCAGCCAGGCTCTCGAAGCGGAGGACTTCGCCTGGGCGACTCGGGCCATCATGGAGGTGGCGCGATCGCGCGCAGGGGGAAAGGTTGTGTCTTTACTGGAGGGCGGCTACGACCTTGAGGCGCTGGGCCGTTCGGCCGCGGCGCACGTGCGGGCGATGCAGGAGGGGGTGACGGATCGCCTCGCCCGGTGCGGGCGAGCGCCGCCGCATAGGATGCCGACCGACGCAGCCCAGCCAGGACAGACCATCGAGACCGGCGAGCCGGCCGCGCCCCCGCGCGCGGGCTCCCCGGCCGCGCCCCCGCGCGCGGGCTCCATCGTGCTGGCGCGCCACGCCGAGCCGGCGCTGTCCCGCAGGGTCCGGCTGACCGCGCGCCAGTACCGCGACTGGTGGGCGCGCTACGAGGCCGGGGGCATCCTGCCGGGCCAGTCGCCGCCGCCCTACCTCGCCCAGGCCGCCCGCAAGGCCGGGGTGATCTACACCTCCACCCGCCTGCGCTCGATCGAGACCGCCCGGACCCTGGCCGAGGGGCGCGAGCTCTTGCACGACGCCCTGTTCATCGAGGCGCCCCTGCCGCCGCCGCCCGCCCCGGACTGGATCAAGCTGTCGCCGCGCAAGTGGGGCGTGGTCTCGCGCCTGTGGTGGTGGTTCGTCGGCCAGCACGGCGGCGAGGAGACCCGCAAGCAGGCGAGGCGCGCGCGAAGAAGGCGGCGGAGAAGCTCGACGGCCTGGCCGCCCAAGGCGAGGACGTGCTGGTGGTCGCCCACGGCTTCTTCAACACCATGATCGGCATCGAGCTGCGCCGCATGGGCTGGCGGTGCGTGAAGGGGCGCGGCTACCGCTACTGGTCCACGCGGTGCTTCGGCGCCGTTAAGCGTCCCGTCCCGCAGCGACGTTGCGTCCGCCCCCCGCTCGCCTATGGTGGGAGCAATTCTCCGGAGGGGCGATGAGCGAGCCGGCCGACATTTCCGATCTGAGCTTCGAGCAGGCCCTGGCCGAGCTGGAAAAGATCGTGGCCGAGCTGGAGTCGGGCCAAGCGCCGCTGGAGCGCTCGATCGAGATGTACGAGCGCGGCGCGCGGCTGAAGGCCCACTGCGAGGCCAAGCTCGACGCGGCGCGGCTGCGCGTGGAGAAGATCGTGATGGGGCCGCAGGGCCAGGCCGAACGCGCCGAACCGGCCGAGTTCACCTGACGCCGGATGGAGAGCTGTTTGAAAGCCCTCACCCTGGCCGAGCGGATCAACGAAGTCGCCGACCTGGTGACGGTGGGCGCTCGACCAGCTCCTGCCGCGCGCCGACGGGCCCGAGGCGCGGCTGACCGAGGCCATGCGTTACGCGGCGCTGGGGCCGGGCAAGCGGTTGCGGCCGTTCTTCGCGCTGGAGACGGCGCGGATGTTCGACCTGGAGGAGCGGGCCGGTGCTGCGCGCCGCCTGCGCCCTGGCAGTGCATCCACGCCTACAGCCTGATCCACGACGATCTGCCGTGCATGGACGACGATTCCACCCGCCGCGGCCGGCCCACCGTGCACATGGCCTATGACGAGGCGACCGCGGTCCTGGCCGGCGACGCCCTGCAGTCCATCGCCTTCGAGATCCTGGCCCATCCGGACACCCACGAGGACGGCGCCACCCGCGCCGAGCTGGTGCGACGCCTCGCCCAGGCCGCGGGGCCAGGGGCATGTGCGGCGGCCAGATGATCGACATCCTCGGCCCGCGCGACGACCTCGGCGGCCGTGGCGCGGATTGCAGCGGATGAAGACCGGCGCCCTGATCGCCTGCGCCTTCGAAATGCCCCTCGTCCTCGCCCGCGCCAGCGAGGCGGAGCGCCACGCCCTGGTCGGCTTCGCCCAGGACCTCGGCCTCGCCTACCAGATCGTCGACGACCTTTTGGACGCCGAGAGCGACGAGGACCTGTTGGGCAATGGCGGCCGGCGGCAAGGACGCCATCAAGGGCAAGGCCAACTACGTGACCCTGCTCGGCGCCGACGCCGCCCACGAGCGCGTCTCCCTGCTGTCGGTGCAGACCAAGGCGCACCTGGACCCCTTCGGCGACCGGGCCATATACCTGCGCGACAGCGTGGATTTCGTGCTAGACCGGCGGGCCTGATCCGCCAGCGCCGCGTAGTCTGCGAGCCCATGCCCGACACCCCCTTGCTCGACACCGTCCGGTCTCCGGCCGACATCCGCGGCCTTTCCACCGACGAGCTGCGCCAGCTCGCCGACGAGCTCCGGGCCGAGACCATCGACGCGGTGTCGCACACCGGCGGGCACCTCGGCGCCGGCCTCGGGCGTGGTCGAGCTGACCGTCGCCCTGCACCATGTGTTCGACACCCCGCGCGACATCCTGATCTGGGACGTCGGCCACCAGGCCTATCCGCACAAGATCCTGACCGGCCGGCGCGAGCGCATCCGCACCCTGCGCCAGGGCGGGGGTCTGTCGGGCTTCACCAAGCGGGCGGAGAGCGAATACGACCCGTTCGGCGCCGCCCACGCCTCGACCTCGATCTCCGCCGCCCTCGGCTTCTGCGCCGCTCGCGACCGCAAGGGCGAGGACAACAACGTCATCGCCGTGATCGGCGACGGCGCGCTCAGCGCCGGCATGGCCTACGAGGCCATGAACAAGGCCGCCGAGACCACCAAGCGGCTGATCGTGGTGCTGAACGACAACGACATGTCGATCGCCCGGCCGGTGGGAAGCATGAGCGCCTACCTGGCCAAGCTGGTCTCCGGCGCGGCCTACCGGTCGCTGCGCAAGTTCGGCAAATCGGTCGCCGGCGCCTTCGGCCGCGACCTGAAGGAAGCCGCCCGCAAGCCGAGGAATACACCCGCGCCATGGCCACCGGGCGGGGCCTTCTTCGAGGAGCTGGGCTTCTACTACGTGGCCCGATCGACGGGCACAACATCGGCGATCTCGTGACCGTGCTGAAGAACGTCCGGGCCGTGGACGACCAGCCGGTGCTGCTGCACGTGTCACCCAGAAGGGGCAAGGGCTACGCCCCCGCCGAGAAGGCCGAGGACAAGTACCACGGCGTGGTCAAGTTCGACGTCGTCACCGGCCAGCAGGCCAAGGCCGTCGCCACCGCGCCGAGCTACACCAAGGTGTTCGCCCAGGAGCTGGTCAAGCGGGCCGAGCGCGACGACCGGATCATGGCCATCACCGCCGCCATGCCGTCGGGCACGGGCCTCGACCTCTTCGAGAAGCGCTTTCCCGAGCGGTTCTTCGACGTCGGCATCGCCGAGCAGCATGCGGTGACCTTCGCCGCGGGCCTGGCCGCCGACGGGATGAAGCCGTTCGCGGCGATCTATTCGACCTTCCTCCAGCGCGGCTACGACCAGGTGGTCCACGACGTGGCGATCCAGCGCCTGCCGGTGCGCTTCGCCATCGACCGGGCGGGCCTCGTGGGCGCGGACGGCCCGACCCACGCCGGCTCGTTCGACGTCGGCTACCTCGGCGCCCTGCCGGGGTTCGTGCTGATGGCCGCCTCCGACGAGGGCCGAGCTCGCCGCCATGGTCGCCACGGCGGCCCGCCATCGACGACCGTCCGTCCGCCTTCCGCTATCCGCGCGGCGAGGGGACCGGCGTCGCCATCCCGGCCCTGGCCGAGCCGCTGGAGATCGGCCGCGCCGCATCGTCCGCGAAGGGACGGCCGTGGCCATCCTGTCGTTCGGCGCGCGCCTGCAGGAGGCGCTGAAGGCGGCCGACCAGCTCGCCGCGCGCGGGCTTTCCGCCACCGTCGCCGACGCCCGCTTCGCCAAGCCGCTGGACGAGGAGATGATCCTGCGCCTGGCGCGCGAGCACGAGGCCCTGATCACGGTGGAGGAAGGCTCCATCGGCGGATTCGGCGCCTTCACCCTGCAGTTCCTGGCCAGCCGCGGCGCCCTCGACCGCGGGCTGAAGGTCCGCACCCTGGTGCTGCCCGACCGCTTCCAAGACCATGACAAGCCCGAGATCATGTACGCCGAGGCCGGCCTGGACGCGGACGGCATCACCTTCGCCGCCCTCCAGGCGCTGGGCGTCGACAACATGTCCGCCGCCGGCCGCCGGGCCTGAGCTGGATCAAGTGAACCTTCGCCGCAAGAGGAACATTAGGAGTCCAGGCGGGGCGGATGGGCGCTCCCGCGGGGGCGAGGAGCCTCAGATGGCGCTCCGCAAGGTTTCTCTCCTGGTCTTCGCCGCCGCCGGTCTGGCGATGGCGGCCTGCCGGCACGACGAAGAGCGCGCCGGCGTGGCGAGCGGATTTCGGCCTCTACTACAACGACCAGGGCGAGACCGCGGCCCTGGCCTACGGCAAGGCCAACAGCGACGACGTCGGCCTGATGCTCCAGTGCGTTGAAGGGCTCCGGCCGGGTCGAGGTGACCGACGTGGTGCGCAAGGCGCCGGCGCCGACCCTGATCCTCGCCTCAGACGGCGCCCGCAGCGAACTGGCCGCGCGGATCGAGCCGGGCGAGAGCGACGCCGCGCGCATCGTGGCGGCCGACACCCGCCTGGACGACCGGGCGCTCACGGGCTTCCACAAGTCCGGCAGCATCCATGTCGCGTTCGGCCAGGTCCGCTACGGCGTGACGGCCGCGGCGCAGGAACGGCCCGGCGTCGAGCGCTTCTTCGCCGCCTGCCGCAAGGCCTGAGGCGCCGCCCGGCGGCTCAGCCCTGCATCCTCGCGTACATGTCCTCGTGCTGCAGTCCGCCCAGGCGTGCGGCGACGGAGGCGACGAAGGCGCTGAGCAGCATGCCGATCGACACGAACAGCGCCGACTGGGCCGAGATGTGGGCCGCCCGCTCGGCCTCCGCCGGAAGTCAGCGGCGCGGCCGTGGCGGCGGCGATGGCGAGCTGGTCGGTGTAGGGGGCAAGCACGAGCGCGGCCAGCAGCAGGCCCGCCACCGTGGCGACCGCCCAGGCGATCAGGCCGTGGGCGGTGTCGCGGAAGTGGCTCTCGTCGCCATGCACGCCGATCCAGGTCGTGCGCAGCCGCCCGGCGATGTAGCCGCCGAGCGCGGCGGACAGCACCTGCACCACGATGGCGCCGGCGCCCAGCGTCGGCGTGAAGGCCGCCAGCGAGTCCCGCGAGGCCAGGCCCGGGAAGCCCAGGGCGTAGCCGAGCCCGGCGCCCGCCATGGTCAGGAGCAGCGAGGTCGCCACCGCGACGCTGGCCCCCGCCCAGATGGCCGCCCAGGAGACGGCCGGCTGCGGAACGGGAAGGGCGACCGACCGGATGGTCACGGCCGTGGCGGGCGAATCCTCGATCATTCTGCGTCTCCGATCAGAAGTGATGGCTGCACATCGCCAGGAGCAAGATGATCGGGATCGGCACGCCGATGAAATAGAGCAGAATGGAGCGCATCTTCGGTCCTTGGGTGATCTCGCCTATCGGTTTGTCGCGCCCGGTACGCCGCGCGTATTTGACTGGAGCTGAAGCTCGACGACAGAACGGCCAAGGCTGGCCGGCGTTCCCCGGCCCCCGGTTGACTTCCGCGCGCCTCGCCGCCATCCGTGCGGCAGGCCCCCACAGGGATTCAGCACTTCTTCTTCGTTGCCCGCGAAAGCGACGGGACTATTCGGTTGGCGCCCGCGGTAGCACCTTACCGAGGCCTCGGTCGGCGGCGTAAGCCAGGACGAGCAACAGAGCCATGGCCCCGGCGGTTCCCCAAGGGGATTGGGCGCGCCGCCAGTCGATCAAGATTGGATAATGGAGGAGGTAAAGTCCGTATGAAACGGACGCAACGGCGGCGACAGGTCTCGCAACCTGAACCGCGATGGAAGCCAGTGCGGCGCCGAGCGGTCCGTAAAGGGCCACGATCATAGCGCCTGCGACAATGAAATGCCTGAAAGGCAAGACTGGAAAGAGGCCTAATCCATTATAGCCTACCATGGGAATGGCAGCCCCGGCGATCAAGCAAATAGCGATTAGCCAATAGAAAGATGGCCCAATCGACCGAAAGTCCCGGCCCTGTCGTAGGTATGCGTCGGCGGTCATTGCGCCACACCACCATACTAAGAAATAACTCGAAACTAGCGCCCAATGATTCGGATGTATGATGTACAAAATATAACAAATACAACATAACAATCCAATAAAGTGGTCAGAAATTGGGTTAAAATTTTTCCAAAATATTAGCACTATCGGAAATAGTGCATAGAAGAATACCTCGTATGACAGTGACCATAATGGATCGTTTCCGAGGTACGGCCCTACGATTACTCCAGGCTTTAGATTTGGCATGTCTTGAATATTAAGTATATTTCCGAGTAATATTTTCCAGCTGAATTTGTCATGGAAATTACCATTATCTATGGTAATAAGGGTCGAAACAATAAGAGCAAGGGTTAATGTAGGATAGATCCGGCGGAAACGCCGCAAATAGTAGCCCGAAGGATGGATGGCTCTATCGCGCTCATTAGCGAATATCACAAATCCGCTTAACAAAAAAAAGATCATCACTGCTTCTTGGCCAAACCGAAAGACAAGACCAAATCCGTGGGACCAGCCATTGGCGTTCGCAATGTGGTGCAGGATTACATAACAAGCGGCGACTCCACGAGCGAGATCGAGACTCGCGTGCAACCGCGGACTGATGCTTCGCCGTCCTTCGGTCATCGTCTCTTCTCCAATTCGAATCGACGGCGCACAACTTAGGAATGCGCGAACGACAATAGGCCAAGCGAGATCTTCCCGCTCGCCAATCTTGACTTCCGCGCGCCTCGCCGCCATACACCCCGCTTCCCGCGGCCGGGCTCGCTCGGCGGCGCGGGAGCCTATGACGGGTGACGCGAAGCCGCCGTTGCAATCGCCGCTCCATTCGGGGAGGGGCCGGCCCGCGTCGAATGTGGAAGACCTGAAGCATGTCGAAGCGCCACTCGGCGAAGTACAAGATCGACCGGCGGATGGGCGAGAACCTCTGGGGCCGCCCCAAGTCGCCGATCAACCAACGCTCCTACGGCCCCGGCCAGCACGGCCAGCGGCGGAAGTCCAAGGTGTCGGACTTCGGCCTGCAGCTCCGCGCCAAGCAGAAGCTGAAGGGCTATTACGGCAACATCACCGAAAAGCAGTTCTCGCGGACCTATGACGAAGCGGCCCGCCGCAAGGGCAACACCGCCGAGAACCTGATCGCGCTCCTGGAATCGCGCCTGGACGCCATCGTCTACCGCGCCAAGTTCGCCCCGACCCCGTTCGCCTCGCGCCAGCTGGTCAACCACGGCCACATCGCGGTGAACGGCAAGCGGGTCAACATCGCCTCCTACCGCGTGAAGCCGGGCGAAGTGGTCGAGGTGCGCGAGCGCTCGCGCAACATGGCCCTGATCCTGGAAGCCCAGCAGTCGTCTGAACGCGACGTGCCGGACTATCTGGAGATCGACGGCCGCCACATGGCCGCCCGCTTCGTGCGCACGCGGACCTGGCCGAGGTGCCCTATCCGGTGAAGATGGAGCCGAACCTGGTCATCGAATACTACGCGTCCTGATCCGCGTCAGGGCCGTCGGCGACTGTGGAAAGGGCCCCGGCGACGGGGGCCCTTTCTCGTTTCAGGGGGGCGGAGGGATGTCGCTCGCCCCCGCCCCGACCGCCCCGGCGAAGGCCGGGGTCCAGGCCGGCGGGTCGCCTCTCGCCGTCGTCTGAAGCTGGCCTGCCCGCCTGGGTCCCGGCCTTCGCCGGGACGATCGGGGGTGAGGGGCGCGCTACGACAGCTTCAGCCGGATGAACGCCATCTGCGAGGTCGGCGAGCCGTAGATCGGCTTCAGCCCGTCGGGGAAGCGGTAGACGCTGAAGAGGCCGCCGAGGCCGACCTTCCAGTGCGGCGCCAGGCGGACGTCGTAGATCGCCCCCACCGACAGCTTGCCGACATCGTAGATCGGGCTCGGCTCGGGCAGGAGCTCGTTCTCCTGGGCGTATTCGGCGCGGCCAAACACGGTCCAGTGGTCGTCGGGCATGACCGCGCTCTCCAGCAGCACGGCGTCCAGCGTCGGCCCTGGCTCCAGCATCTTGCGGCCCCAGGCCAGGGTCGTGCTCCACGCCCCGCCCGCGCCGATGGGTCGGGTGTAGATGACGCTGGCCGAGACGCGGCCCTGGTCCACGTCCGGCTCGAGCTGCTCGGGCCCTTTCAGGTGCGCGCCGGAGACCTGCAGCGACCAGTTCGGCCCCGGATTCCACGTCGCCCGCGCCGACCAGCTGGTCAGGGCGCCGGTCTCGATGTCCCAGCGGTGCTCGTCCGGCTCGCGGCCGTTGAACACCGACCCCTCCAGCTTCACCCCGCCCACGACCACGCCGCCGGTGATGACGCCGAAGGTGATGTGGGTGGAGTCCAGCCAGTGGTGGGTGATCGGCGCCTCGGGGATGTCCATGCCCGACAGCCGGTGCATGAAGGCGGGCGGGCCGAACGCCGGCTCGCCGGGCAGGCCGCCGTAGACGAAGACGCTGGCGTTGTCGCCCACCGGCCGGCTGTAGCTGGCCGACAGCTCCATGAAGAGGTCGTGCGGATGCTGGCGGTCGACCAGCGGCGTCTTGCCGTCGGCGGTCTCGCCGGTGGCCAGCAGCAGCGGATAGCCGGACGGACCCATCAGCGGGGTCGGGGCTCAGCATGGCGCGCAGACCCACCGTCGAGCCGTCGGCCAGCGGCCGGTCGGCCATGACCATGAACATGCCGGCCGCGAAGGCCTTGTCGCCGCCGCGCGGGCCGCCCTGGTGGTCGTAGACGCCGTTGACCAGGGCGTGGGTCATCACCATCCAGCCGGATTTCATCGACATCTGGCCGTCCTCGGGCGTGGCGTCGGGCTGCCAGCTGGTGCCGGAGGCTTCGCGGCTCATCGAATAGCGGCCGAAGGCGCCGGTCATGACCATGCCGCCGCCTTCCTCCGGCGCGGCGGCGTCAGGTTCGGCGGACGGGGTCTGGGCGGCCGGCATGGACATGCCGGGCATGGCGACGGCGGGGGCGTCCTGCGCGTGGGCGAGGACGGGGACGGATAGGGCGGCGGCGGCCGCAATGAGGGCGGCGCGGCGCATCGAGCGGGCGCGCGCGTTGTCGGGTCGGGTCATCTGACCACTCCTGAAGCATGGGATCTGAAACGTTCGGCCGCTGGCGCGGCAGGTTCAGACGGATGCTCTCGGAGGCCTCGGCTCGGGCGGCGTCGATAGCCCTTCGGGCGCCGAGAGGGCGGCCGGGCGCAGCGCCACGCGCGCCGCGGCGACGGCGGGGCTCGGCGCGACGCCGCACGGCTCGACCGCGCCGCAGGAGGCGCAGCAGTTGGCGCAGGTCATCGGCATGGAATGGGGGGGAGCGGTCCGCCGGGCCATGGCGGCCGTGCTCGGCGCAGGCGTCATGCGAGGGGGCCGGGCCGGTAGGCTGGGCGTAGGCGCCCATCCCGCCGGACGCGAGGCAGACCGCCAGGACGAGCGCCAGCGCCTGGCCGATCAGGCCCGCCCATCGCCAGCCGCGTCGCCCCCCGCGCATCGGCGGCTATTGGGCGAGGAGGCCGTTCTCGACGAACAGCGGCTTCAGCTCGCCGGCCTGGAACATCTCCTTGATGATGTCGCAGCCGCCGACGAATTCGCCGTTAACGTAGAGCTGGGGAATGGTCGGCCAGTCGCTGTAGGTCTTGACGCCCTGGCGCAGCTCGTCGGACGCCAGCACGTTCACCGTGGCGTAGTCGACGCCCAGGTGGTCCAGGATCTGGACCACGAGCGCGGAGAAGCCGCATTGGGGCTGGTCGGCGGTGCCCTTCATGAACAGCACCACCGGGTTCTCGCTCACCGTCTGCTTGATGAAGGCGTGGACGGGGGAAGTGTCTACGATCGTGTCGGTCAAGGCCGGATCCTCTCTCGCGAGCCCTTCAGCTAGGCACGCCCGGGGCCAGGGTCAAGCGCGCCGCCGGTCCTGGGGGTCGGGGACGGCGGCGAAACGCGCCATCTCGACCTGCGCGGGCACGCTCTGGGGCAGTTCGCGGTCCGGCACGCCGGCCAGGGCCTCCAGGTGCTCGATGTTGCGGGTCTCGACCTGCACGGTCGACAGCGCCGGCTCGGTCAGGGCGTAGCCGATGCAGAGCTCCTCCGCGGTCCAGCCGTCGGTGCGGTCGAGGAAGGCGTAGGAGCCGGCGCCGGCCAGGGGATGCGCCCTGCCGGCCTGCGCCTGTTTGGCGGCGGCCGTCGCCGCCTCGTGGAAGTCGCGCCGATAGGCGTTCACCCCGATCACGGCCATGTCGCGGGCGCTGGCCGAGCGCAGGCGGTTGCGCTCGCGCCAGCCGGAGGTGAGGCTGAACGGGGCGGCGAGAAGGTCGAACGCGGTCGAGGGCGAGCAGGGCGTCCAGGCCGTCGCCGTCGCCGGCGACCCCGGCGAAGCGGATGTGGCGGCCCTGCTTGAGCTGTTCGAGCAGCTCCAGGCACTCGGGCGGCATCCGCTCGGCGACGGAGGCGTCGAACACCAGGGCGTCCAGATAGCCGAGGTCGGTCAGGCGCAGCACCTCCTGGACGTGGGCCGCTATGGCCTCGGGCGAGCCCGCGTCGACGCCGGGCTCCAGCCGCCAGGCCACGAACACCAGCCCGCCGCTCCACGGCCGTGAAGCCGTCCGACAGCCCCTGGACCAGGGCGGGGTCGGCGGCGATCACCTCGAAGGCGTTCACCCCGTTCTCCAGCGCCGCCACGATCAGGGCGGACCACTGGCCGGCCCGCACCGACGGGTCGCCGCGCAGGGCCAGGGAGATGGCCGAGATCACGGCGCCGGCGTGTCCGAGCGACCGGTAGCGCATGGGGTCAATCTCCGGCCGGCGCGGAGGTCTGCAGGGCCAGGGCGTGCAGTTCGCCGCCCACCCGTCCCTTCAGGGCGGCGTAGACGAGCTGGTGCTGGCGCAGCCGGCTCAGGCCCGCGAAGGCGTCGGAGACGATCCGGGCGCTATAATGGTCGCCGTCGCCCGCCAGATCCTTGATCTCGATCTCGGCGCCGGGGAACGCTTCGCGAAGGCTGCGCTCGAGTTCGGCCGCGGTCATCGCCATGCTGTCGCTCCCATATCCCTGAACTGCCCGACAAAACTTAAGAAGCGCCATACGCGCGCGCATCGTCCGGGATGCAAGATGCGGAAGTGCGGCTAGGGGCGCGTCAGTCGATGCGGCCGATTACCCGATGGAGCTTGGCGCCCTGCGTGCGCGGGACGCTGACCTGCCGCGGCCGGGGGTGCAGCATCCGCAGGTGGACGGCGTCCTCGGCCGCGCGCACGAAGAGGCCGACCTGCAGGCGGCCGTCGCCGGTCTCGACGACGCAGCCCTCCTCCGGCCCGGGCCAGGCGCCGGTCTGGTAGACGATGACGCAGCCGGAGTTCGCCCACGGCCGCAGGCTGTCGTCGGGCATGGTCAGGGTCTTCGCGCCGGGCGCCCAAAGCGGCTTCAGCCGTTCGGCGTGCTCCAGCCGCCATTCGGTCGGGAAGGCTTCGAAGCCGGCCGCGGCCTCGGCCACGCCCGGCGGATAGCCCGCCTCGGCCGCGCCCGCATCGTCGCAGGCGCGGCGCAGCGCCCCAAGCGACGAGCCGACCGCCGCCGCCAGCCGCCGCTGGATCGACGGCCTGAACACGCCGGGCGCCATGCCGGCCTCGTATTTCTGCCAGTTCTGCCCGCTCGTGCCGAGGGCCCGGCCGGCCTCCTGCTGCGTCAGGCCGGCCTGCTCGCGCAGGTCCAGCAGGACACGGCCGATCAGCCGGCGCCCGTCCCGATCCTCGTCGTCGTCGCTGTCGTCGTCGGTCCGCTGCACGGACTGAAGCTGATGCAGGGCGATAATTCCCGCCACGGACCGCCGGTTAGGAATTCACAACCAAATGCGTTCAGCGTACAACTCTTACGCGTGTAGCTGTGCGGGGGGCATGACGGGCGTGAGGTTACGGGCGATCGACGGACTGCTGCTGGCCCCGGGCCTGATCTGGGGCGCCGGACTCGCGGTGTGGATGCTGACGGAGGCGCCCTATTGGGCGGTATGGTCCATCGTCGCCGCGATCTCGATCATGGCGCTGCTGTCGTGGGCGGCCCTGGCCTTGCGGCGGCGGATCAGGCCATCAGCCCTGGCAGCCAGCCCTCGTTGGCCTCGCGCAGGACAGCCAACGGGACGCTGAACAGCGCCGCCGAGGCGAAGGCGTCGCCGCCCGCGACGCCTGCGGCGATGGCGTGCACGCCGGCAGCATGGCCTTCCTCAAGGATCGCATCCGGATCGGTCGTGGCGATCAGGTAGCGGCCCTGGTCCTCCCCGAACAGATAGAGATGCGCGTGCTGCTCGGACGTGGCCGTCAGGGTCACGCCGACGCCCGACGCCAGCGCCATCTCGGCCGCAGCGCAGGCCAGGCCCCCGTCCGACAGGTCGTGGCAGACGCCGACGCGGCCGGCGCGGATCAGGCCGCGCACGAAGTCGCCATTGCGGCGCTCGGCGGCGAGGTCCACCGGCGGCGGCGCACCGTCCTCCCGCCCGAACAGCTCGCGCAGATAGAGGCTCTGGCCGATCTCGCCGTGGCTCTCGCCGATCAGCACCAGGGTGTCGCCGGCCTTCACCCCGCCAAAGCCGGCGCGGAAGCCGTAGTCGGGCAATAGGCCCACCGCGCCCACGGTCGGCGTCGGCGGAATGGCCGCCCCGTTGGTCTCGTTGTAGAGGCTGACGTTGCCGCTCACGACCGGAAAGTCCAGCGCCCGGCACGCCTCGGCCATGCCCTCCACGGCCGCCACGAACTGGGCCATGACCTCGGGCCGCTCGGGATTGCCGAAATTCAGGTTGTCGGTGATCGCGATCGGGTCGGCGCCGACGGCGGTCAGGTTGCGCCAGGCCTCTGCCACCGCCTGCTTGCCGCCCTCGTAGGCGTCGGCCGCGACATAGCGGGGCGTCACGTCGGAGGTCACCGCCAGGGCCTTGCGCGTGCCGTGCACCCGCACGAGGCCCGCGTCCGCGCTGGTCGAGGAGTCGGCCAGGGTGTCGGCCATCACGTGGTGGTCGTACTGCTCCCAGATCCACCGCTTGGACGCCATGTCGGGGCAGGACATCAGGGCCAGCACCGCGGCGTTCCAGTCGGCCGGGGCGGGGACGTCGGACGGCTCCAGGCGCGCCGGCCGCACTGGCTCGGACCGCGGCCGGTCGTACAGCGGCGCGTCCTCCGTCAGCGGGCCGAGGGGGATGTCGCAGACCACCTCGCCGCCGTGCCGCAGCACGAGCCGGCCGGTCTCGGTGGTGTGGCCGATGACGGCGGCGTCCAGGCCCCACTTCTCGAAGATGCGCCGGCCGTCGTCCTCGCGGCCCGGCTTCAGGATGGCCAGCATCCGCTCCTGGCTCTCCGACAGCATCATCTCATAGGCGCTCATGCCCTCCTCGCGCTGGGGCACCGCATCGAGGTCCAACTCCATGCCGAGTTCGCCCTTGCCGGCCATTTCCACGGAGGATGAGGTCAGGCCCGCCGCGCCCATGTCCTGGATCGCCGCCACGGCGCCGGACGCCATCAGCTCCAGCGTCGCCTCGATCAAGAGCTTCTCCGCGAACGGATCGCCGACCTGCACGGTCGGGCGCTTGTCCTCCGACGCCTCGTCGAACTCGGCCGAGGCCATGGTCGCGCCGTGGATGCCGTCGCGGCCGGTCTTGGAGCCGAAATAGACCACCGGCAGGCCGGGCGCGGGGGCGGCGGAGTAGAAGATCTTGTCGGCGTCGGCCACGCCCACGCACATGGCGTTGACCAGGATGTTGCCGTTGTAGCCCGGGTGGAAGTTGGTCTCCCCGCCCACGGTCGGCACGCCGACGCAGTTGCCGTAGCCGCCGATGCCGGCGACCACGCCCTCCACCAGCCGCCGCGTCCTGGGGTGTGAGGGGTCGCCGAAGCGCAGCGCGTTGAGCAGGGCCACCGGCCGGGCGCCCATGGTGAAGACGTCGCGCATGATGCCGCCGACGCCCGTCGCCGCGCCCTGGTAGGGCTCGATGAACGAGGGGTGGTTGTGGCTCTCCATCTTGAAGACGCAGGCCTGGCCGTCGCCGATGTCGACCACGCCGGCGTTCTCGCCCGGGCCGCAGATCACCCGCGGGCCGGTGGTGGGGAACTTGCGCAGGTGCCGGCGGCTGGACTTGTAGGAGCAGTGCTCGCTCCACATCACCGAGAACACCCCCAGCTCGACCAGATTCGGCTCGCGGTTCAGCCGCGTCAGGATCAAGGCGTATTCGTCCAGGCTTGAGGCCGAATTCCCGGGCGAGCTCGGCGGTGGTCTTCGCAGAAGCGGTCATGGCCGGGAGTTAGCGGATTCATCGGCCGCTGTCAGGCGTCGCTCTTTCACGGGCGCCGGCAATAGTGGCGCCAGCGCCACTACCCACGGAATCGTACACCAAGACGACGTTTCGGTGACCGATACAGATTGAACTTTGCAGCAAACCCTCGATGATGTCTCAACGGTAACAATTCCGGGGGGAGTTGAACGCGTGCGACCGCGCGCCGCGCCATAGTTCGCATCAAAAATCCACGGGCCCCGCCGATCGGCGAAGGCGCCCGTGCACCAACAAAATAGCCCTGGGGAGGGACCATGTTCAGATCATCGACCGCGCTGCTGTTGGCGACGAGCGCCTTGAGCGCCTGTATCGGAGGCGCCGCCCTGGCGCAGGGCTCGGGGGCGGAGGTCACCGAGGTGGTCGTCACCGCCGATCGCCAGGGGGCCGAGGCGATCAGCCGGGTGCCGATGAGCATCACGGCCGAGACCCAGAAGACGCTCGACCAGCTCAGCATCAAGACCGGCCAGGACCTGGCGCGGATCGTGCCGGCCCTGCGCATCAGCTCGAACGGGCCGACCGGGGTGAACATCTCGATCCGCGGGATCGCCTCGACCAACGGGGCGGCGACGACGGGGATCTATCTTGACGACAGCGCCCTGCAGACGCGCAACCTGCTGGGCATCGCCACCGGCGGGCGGGGTGTTCATCCCGCAACTGTTCGACCTGGAGCGCGTGGAGGTGCTGAAGGGCCCGCAGGGGACCCTCTATGGCGGCTCCTCCGAAGGCGGCACCATCCGCTTCATCACGCCCGAGCCGAGCCTCGACCATTTCACAGGCTATGCGAAGGGCGAGGTGAACACGGTCAACGACGGCGGCGTGGGCGGCGAGCTCGGCGTCGCCGTGGGCGGCCCGATCATGAAGGACAAGGTCGGCTTCCGGCTGAGCGCCTGGGGCCGGGAGATCGGCGGCTGGGTCGACCACGTCGACTGGCGCGCCCCGTCCAAGGCCATCGCCAGCGACACCAACAGCGAAGAATCCCAGGCCTACCGCCTCGCGATCAAGCTGCAGCCGACCGAAAACCTCAGTGTCACGCCGGCCGTCTACTACGGCTGGGACCGCAAGAACGACAGCGATCAGGTCTACAATTCGATACCGTCGTTCACGACGCCCGCCTTCGGCACCCTGGTGGCGACCCGCGCCGCGCTTCCCGGCGGCGGGCTGCTGCCCGCGGGCTACGCGGCGCCGCCGACATCCGGGGTCGTGACCAACGTGCCGGGCTACGTGGGCCAGCAGGTCTACATCCACGCCGCGCATACCTACTCGGCCGTGAACCTCGGCCGCTACGACACCATCGTGAACACCATGGCAGGCGACGCCTACACCGGGGCGGTGGCGCCGCAGAAGTCGCCCCGGAAGTCCTCGCTGTTCCTGCCGAGCTTCGCGATCGACTATGACGCGGGCCGGGTGGTGGTGAAGTCGATCACCACCTTCGTGCACGACGAGACCAGCGGCGACCTGAACCTCACCGCCCAGGAGATCCCGAACGCCACGGCGACCGGCGGCTACAACTACGCGGTCCAGTCGCCCTATATCTTCGACCTGGGCACGCCGTTTATCGGCAACTACTATTACAACGCGCGACGCAACGGCATTTCCGAAGAACTTCGGCTGTCCTCCGCGCCGAGCGACAGTCGCCTGAGCTGGATCGCGGGCGTCTACTACAACAACGCCAAGACCTATTCGCACAGCTTCGCGCCGGAGAACCGCACAGCTTATTCCCAGGCCCTGTTCGGCTATCCGCAGGTCTATACCGGCGTCAGTCAGACGGAGATCGACCAGCAGAACCAGGTTTCGGCCGACCAGTGGCTGACCGAGAACCAGATGGCCGGCTTCGGCGAGGCCAACTACCGGCTGACGGACAAGCTGAAGCTGACCGCCGGCGTGCGTCTCTCGCGCGAAGAAATCACCTTCCTGCAGCACCAGTGGGGCATCATTTACCGCGCCCCGGCCACGGTCCCGGTCGTGACCGCGGGCAGCTCGGTCGAGACGCCGGTGACGCCGAAGTTCGGCCTCTCCTACCAGGCGACGCCCGACGATCTTTTCTACGTCACCGCCGCCAAGGGCTATCGCGCCGGCGGCGTGCAGGGGCAGGCGAGCCCGGTGCAGTGCGCCGCGGACCTTAAGGCGCTCGGCATCACATCCACCCCCGCCTCCTACGGCTCGGACTCGGTCTGGAGCTACGAAGGCGGCGCCAAGGTCGGCGCTCTCGGCGGCCGCGCGCGGCTGGCCGGCAGCGTCTTCTACATTTCCTGGGACAAGCCCCAGACGCCCTACACCCTGCCGACCTGCGTGTTCAGCTACACCACCACATCGGCAGCGCCGTGTCCAAGGGCTTCGACCTGCAGGGCACGGTGAACCCCGTCGAAGGCCTGTCGATCAGCTTCGCACTGGCCTACACCGACGCCCACTACACCAAGCAGGTCAACGCGGTGAACGGGGCGCTGCTGGGTGGCCAAGGGCCAGGACTTCGTCGGCATCCCGAACTGGACCGGCAACATCGGCGCCCGCTACGACTTCCCGCTGAGCGACCGGTTCGCCGGCTACGTCCAGGCCAACTACCAGTACACCGGCGAGTACAAGAACTCTGGCGGCCCCGGCATCAGCTCCTATGCGCCTGATTTCTATAAGACGCCGGCGATGGGCTATGTCACCGCGCGGATCGGCACGACGTTCAACGGCTATGATGTCTCGTTGTTCGCCGACAACCTGCTCAACGAGGACTCGCTGATCCCGAGCACCCTGAGCGGTCGCTACGGCTGCCGCAACACGGCCTGTACGGTCTACGGTTCGTACTATCAGGACGTGAAGGGCACGACCTTCCGGCCGCGCACCGTCGGGATCACCGCGACCTACCGCTACTGATCCTGAAGCCTCGGCGGCCTCATGCCTGGCCGCCGAGGCTTTCCCAGGCGAGGTCGAGCGCGGCTTGGAGCGAGCGGATGCGGATTTCGGCGCGGCCGAGGGGGCCGAAGCGCCTGGCGCAGTGGCGGGTGCGCCCGCCCCCGCCGCGCCACGGCGAAGTGGACGATGCCCGACTTGCCCGCCGGGCCGGCCAGCCCGTCCGCATAGCCGGTGACCGCTATGGCGAGGTCCCCGTGCGAATGGGCGAGGGCGCCCTCCGCCATGGCGCGAGCGACCTCCTCGGAGACCGGACCCGGGCTCTGCAGCAGGTGGGCGGGCACGCCGAGCAACTCGCGCTTGGCGTCCTCGGTATAGACCACGAAGCCGCGCTCGAACGCGTGCGAGCAGCCGGGAATGTCGGTCAGCAGGGAGGCCAGGAGGCCTCCCGTGCAGCTTTCCGCCGTCACCAGCCGCAGGCGGCGCCGGCGCGCCTCGTCGAGGACGCGCCGGGCCAATGTCGTCCACGCCGGCGGGGGATGACGGCGTCGAGCGCCTCGGCCAAGCCGCCGCCCTCCGCGTCAGTTGGGCCGCGCGGCGCCGTCGCCGCTCAGTTTCGCCTTCAGCTCGTCGCTGCGCTTGGAAAGCTGGCGGCCGATGGCGTCGAGGTCCATGTCGGACTTGCGGCACTTGGGGAAGAGTTCCTTTTCCTCCTCCTCGACGTGGGTGCTCGATCTGCTCGGACAGCACCTTGACCCGCGCGTCGTAGTATTCCTCGCCCGGCTGCATGTTCTCGATCTGGGAGACCAGGTCCTTGGCGCCCTGGTGCTCGACCACGGCCTCCTCGACCAGGTCGGGCTCGTCGATGGCCTCCTTGGCGGTCGGGTAGAACAGCTCCTCCTCGATCTGCATGTGGACCTTCAGCGACAGGCAGATCTCGCCGGCGATCTTCTGCTTGGCGTCGTCGTCCTTGGCGTTCTCGAAGGCCTTGAACAGCGTCTCGACCTCGCGGTGCTGCTTTTCGAGGAACTTCGTCGCCTCGACGGCGGCCGCGGCGGAGGTGGTCCTTGGACGCGGATTTCGCGGCGGTCTTGCCCGCGCTCTTGCTCGTATGAGTGGTGGCCATGCCCTTGCTCCCTTGGCTGTCCTGGAGGTCAGCAAACGGAAGGGCGGCGTCCCGGTTCCAACGGCGGCTTGCCGACCAAACCCGCGCGGCGCGGAACGAACCGGCGCTGGCGAGCGCTTTCCCCAGGCTTTCCAAGGCAAGGCGAGGAGTGCGTGCGATGGCTTCGATGACGGCTGGCGACGTTCTGGTCGAGACCCTGATCGACTGGGGCGTGGACACGGTGTTCGGCATCCCCGGCGACGGGGGTGAACGGGATCATCGAGGCGTTCCGCACGCGCCAGGACAGGGTGCGCTTCATCCAGACGCGGCACGAGGAGTCGGCCGCCTTCATGGCCTGCGCCTGGGCGAAGTTCACCGGCAAGCTCGGGGTCTGCGTCTCCACGTCCGGGCCGGGCGGCATCCACCTCCTGAACGGGCTCTACGACGCCAAGCTGGACGGCCAGCCGGTGCTGGCGATCACCGGGCTGCAGTACCACGACCTGATCGGCACCTTCACCCAGCAGGACGTGGAGCTCGACCGGCTGTTCATGGACGTGACCTGCTACAACGCCCGCGTCATGGGGCCGGCGCACGTGGAGAACGTGGTCGAGCTGGCCTGCCGCTCCGCCCTGGCCTATCGCGGCGTGGCGCACATCACCATGGCCGTCGACCACCAGTCCGAGGCGGTGAAGAAGGATGCGCGCTCCGAGCGCAACATCAAGAACCACGTCTCCAACGCCCGCGCGCGCAGCCCGCACCTGCCGGCGGAGGCCGACCTGGCCGCGGCGGCGGAGGTCCTGAACGGCTGCGACAAGGTCGCCATCCTGGCGGGGCAGGGGGCGCTCGGCGCCTCGGCCGCCCTGGCGGCGGTGGCGGAGCGGCTGAATGCTCCGGTGGCCAAGGCCCTGCTCGGCAAGGCGGCCCTGCCGGACGCCCATCCCAACTGCACCGGCGGGGGTGGGCCTTCTCGGCACCGCGCCCTCGCAGGAGGCGCTGGAGACCTGCGAGGCCCTGCTGATCGTCGGCTCGACCTTCCCCTACGTCGAGTTCTATCCCCAGCCGGGCAAGGCGCGGATCGTGCAGATCGACCACAATCCCCAGCGCATCGGCCTGCGCTGCCCGGTCGAATGCGGCCTGGTTGGCGACGCCGGCGAGATCCTGCAGGCGCTGCTGCCCCACCTCGTGCAGAAGACCGACCGCGCCTTCCTCGACAAGGCCCGGAAGGGCCTCGAAGACTGGCGCGAGAGCCTGACGACCCAGGCGTCGGTTCGCACCATGCCGATGAAGCCGCAGGTCGTGGCGCACGAGCTGAATGCGCTCCTGCCCGACCGCGCGATCGTGACCACCGACTCGGGGACCAACACCTCCTGGGCGGCGCAGCACCTGATGCTCCGTGAAGGGATGATGTTCTCGTGCTCGGGCACGCTCGCCAGCATGGCGTGCGGCCTTCCCTACGCCATCGCCGCGGCCCTGGCCTATCCCGAGCGCCAGGCGATCGCCTTCGTCGGCGACGGCGGGCTGTCCATGCTGCTCGGCGAGCTGGCGACGGTGGCCAAGTACGGCCTGAACGTGAAGATCGTCTGTGTCCGGAACAACTCCCTGGGCCAGATCAAGTGGGAGCAGATGGTGTTCCTGGGCAACCCGGAATACGTCTGCGAGCTGCAGCCGATCGATTTCGCCGCCGTCGCGCGCGGGTTCGGCATCCAGGGCTATACGATCGACGATCCGAACCGCTGCGCGGAGATCCTCGGCGAGGCCATGCGGGGCGCCCGGGCCGGCCCTGATCGACGCCGTGGTCGACCCGAACGAGCCGCCGCACACGCCGAAGATCACGCCCAAGCAGGCCATCCATCTGGCCGAGGCGCTGGCGCGCGGCACCCCGCACGGCGAGAAGATCGCCAGGACCATCGCCGCCGATGCGGTGCGCGAGCTGGTCTAGCCGGATCGGACGCGCGGCCGGCCGGCGGTTGGGCTAGTCTGGCCCCGATCGGCAGCGCGAACGGCCCCATGCCCCGGATCATGACCTACAACGTCCATCGCTGCGTCGGCGTGGACGGCCGGCTGGACGTGGCGCGGATCGCCAAGGTGATCGCCCACTCCAAGCCCGACATCGTGGCCCTGCAGGAGGTCGACGTCGGGCGCGAGCGCACCGGCGGAGTCGACCAGGCCCACGCCATCGCCGAGCTGCTCGGCATGAGCTTCCAGTTCCACCCGGCCTTTCGCGTGGGAGGAGGAGCTCTACGGCGACGCCATCCTGTCGCTGCTGCCGCTGCGGGTGGTGAAGGCGGGCGCCCTGCCGGGGTCGAACGCGGTGCGCAACCTCGAGCCCCGCGGCGCCTTGTGGGTGCGGATCGACGTCGGCGGCGTCGGGCTGGACGTGGTCAACACCCACCTCGGCCTCGTGCCGCACGAGCAGCGCGCCCAGGCGGCGGCCCTGACCAGCGGGGAGTGGCTCGGCCATCCGGACTGCACCGATCCGGCCATCCTGCTCGGCGACTTCAACGCCACCCCGCACCACCACGCCTATCGCCATCTCGCGCGGCGCCTCCGCGACGCCCAGGCGGCCGGGCGGCGGCGGCCTGTGGCGACCTTCCCCGCGCGCCTGCCCATGCTGCGGATCGACCACGTGTTCGTCAGCCGCTCGGTGGTGGTCACCGGCGTGCACGCGCCGCGCGCGGCCCAGGCCAAGGTCGCCTCCGACCACCTGCCGCTAGTGATCGATTTCCGAGTCTGACGCGGGCAGACGGGCGTGGATCGCCGCCTGGCGCGCCTCGCCCGCCAGCCGCCGCCGGCGCAGCAGCGGCCGCCAGGAGTCGGACGCGTCCAGCGGGTCGCCCAGGTGATAGGCCGCGATCAGCCGGGCCAGCGGCCCCAGCGGCGCCGGCTTCAGGGGGGCCAGCCGCCCGCCCGACGCGTCCGCCAGCCGCTCCAGGGTGCGGTTCATCCCGCGCTGCTCGATCTCCTGCTCCACCTCGGCAGGGGCCGCGCCGGCGAAGTGGCCGATCAGGCGGGGCGCGGAACTGGGCGATGGCGGTGCGGTCGGCAGGACGCCTGGCCTCGATGGCGGCGTCGCATTCGGTGTCGAAGCCGCCCGAGCGGTTGTTGAGGTTGGCCGAGCCGATGCGCACCAGCCGCTCGTCGATCACCGCGACCTTGGAGTGGACGATGATCGGCCGCCCGGCCGGCGTGTGGGGGTAGTAGGCCCGGAACCGGTCGTGGACGTCGGCCGCCTTCAGCCGCGCGATCAGCGCGGCGCGGGTCTTGTCCATGGTCATCTGGTCGAAATAGCTCGGGCTGTGCAGCGGCGTGATCAGGGCGATCTCCGGCCCGTCGGCTCGGCCAGCCGCGCCTGCAGCGCCTCGCCGACGAGGGGCGAGGTGAAATACTGGGCGGCCAGCAGGGGCGCGGCGTTGGCGCAGGCGTCGCACAGCGCCTCGACCCACGGCCGCTCGGCCTTGGCGAAGTCGGCCAGCACATAGCCGAGCACCCGGTCTTTATGGCCCGGGTGGCCGATGCCCATGCGGGCGCGGCGGAAGTCCGCCCCGATATGGTCGATGATCGAGCGCAGGCCGTTGTGGCCGGCCGCCCCGCCGCCGCCTTCATGCGGAACCGGCCGGGGGCCAGGTCGAGCTCGTCGTGGAACACCACCAGATCCTGGGGCTTCACCTTGAAGAACCGCATCGCCTCGGCCACCGAGCGGCCGCTGTCGTTCATATAGGTCTGGGGCTTCAGCGCGAGAACGGCCACGGCGCCGGCCGGCGTCTCGATCGATCCCTGCCGGACGAGGCCCTGGAAGCGCACCCGCTCGGGCCCGAAGCGGTGGCGATCGGCGATCGCGTCCACCGCCATGAAGCCGATGTTGTGCCGGTTGCCTGCGTATTTCGCCCCGGGATTGCCGAGGCCGGCCAAGATCAGCATGGCTGCGTCCCAGGGCGGCGGTCCGGACGGAGGCCGCGCAGGATAGGAAACGCTCTCGAAGGACGGCCCGCCGCGGGGGCGGGCGCGGTCAGCCCTGGGCCGCCGCTTCGGCTTCCGCCGCCGCCTCTTCCGATTCCAGCGCCGAGGTGCCGCTCACCGTGGCGATGACGAAGTCGCGGTCGGTGATCGCCGGATGCACGCCTTCCGGAAGGTTCAGGGCGTGGATGCGCACGGAGTCGCCGATCTCCAGGCCGTCAGGTCAGCGACCAGCTCCTCGGGGATGGCGTCGGCCGGGGCCATGACTTCCACTTCGTGGCGCACGATGTTCAGCGTGCCGCCGCGCTTGATGCCGGGCGAGGCTTCCTGGTTGCGGAAGTGCACGGGCACGGAGATGCGGATCAGCTGGTGCTCCTCGACGCGGTAGAGGTCGAAGTGCACCGGCTCGTCGGTGACGGGGTGGAACTGCACGTCCTTGGCGATGACCGGCTGGCTCTCGTCGCCGTACTTCAGGGTGACGAGGTGGCCGAGCAGCTTGCCGGTGTAGAGGGCCTTGCGGAACTCGTTGGAGCGCACCGACACCGGCACCGGGCCGCGCGGGCCGCCGTAGAGGATGCCCGGCACATTGCCCTGGCGGCGCACGGCGCGGGCGGAGCCCGTTCCGGTCCCCTGGCGGACTTCAACGTTGAGCACGATCTCGGCCATGGCCCTGCCTCAAAACGAAACCGCCGCGCGGCCGCGCGGCGTGCATCTGGTCCCTACGAAAGAGCGCGGCTAGATACACGCTTCCATTCGGCCGCGCAACCGCTCCGCCGCGCGACTGGCGGCGCCGGATCGCGCCCTCTACCGGGCGGTGGAGACGGGCAGCACCGCGGCGGCCAGGGCGCTGGCGGGCGGGGTCTGGAGACGGCGGCCGGCGTCGTCGCGGGCGCCGCCGCCGAGACGGTGGCCTCGGCGAGCGGCGCGGCCGGCGGATCGCCCGCCGAGCTCATCACGCACTGGCCGGTGTCCATCATCGCGTGCAGGCCCAGGCAGTACATGTCCTCATAGTAGGGCTTGGCCACCGAGAGGCACTGGTAGAGGTTCAGCTTCGACATGTTGAAGCAGAAGGCGTCGCCGTCGCTGGTCAGGAGCGGGGTGACGTAGTCGAGGTGGTCGTCGCCGGCCTGTCCGAGCACGGCCAGCGCCGCCAGGGCCATGCCGCGCACCACCGCGTCGGTGTAGGGCGGCTTGACCGGCGGCGCGCTGGCGAGGGCCAGGGCCGCCGCGGCCGGTGGAGGCCTGGAGCAGCGAGGCGCGCATGTCCGGCGCCGCGTCTATGCCCGTGGCCGACAGGGTCTTGGCGTCGGAGAGCAGGTCGGATTGGTTGGCCGCCGGCTTCTTGGACCAGGCCGCCTTGAGCTGGATGTCGTAGGAGGCCTGGCGCACGAGCTGGCCCGCCGCCCTCAGCCGATCGCCCTGCCCATGCAGGGTCGCCTGGATCAGGCCCGCGGCGCTCTCGTGGCCGTCGAGCGACATCACGTAGGCGGGGTTGGCCAGGATGTCGCGGACGACCTCGTCGCGCGTCGAGGCGTGCTTGCCGAACCCGCGCACGGCGGCCACGAAGGTCGGGTCCTGCAGCGCCACGATGGCGGCGTAGGCGATCTCGCCCTGCTGGAGCTGGTGGTGCTCGGAGTGCACGCCCAGGCGCACGGCGGTCATCACCGACGGCCCGTCGGCGAACTGGCTGCCGATGCCGGAGGTGGTCCGCATGTAGCTGGCGTAGGCGCTGGCCGCGTCGATGACGTAGGATGCCAGGGCCGGCGGGCCGACCGCGATTTCCGGTTCTGGCGGCGGGGCCACGGCGACCGGCGCCTTCTTCTTGCCGAATGAGAAGGCCGCGGCCGGCGTGGAGGCGGCGGTCGCGAAGAACAGGGCGCCGAGCATTACGGCAAAGCTGGCCAGGACGGGCTGCTTGGCGATGGTCATGACCCTAAATCCCCCAGGCGGATACTGTCAGGCGGAAGTCTAAAGCAGATCGATGGCCGAACCTAGCCGCCGACATGGTTACCGGTCCGTATACCACAACGCGTCCGCCTCGGCTCAGTCGAACAGTTTGGAGACCGATTCCTCGTTGGCGATGCGGCGGATCGCCTCTCCGATCAGGGGGGCGATGGTCACGTGCCGCGTCTTGGCGCAGCCGCGCACGAGGTCGGAAGCCTCGATCGAATCGGTGACCACCAGCTCCTTCAGCGCTGAATCGTGCACCCGCTGGGCCGCCCCGCCCGATAGCACGCCATGGCTGACGTAGGCGGAGACCTCGGTCGCGCCTTCCTCGATCAGGGCCGTGGCGGCGCTGGACAGGGTGCCGGCGGAGTCGGCGATGTCGTCGAACAGCAGGCAGCGGCGGCCCTTGACGTCGCCGATGATGGTCATGGCCTCGATCTGGCCGGGACCGGAGCGGCGCTTGTCGACGATGGCGAGGTCGGCGTCGAGCCGCTTGGGCGAGCGCCCCGCGCGCGCACCACACCGCCGACGTCCGGCGAGACGATCATCAGGTCCGAGGCGTCGCGATAGTGGCTCTGCACATCGGCGGCGAACACCGGCGTGGCCAGGAGGTTGTCGGTGGGGATGTCGAAGAAGCCCTGGATCTGGCCGGCGTGCAGATCCATCGTCAGCACCCGGTCGGCGCCGGCGCGGGTGATCAGGTTGGCCACCAGCTTGGCCGAGATCGGCGTGCGCCCGCCGGTCTTCCGGTCCTGCCGGGCGTAGCCGAAGTAGGGCATAACGGCGGTGATCCGCTTGGCCGACGCCCGCGTCAGGGCGTCCATGCAGATCAGAAGCTCCATCAGGTTGTCGTTGGCCGGATAGGAGGTCGACTGGATCACGAAGACGTCCTCGCCGCGGACGTTCTCCTCGATGACCACGAAGACCTCGTTGTCGGCGAACTTGCGCACCTGGGCCCGGTCAGGGGAACATCGAGGTGTTCGGCGATCGCCTTGGCCAGCGGTCGATTGGAGTTGCCGGCGATCAGCTTCATCTCGATGGGGCCCCGAACTGTCGCCTCGGGCTTCTAACAGCCGAGCCGGCGGGGGCAAGGGGGCCGCGCGAAACTCCGCAGACTGAGCCTTCGGCGCCGCTATCGGCCGGTCAGCATGATGGCCGAGAGCAGACGGCCGTAGTCGGTCTCCTGGCGGTGGACGGCGCGTCGGTTGGAGAAGAATTCGTCCGGCTCGGCGTAGGTGTCGCGCCCGATCCACTCGGCCCTGGCCACGCCGGCCTGGGCCAGCCGGTCCAGCACGAAGGCTGGCAGGTCGAACAGGCGCTTGTCCTCGCGCGCGGCGGGCCGGAAGAACCGCTCCGAGCCCGCCTTGCCGGCGAAGGTCTCCAGGAACTCCAGCCCGACCTCATAAGAGGCCGGCCCGATGCAGGGGCCGACTGCGGCGACCATGCGGGACGGCTCCGCGCCGAGCTTGACCATCGCGTCGACGGCGGCCTGGACCACCCCCGCCGAGCGCGCCGCGCCAGCCGGCGTGGGCGGCGCCGACGACGCCGGCCTCGGCGTCTGCGATCAGCACCGGCGCGCAGTCGGCGGCCAGGGCGCCGCAGGCGAGGCCGTGCGCAGCGGTGACCACGGCGTCCGCCTCCGGCCGCTCGCCCCACGGATGGTCGGCGGCCACGGCGATGGAGGAATGCACCTGGAAGCAGGTCAGCAGGCGCGGCGACTCGATCTCGAAGACGGCCGCGGCGCGGGCGCGGTTCTCGGCCACGGCATTGGGATCGTCGCGCGAGCCCTGGCCGACGTTCAGGCTGCGGTAGACGCCCTTGGAGACGCCCCCCGCGGCGGGTGAAGAAGGCGTGGCGCACACCGGGCAGGGCGGCCAGCAGATCGGACTGGAGCGTCGGGACCAAGGCGTCAGTCCTCCTCGAAACCGGGCGGGACGAGGCCCGCCGAATAAATGCACGCCGCCTTGAACAGTTCGCCCATCTGGCCTGGGCCCACCAGCCGGTCGAGCTGGCGGGCGATCACGCCGGCCCGGTCCGGCCGGGCGCGGGCGAGGGCGGCGGCGCGCACCTCGATCCCCAGCCGGCGCAGGACCGCGGCCTGGGTCAGGATGCGGCTGGCGCCCGCGCCCTGCGCCGCCGCGGCCGCCAGGACGGCGGGGAAGTCGGCGTGGACGGTCAGGTCCGCCTCGCCCGGCGCCGCCAGCGGCGATTGCTTCTCGTGTCGGCGGAGCGCCTGCAGGGTGTCGCCGAAGCCCGGCTCGGCGCGGCCGTAGTCGATCAGCAGCCCCGCTCCACCCCGCCGCGCCACGATCGCGCCGACCGCCGCGCCGAACGCCTCCTGGGCGGCGGAGACCCTCGACCATCGCCCCCGGCGGCGCGTCGACGGCGCGGGGGCGGCGCGCAAGGCATCAGGCCGAACGCCAGTTCGCCGACGGCGTCCAGCCCGACGCGCCGCTCGGCCCAGCCGCGGTCGGTCCGGACGAACTGGCGTGCGGGCAGGCAGTCCAGCACCTCGTTGGCGACCAGGATCACCGGGGCGTCGCCCGGCAACTCCTCAAGCGAGCCGATCCAGCGCGGCTCGCACGGCGCGCCGGCCAGCCGCTCACGCTGCAGATCCCGCAACGGGCCGCTCGGCTCGACCAGCCAGAGTTCGGCCGCCGCGAGGAAGTCCGGCGCGGCGCGGCCGGCGCGCAGGGCGTCGGCCATCAGCGTCCCGTCGCCCGGCCCGACCTCCACCCAGGCGACGCGGGCGGGCCTGCCGAGCCGCGCCCAGGCCTCCGCCGACCACAGGCCGATCAGCTCGCCGAACATCTGGGAGACCAAAGGGCGGTGATGAAGTCGCCGTCCTCGCCCAGCCGCGGGCGGGTGGCGTAATAGCCGTCCTGCGGGTCGTGCAGGCAGGCGGTCATGTAGTCGGCGACGGTCATCGGCCCCGCCCTGGGCGATCTGCGCCTTGAGCCGCTGGAGCAGGCTCATCCCGCCGGCTGCGGCTCCAGCGGGCGGCGGCGCGAGCGCCAGATCAGCCACAGGCCGACCAGGATCATCGGCGCCGACAGCATCATCCCCATGGTCAGCCCGAGCGGGAAGTGGGGCATGTCGGCGTCCGGCTCGCGCACGTTCTCCAGGCTGATGCGGAACAGGCCGTAGCAGGCCAGGAACAGGCCGGTGACGGCGCCCTGGCGCTG
This sequence comes from Caulobacteraceae bacterium, assembly GCA_037201645.1. GTDB lineage: Bacteria > Pseudomonadota > Alphaproteobacteria > Caulobacterales > Caulobacteraceae > JANWHQ01. Next base: position 28,021 of record JBBCHF010000025.1, read on the forward strand.
CAGCCAGTGCGCCTTGTGGGTGGCCCAGCGCAGGATCAGGAACAGGGCGATCCCCTCCAGGCTCGCCTCGTAGAGCTGGCTCGGATGGCGGGGCAGGTAGCCGGGCGGGGCAGTCTCCGCCGTACTCGGCCATGATGGTCCTGTTGCAGAACACCATGCCCCAGGGGACGTGGGTCGGCCGGCCCCACAGCTCGCCGTTGATGAAGTTGGCGATGCGCCCGAAGAACAGGCCGATCGGCGCGCAGGGCGCGATCAGGTCGCCGAGCCGCAGGATGTCGATCTTGTTGGCCCGTGCGAACAGCACGATGGCGATGGCCACCCCGATCATGCCGCCGTGGAAGCTCATTCCGCCGTTCCAGATCTTGAACGCGTCCAGCGGGTGCGAGAGCAGGGTGTCGGTGTTGTAGAAGATCATCGAGCCGAGCCGCCCGCCGATCCCACCCCCAGCGTGACCCACAGCACGAGGTCGTCGACCTGCGGCTTGGTGGCGGTGGGCTGGCGCACGCCCCACAGGCGCGGATTGCCGACCATGGCGATGGCGTAGCGCCAGCCGATCACGATGCCCGCGATATAGGCCAGGGCGTACCAGCGCACCCCGATCGGCCCGACATGCCAGGCGCCCAGGTTGAAGGCGTAGGGCCCGAGGAAGGGGACGTAGGGATTGATGTCGGGAAAGATCACGGCGGCCCCCTCTTGCGCGCCCCGTCTAGCAGGGCTCGCGGCGGCTGGGGAGACCGGCCGCGCGCGATCCCTTCGCAAACGCGTCCTGAATCCCATATAGAGGAACGGCTCCCCCCGAGGTCCCCCGCACATGCAGACGCAAAATCCCTTTCTCGACGAGGTCTCCAAGCTGACCACCGCCGCCATGGGCCTGGCCCAGGCCGCCGGCGAGGAAGCCAAGGCCGCCGTCCGCGCCCAGCTCGACAAGCTGGCCGCCGAGATGGATTTTGTGCGCCGCGACGAGTTCGAGGCGATGCGGGCCGAGATCACGGCCCTGCGCGAGGAGGTCAGCCGCCTGAAGGGCGAGCCGGCCGCCACAGCTCGCGCTCCGGAAGAAGCTGGTTGAGACGACCAGCGCGAAGCAGATTAGCTTAGACACTCGACGGCGAGTCGCCGGGGCGTCTGCCCGGCGAGTCCCCGCAAGGACCGCGAACCATGGACATGCCCCACCCGGAAGAAGACGTGGAATTCGCCCTTGATCCCCTGGACGTGGTCGAACGCGTCCTGACCGCCGAGAACCTCGCCTTCGACCGCTCGGACGAAGGCGACCTGGCGTTCGCCCTGGCCGGGGACTGGAAGGACTACGAGCTGTGGTTCGCCTGGCGGCCGGAAGCGGACTGCCTGCAGCTGTGCGTCTCGCTCGACCTGCGCGCCACCAAGGCGCAGCGCCAGTCGTGCTACGAGCTGCTGGCCCTGATCAACCCGCGCGTCTGGCTCGGCCACTTCGAGTTCTGGGCCGAGGACGGCGAGGTCGTGTTCCGCAGCGCCATGTCCCTGCCGCACGGCGAGCGGCCGACCATGGCCCAGGCCGCCTCGATGATCGACGCGGCGGTGGAGGCGGCGGACCGGTTCTATCCGGCGTTCGACTTCCTCCTGAAGGGCGGGCGCACGCCGGAAGAGGCGATGGCCGCCTGCATGTTCGAGACCGTCGGCCAAGCCTAGGCGGAGCTTCCGTGACGACACCGATCCTGGTCCTCGGCGCAGGCCGCATGGGCGGCGCCCTGCTGCAGGGCTGGGCGCTGAAGCAGGCGTTCGCGCCGCACGACCTCCTCATCGTCGATCCCCATCCCTCGCAGGCCGCCCTGGCGGCGGCCGAGGCCGGCGCGCGCCTGAACCCTCCCCCGGCCGAGCTGGCGGACGCCGCGACGGTGCTGCTGGCGGTCAAGCCGCAGATGTGGCGCGAGGCGGCGGCCGGGATCGTCCCGCATCTGGCTGCGGACGCCGTGGTGGTGTCGGTGGCCGCCGGGGTGCGCGCGGCCGACCTCGCCGAGGCGTTCGGCGGGCGGGCCGTGGCGCGGGTCATGCCGATCACCGCCGTGGCCGTCGGCCAGGGCGCGGCGGCGGTGTTTTCCGCCGATGCGCGGGCGCGGGCCGCGGCGCACGCCCTGCTCGATCCGGTGGCCGGCGTCGCCGACCTCGAGGACGAGGACCTGATGGACGCGGCGACCGCCGTCTGCGGCTCGGCCCCCGCCTATCTCTACGCCTTCGTCGAGGCGCTCGAAGCGGCCGGAGAGGCCGAGGGCCTCTCGCCCGACGCCGCCCGCACCCTGGCCCGCTCGACCATCGTCGGCGCGGCCGCCTTGCTGGCGCAGTCCGGCGAGGAGCCTTCGGAGCTGCGCCGCCAGGTGACCTCGCCCGGCGGCACGACCGAAGCGGCGCTGAAGGTGCTGATGGGCGAGCGCGGCCTCGGCCCGCTGATGCGGGAAGCCGCCGCCGCCGCCGTCCACCGCTCCCGGGAACTCTCCAAAAGCTAGCGCGCCAGCTCCCGCGCGATCCGGACGCCCGCGTCGTCCATGTCGTGCAGGGCGCGGAACGCCTTGACGAGGTTGCCGGGCTCCAGCTGGCCCTTGAAGACCTCCGGCGGCTTGCGGTCCAGGCCGAGCAGCTCGTAGACCGCCGTCATCGCCGAGCGCACGGAATATTCCACCGTGAACACCACGTCGTCCGGCAGTTCGCAGAACTGGCCCGTGACGGCGAAGTTGGCGTAGCCGGAGGGGTGGACCGGCGGGCGGTCGCCCTTCTTGCGGCGAAGGAACTGGCTGGTGATGAACGGCATCATGCAGGGCAGGCAGATCGCGCCCTCCAGCATCGCGCCGGCCTGGTCCGGGACGCCGAGGTGGCCCAGCAGCTCGGTCATCAGCTCGCGCCCCGTGCAGGCGGCCATCGGCTTCTTCACGAAGTTCCCCGGCGCGTCGACGTTCAGGCCATAGCCCCAGAACACCTGCACGTCGTCCGGCTGGCCGATGAAGTGCGGCTGGTGCGGCAGCACGATCGACATCAGCCAGTTGGAATCGGTGAACGTCACCAGCCCGCCTTCGCCCGGCACGTTGCCGGTGAAGTCGCGGACGTGGTCGAAGAAGGCCGGCGTCTTCAGGGTGGTGGTGAAGGACAGCCACTTGGACTCGTCGACATGGCCAGAGAAGCGCTCGGGGCGGCCGAGTTCGGGCCGGCCGGCGGCGATCTTCTCCCACAGGGTCCAGGCGGCGCCCTCGGCCTTGCCGTTCAGCGCGGCCGGCGCGTCCATGCCGCCGATGGCGGAGGCGTCGGTCATCGAGCCCAGGGTGGCGATGACCAGGTCGCGCGGTTCGACGTCCATCCGCACCGACTCGCCCGCCGTCTGGCCGACGATGGCCTCCACCCGCGTCTCGCCGTTGCGCTCGGCGAACACGACGTCGGTGATGGTGAGGTTGGTGCAGAAGTCCACGCCCCGCTCCTGCAGCCACTTGCGCAGGGGCAGGACCAGGGAGTCGTACTGGTTGTAGACCGTGCGCATGATGCCGCGCAGCTCGTTGAAGCCGGACACCATGTGGGTGAAGCGGATCAGGTAGCGCTTCAGCTCCACGGCGCTGTGCCAGGGTTGGAACGCGAAGGTGGTGCCCCACATCATCCAGAAATTGGTGCGGAAGAACGCCTCGTCGAAGTGGTCGCAGATGCGGCTGTCGCCGAGCATGGCCTCCGGTTCGAGCACCAGCTTTTCGATGGTCAGAATCTGCCGCTCGGTGAGGCCGAACTCCGGCGCGTCGATCTTATGGCCGGCGCGGACCAGCCTGGCCTTGGAGTCGGTCCGCATGGTCTCGTTCCACTGGAAGATTTCCTGGGTCACGGTCTGCGTCCCGTCCAGCGTCGGGATCGAGCCGAACAGGTCGTAGGTGCACAGGTATTTGCGCTCGATCATCCGCCCGCCGCGGACCATGTAGCCGTGCTCGGGATCGCCCGAGCCGTCCAGGCTGCCGCCCAGGCGGTCCTGCGCCTCGTAGATGGTGATGTTGCGGCCGAGCAGGTCGCCGTCGCGGATGAGGATGGCGGCGGCCGCCATCGAGGCGATCCCTCCGCCGATCAGATGGGCCCGGGTCTGGGTGTGGTCCGGCTTGGACATGGCGGCTTCCTTATGGTTCGGCCGCCACCCTGGCCGCCTCGCCGCCCGCCGTCGTTGATCCGGATCAGGGCTTCACGTCATAGGCCGCCGCGATGTCGGCGCGGGCGTTGACCGACGGCGGGAACTGCGGGTCGATGCGCGCCAGCGTCGCCTGCTCGAAGGCGTAGCCGAGCGACAGGATGCGGGCGTCCGACCAGGCCGGGCCGATGAACGACAGGCCCACCGGCAGGCCTGCGACCCGGCCCATCGGCACGGTCAGGTGCGGATAGCCGGCCACCGCGGGCAGGGTGGTCGGCGAGCCGAGATAGAGGCCGCCGTTGACCGGGTCCACCACCGACGCCGGGCCGCCGCTCTCGGCCACGATCGCCTCCACCCCCGCCTCGCGCATCATCCGGTCCAGCCCCTCGGGCCCGGCGAGGCGGTCGGCCGTGGCGCGCTTCTGCCGATAGTCGGGATCGGTCAGGGGCGGGCTCTTGGCCGACAGCTCGAACATCTCCTGGCCGAACAGGGCGGTCTCGGCCGAGGTGGCGGCGTTGAAGGCGATCAGGTCGTCCAGGGTGCGCGCGCGCACCGCCGGCGCGGCGGCGGCGAGGTAGGCGTTGATCGCCGCCTTGAACTCCGCGCGCATGGCGTCCGTCTCGGCGGCGTCGAGCACGGCGGCCTGGGCGTCGGACGGCGGGCGCACGTCCACCAGTTCCGCCCCCTGGCTCCACAGCACGGCCAGGGCCTGGGCGAACACCGCATCGGTCTGGGGCGAGCGGTCGACCGCGCCCCGCAGCACCCCGATCCGCGCGCCCTTCAGGGCGTTGCGGTCCAGCGCCGCGACGTAGTCGATCTTGTGCGCATCGGCGGCGGCCGAGCTGGGGTCGGCGGGGTCGGAGCCGGCGATGACGGTCAGCACCGCGGCGGCGTCGGCGACGGTGCGGGCGATCGGGCCGGCGGTGTCCTGCTCGGGCGAGATCGGCACGATGAAGGTGCGCGGGACGAGGCCCACGGTCGGCTTGAACCCGACTACGCCGCTGGCCGCTGCGGGGCAGATGATCGAGCCGTCGGTCTCGGTGCCCAGCGCCGCGGCCACGTACCCCGCCGCCACCGCCACGGCCGATCCGGCGCTGGAGCCGCAGGCGGTTCGGTCCAGGGCGTAGGGGTTGCGGACGAGGCCTCCCACCGCGCTCCAGCCGCCGACCGCGCGGGTCGAGCGGAAGTTGGCCCATTCCGACAGGTTGGCCTTACCGAGGATCACCGCTCCGGCGTCGGTCAGTCGCCGTACGACCGGCGCATCGCGGCCGGTCACGTTGTCCTTCAGCGCCAGGGATCCGGCGGTGGTGGCCGTGCCGTCGTCGGACTCGATGTTGTCCTTGAGCAGGATGGCGACGCCATGCAGCGGCCCGCGTACATGCCCCGCCGCGCGCTCGCGGTCGGCGGCGCGGGCGTCGGCCAGGGCGTGCGGGTTCAGGGCGATCACCGCGTTCAGCCGCGGGCCGGCATGGTCGAGCGCGCCGATGCGGGCGATGTCGGCCCGCACCAGCGCCTCCGCCGTGACCGCGCCAGCCGCCATCGCCGCCTGCTGCTGCACGGCGGACGCGTACGGGGAGAGGCCCGGCGGCGGGGCCGCCGCTGCCCCCGGCGAGGCGGCGGCCGCGGCGGCCGCGGACAGGGTGATCAGCATCTGCATCATGCGGACAAGCTCGACCGGAGGGGTTTGGAGCCTGGCCGCGGGCGGATCAAGCCATGCGTGCGGTCGCCGCCTATCGCGCCGGCGCCAACTGGCCGCGGATCTCCCCGCCGGGATGGGCGGCGGTGTGGACGTTGAAGTACCAGCGGCCGGCGGTCAGGTCCGCGATCTGGGCGTCGGTCAGCTTGGCTGATCCCCTGATCGGGCTGGCCAGGTTGGCCGGGGGCACGGGCACCACGGGCGGGCCGTTCGCGCCGGGCGCGGCCGGGCCGTGGAAGTGGGCGGCCGCGGCCGGCCCCGTCAGGCCCGAATAGGTCGCCGTGTAGTCGAAGGTCTTGGTGTCGGTGTCGAGCGCGGCGGTCACCTCGCCCGTTCCGGTGGTTGCGTTCGGCGGAACCTCGCCGGCGCCCGTTAGCGCCGCGCTGAAGTGAACCGTCCTCGCCTGAGCCGCGCCTGCAAGCGCCAGGCAGATGGCCGCCGCCGCGCCGATCGTTCCGTATCGCATGAGTGCTCCCTATCCTTGCCGTGTCCAAGCCTGAAGAGACGCCCCGGTGCGACGCTACGCCCTCTTCGGCCGTAGTCCAATGCTTCGCTTGGATCGCGTCAGTTCACGGTGCGGCCGGCGCCGGGCAGATGGAGCGAGAATTCGGGGATGTCGACGTCGAAGGTGCGGCCGCTGTCGCTGACCATGCGGTAGCTGCCGCGCATGGCGCCGGACGGCGTCGGCAGGGGGCAGCCGGAGGTGTAGCGGAACGCTTCACCGGGCTTCAGCAGCGGCTGCTCGCCGACCACGCCCTCGCCCTCGACCTCCTCGACCCGGTTCAGGGCGTCGGTGATGACCCAGCGGCGCGAGACGAGCTGCACGGTCTCGCCGCCGTGGTTCTCGATCTCGACCATGTAGGCCCAGAGGTACTGGCCCTCCTCGGGCTCGGACTGGTCGGCCAGGTAGCTGGCGATCACCCGCACGACGATGCCGTCCGTGCGCGCCTCGTAGACCGGCGACCCGCGCAGGCCGGAGCGGCGCGGGATCCGCCTCACGCCTTGTCCAGCGCGCGCGACAGGTCGCGCAGGAGGTCGCTGGCCGCCTCCAGCCCCACCGACAGCCGCACGCACCCCTCGGTCAGGCCGAGCGAGGCCCGCTCCTCGTCCGTCAGGGAACGGTGGGTGGTCGTGGACGGATGGGTGATCAGCGACTTGGCGTCGCCGAGGTTGTTGGAGATGTCCACGATCTCCAGCGCGTTCAGCATGTTGAACGCCGCGTCCTTGCCGCCGAGGTCGAGCGCCACCACTGTGCCGCCGCCGCTCATCTGGCGCTTGGCGAGCTCGTACTGCGGGTGGCTGGGGTGATAGGGATAGAGGAAGCTCTTCACCTTCGGATGGCTGGCGAACAGGTCGCAGAGCGCCAGCGCCGTCTGCGCCTGGCGGCGCACGCGCAGGTCCAGCGTCTCCAGGCCCTTCAGCAGCACCCAGGCGTTGAACGCCGACATGGTCGGGCCGGTGTGGCGGATCGGGTCGCGATAGGCCTCGTCCAGCAGCTCGGTCTTGCCGAGCACGGCGCCGCCCAGCACCCGCCCTGGCCGTCGATGTGCTTGGTGGCCGAATAGACCACGATGTCGGCGCCGAGCGTGACCGGCTTCTGGAAGATGGGCGTGGCGAAGACGTTGTCGATCACCACCTTCGCCCCCGCCTCATGGGCGATCGCGGCGACCGCGGCGACGTCCGCCAGCTCGAGCAGCGGGTTGGCCGGGGATTCCAGGAACACGGCGCGCGTGTTGGGGCGCATGGCGGCGCGCCAGGCCTCCACGTCGCGGCCGTCGACCAGGGTGGACTCCACCCCGAACCGCGGCAGCCACTGGGAGATGATCCAGCGGCACGAGCCGAACAGCGCCCGTCCGGCCACCACATGGTCGCCGGCCTTGAGCAGGCCCATCAGCGCCAGGTGCACCGCGCTCATGCCCGAGGCGGTCGAGCGGCACGCCTCCGCGCCCTCCAGCAGCGCCAGCCGCTCCTCGAACATGCGGTTGGTGGGGTTGGCGTAGCGGGAATAGACGAACCCCGGCTCCTCGCCCTTGAAGCGCGCCTCGGCGGAGTCCGCGCTCTCGTAGACGTAGCCCTGGGTCAGGAACAGGGCTTCGGACGTCTCGCCATAGGGCGACCGCGCCAGCCCGCCGCGGACGAGCTTGGTGTCGATGTCCCACTGGTCCGGATCTTCGGCCACTTGGCGCTCCTGCACGAATGGCGGGCATCAATAGGACGGGGCGCCTTCAGGTCAAGCTCGGCGGTGGGGCCGCCGGCGCGGCGGCGCCTCAGCGCCGCCAGTGACCCGGGTGCTCGTAGCGGTACCAGTAGCGATGGTAGGGGTAGGGGCCGATAGACCCAGTGGCCGCCGTACCAGATCCACGGCCGGTAGCCCGGAGGCGCGACGTAGTAGTAGCCGCCGTAGAAGGCGTAGGGCGGCAGGGGCGGGGCGCCGGCGCGGACCACATAGCCGGGCGGGCAGCCGGGGCTGGTGGACGAGGCGCCGATGGCGCTGCCGGCCATGCGCCGGCCGCGCCGCCGAAGAGGGCGCCGCCGGTCCGCTCGTGCCGTCCGGCCATGTTGGAGCCGATGATGGCGCCGAGCACGCCGCCGATCACGGCGCCGGCCGCAGCGTTCTGGTTGCGCTGCTCCACGCAGTTCTCGGCCGACCAGCGCTGCACGTCGTCGGCGTAGCGCTCGTCCTCCTGCCGGGCGCGGGCGGAGCTGTCATAGGACTGGTCGCGCGATCCGTAGCCCTCGGGCGGCTGGACGTCCGAGCCGCCGTAGGCGTAGCCGGGCTGATAGTCGGGCGGCGCGTCGGACGGCGGCGGCGCCGGCGGCGGACCCTGCGGCTGCGCCGCGGCCGGGGCGACCACAGCGGACGACGCTATGGTCAGGGCGGCCGCCAGGCTGGCGGCGCGGGCGAGCGGGACAGACTTGAGCATGGCGGACTCCTGAACGGCGTCCACGGCCGACGCCGAGATCGCCGCAGAGGATACGCTCTGCCGGCGACGGCGCAATTGCGCTCGGGCAACCTGCGGAGGCGTTCAGGCGGCCGGCGCGGGGAAGGCCTTGCAGAAGACGGGGTCGAGCCGCACCCGAACCTTCGCGCCCCGCTCCGGCGCGCCGGCGGGGGAGACGCGGCAGGCCGCCGTCGCGCCGTCCGCCTGAAGCGTCAGGGCCACGTAGGGGCCGGCGAAGCGCGCCTCCGCCACGGTGGCGGGCGCGCCGTCCGCGTCCAGATCAGCCCTTCCGGCCGGGCGACCACCAGGGCTGAGGGCCCGGCGATGGCGCAGGGGATCGCGCCGAAGGCGGTGACGGCCGCGCCGTCCGCCACGGTCGCCTGCAGCATGTTGGCCTCGCCCAGCAGCAGGGCGGCTTCGGGCGAGGCGGGGTCGAGGTAGCAGTCGCGCGGCAGGCCCGCCTGCAGGATGCGCCCGCCCAGCATCAGGGCCAGGTCGTCGGCCATCATCATGGCCTCCTCGGCGTCGTGGGTGACGATCAGGGCGGTGGCGGAGGCTTCGCGCAGCGCCTTCAGGGTGGTGTCGCGCACCCTCGGCCTTCAGCCGGCCGTCGAGGCCCGAGAACGGCTCGTCCAGCAGCACGGCGCGCGGTTCGCGGGCCAGGGCGCGGGCCAGGGCCACCCGCTGCTGCTCCCCGCCGGACAGGGCCTGGGGATAGGTTTTGGCGCGGTCGGCCATGCGCACGCGCTCGAGCTGGGCGATGGCCCGCGCCCGCCGTTCGGCCGGCGGCAGGCGCTTCAGGCCGAAGGCGACGTTGTCGAGCACGGTCAGGTGCGGGAACAGGGCGTAGTCCTGGAACACCATGCCGATGTCGCGGTCCTCGGGGGGCACGTGCACGCCGGGGCCGGAGAGGACCCGGCCGTCGGCCAGGATCTCCCCGCCGTCGAGCGGCTCCAGGCCCGCGATCAGGCGCAAAAGGGTGCTCTTGCCGCAGCCGGAGGGGCCGAGCAGGCAGGCGATGCGGCCCGGCTGCAGGTCCAGGCTCGCCCCGTCCACGGCCGCCTTGGCCCCGAACATCCGCCGCGCGGCCTTGACCTCGATGGCGGGGGTCACGGGCGTTCTCGGGCCGCGAGGCCATGACCTTGCGCGACAGGACGATGATCGGCCCGGCGGCGGCCAGCACGATCAGCAGGGCCGGCCAGGCGGCCTGGCCCAGGCGCTCGTCGCCGGCGTAGCGGTCGGCCAGGACCGCCAGGGTGTCGAAGTTGAATGCCGCAGGATCAGGGTCGCCGGCAGCTCCTTCAGCACGTCCACCAGCACCAGCAGGGCCGCGGTCCACATCGCGCCCTGGATCAGCGGCGCGTGCACGCGCCGCACGGCGCCGGCCTCGTCCTCGCCGAGGCTGCGGGCGGCGCGATCCATCGAGGGGGTGACGCGCTCCAGCCCGCCTCGATCGGCTGCAGCGCGGAGGCCATCAGCCGCGCCGCATAGGCGACAGCAGGAGGCCCAGGCTCGTCGCCACGCCTCCGCCCATGCCGCCGAGCCCCTGCCAGACCAGGCTCGCGGGCGCCAGCAGGCCCACGGCCATCACCGCGCCGGGCGTGGCGTAGCCGAGGCTGGCCAGGCGCTTGGCCCAGTGGCCCCTGCGCTCGCCGAACGCCAGCAGGGACGCCAGGCCCACCGTGACCGCCGCGCCGGACCCGGCCAGGGCCAGGGAGACGCCGGCGGCGCGCGCAACGTGGGGAACGTCGACCTCGGCGGTGACCTGCAGCCCTTCACCAGCAGCCAGGCCGCCGGCAGCAGCAGGCCGAGGGTGAGCAGCAGGAGGCAGAAGCCGCTGGCCGCCCAGCCGCGCAGGCCGGGAAGCGGCGTCTGCACCAGGGTGCGCCAGCGGGCGGACGAGGCGCCGTAGCTCTGACCCAGCCGGTTCATCCGCTCCAGCCAGAGCAGGGCGCCGGCCGCGATCAGCAGGGGCAGGGACAGCCGCGCCGCTGCGGCCGGCGAGCCATAGACCGACCAGGCGCGGACGATGCCGGTGGTCAGGGTCTGCACCCCAGGAAGTTCACCGCCCCGTAGTCCGCCAGGGTCTCCATCACCGCCAGGGCCGCGCCGGCCGCCAGCGCGGCCGCGCCAGGGGCAGGGCCACCCGCCAGAACACCTCGAAGGGCTTGGAGCCCAGCGACCGCGCCGCCTCCAGCGCGCAGACCGACTGGGTGATGAAGGCCGCCCGGGCGGTCAGGTAGACGTAGGGGTAGAAGGCCAGGGTCATCACGAAGGCCGCGCCGGGCAGGCTGCGCATCTCGAACGGGAAGACTTCGCGCCCGACCACAGCCGCAGGGCGTGGCGCACCGGGCCGGCCACGTCGAACAGGTCGGTGTAGCCATAGGCCACGCGAAGGCCGGGGCCGCCAGCGGCAGCACCAGGGCCCAGGCGAACAGGCTGCGCCCCGGGAAGCGGTACATCACCACCAGCCAGGCCGCCGACGCCCCGAGCGCGGTGGCGCCCACCGCCACCATGGCGCCCAGGGCCGCGGAGGTCGCGCCATAGCGAAGGATCAGCGACAGGGGGATCTCGGCGGCGCCCTGGCCGGTGGCGGCCAGCCACAGGATGGCGACGATCGGCAGCACCGCCAGGGCCGCGGCCACATAGGCGGCGATCCGCAGCGGCGAGAGCCGGCCGCGTCCCCGCCAGGGGAGCCGGAAGGCCGGGCGGCGGGCGCGTCCAGGGCTGGCCCGTGGGCCGTCACCTCAGCGCCACCCGGCCTTGTTGTAGATGTCCTGGGCCTCCGACTGGTGCACGCCGAGCTGGGACAGCGGCAGGGCGTCGGCCTTGAAGTGGGACACCGCCTCCACGTCCGGCGGCGGCTTCACGGTGGGCACGGCGGGGAACTCGTGGTTGCCCTCGGCGAAGATGTTCTGCGCCTCGTCGCTGACCAGGAAGTCGAGGAAGGCCTTGGCCGCGGCCGGGTGCGGCGCGTGGGCGGCGACGCCGCCGCCGGAGATGTTCACGTGCACGCCCGTGGTGTCCTGCTCGGGGAAGGCCAGGGCGACGGCGGCGGCGGTGCGCACGTCCTCGGGCGCCTTGGAGGCGGCGATCCGAAGGTAGTAGTAGGTGTTGGTCAGGGCCGCCTTGCAGGCGCCGGCGCCGATGGCGCGGATCTCGTCGATGTCGCCGCCCTGGGGCGGGCGGCGAAGTTGGCGACCACGCCCTTGGCCCAGTCCAGCGCCTTCTGCGGCCCCCAGTGGGCGATGAAGTCGGCCATCAGGGACAGGTTGTACTCGTTGTCCGACGACCGCATGCACAGGCCGTGCGCGAACTTCGGGTCGGCCAGGGACTCGTAGGTCGCCACGTCCTCGGGCTTCACCTTGGACTTGTCGTAGGCGATCACCCGGGCGCGGCGCGAGAAGGCCCACCATTCGCCGTTGGGGTCGCGAAGTTGCGGCGGCACCTTGGCGTCCAGCTCCGGCGCGTCGATCTTCTGCAGCAGGCCCGCCTGCTGGGCGCGCCACAGGGAGCCGGCGTCGGCGATCAGGATCACGTCGGCGGGCGAGGCGGGGCCCTCGGCCTTGACCCGCTCGATCAGCTGCGGCGCGGCCATCTCCAGCCAGCGGACGTGGATGCCGGTCTTCTTCTCGAAGGCGTCGTAGATCTGCTGGTCGGCGTCGTAGTGGCGGGCGGTGTAGAGGTTCAGCACCTTGTCCGCCCCGCCTTTTGGCTGGCCGCAGGCGATCAGGGGCAGCGCCATCAGGGCTGCGAGGAGGCGAGGGGACAGACGCGGCATGGTCAGCTCTGACTACGGATACGATCGGCCGCGCCGTTCCTTGCATAGTTGAGAATGGTTCGCAATCGTAATCGGAGCAGGGGCTCAGATGCGCGGGGCGGCGGTGGCCGCTCAGGTCCGAGCCGATGTCCTGGGCAGGCGCGCGAACACCGGCACGGCCAGCAGCGACATCACGCCCACGACGCAGAACGGGATGGTGAACTGGCTCGGCGTGATCTTGGGGCCGGCGCCCAGGCGCACGAGCTGCAGCACCAGGCCGCCGACCGTGATGCCCATGCTGATGGAGAGTTGCAGCACCACCGCCTGCAGGGTCGAGGCGGCGGTGACCATCCGCTGCTCGACCTCCACGAAGCCAAGCGCATTGGAGGCCGTGAACAGCGTCGCCCGCACGAACCCGCCGGCGGCCAGGGCCAGGAACATCAGGGCGAAGGGCGTGGTCGCGCGGAACAGGCCGGGGATGGCTGTCAGCAGGGCGACCAGGACGGCGGACACCACCAGCACGTTGCGGAACCCCCATCCGCCGCAGCATGACCGGCGCCAGCGGGCGCGAGGCCAGGGCGCCGATGGCCATGCCGATGATCAGGAAGCCGGCCTTCAGCGGCTCCAGCCGAGCGCGATCTGCAGCAAGAGCGGCATCAGGAACGGCGTCGCCCCGATGCCGATGCGGATCAGGGTGCCGCCGTGGTGCTGGCGCGGAAGGCGGGCAGCTTCAGGAGGCTCAGGTCCAGCACCGGCTTCTCCGCATGGCGGGCGTGGTGCAGGAAGGCGGCGATCGAGCGACCGCCACCGCCAGGGCGGCGATCTGCACCGTCCAGGGGATCAGGTGGAAGCCCAGGGTTTCGGCCAGGCCCATGGTGGTGGACATGGCGACGGCGGCCAGGACGAAGCCGATGGTGTCGAACGGCCCCGGGTGCGGCTCGCGCCGCTTGGCCACGAACGACCACACCGCCCACATGCCGAGCAGGCCCACCGGCAGGTTGATGTAGAAGATCCACGGCCAGCTCGCGACCTTCAGGATCAGGCCGGTCAGCGGGGGGCCGATGATCGGGCCGACCATGGCGGGGGTGGTCAGCAGGGCCATGGCCTTGACCAGGTGCTCGCGCGAGCTCTGGCCGACGACGATGATCCGGCCGACCGGCATGATCATCGCCGCGCCGGCGCCCTGCAGAATGCGGAACAGCACCAGCTCGCCCAGCGTCCGCGACAGGCCGCAGAGCACCGAGCCCATCAGGAACACGCCATCGACCACATGAAGATGCGCCGCGCGCCATAGCGGTCGGCCGCCCAGCCGCTGGCCGGCACCACCACGGCCTGGACCAGGATGTAGCTGGTCAGGACAGCTTCAGGTTGATCGCTCGATGTGGAAGGCGCGCGCCAGCGTCGGCAGGGCCGTCGACAGGGCGGTCTGGTCGATGAACTGCATGAACAGGGCGCTGCCCACCGCCAGGATGGCCAGCTGGCGCCCGATGCCTGAGACAGGGGCTTCGCCGGACTCGTCGGGGGTTGTCGGAATCGACGCCACGGCTGTGCCTTAGCCCCGTTGCATGGCCGCCTCAATCGCGCGCTAGCAACCCTTCGGCGGCGATAAGGGTTGGTCGGCCATGAACGATCTGTTCCGCCAGGACGATCCGACGCCGGACGCCGAGGGGCGCCCAGCCGCGCTCGCTCGCCGACATCGCCGGCCAGATCCAGGGCTGCCGCCGCTGCGACCCTGTGGCGCAACGCGATCCAGGGCGTGCCGGGCCAGGGCCCGCCTCACGCGCCGATGATGCTGGTCGGCGAGCAGCCGGGCGACATGGAGGACATGGAGGGCAAGCCGTTCGTCGGCCCCGCCGGCGCGGTGCTCGACCGGGCGCTGAAGGACGCCGGGGTGGCGCGCGGCGAGACCTATGTCACCAATGCGGTCAAGCACTTCAAGCACGAGCGGCGCGGCAAGCGCCGGCTGCACAAGACCCCCGACCGCGGCGAGGTCATGGCCTGCCGCTGGTGGCTGGAGAACGAGCGCCGGCTGTGCGCCCGCGGGTGATCGTGGCGCTCGGGGGCACGGCGGCGATGTCGGTGTTCGGCAAGGTCATGCCGATCATGAAGAGCCGCGGCCAGGCCTTCCAGCTCGAGGACCAGGCCCAGGGCTTCATCACCGTCCACCCCTCCTACCTGCTGCGCATCCCCGACGAGGCGGCCAAGCACGCCGCCTACGCCGACTTCGTGGAGGATCTGAAAGCCGCGCACGCGTTGCTGGGGTAGGGTCCCCACACCCGTCACCCTCGGCCTTGTGCCGAGGGTCCCTGCCTCCGCAACCCCGCACTCCGACGTCCGGACTCAATGCCAGCGGCGCGAGGGACCCTCGGCACAAGGCCGAGGGTGACGGCGTAGAGAACGGGTGACGCCGGGGCGAAACGGGCCGCCAGCGCGCACCATCCCCTACGGCCGGCTCAGGATGAACTCGCGGTCCAGGGTGGCGCCGACGGGGAAGTAGTATTCGCCGACCTTGCGGAAGCCGTGGCGGGCGTAGAGGCGCTGGGCGCCGAGGTTCTCGGACCAGACCCCGATCCACAGCCGCCGACCCGGCGCGGCAAGCCAGTCCAGGGCGACGCCGAGCAGGGCCTGCCGACGCCGTCGTTCTGGGCGGACTTGCGCACATAGAGCCGCTTGATCTCGCCGCAGGCCGGCGTGACCTCCGGGTGAGCAGGGCGCAAGGGCCCGCCTGGGCGTAGCCGATCGCCTCGCCGTCCCGCTCGGCCAGCCAGAGGGCGTGGCCGGGCAGGGTCAGGAACGCCTCGAACGTCGCCTCCGCATAGGCCTCGGCCAGGAAGGCGGCGAGGTCCTCAGGCGGATAGAGGTGGGCGAAGGTGTCGACGAAGGTGGTCAGCCCCAGCTCCGCCAGGACTTCCGCATCGTCCAGGGTCGCGCGCCGGATGCTGGAAACCGTCATCGGGGCCGTTTAGACCGGACAAACCGGGCGGCCAAGGGAGGGCCGCGTCC
>JBBCHF010000026.1:0-53881 GCA_037201645.1 Caulobacteraceae bacterium
GTGGTGGTCAAGACCGTGCAGGGCGAGGTGCTCGCCAAGGAGATCCGCCGCCTCACCGCCCGCGCGGTGGAGCTGCGCTCGCTGAACCCGGACTATCCGGACCGGGTCGTGCTCCTGGCCGAGGTCGCCTGGATCGCACGCATCCTGTGGTCAGCCAATAGGGCGGCGCGGCGACGGGGAACAGACTTGGCCGAGGGCCGTTTGCCGCCCGGGGAGCACTGTCCGACCGTAGCGCAGGTAGTCCATGGCATCGCCCGCACCGCCCGCCGGGCTCGTCCAGCCCGTGGTCCTGGCCGCCGACCAGGCCAAGCGGCGTTGAGCCAGGACTCCACCCTCTGGCACAAGCTGATCTCACCGGCAGCGACCTGGCGGTGAACCTCGCGCCGCGATCGCGATCCTGCTGCTGACCCTGTGGCTGTCGGCCTGGGCCGCGCGGCTGGCCAGCCGCGCGATCGGGCGGCTGAACCGGCGCCATTCCGACGACCCCACCCTGCAGGTGTTCGGCGGCTCGCTGGCCCGCAACATCGTGATCATCATCGGCGTGGTCGCGGTGCTGTCGCAGCTCGGGGTCAAGACCACTTCGATCATCGCGGTGCTGGGCGCGGCGTCCCTGGCCGTGGCCTGGCCCTGCAGGGGGCGCTGTCGAACGTGGCGGCCGGGGTGATGATCCTTTTGTTCCGCCCCTATCGCGTCGGCGACATCGTCGAGACCGTCGGCCGCGTGGGCGGGTGCGGTCGCTGGACCTGTTCATCACCGAGCTGGAGACGCTGGACGGGCTGAGGTGGTGATCCCCAACGGCAAGATCTTCGGCGACGTGATCGTCGACCATACCTTTCACGAGCTGCGGCGGGCGGACGCGGTCTTCCACGTGCCGCTGACCGCCGATGTGCCCGCGGTGATGGAGCGCCTGCGCGCCCGCGCCGACGCCGATCCGCGGGGTGCTGAAGCAGCCGCCGCCGCTGATCGAGGTCACCGGCATGGCCGAGGCGTGGGTGGAGATCGCCTCCCGTCCCTGGGTGGCGCGCCGACGACTACGGAACGGTCAAGGCCGACCAGCTCCTCTGCGCACGCCTGCTGGAAGCCGATCCCAAGGCCGAGCTGCCGCCCCTGCCGGCCGCGTCGGCGACACGGCGTGAAGCCCGCGTCGGAACCTTCACCGCAGCGCGCCGTTCTTGCGCAGGCCGGAAGGGGAACCGCCCGTGCGCTCGCTCGTCATCATCCTCGTCGCGATCTTCGCCGTCTCCTGCAGCAAGGCGGACGCCAACAAGACCTCGGCCGACCTGAAGGCCGCGGCCCACAGCGTCACCCACGACCCACAGGTCCGCGTCGCCGCCGCCGACATCAAGAAGGCCGCCAAGGACGCCGGGGTGCAGATCAAGAAGGGCGCGGTGGAGGCCAAGCACAGCCTCGCCAAGGCCGGCGTCGAGGCCAAGCACTCAGCGGACAAGGCGACCGACAAGCTCGACAACAAGGACGGCTGATCAGGCCGCCTTGGCTTCCTTCGCCGCCTTCTTCACCTTGGCCACGGCGCGGTCGCGCTTCAGGCGCGACAGGTGGTCGATGAACAGCACCCCGTTCAGGTGGTCCATCTCATGCTGGATGCAGACGGCGAGCAGACCCTCGGCGTCTTCCTCGACCGGCTGGCCGTCGTAGCCGAGGTAGCGGACTTTCCACCCGCGCCGGCCGCTCGACCTCGTCGTAGATCTCCGGCACCGACTGGCAGCCCTCCTCGCGGACGGCCATCTCCTCGGACGCCCAGACGATCTCGGGATTGACGAAGTAGCGCGGTTGCGGCGGCTCCTCCTCGCGGGCCAGATCCATGACGATCACCCGCTTGGGCACGCCGACCTGGACGGCGGCGAGGCCGATGCCCGGGGCCGCGTACATGGTCTCCAGCATGTCGTCCATCAGGGCGCGCAGGTCGTCGTCGACACGCTCCACGGGCGTGGAGACCTGCTTCAGCAAGGGGTCGGGAACAGTGATGATGTCGCGCAGCGCCATGCCGCCGAGGTAGGTGGGACCGCTTTGCCCGTCAAGACGCCGCCGCCGCAGGTGGGCCTCAGAGCTTGCCTTCGGCCCTATACCGGGCGACGAGCCGCTCCAGCCGGTCGAGTTCGCGCTTATTGAACAGGGCGGCCACACCGATGATGCCGCCGACCGTCATCAACGTGACGCCCAGGAACTCGAAGCTAGTCATGGCGCTCTCCGTAGGGCGCAATATAGAGCGCGAGGACCAGGAAGGCGAGACCCCGCACCGGCCAGGGCTACGTTGAACGGCCGATAGACGCTGTCCTTCAGGAATGGCTCGAAGGCCCCGCTGCCCACCGTCGCATCCCTGCCGTCTTCAAGATCTCCGTGAACAGCTTCGCACGGGCGCGGACGTGGCCGGCGCGCAGATCCGCCTCGACGGGCGGCGGCGATGTTGAATCCATGGCCGACACACGGCCAAGCTGCATCCCGCCGCATCGAGCGTCAATCGTCGATCCAGGCGCGGTAGGGGTCGCTGAACGGCATGCCGAGGGCGGACGCCACGGCCGGGTGGGTGACCTGGCCGTCGAGGATGTTCAGGCCCTTGGCGAGGTGCTTGTCCTCCTTCAGGGCGTCCAGGCCCCTGTCGGCCAGGTGCAGGCCGAAGGGCAGGGTGGCGTGGCCGAGGGCTTCCGACGAGGTGCGCGGCGCTGCGCCCGGCATGTTGGCGACGCAATAGTGCACCACCCCCCGTCGACCACGAAGGTCGGGTCGTCGTGCGTGGTCGGCCGCGAGGTCTCGAAACAGCCGCCCTGGTCGATGGAGACGTCCACCAGCACCGAGCCCGGCCGCATCCCGCGCGAGGTGCTCGCGGCGCACGAGCTTGGGCGCGGCGGCGCCGGCGGTCAGCACCGCGCCGATCACCACGTCCGCCCGCAGGATCTCGTCCTCCACCGCGTCCAGGGTCGAATAGCGGGTCAGCACCCGGCCCATGAAGATGTCGTCGAGCTCGCGCATGCGCGGGATCGAGCGCTCGACCACCACCACCTCGGCGCCCAGGCCCGCGGCCATCCCGCGCCGCATTGGCGCCGACCACCCCGCCGCCGAGCACGCAGACCCGCGCCGGGGCCACGCCCGGCACGCCGAGAGCAGAAGCCCCATGCCGCCGTTGTGCTTGAGCAGGGTCTCGCCGGCCGAGAACACCGCGATCCGTCCGGCCACCTCCGACATCGGCGCCAGCAGCGGCAGGCCGCCCCGCGCGTCGGTGACGGTCTCGTAGGCCACCGCGGCGCAGTGCGAGCCAGCAGGCCCTCGGCCTGGGCCGGGTCGGGCGCCAGGTGCAGGTAGGTGAACAGGATGTGGCGCCGCTCGAGCAGCTGCCACTCGCGCTTCTGCGGCTCCTTGACCTTGACGATCAGGTCCGCGCCCTCGAACACCGTCTTGGCGTCGGGCGCGATCTCCGCCCCCGCGCGGCGATAGGCGGTGTCGCCATAGCCGGCCCCGAGGCCCGCGCCGGATTCGACCAGCACATGGTGGCCGCGATGGACGTACTCGCGCACGGCCGCCGGCGTCAGGCCGACACGGTACTCGTTGTGCTTGATCTCCTTGGGGGACGCCCACGCGCATGCTTCGTCTCCTGATCGCGGCGGATGAGGCAATCTACGTCCGCTCGCCTGGCTCGTCGCGCAATATTAACCCTGTGCTTCAGGCCTCGTCCTCGATCGCCTCGATGTCGTCGTCCGACAGGCCGAAGTGGTGGCCGATCTCGTGCACCAGCACGTGCGCGACCAGCTCGCCCAGGGTCACGTCGCCGCGGTCGCACCATCGTCCAGGATCGGGCGGCGGTAGAGCACGACCATCGACTGGCGCGGCAGGGGGTCGAACAGGCTCGGCGGGCGAGGTCCACGCCGTGGTAGAGGCCGGTCAGCTCGAAGGGGTCCTCGATCCCGAGCTCGTCCAGCACCTCGGGCTCGGCGAATTCGGCCACGCGCATGGCGACCTCGCCGCCATGGCGCGGAACTCCGCGGGCAGGCCGGCGAAGGCTGCTTCGGCCAGGGCGGCGAACTCGTCGAGGGTCGGGGCGCGGGCGGCGGTCCAGTCGGCCATGGTCATTCGTCGGGGATGACGAGGTGGGGCGCGTCGGGCGGGCGGACTTCGAAGAGGCCGATGTCCAGCGGCTGCTGCGGCTTGACCGGGCGCAGCGGCTGACCGGCCATGGCGCGCAGCACGGTGGGATCGAGCGCCTCCCCGCCGTGCGCCGCACGGTCCGCGCCTGCGCGACCGGACCGGTCGCGGCCGAGGGGTCGGCGATGCGCCAGTAGCCGATCGACAGCCGCCACACCGTCTTCACCAGCCGCCGCGGCCGGGGCCAGCGATGGCCCGCCTCGTAGACCGGCTCGGCCTGGCCCTCGCGCCTGGCCGGCTCCAGCGCCACCTCGGCGAGGTCGCAATAGCGGTCCTCCGGCGCGATCGCGCGGCCCTGGACATCCAGGCGCGGGGCGTAGGCGGCCTCGGCCGCGGCGGCGGGTCTCGAAGGCCGGGCCGGTCAGCTCGCGCACGAAGGTCACCGGCGCGCCGGCGAGGTCGCGGGGCGTCCCGCTCGCGCGCGGCGCGGCCGGCCGGCGCGTTCAGCGCGGCCTCGGCGTTGGCGGCGACGGGATAGTTCACGGACATGGCGCGGTCCTGCGCTCCTATATAGGGCGCGCGCGGCCGCCGATCCCCTGGATTCACAGGCCGGTCCGCGCGGCCTATGGTCGGGACTGATTCGAAAGCCGGGCCCGCCCCCGCGGCCGTGAGGGGCTGATGGGCCGTCTCTGAATTCCTGTCGGTCGCCAGCGGAGCGGCCCTGGCCATGGCGGCGGGCGGGGCGCTGTGGGCGCTGGCCGAGCGCCGGCGCGCCAAGGCCACGGCGCGGGAGATCGACGCCAACCTCGCCACCCTCGGCGCCCGGGTCGACTGGGAGCAGGCCTGGGCCGACGCCTTCGGCGTGACGGTGCTGGCGGTCGAGGCCGGCGATCCGCGGCTGATCTCGGGGCGAGGAGACCTTCGCCGCCTGCGCCCTGGCGCTCGGCGCGGCGCCCGAGCCCGCGGCCGTGGTGGCGGCGCTGATGGGGGATGCGGAGCGCGCGCGCCTGCTGCAGGGCCTGTTCGAACGCGGCGAGGCCTGCGCCTTCCACGTCGACACCCCAACCGCGCGGCTGGACGTGGAGGGCCGCACCTCAGGCGCCGTCGCCTGGCTGCGCCTCTGCCGCGTCGGCACGTCGCACGAGGGCCTGGCCGTCGACAGCCAGTTCGCGGCCCTGCTGGAGGCCCAGCCGGGGCCCGCCTGGATCACGGCCGGGACGGAACCGTCGCCTGGGCCAACCGCGCCTGGCTCGACGCCGCCGAAGCGCGAACCCTGGCCCAGGCCGGCGAGCGCGGCCTGGCGTTCGAGGGCGACGGCGGCGCCCAGGCCCCGAGGCCCGGCCGCCCGCCCGCCGTGCGCTGGGCGACGGTGAAGGGCGAGCGGCGGGCCTTCCAGGTCACCACCGCGGCCTTGCCGGGCGGCTTTCACCGGCTGGATCTCCCGCGACGTCACCGAGGCGGAGGAGACGCGCGACGCCTTCAAGCGGCACGTGGCCTCGCACGACGAGACCCTGAACCGGCTGGCCGACGCGGTGGCGATCTTCAGCCCCAGCCGGCGCCTGTCGTTCCACAACACCGCCTTCGCCGACCTGTGGCGGCTGGAGCCGGGCTTCCTGGCCGAGCGGCCGACGCACGGGGAGATCCTCGACCGGCTGCGCCAGGCCCGCCGCCTGCCGGAGACCGACGACTACGCCGCTGGAAGGCGCGCGAGCTGAAGCATTACGAGGACCTGGGCCCCACCCCCGACGACCTGTGGACCCTGCCCGGCGGGCGGACCCTGCGCGTGGTGCGCCAGCCGCATCCGCTCGGCGGGCTGCTCCTCTTGTTCTCGGACGTCACCGACGAACTGAAGCTGCGCGCCCAGTACAACGCCCTGATCCAGGTGCAGCAGGCGACGCTCGACAAGCTCAACGACGCGGTGGCGGTGTTCGGCTCGGACGGCCGCTTCCGCCTGCACAACGAGGCGTTCGAGCGGTTCTGGAACGTCACCCCGCTGCAGCTCGCCCAGGCCGCGGACTTCGACGGGGTTACGGAGCTGTGCCTGCCGCGGCTGCACGACTGCAGTTCTGGAACGACCTGAAGGCCCGCGTCGGCGACCCCGACCCCCAGGCGCGGGTGCCGGTGTCGGGCGAGGCGCACACCTCCGACCGCCGGATCGTGGCCTACCAGTCGCGGCCCCTGCCGGACGGCGCGACCCTGATCGCCTTCACCGACGTGACCGACACCAGGAACCTCGAGCAGGCCGTGGCCCAGCGCGAGGCGGCCCTGGCCGAGGCGGAGCGGCTGAAGCGGGACTTCGTCGGCAACGTCTCCTACGAGCTGCGCACCCCGCTCACCACCATCATCGGCTACGCCGAGTGCTCGACCACGCCGACGGGGAGCTGTCGGACCGTTCGCGCGGCTACGTCGGCTCGGTGCGCCAGGCGGCCAGCCAGCTCGCCCGCTCGATCGACGACGTGCTGGACGTGGCTCAGATCGACGCCGACGAGATGGCGCTGGACCTCGGCGACGTCGCGCTGGACGACCTTCTGGAGCACGCCGCCGAGCGCTGGCGGCGCGAGGCCGAGCAGGCGGAGATCGTCGTCGCCGTGCGCTGCGAGGCCGACGCGGGCGTGATCCGCGGCGACCGCCGGCGGCTGGACCAGGTGCTGGACCACCTGGTCGAGAATGCGATCCGCCAGTCCCCGCCGGGCGGGGTGGTCACCCTGGCCGGACGGCGGGCGCAGAGCGAGGTGCAGATCCAGGTCTCCGACACCGGCCGCGGCATCCCTTCCACGTCCAGGCGCATATTTTCGACCGCTTCGTGGGCCGCGACCGCGGCGGGCCGGGCCTGGGCCTGGCCCTGGTCAAGGCGCTGATCGAGCTGCACGGCGGCTGGGTGGCGCTGGAGAGCGAGCCCGGCCACGGCGCCACCTTCACCTGCCACCTCCCCGAAGCCGCCCACGCCAGCGCAGCCCGGCCCGAGCTGGAGTTCTAGGGGGCGAGCCGAAATCCTCGTCCTTCGACGCTCCCCCGGATCAAGTCCGGGGTCGCACCTCAGGATGAGGATTTCTACTGCAACGCCTCAACCGAGCTGCCATCCTCCCGTGGCGGTTTCTCAGTAGTCCTCATCCTGAGGCGCTCGCCGCAGGCGAGCCTCGAAGGACGAGGGCGGTCCCCTCAGTGCTGGCTTTCCGGCATGCGGACGACGAGGCCGTCGAAGGCGTCGGTGACCTTGATCTGGCAGGAGAGGCGGGAGTTGTCGGCCACGTTCTCGGCGAAATCCAGCATCGAGGACTCCATGTCCGACCGCTCGCCCACCGCCTCGCGCCAGGCCTCGTCGACATAGACGTGGCAGGTGGCGCAGGCGCAGGCGCCGCCGCAGTCGGCGTCGATGCCGGGATGTTGTTCTTCACGGCCCCTTCATCACCGACATGCCGGGCTTCACCTCCGCCGTGTGGGCGGTCCCGTCGAACTCGATGTAGGTGATCTTGGCCATGCGCGGGTCCCGTGGTTTGAGGCGGCCTCTTGGCCGGAAACGCGGCGTTTCGCAACCCCGCTGGCGGCGTTCGCCGACGGTCAGTCCGGCCGGATGGCGGCGAAGCGCGGATCGCCGATCCGGCTCTCGCGCATGTAGATGACGTCGCCGTGGCGCAGCACCGGCGAGAGGCGCCGGAAGCCGGCCGCACTCAGGAAGCCGTCGACCTCCTGCCACAGGGCGCCGCCTTCGTAGATCTCTTCCTGCGACACCTCGATCTCCAGAAGGTCACGTGGTCGAGGTAGCGGCCCGCGCCCTTCAGGCACAGAAGCTCGGCGCCCTGCACGTCCAGCACCATGACGTCGACGTCCTCGGGCGCGAGGCCCAGGCCGTCCAGCGCCGTCTCCAGCCGCGACGAGGTCAGGGTCTTCACCTCGCCGGTCTCCGCGCACCTGCGGCCAGTGCTCGTGGAAGCGGCCGGTGGCGCGGAAGATGCTCGAGCTGCCGCCCTTGTTGCTGAACACGTGGAACGGCGTCTCCACCCCGTCCGCGTCGGTGATCAGGCCTGGAGCAGGGTGTGCTCGGTGGCGCCGGACCGGCGCGCGAGCTTGCGGCGGGCCATTTCGGCGGTCTCGTCGTCGGCCTCGATCCAGATCACCCGGCGCGCGCCCAGGGTCTCATAGCGCCCCGCCTCGCCGCCCTTGTGGGCGCCGACGTGGACGATGACGCCGGGGACATAGCCCTCGGCGCGCCGGATCAGGTCGTCGATGATCATGGGACTCTGGCCGCGAGGCGGCTCACACCACCCGGTCGACGAGCGCCTGCTTGATCTCGGCGATGGCCTCGGCGGGGTTCAGCCCCTTGGGGCAGACCTGGGCGCAGTTCATGTGGTGTGGGCAGCGGTAGAGCTTGAAGGGGTCCTCAAGGTCGTCGAGCCGCTCGCCGGTCGCCTCGTCGCGGGTGTCGGCCAGCCAGCGGCGCGCCTGCAGCAGGGCCGCGGGGCCGAGGTACTTCTCGCCGTTCCACCAGTAGCTCGGGCACGAGGTGGTGCAGCAGGCGCACAGGATGCACTCGTAGAGGCCGTCGAGCTTGGCGCGGTCCTCCGGCGACTGCTTCCACTCCTTCTGCGGGGGCGGGGGTGTCGGTGTGCAGCCACGGCTCGATCGAGGCGTACTGGGCGTAGAACATGCTGAGGTCCGGCACGAGGTCCTTGACCACCGGCTGGTGCGGCAGGGGCGACACCTGCACCACCTTGCCCGGCACGTCCTCCCAGGCGTGGGTGCAGGCCAGGGTGTTGCGGCCGCCGATGTTCATGGCGCAGGAGCCGCACACCCCCTCGCGGCACGAGCGGCGCAGCGCCAGGCTGGCGTCCATGGTGTTCTTGATGTGCAGCAGGGCGTCCAGCACCATCGGCCCGCACTGGTCGACGGCCACGTCGAAGGTGTCCCAGCGCGGATTGCCGCCGCCTCCGGGTCGTAGCGGTAGACCTTGAAGGTCCGGACCTTCTTGGCCCCCTCGGGCGCGGGGACGTGGCGGCCCCTTCTGGACCTGGGAATTACGCGGCAGGGTCAGCTGGACCATGGCTCACCTGTAAGGACGGACGCGCCGGGGCGTAGTCGAGCCAAGGCGCAAGGACGGAAACGCGCGCGACCATGCCTTCGGTCGCCTTCAGAATAAAGCGCCGCGACGGCTCCTCGAACCATTTGTGGATGGCGAGGGACAGTCCGATCATCGCCAGCACGACAATGACCAGGATCAGCACCGGCGGCACGCCGATGGCGTCGAGCGGCCGCATCAGGGCGACGCCGGTCGCCTCGTGCAGCAGGAAGAGGGAGTAGGACGCTCCGCGATGGTGGTCAGCGGCGTCCACTCCAGCAGCTTCAGGAGCGGGCTGCCGGTCACGAACAGCACGAAGGCGCCAATCCAGCAGGCGTTGACGATGGCGCGGCCGACCGGCGGCTCCAGGGTGAAGCGGGTCCACCACAGGGCGTTGACCAGCACCATGACCGTCGCGGCGGCGAACCCCAGCGTGGGCAAAAGGCGCCACGCCTTGGCGCGCCAGACCTCGAACAGGCAGATGCCGATGGTGAAATAGGGCGTCCAGATCGGCATGAAGGTCAGGCGCAGGGGCTGCAGCGCGCGGGCGCGGCCCAGGGCGGCGCGCCGAGCAGGAAGGCGAACACGGTCAGCCCCAGCCAGATCGGCAGGAACCGCCGGCGGCCGAGCAGGAAGGCTATCGAGACCAGGATGTAGACCGCGCCTCGACCGCCAGGGTCCAGTAGGCGCCGTCGACCCAGCCGACGTTCCGCTCCAGCCATGGCTGCAGACGTCCGGGTCGATCATCAGCACGCTGAGCACGAACGACACCGGGTCGGTCAGCCAGGCGCGCGGGGCGAACACGAAGATGACGCCGGTGGTGATCGCCGCGCAGAGCAGCAGCGTCGGCTGCAGCCGCGCCACCCCGCTTGCGCCAGAGTCCGCCACCGCCGGAGCACCGCTCCAGGGTCATCAGGATCACGAAGCCGGACAGGATGAAGAACATGCAGGCGTGCGAGCGCCCGTACAGCAGCACGGGGATCCCCGACAGGAGGTCGCCGTAGGGCAGCAGGTGCTGGTTGGTCACGGGCGCGACCAGCGGGGCCCATAGTGGAACCCCCATCACCCAGCAGGACGCCGACCGCGCGGAAGCCGTCCAGCGCGGCGATGCGGGACTGCGCCGCCGCCATCTAGAGCTCCCGTCCCGCGCGAGGGGAGACGGGTAGCGCCGCGCGCCGGCTCAATACACCCGCGCCTTGGGCGGGATGTAGGCCACGTCGTTGGTCATGGTGTAGGCGTGCACCGGCCGGTAGTCGATCCGCACCTTCCCGTCGGCGTCGAGCCAGGTCAGGGTGTGCTTCATCCACTCTTCGTCGTCGCGGCTGGGGAAATCCTCGCGGGCGTGGGCGCCGCGGCTCTCCTGGCGATTGGAGGCGGCGTTCACCGTCACCACGGCGTTGGAGATCAGGTTGTCGAGCTCCAGCGTCTCGACGAGGTCGGAGTTCCAGATCAGGCCGCGGTCGGTGACGCGCAGGTCGGCCTTCTTGGCGTGGATGTCGCCGAGCCGCTGGACGCCGCGCTGCAGGATCTCGCCGGTGCGGAACACCGCCGCGTCTTCCTGCATCGCCCGCTGCATCTCCAGCCGCAGGGCCGCCGTAGGCGTGGAGCCCGAGGCGTTGCGGAAACGGTCGAAGCGGTCGAGGTGCGGGTCGGTCAGGGCGGCCGGCATCTCGCGGCGGGTGTCGCCGGGCTTGACGATCTCGGCGGCGCGCAGGCCGGCGGCGCGGCCGAACACCACCAGGTCGGTCAGGGAGTTGGAGCCCAGGCGGTTTGCTCCGTGTACGGACACGCAGGCCGCCTCGCCCACCGCCATCAGGCCCGGCACGATGGAGTCGGGGTCGGCGCCGGCCTTGGTCAGCACCTCGCCGTGATAGTTCGTGGGCACCCCGCCCATGTTGTAGTGCACGGTCGGCAGGACCGGGATCGGCTGCCTGGTCACGTCCACCCCGGCGAAGATCCGCGCCGACTCGGTGATGCCGGGCAGGCGCTGGTGGATGATCTTGGGGTCCAGGTGGTCCAGGTGCAGGTTGATGTGGTCCTTGTTCGGACCGACGCCGCGCCCCTCGCGGATCTCGATGGTCATGGCGCGCGAGACGACGTCGCGGCTGGCCAGGTCCTTGGCCGAGGGGGCGTAGCGCTCCATGAACCGCTCGCCCTCGGCGTTGGTCAGGTAGCCGCCCTCGCCGCGCACGCCCTCGGTGATCAGCACGCCCGCGCCGAACACCCCCGTCGGGTGGAACTGGACGAACTCCATGTCCTGCAGCGGCAGGCCGGCGCGCAGGGCCATGGCGCAGCCGTCGCCGGTCTGGGTGTGGGCGCCCGTGCAGGAGTAGTAGATGCGGCCGTAGCCGCCGGTGGCCAGGATGACCATCTGCGCCTGGAAGCGGTGCAGGGTCCCGTCGTCGAGGTTCCACGCGGTGACGCCGCGGCAGGCGCCGTCCTCCATGATCAGGTCGAGCGCGAAGTACTCGATGAAGAACTCGGTCTCGTGCGCCAGGGACTGGCCATAGAGGGTGTGCAGGATGGCGTGGCCGGTGCGGTCGGCGGCGGCGCAGGTGCGCTGGATCGGCCCCTCGCCGTAGTTCTTGGTCATGCCGCCGAAGGCGCGCTGGTAGATGTCGCCGGTGTCGGTGCGCGAGAACGGCACGCCCCAGTGCTCCAGCTCATAGACCGCGGCCGGGGCGTTGCGGCAGAGGTACTCGATGGCGTCCTGGTCGCCGAGCCAGTCGGACCCCTTGACGGTGTCGTACATGTGCCAGCGCCAGTCGTCCTCGCCCATGTTGCCGAGCGCCGCCGAGATGCCGCCCTGGGCGGCGACGGTGTGGCTGCGGGTGGGGAACACCTTGGTGACGCAGGCGGTGCGCAGGCCCGCCTGGGCGCAGCCGAGCGCGGCGCGCAGGCCCGAGCCCCCGGCTCCGACCACCACCACGTCATAGACGTGGTCCGTGAACGCATAGGCGGCCATCAGGCGGCTCCGCCGATCAGGGCGACCTTCAGTATGCTGAAGATCGCCAGGGCCGCGCCGATCGTGCAGACGAACAGGTTGAGCAACAGGAGCACCGATTTGGAGAGCATCTTGTGAATGTAGTCCTCGACCACGACCCGCATGCCCGCGTGCATGTGCCAGAAGCCGACCGCGATCAGCAGGACCACGAGCACCGCGTTCAGCGGCGAGGCGAGCCAGGCGACCGTGTGGGCGTAGTCCGCCAGCGACAGCATCAGGCCCGAATAGACCGCCCAGAGCACCAGCGGCACGAGCGCGACCGAGGTGACCCGCTCGGCGATCCAGACCCCGACCCCGTGCTTGGCCGATCCGAGGCCGCGGGCGCGGCCGAGCGGCGTGCGGAACCCCGCCATCACAGCGCCCCCATCAGGGCCGCGATCACCCAGACCACGACGGCAGCCACGATCCCGAAGGCGATCGCGGCCGCGCCGGTCATGTCGGCGAGGCGCGGATTGAAGCCCTTGCCGGCGTCCCACACCAGGTGCCGCACGCCGGCGGCCAGGTGGTAGAAGACCGAGACGGTCAGGCCGAACAGCATCAGCTTGCCCAGCGGCGAACCGAGCGTCGCCTTGAACACGGCGTAGGCGTCCGGCCCGGCGGCCAGCGAGATCGCCCAGGCCGCCAGGATCAGGGCGCCGACATAGAGTGCGATCCCCGTCGCCCGGTGGGCGATCGAGCAGAACATGGTGATGTGCCAGCGCCAGACCTGGAGGTGTGGCGACAGAGGCCGCGCGGCGGCGCCGGGCGAGGTATCGGACATCGAGGTCCACCGCACTGTTTCGAAGCGCGGCGACTTTTAGGCCGCTGACCGGGGGTGTCAACGCGAGGGCGGGGCCGGATCGGAAACCGATGCTGCGGCGCCCGCTGGCCGGCCCCAGCCCGGCGGCCGTTCGAACCGGAGGCCGAGGCCGGCGAGGGCGCGGTCCCAGAGGTCGGCGTCCCCGGTCCACGGCCGCTCCACCGGATCGTCGATGCCGAGCGAGATCCAGCCGTCCGCCGCCACGCCGCCCGGCGAGATCAGCAGGAACGCCGCCTCCGCGCGGGGCGCGTGCGCCAGCGCCGCCTCGCGCAGGTCCGCGATCAGCGCCGTCTCCCCCTCCTCCTCGCGCGCCAGTTCGCGCACGAACAGGATGCGGCGGTCGGGGCGGTCCAGCCGGTCGAACTTGTCCATCAGGTGCGCCGTACGCGCCCGCGCCTCAGGGATCGCCGCCCCCCAGCCCGGCAGCACCGTCTCGCGCGCGTCCATCGGGAACTCGTGCTGCAGGCGGATGGCGTAGTCGGCGTGCTCGATGAAGGCGAGGCGGCCGCGCCGGCGCACCTCGCGCAGGCGGGCGGGGTCGTAGAGCCGGTCGAGGTCCCAGTCGCGCAGGAACCGCACGGCGCCGTCCAGCGGCGTGATCCACCAATCGAACGGGAAGGCGGTGTCGAAGCCGAAGAAGCGGCGCAGCCGGTGCGTGGTGCGGCAGCGGCGCCCGAGGGACGCCACATGGCTGAACGCGGTCGAGGCGGCGGGCTCTGTCACCGCCGGAATTTGGCGCGGAACGCCGCCCTCGCGCAACCGGGCTAGCCGTCGCTCGCGTCCGCCGCGTTCAGCCAGGCCTGGGAGCGCATCTCGTGCAGGCGCGAGACGGTGCGTTCGAACTCGAACGATCCGTCGCCGGCGGGATAGAGGTCGTCCGGTCCGGCCTCGGCCAGGACCACCAGCTTGGTTTTCGCCTCGTAGAGCGCGTCGATCAGCCAGACGAAGCGCCGCGCCTCGTTGCGCCCCTCGGGCCCCAGCCGCGGCGCGCCCTCCAGGAACAGGTGTGGAAGCGGGCCGCGATGGCCAGGTAGTCCTGCGGGCCCAGCGCCTGGCCGCACAGGCTGGCGAAGGAGGCGCGCAAGAGGCCGCCGGCCGCGCGCGGGAAGCGGATGCGCCGGCCCAGCACGTCCACCGTGGCGCCGACCTCCTCGGCCCATCGAGCTGGCCGCGCCAGAGCGCGTCGAACCGCGCCTCGGTCTCCGGGTTGATCGGCGACAGATAGACCTCGCCGCCCGCCAGCCGCGCCAAGCGGAAGTCGCGCGGCCCGGCCACCTGCACCACCTCCAGCCGCGTCTTCAGCATCTCGATGAACGGCAGGAACAGCTGGCGGTTGATGCCGTCGCGGTAGAGATCGTCCGGCCCCAGGTTGGAGGTGCAGACCAGCACCACCCCGCGCCTGAACAGGGCTCGAACAGGCGGCCGAGGATCATGGCGTCGGCGATGTCGGTGACCTGCAGCTCGTCGAAGCAGAGCAGGCGCGCGTGCGAGGCGATCAGCTCGGCGGACCGGTCGATCGGGTCGTCGCCGCGGTGCTGGCCGAAGCGGGCGCGGCGGGCGGCGGCGTCGCCCTTGCGCCAGGCGTCGATCAGGCGTGGACCTCGGCCATGAAGGCGTAGAAGTGCTCGCGGCGCTTCTTCTCCACCGGGCGGTCTCGAAGAACAGGTCCATCAGCATGGACTTGCCTCGCCCGACCGGCCCCCAGAGGTAGACGCCCCGCGGCGCGGCGGCGCGGCGGAACAGGGAAGAGAACGACGGCTCGTGCAGGGCGTTCAGCTCGCCCTCCAGCCGAACCAGCGCCTCCAGCCCCCGCGCCTGGCCGGGATCGGGCTCGATCTCCCCGCCCTCGAGGCGTCGGCGATAGGCGGTGCGGAGAGATTGCGGCATCGGGCCGGGGGTTAGCCCGGCGGCGCCGTGGGTGCAAACCGGCCTTGCTTCTCCCTTCCCCCTGGAGGGGGGAAGGGCCCGGGATGGGGGTGGAGGCGGTCCCGGGAAGGGCTCGGCGTCCATACCGCCGCAGCGGCCAGTCCCTCGCGCAGAAGCGCGGAGAGGGCGCCACCCCCACCCCTGCCCCTCCCCGTCCCCCCTCCAGGGGGAGGGGAATCTATGCGCCGGAAAGGTCAGGCCCGGGCGTCGGGGGGGGTGGCGGCGCCGGCGTTCAGGGGCGCTGCATCCAGACGACGTCGACCCAGCGGCCGAACTTGAAGCCGACGGCGGGCAGGACGGCGTTGAACTCGAAGCCGCAGGCGCGGTTGCAGGGCGATGGAGGCGGCGTTGCCGCTGTCGCCGATCACCCCGATCATCTGGCGCAGGCCCATGGCCTCGCACTCGGCGATCAGGGCCGCCAGCAGGGCCTTGCCGACGCCGCGCCCCACAGCGTCCCGCCGCCACGTAGACGCTGTCCTCCACCGTGTAGCGATAGGCGGCGCGCAGGCGGAACGGGCCGGCGTAGGCGTAGCCGAGGACCGCGCCGTCGGCCTCGGCGACCAGCCAGGGCAGGCCATGGCCGCGGATGCGGGCGAGGCGCGCGGCCATCTCCGCCGCGTCGGGCGGCGCCTCCTCGAAGGTGCCGAGGCCCTCGCGCACGTGGCGGGCGTAGATCGCCTGGATCGCGGCGACGTCACCCTCGCCGGCCGGCCGCACGATCACGGCCGCCGCCACCCCGCCTCCATCGCCCAGACGGCGAAGGCGTAGTCGAGGGCGATCTCCTTGAGGAAATCGAACCGGCCCGAGGCGCCGCCGTGCCCGGCTCCATGTTGATCTTCAGGAGCACCGGCCGGTCGGAGGTGGTGGCCTCGCGCAGCCTGGCGACCCACTTGGCCGGCTCCCAGTAGGTCACCCGCGGGTCGGACAGGCCGCCGGTGGCCAGGATCGCCGGATAGGGCTGGGGCGCCACGTTGTCGTAAGGGCTGTAGCTGGCGATGTAGTCGTAGGCGGCCGGGTCGCGGATCGGGTCGCCCCATTCGGGCCACTCGGGCGGGGTCAGGGGCAGGTCCTCGTCGGAGATGGTGTTCAGCACGTCCACGAACGGCACCGCGGCGATGATCGCGGCCCAGAGGTCCGGGCGAAGGTTGGCCACCGCCCCCATCAGGAGCCCGCCCGCCGACCCGCCGTAGGCGGCGATCCGGCCGGCCGCGCCATAGCCGCTGGCCGCCAGGTGCTCGGCGCAGGCGATGAAGTCGGTGAAGCTGTTCTTCTTCCTGAACTTCTTGCCGTCCAGGAACCAGCCCCAGCCCTTCTCCGAGCCGCCGCGGATGTGGGCGGTGGCCCAGATCCAGCCCCGGTCCACCAGCGACAGGTTGCGGATCGAGAAGCTCGGCTCCATCGCCATGCCATAGGCGCCGTAGCCGTAGAGCAGGAGCGGCGCGGAGCCGTCGAGCGGCGTTCCCTTGCGCATCAGGACGGTGATCGGCACCTGCGCCCCGTCCGGCGCGGCGGCGTAGAGCCGGCGGGTCACATAGGCGGCCGGATCGTGGCCGGAGGGGATCTCCTGGGTCTTGCGCAGGGTCCGCTGGCGCGTGGCCATGTCGTAGTCGAACCACTGCCGCGGCGTGGTCGGCGACTGGTAGACGAAGCGCATCGGGTGGCTGCATATTCATAGCCGCCGTCCAGCGACAGGGCGTAGGCCTCCTCCTCGAACTGGACCGTGTGCTCGGCCAGCGTCGCCTTGTCGGTGACCACGATGCGGTTGTCGGCGTTCACTCGCTCCAGCCGCGCCAGGTGGCCCTCGAACGCCGCGGCGCCGACGATCAGCCGGCCGGGCTCGTGCGGGACGAAGTCGCGCCAGGTGCGGCGCGACGGGTCGGCCTCGTCGGCGAACACCAGCTTGAAGTCGACGGCGTCGTCGGCGTTGGTGCGGACTACGAAGCGGTCGCCCCAGTGCTCGACTTCATAGCGAAGGCCAGGCGTGCGCGGCTCGACCACCGTCGGCGCGGCGGTGGGATCGGCGCAGGGGATCAGCCAGGCCTCGCTGGTCTCCTGGTTGCCCGCCCCGATCACGACATAGGCGCCGGACGTGGTCCGGTGCACGCCGAGGAAGAAGCCGTCGTCCGGCTCGTCATAGACCAGCACGTCCTCGCCGCCGCGCGCGGGCCGGCGGAACACCTTGGCCGGCCGGCCCTCCGCGTCGCGCCAGATCCAGAACAGCCACGCCGAATCCGCCGACCAGGCGAAGTCGCCGTGCCGTCCTCGGCCGGCCCCGGCAGGGTCTCGCCGGTCGCCAGGTCCTTGACGTAGATCCGGTGCACCTCCGAGCCCTGCTCGTCGACGGCGTAGGCATAGAGGCGGTGGTCGGGGCTGTGCTCGGCCGCGGCGACCTGGAAGAAGGCCTTGCCCTTGGACATGGCCTCGGCGTCGAGCAGCACCTCCTCGCCGTCGTCCCGCCCGCGCGGCCGGCGCGCGTGGATCGGATGCTGGGCGCCGACCTCGAAGCGGACGTAGTAGTCCCACGGCCCGTCCGGCTCGGGCACGGAGGCGTCGTCCTGCTTGATGCGCCCCTTCATCTCCTCGAACATCTGGGCCTGCAGCGGCTCGGTCGAGGCCAGCATGGCCTTGGTGTAGGCGTTCTCGGCGTCGAGATGCTCGCGGATGTCGGGGCGCAGCGCCTTGGGGTCGTGCAGGACGGCGCGCCAGTTCTCGTCCTTCATCCAGGCGTAGTCGTCGGTGCGCACACGGCCGAGCTGCTCGATGCGGACGGGGTGTTTGGCCGCGACGGGCGGGACGGGATGGTCGGTCATGGCCGACGACTGTCACGGACGCGGCCGCGACTCAACCGCCGGGGCCGTTGCGCGAGCCGCCCGCCGCTGATACCGCACGCGCGACCGGCGTTGCTTGGGCTTGGGCCCGAAGGGGCCAAGCGCGCCGGCGCTAGAAGACAGGAGAGGAACCCCATGGCCCGTATCGTCGGCGCGATCGCCACGTCCCACACCCCCACCATCGGCTTCGCCTTGGACGCGAACAAGCAGGAAGACCCGGCCTGGAAGCCGATCTTCGAGGCCTACAAGCCGATCCGCGCCTGGCTGGACGAGAAGAAGCCCGACGTGCTGTTCGTGGTCTACAACGACCACATCTCGTCGTTCTTCTTCGACCACTACTCCGCCTTCTGCCTGGGCGTCGGCGAGAGCTATCCGGTGGCCGACGAGGGCGGCGGCCCGCGCGGCCTGCCCCCGATCAAGGGCCACGGCAAGCTCGCCCGCCACATCGGCAAGCACCTGATGGCCGACGAGTTCGACATGTCCTTCTTCCAGGACAAGGGCTGGACCATGGCTGTTTCTCGCCGCTGTCGGTGCTGCTGCCGCACGAGCCGGACTGGCCGATTCCGATCGTGCCGCTGCAGGTCGGCGTGCTGCAGTTCCCGGTGCCGAGCGCCAAGCGCTGCTACAACCTCGGCAAGTCGCTGCGCAACGCCATCGAGAGCTATCCGGAGGACATCAAGGTCGCCCTGATCGCCACCGGCGGCCTGTCGCACCAGGTGCACGGCGAGCGCGCCGGCTTCAACAACCCCGAATGGGACGAGAAGCTGGTCGAGCTCTACGAGAAGGACCCGGAGGCCCTGACCCGCCTGACCCACGCCGACCACGCGCGGCTCGGCGGCATGGAGAGCTCGAGTTCGTGATGTGGCTGATCGCCCGCGGCGCGCTGTCGGCCGGGGTGAAGTGCCTGCACAAGAGCTACTACCTGCCCTCGATGACCGCCATCGTCACGGCGATCTACGAGAACGAGGCCGAGCCGATGACCGACGCCCAGGCCGCCGCCGAGCGCGCCAAGGCCAACGCCCAGCTGCGCGGCATCGAGACCCTGGAGGGCACCTATCCCTTCGACCTCGACCGCAGCGTCGGCCACTACCGGCTGAACAAGTTCCTGCACGACATGGTCATCCCCGAGCACCGCGCCGCCTTCGCGAAGGACGAGGAGGCCTCGTTCGAGAAGGCCGGCCTGTCGGAGCAGGAGCGCGACATGATCCGCCGCCGCGACTGGCGCGCCCTGATGCAGTACGGCGCGATCTTCTTCGTGCTGGAGAAGCTGGCGGCGGTCACCGGCGTCTCCAACCTGCACGTCTACGCCGCCATGCGAGGCCAGACGCTGGAGGACTTCCAGAAGACCCGCAACCAGCAGGTCGTCTACGGCACCGGCGGCTCCGAATCCCAGGCCAAGGTCGAAGCCAGCGCCAACTGAGCCGGCGGGACCGTCGGCCCGCGGCGCGCGTTATCGTCCCCGCCGGCTCCATCCGGGGCCGGCGCTGAAAGCGTGGGGTCCGACCGTGGCGCAACCGCTGCATCGACTGG
Source organism: Caulobacteraceae bacterium (assembly GCA_037201645.1). Classification (GTDB taxonomy): domain Bacteria; phylum Pseudomonadota; class Alphaproteobacteria; order Caulobacterales; family Caulobacteraceae; genus JANWHQ01. The sequence goes on from JBBCHF010000026.1 coordinate 19,233, forward strand.
CGAAAGCCCTGGGCGCGGCCCTCGTCCTGCTCCTGGCCGGACCGGCCTGCGCGGCGCCGCGCGTCATCGCGCCCAGCGGCGACGCCACCGGCGCGGCCGACACCGCCGCCTTCCAGGCGGCGATGCAGGCGGGCGGCGTCTACGCCCTGAAAGCCGGCGGGACCTACTACCTGGCGCGGCAGGTCGCCTGGAGCCATGACGGCTCCGGGTTCGCCGCCCAGGGAGGCCGGGCGAAGATCGTCGTCCTCACCGGCCCCGGCCAGTTCGACCAGTCGGACTACGCCCACCTGCTCGGGACCAACCGGATCGTGTTCTATGACCTCGGCCACGACCGGCCCGTCCTGTCGGGCCTGGTCTTGGTCCAGCAGGCGAACCCGGCCGTCCGGTCGGTCAACCCGATCGTCTGGCGCAAGGCGGCGAACATCCGCCTGGAGAACATCGAGCTTCCGGGTTCGACTATCCCCATCCGTCCAGCGGCGCGATCGGGCTGGACAGCGTGACGGGCGGGCGCGTTTTCGGCGTCAATTGCCACGACTTCAACCCGACCGTCTTCGTGGCGAACACCCAGGCCACCTGCATCGACATCGACGGCAACCGCGTGGGGGGCCTCGGCTCGACGCGCATCGACTTCTCGAACATCCGTGGCCGGAACATCCTGATCGCTCGCGGCCTGATCGGTCCCGGCCCGCGCCAGTTCACGGTGCAGCAGACCGACCTGATGACCCTCGGCACGCCCGGCGGATGGACCGGCTTCACCATCCGCGACGTGCAGGTCGACGGCGTGGGCGAGCCGTTCGACATCTGGTCGGACGGCAACCGGATCACCGACGTGGTCATCCGCAACGCCTACGTCCGCGCGATCTCGCTGAAGTACGGCGCCCGGCAGAACGTGATCTCCCACGTCCGCATCGACGGAACCGCCCTCGCGGGGCTGTTCATCTCGCCGATGAGGCATGTGCCGGGGGTGGCCGACCGATATCCGGAGCGCAACGTCTTCTCCGACGTGGTCATCGCCCACGCGGGCGCCCTGATCGACGACATCTACGGCAACTCGCCCGAAGGGGCGGTCCAGGTCCAGGGCTCGAACGGCGCGCCGGGCTCGTTCGATCCGCGCGACAACACCTTCGACGGCGTCCGGGCGACGGGGTCGGGCCGAGGATTCCCCTGGGTTTTCGTCTCCCAGGACGCCGGCCCGGGCAACGTCTTCCGCGGCGAGGGGGCCGCTTCGGCCGCGGCTTCTGGGTGAGCAGCGGAACCAATCGCCCCGCGGTGACCCGACCCCGTCCGCCTCGCCGAGCGGCGGAAAATAAGCCGGCGCTCCGGTGGAGGCTGCCTGATGACTGGATCGTCAGCGCCCGTCGCCGGATAGGCGACGGCGTCGGCGACGGCGGCGTCTGAGCCAACTGCGCTCTAGGCCCCCTCGGTGACTCCCGCTAGCGTCCGCGCGATGAACGCGCCTGTCCCTTCAGCTCCCGGCGTCCCCGCCGACGCCTCGCCCGTGATGGCCCAGTATTTCGAGGCCAAGGCGCGCCAGCCGGACGCGCTGGTGTTCTTCCGGATGGGCGACTTCTACGAGCTGTTCTTCGAGGACGCCAAGAAGGCCGCCGCCGCGCTCGGCATCACCCAGACCCATCGCGGCACCCATGCCGGCGAGCCGATCCCCATGGCGGGCGTGCCGGTGCACGCGGCGGAGGCCTACCTCGCCAAGCTGATCCGCGCCGGCTTCAAGGTCGCCGTCTGCGAGCAGATGGAGGACCCGGCCGAGGCGCGAAAGCGCGGCTCCAAGTCCATCGTCCGGCGCGACGTGGTGCGCGTGGTCACCCCCGGCACCCTGACCGAGGAGGGGCTGCTGGACGCCCGCGGCGCCAACCGCCTCGCCGCCATCGCCGTGCGCGCGGGCCAGGCGGCGGTGGCGAGCGTCGAGCTGTCCACCGGCGAGGTCGAGTGCTGGAGCGTGGCGCCGGGCGGCCTGGCCGCGGCGCTGGCGGCGCTCGGCCCGTCCGAGACCCTGGTCCCCGACCGCCTGTTCGCCGACGCCATGGTGGCCGCGGCGCTGAAGACCGCCGGCGGGGTGGTCCAGCCCATGGCCCAGGCCCTGGCCGAGCCCTCGGCGTCGGAGGCGCGGCTGAAGCGGCTCTATGGCGTTGAGACCCTGGACGGCTTCGGCCAGCTCACGGGGGCGGAGGTGTCCGCCCTCGGCCTGATCGCCGCGCACCTGGAGGTCACCCAGGCGGGGCGCATGCCGGCCCTGTCGCCGCCGCGCCGGGCGGGCGAGGCCGACGTCATGGCCATCGACCCGGCCACCCGCATCAGCCTGGAGATCGACCGCAGCCAGTCGGGCGGCCGCGAGGGCAGCCTGCTTTCCGCCATCGACCGCACCGTCACCCCCGGCGGCGCGCGGCTGTTGTCGGCGCGGCTGTCGCGGCCCCTGCTCGATCCCCTGGCGATCAAGGCGCGGCTCGACGCGGTGGAATGGTTCATCGAGCGGCGTGGCTTGCGCGAACAGGTCCGCGGCCTGCTCAAGGGCTCCCCGGACATGGCGCGGGCCCTGTCGCGCCTGGCGCTCGGCCGCGGCGGGCCGCGCGACCTCGGGGCCCTGCGCGACGGCCTGCGCTCCGGCGAGGAAGCGGCGGCGATCCTGGCGCGCGGCTCCGGTCCGCTGGAGGGCCAGCCGCCCGACCTCGTCTTCGCCCTGCAGGCGTTCGATCCGGCCGCGCACGCGGAGCTGGGCGGCTTCCGCGCCGCGGTCGAGCAAGGGCTCGGCCCCGACCTGCCGACCCTGGCCCGCGACGGCGGCTTCGTGGCTGCGGAGGTGCGGCCCGAGCTCGACCAGGCCCGCGCCCTGCGCGACGACAGCCGCCGGGTCGTCGCCGCGCTCGAACAGCGGCTGCAGCGCGAGAGCGGCGTGGCCGTCCGCATCCGCCACAACGCCGTGCTCGGCTATTTCGTGGAGGCGACGGCCAAGGCGGCCGAGCCCCTGTTCCAGCCGCCGCTGAACGCCACCTTCATCCACCGCCAGACCCTGGCCAGCCAGGTCCGCTTCACCACCGTGGAGCTAGCCGAGCTGGACGCCCGCATCGCCCAAGCCGGCGAGCGGGCCCTCGCGATCGAGCTTGAGACCTTCGAGGCCTGGCGCGAGCAGGCCCGCGCCCTGGCCGGCGAGATCCAGACCGCCGCCGAGGCCCTGGCGCGGATCGACGTCGCCTCGGCCCTGGCCGAATGGGCCGAGGACGCCCAGGCCGTGCGGCCGGAGGTCGACCGCTCCCTGTGCTTCGAGGCGGAGGCGGCGCGCCATCCGGTGGTGGAGGCGGCGGTGCGGCGCGCCGGCGAGCCCTTCACCCCCAACGACTGCAGGCTCGACGGCTCGGCGCGGCCTGCGCGCGGCTGGCCATCGTCACCGGGCCGAACATGGCCGGCAAGTCGACCTATCTGCGCCAGAACGCCCTCCTGGCCATCCTCGCCCAGGCCGGCTCGTTTGTGCCGGCGCGGCGGCTGAAGCTCGGGGTGGTGGACCGGCTGTTCAGCCGCGTGGGCGCGGCCGACGACCTGTCGCGCGGGCGATCCACCTTCATGGCCGAGATGGTGGAGACCGCCGCGATCCTGACCCAGGCGACGCCGCGTTCGTTCGTGATCCTGGACGAGATCGGCCGCGGCACGGCCACCTACGACGGCCTCGCCATCGCCTGGGCCTGCGCCGAGGCCCTGCACGACGTCAACCGCTGCCGGGCGCTGTTCGCCACCCACTACCACGAGCTGGCGCGGCTGGAGGACCGGCTGGCCCACGTCTGCAACCTGTCCCTGCGCGCCAAGGAGTGGAACGGCGACCTGGTCTTCCTGCACGAGGCGCAGGTAGGGCCGGCCGACCGCTCCTACGGCGTGCAGGTGGCCAAGCTGGCGGGCGTGCCGCCGGCGGTGGTGGCCCGCGCCCGCGAGGTGCTGGACCGCCTGGAGAGCCAGACCTCCTCGCCCGCCCGCCTGGACGACCTGCCCCTGTTCGCCGCCGCCGCGCCCGAGCCCGTCCGCCACGGCCCCTCGCCGGTGGAGGCGGCCCTCGCCGACCTCGACGTCGACGGCATGAGCCCCCGCGAGGCGCTGGATGCGCTGTATCGGCTGAGAGCGATCCTCGATCTTTAGTAGACTCCGACGCCGCTTCAGCCCTGAGTTAGGCGGGCTGCGTGACCGACTCTACATTCTGTGGAAATCGCCTATATGAATGCTCAGGAGTTCAAGCGCTGGCTGGCCAAGCAGGGCTGCACCTTCGAGCCGCACAGCAGCGGCGGCGGGCACCTCTGGGTCCGGTTCGGCGGCCGGCGCTCCGACCTTCCGATGCATGGTTCGCGCAAGGAACTGGGCACTGGACTGGTCAATCGGATCAAGAAGGATCTCGGCCTGAAATGACGCTCGCATACCATCTGGTCCTCGAGCCCGACGACAACGACACCCTCCTGGTGACCGCGCCGGGCTTGCCGCCGCTGATCACTTCGGCGAGACGCGCGAACAGGCGCTCTACTGGGCGATCGACGCGGCCGAAACGGTGATCTGGGGCCTGATGCAGGACGGAAAGCCCATCCCGCCGAGCGACGCGAAGCCGGGGGACGAGGACGTGGTCCGCCTGAGCTGGCTGGTGACGATCAAGGCGGAGCTGCACAACGCCTGCCTTCAGGCCGGCGTCAGCCGCGCCGAGCTGGCGCGCCGGCTCGGCTGGCATCGGGAGCAGGTCGATCGGCTCTTCCGCCTCCATCACGCCTCGCGCCTCGACCAACTCGAGGCCGCGTTCGGCGCGCTCGGCCTTCCGACCGATCTGAAGTCCGCGTCGCTGCCTGACGCACCGCATCATCTTCCCCTCAGCGCCTCCAGGCGTTCGGCGAGGGTTCGCGGGCGGCTTCGGCCTTCACGGCGGCGAGGTTGGCTTCGGCGTTGTCGATGGCCACCGTCCGCGCCGCTTCCAGTAGCTGCACGCCGGCTAGGATGTCGCCGGTGATGTTGGCGGCGATCACCCCGCGCAGCCGCCGCGCCTGGGCGATCGCCTCGACCGCGTGCTCCAGGGTGGCCAGGGCGGCCTCGGCCGCCTCCATCGCGGCGCGCTCCAGGGCGGCGGCGCGGACCGCCTTCTCCTCGTCGGTGGCGCGGGGGAACTTGGAGGCGCGGATGAAGCCCTCGAAGGCGGCGCTGTCGGCGTCAGCGTCGCGCTCCAGGGCCTGGGCGAGGCCGTCCAGCGCCGCGTCCACCGGGGCGTAGTCGGCCGCGTCGTCGCGCTTCCTCAGGGATATCCGCAGCGCCTTCAGGATCAGGGCGATCCCCAGCATGCCGGCCAGGGAGGTGACCGCCCCGCCGCCGGGCGCGGGGGCGGTCGACCCCGCGGCTTCGTAGACCTGGCGGACCGTCTGGGCGCTGAGTTCGGGCACGGGATCTCCTCCTTCCGCGCGGCGCGACAGCCGCGGCGATGCATCCTATATAGCGGACATGCCAGCCCCGCGCCTTCGGCCCACCCGCATCGAGCATGTCGTCGACGGGGTCAGACTCCGCGCCCAGCTCACCGCCGCGGCCATCGATTCCATCGGCAACGAGGCCGAGCAGCGCCGCCGCGCGCTGGAGGTGCTGCGCGCCGCCCTGTTCCGCGGCCGGATGATCGCCAAGGAGCGGCTGGAGGCCGGCGCCGGCGGCATCGAGACCGCGCGGCTGATCTCGGGCGTCACCGACGAGGTGATCACCGCCCTCTACGACTTCACCACGGTGCACGTGTTCCGCGCCCGCAATCCACCGAGGGCGAGCGGATGGCGCTGATGGCGGTGGGCGGCTACGGCCGCAACACCCTGGCGCCGTTCTCGACATCGACCTTCTGTTCCTGCGCCCCTACAAGCCCACCGCCCACACCGAGAGCGTGATCGAGTTCATGCTCTACGCCCTGTGGGACCTCGGCTTCAAAGTCGGCCACGCCTCGCGCACGGTGGAGGAGTGCATCCGCCTGTCGCGCGAGGACATGACTATCCGCACCTCGATCCTGGAGGCGCGGCGGCTGACCGGCGACGAGCGGCTGGCCGACGAGCTGAAGCGCGCTTCCGCGCCGAGGTGGTCAAGGGCACGGGCGCGGAGTTCGTGGCCGCCAAGCTGAAGGAGCGCGACGACCGCCACGCCCGGGCCGGCGCCAGCCGCTACATGGTCGAGCCCAACGTCAAGGAGGGCAAGGGCGCGCTGCGCGACTCAACACCCTCTTTTGGATCGCCCAGTACCTGCACCCGTCCGACGTCAAGGACGGGGTGGTGCAGCTCGACCTGTTCAACCGGTCGGAGGTGGCCACCTTCGTGCGGGCGTTCGACTTCCTGTGGGCGGTGCGCTGCCACCTGCACTTCGCCACCGGCCGGCCCGAGGAGCGGCTGTCGTTCGACCTGCAGCCGGAGATCGCCCGGCGGATGGGCTATGGCGACCGCGGCGACGCCCCGGCGGTGGAGCGGTTCATGCGCCGCTACTTCCTGACCGCCGGCGAGGTCGGGGCCCTGACCCGCGCCTTCTGCGCCAAGCTGGAGGCCGAGGAGGCCAAGAACCGGCCCCAGGGCCTGTCCCGGTTCCTGACCCCCAAGCGGCCGGGCCGCAAGGCGCTGGACACCCCGGGCTTCCACGTCGAGGGCGGCCGGCTGAACGTCGATGGGCCGCAGACCTTCGAGAACGACCCGGTGAACCTCCTGCGGCTGTTCCTGCTGGCCGACCGGATGGACCTCGACCTGCATCCAGACGCCTTCACCCTGGTGACCCGCCGCCTGCGCCTGATCACGCCCAAGCTGCGGCGGGACCCGGAGGCGGTGAAGGCGTTCCTGGACGTGCTGGCGCGCGGGCGGCGCACCTACCAGACCCTGACTCTGATGAACGAGGCCGGCGTGCTCGGCCGCTTCATCCCGGAGTTCGGCCGCGTCGTCGCCCAGATGCAGTTCAACATGTACCACTCCTACACGGTGGACGAGCACAGCCTGCGCGCCGTCGGCGTGATCGCCGACATCGCCGAGGGGCGGCTGGAGGAGGACCATCCGCTGTCGGTGCAGGTCATGCCCCTGATCGCCGACCGCGAGGCCCTGTTCCTGGCCATGCTGCTGCACGACACCGGAAAGGGCGGCACCGGCGGCCAGGAGAAGGCGGGGGCCCGCTCGGCCCGCTCGGCCTGCGAGCGCATGGGCCTGGACCGCCAGCGGGTGGAGCTGGTCTGCTGGCTGGTCGAGCACCACCTGGTCATGTCCGACTACGCCCAGAAGCGCGACGTCAACGATCCGGGCACGGTGGAGGCCTTCGCGCGCATCGTGGAGAACCCCGAGCGGCTGCGCCTGCTTCTGGTCATCACCGTCGCCGACATCCGCGCCGTGGGGCCGGGGGTCTGGAACGGCTGGAAGGGCCAGCTGATGCGCGAGCTCTACTTCTCCACCGAGCGGCTGTTCCGCGGCGGCCGGGGCGTGGTCGACGTGCGCCACGGCGCGGGCGCAGCGCCCGAGCGGGCGGCCCTGGTCGCGCGCGATCCCGAGGCCGCCGCCTTCGCCGAGACCATGGAGGACGCCTACTTCTCCGCCTTCACCCTGGAGGAGCAGGCCGCCCACGCCGCCCTGATCCGCCGGCCAACGCCGAGCAGGGGCCGGCCGCGTCCGCCCTGATCCGCCCCGAGCTGAACGCCGCGGAGCTGGCGGTGGCGGTGGGCGACCGGCGCGGCCGACGCCGAGCGGGACCTCGCCGCGTCCCTGATCGAGGCCGGCAAGGCGGGCGAGGCGGCGGCGACCTTCGAGGCCCTGACCCGGCCGGTGGTGCTGCAATGCGGCTACGGCGCCTCGGGCCTGCCGCACATGGGCACCTTCGGCGAGGTCGCGCGGCCGACCATGGTGCGCACCGCCTTCCGCGCCCTGACCGACGACGCCATCCCCACCCGCCTGATCGTCGTTTCCGACGACATGGACGGCTTCCGCAAGATTCCCGACAACGTGCCCAACCGCGCCATGCTGGAGGAGGACCGCGACAAGCCGGTCTCCGTCGTGCGCGACCCGTTCGGCGAGCATGCGAGCTTCGGCGACCACAACAACGCGCGGCTGCGGGCGTTCCTGGACGGCTTCGGCTTCGACTACGAGTTCTTCTCCTCGACCCACGACGGCTATCGCTCCGGGCGGTTCGATCCGACCCTGCGCCTGGTGCTGGAGCGGTTCGACGCGATCCAGGCGGTCATGCTGCCGACGCTGGGCGAGGAGCGGCGCGCCACCTATTCGCCGTTCCTGCCGATCAGCCCGACCACCGGGCGAGTGCTGCAGGTCCCGACCCTGGAGCGCCACGTCGACCGTGGGACCATCGTGTTCCGCGACGAGGACGGCTCGCTCGTGGAAGTCCCGGTCACCGGCGGCGCGGTGAAGCTGCAGTGGCGCCCCGACTGGGCCATGCGCTGGACCGCGCTCGGCGTCGACTACGAGATGAGCGGCAAGGACCTGATCGACTCCGTGCGGGTCTCCAACAAGGTCTGCCGCATCCTCGGCGGGGAGCCGCCCGAGGCCTTCCACTTCGAGCTCTTCATGGACGAGAACAACCAGAAGATCTCCAAGTCCAAGGGCAACGGCCTGACATGGAGGAGTGGCTGCGCTACGCCGCGCCCGAGAGCCTCGCCTACTACATGTTCACCTCGCCGAAGTCGGCCAAGCGCCTGTATTTCGACGTGATCCCCAAGGCCGCGGACGAGTACCTGCAGCACCTGGACGCTTACAACCGCGCGGTGGCGCAGGGCGCCAACGCCCCGCCGATCGACAACCCCGCCTGGCACGTGCATTCGGGCGCGCCGCCGGCCAAGGGCTCGCCGGTGTCGTTCAGCCTGCTGCTGAACCTGGTGTCGGCGGCCAACGCCTCGTCCAAGGAGATCCTGTGGGGCTTCCTGTCCCGCTACATCCCGGGCGCGACGCCGCAGAGCGAGCCGATGCTCGACCGGCTGGCCGGCTATGCGATCAACTACTACGAGGACTTCGTCCTGCCGGCGAAGCGGTTCCGTGCGCCCGGACGCGCGCGAGCGGGGCGGCGATGCAGGACCTCGCCCAGCGGCTGAAGGCCCTGCCGGCCGACTGCCAGGACGCCGAGACCATCCAGAACGAGGTCTACGCCGCCGGCAAGGACGCCGGCTTCGAGCCCCTGCGCGCCTGGTTCCAGGCCCTCTACGAGGTGCTGCTGGGCCAGAGCCAGGGCCCCCGCTTCGGCTCCTTCGCCGCCATCTTCGGCCTGAAGGAGACCATCGCCCTGATCGAGAAGGCGCTGGCGGGCCAGGATATGGCCGCGGTTCAATAGAGCGCCTAAGCTCCACCTCGTCGTCATGGCCGGCTTCATGCCGGCCACCCATGCTCTCTGGAGGGCGAGGTGTTCATGGGTCGCCGGACAAGCCCGGCGATGACGGATTCGGAACGAGGCGATCCGTGGACGAGTCCCTGACCATCACCGAGCTGGACGCCGCGCAGGCCGTCGCCGCCATCCCGGACCTCGCCGCCGTGCTGGCGGACGTCGTCGCCGGCGGGGCGTCGGTGAACTTCATGGCGGGGTTCGGCCAGGCCGAGGCGGAGGCCTTCTACGCCAAGGTCGCCGACAGCGTGGCGAGCGGCGAGGCCGTGCTGCTGGCCGCGCGCCTGGACGGGCGGATCGTCGGCACGGTGCAACTCGGCCTCGACACCCCGCCCAACCAGCCGCACCGGGCCGAGGTCCGCAAGATGCTGGTCCGCCGCGCCGCCCGTCGCCGCGGGGTCGGCGCGGCCCTGATGACGGCGGTGGAGGACGCGGCGCGGGCGCGCGGGCGCACCCTCCTCGTGCTCGACACGGTCACCGACATGGACGGGGAGCGGCTCTACGCCCGCATGGGCTGGACGCGGGTGGGCGTGATCCCGGACTACGCCCTGTTCCCGGACGGGACGCCCTGCTCGACCACGATCTTCTACAAGCGCCTCGGCTGACGCGGCTCAGGCCGGCGGCGGCCTCAGCCCGGCCATGAGGACGCCGATCAGCCGCCGGGCGCTGGCCTCCCAGCCCGGCTCGTCGTAGCCCTGGCTGAGGCCGGCCACGAGGGCGCAGCACGTCCTCCGGCCCGATGTCCGCCCGGATGTCGCCGCCTGCCGCGGCCGCGCGCACCAGCCGCCCCATGCTGTCCAGGATCGGCGTTCCAGAGGCGGCGAACGCCTGGGCGCGCTCGCCGCCGGCGGCGCGAAGCGCCGGCGCGATCACCCGCTTGGTCGCCATGTAGTCCACCAAGAGGTGCAGCCACGCCTCCAGCGCCTCGCCCGGCGGCCGCGCGGCCAGCAGGGCGTCGGCCGAGGCGGTGAGCTGGTCCACCCCATGCTGGTAGACCGCCGCCAGCAGGGCCTCGCGCGTCGGAAAATGCCGATAGAGCGTGCCGACGCCCACGCCGGCGCGGCGGGCGATGTCCCTCCAGCGGCGCGTCCGCCCCTGTCTCGGCGAAGGCGGCGCGCGCGGCGACCAGCAGCCGTTCGCGGTTTCGCACGCTGTCCGCCCGCGGCCGGCGCATTTTTCTAGCCTCCTCGTCCATCGCCGCCCTTGAAAAACGGAGGGCGCCTCCGGATATAGGTGGAGGCCGCCTCCGCTTCTATAGCGCCGGCGGCGTCCGGCGACGATCCCCGTCCGCCCGGCCACCCGCGGAGAGAGTCTATGAGCGGACCTTTCGGAGCAACCTCCACCACCGACGACGTGCTCGACGGCGTCGATCTGTCCGGCAAGCGGGCGCTGGTGACCGGCGTCTCGTCCGGCCTCGGCGCCGAGACCGCCCGGGCCCTGGCGGCCCGCGGCGTCAAGGTCGTCGGCGCCGCGCGCGACCTCGACAAGGCCTATCGCGCCACCGAGGTCGCCTGGAACCAGGCGTCGAAGGGCGGGGGGGTGGAGCTCACGACCCTCGACCTCGCCGACCTCGCCAGCGTGCGCGCCTGCGCCGACGCCATCCTGGCCGCCGGCGAGCCGTTCGACCTCGTGGTCGCCAACGCCGGGGTCATGGCCTGCCCGTTCGGCCACACCGCCGACGGCTTCGAGACCCAGTTCGGCACGAACCACCTCGGCCATTTCGTGCTGGTGAACCGGATCGCGCCCCTGCTGCGCCCCGGCGCGCGGGTGGTCGCCCTGTCGTCCTCCGGCCACCGCTTCGCCGACGTGGACCTCGAGGACCCCAACTTCGAGCGCACCGAATACGCGCCGTTCGTCGCCTACGGCCGCTCCAAGACGGCCAACGCCCTGTTCGCGGTGGAGTTCGACCGCCGCCATCGGGAGCGGGGCGTGCGCGCCGCCTCGGTCCATCCCGGCGGCATCCAGACCGAGCTCGGCCGCCATATGGACCCGGAGGTCATCCAGCAGATGATCGACAACATCAACCTCAACCGCCCGGCCGACGCGCCGCCGTTCCAGTGGAAGACCATTCCCCAGGGCGCGGCGACCTCGGTATGGGCGGGCGTGGTCGCCCCCGCCGAGGATGTCGGCGGCCGCTACTGCGAGGACTGCCACGTCGCCGAGGTCTTCGACGGGGAGAGCCTGGTGCAGGGGGGCGTGCGGCCCTACGCCATCGACCCCGTGCGCGCGGCGGCGCTGTGGGCGCTGAGCGAGGCGATGGTCGGCGAACGGTTCTGACCGCGACGACGGGCGGCGCGGCGGGCTACTGCGCCAGCCGCCCGTCGGTCAGGGCCTCGGTGTCGAAGGGGAAGACCACGGCGCGGTCGGGCGGCTCGATCTTGTCGGCCATGCCGTCCGGCGCCACCGCGTGCAGAAGGTGGCGGATCAGGGTTCAGCCGGCCGCGCTTCTTGTGGTCGTTGCGGACGACGTTCCACGGCGCGTCGGCGTGTGGGTGCGCATCAGCATCTCGTCGCGCGCCTTGGAGTAGGCCTTCCACTCTTCTGGGCGACGCCGTCGAGGTCGGACACCTTCAGCTGCTTCAGCGGGTCGGAGCGGCGCGCGTCCAGCCGCTCCGCCTGCTCCTTCTTGGAGATGTCGAGCCAGTACTTCACCAGCTTGATGTCGGACTCGATCAGCATGCGCTCGAACTCGGGCGCGTCGCGCAGGAACTGCTCCTGCTGCTTGGGCGTGGAGAAGCCCATGACCCGCTCCACCCCGGCGCGGTTGTACCAGGAGCGGTTGAAGATCACGATCTCGCCGCACGCCGGCAGGTGCTCGACGTAGCGCTGGAAGTACCATTCGCTCTGCTCGCGGTCGGACGGCTTGGGCAGGGAGACGGCGCGGGTGTTCCGGGGCGACAGGTGCTCGGTGATCCGCTTGATCACCCCGTCCTTGCCGGCGGCGTCGCGGCCCTCCAGGACCACCACCACCTTGTCGCCGTCCTTCATCATCTGCGCCTGGGCGCGCACCAGGGCGATCTGCAGCGCCACCAGGGCGGACTTGTAGGGCTGGGCTGTGCTCATCGGACCGTCCGTAGCCGGGAGGAAACGGCAAGGACCATCGTCCCGCCCGGCGTCCACATCAAGGCGTCGTCTCGCCGGTCAGGCGAGGGCGCGGCCGGTCGCCCGCTCCAGCACCCGCAGCGGCGGACAGCTCGGGCCGCGCCATCGCCGCTACGTCCAGGTGGAAGGTCTGTTCCAGCGCATACTGGCCGGCCAGGGCCGCGTGCATCACCTGGTCGGTGAAGCAGAGCCAGGCGGAGCCGGCCGCGAACCGCACCTCGGCCTGCGCCGTCGCCGCCTGGTAGGCCTCGTCGCGCTTGGCCGCGTCGTGCAGCCCCAGCATCAGCGCGTCATAGGGGCTGCGCACACCCCGCGTCGCCCCCACGGCGGCGAGCAGCCAGGCGCGCGCCCGCGACGGCCGCCGCGCCTTGGGCAGCAGGCTGGCCGCCATGGCCTCGAAGGGCTCGCCGACCCGCCACACGCGCGGGGCCCCGGAAGGATCGATGTTGGCGAACAGCCGCAGGATGCGCCGGCCCTTCAGCGGCCGGCTCGGGAAGGCGTCGACATGCAGGCGCGTGTCGTCCTTGAGCGGGGAATAGCGCCGCCCGGCGATCTCCACCGGGCGATAGCTGGTGCGGGCCCGCTCCACGCGCTCGCCATAGAGGCCGCCGACGAGCCCGCCCGCCGCCTCGGCGAAGCGCTGCATCATCCCGGTCAGCAGGGCCTGCTCGGCCGGCGGCAGGGCGGCGTGCCGGCACGTTCCGCCCGGATCGAGGCTGACGTTCTTGGCGCGGCCGTCGGAGACGGCGGGGGACAGCAGGGCCGTCTCCTCCGGCTTCAGGGCGGAAGGCCAGCCGCGGCAAATGCACGATCGCGCCCGCCTCGAGCGCCGACACGGCCGCCGCGCGCGCCGCGTCGCCGGGCCAGCTCCAGTCGTCCAGGTCGAAGGCGACAAGCGGCATGGGCGGAAGTGTAGGGCCCCGTCCGCGCCGCGCAAAGGCCGGCTGGGATGGACTCGCCGGGGCGCGATTGACTCTTCCCGGCCATGAGAACAAATTAAGAACTTACCCGGTCCCCCGCCCCATGCCCGACGCCCTCGCCGCCTCCGCAGCCCGCCCCGACCTTCCGCCCGAGCCGTGCCTGGGGCTGGAGGAGGCGTCGGCGGCCGACCCGCGCGACTGGCCCGTGGCGGCGGCCTTCGCGATCCTGCGGGCGTGGCGGGACGACGGCCGGCCCCTCGCCTTCGTGGCCACGGCGGCGTGGCGGCGCGAGCGCGGCGCCCTGTCGGCGCGCGGGCTGCAGCAGCTCGGGATCGCGCCCGGCCGGATCGTCCTGGTGCGCGCCGACAAGGAGCCGGAGGCGCTGTGGGCGCTGGAGGAGGCGCTGAAGTCCGGCGCGGTCTGCGGCGGGGGTCGGGACCATCGAGGCCGCGCCGTTCGTGGCCAGCCGGCGGCTCGACTTCGCCGCGCGCAGCGGCGGGGCGACCCGGCGTGCTGCTGCGCGTCGGCGCCGGGCGGGGACCTCAGCGCGGCGCGGCGGCGCTGGCGGATCGCGGCCCGGCCCTCCGCGCCGCACCCGTTTCGACGCCCGCGCGCCCGGCGGCCTGGCCCTGCGCGCCGCGCTGACGCGCCGCCGCGACGGCCGACAGGGGCGTGGGATCTGGAGCAGGACCATGAGACGCATCGTCTCGGTCTGGCTGCCGGACTGGCCGATCACGGTCTGGTCCCGGGCGGCCGGCCCGCCGTCGCCGCCTGAGGCGCAGGCGCCCTTCGCCCTGGTCGAGCGCGCCGCGCGGGGCCTGGTGCTGACCGCCGCCGATCCCGCCGCCCGCGCCCACGGCCTGCGCCGCGGCCAGACCCACGCCGACGCCCGCGCCATCCTGCCGTCGCTGGAGAGCGCCCCGGCCGACCCTGAGCGGGACCGGGCGGCCTGGTCCGCCTCGCCCTCTGGGCCGAGCGCTTCTCCCCCTGCGTGGCGACGGACGAACTGCTCCCGGGGTCCGAGGGCCTGTTCCTGGACATGACCGGCGGCGCGCACCTGTTCGGCGGCGAGGCGGCCCTGCTGGCCGAGATCGAGCGGCGCCTGGAGGCCGCGCGCATCCCCGCCCGCGCGGCCGTCGCCGACTCCCCCGGCGCCGCCTGGGCCCTGGCGCGGTTCGGCGGCCTCGCCATCGCTCCGCCCGGCGGCGCGCGTGAGGCCCTCGCCGACCTGCCGGCCGAGGCCCTGCGGCTCGACGAGACGGCCCTGAAGCTGCTGCGCCGGTTCGGGGTGGAGCGGATCGGCGGGCTCTACGGCCTGCCGCGCGCGGGCCTGGCGCGGCGGTTCCCCGGCGAGGCGGGACTGAACCTGGTGCGGCGGCTCGACCAGGCCCTGGGCGTGGAGCCCGAGCCCCTGGCCCCCGTGCGCCCGGTCCCGCTCTACCGCGCCTGGCGGCTGTTCCCCGAGCCCCTGACCGACATCGAGGGCGTGGCGCACAGCCTGCCCGCCCTGGCCGAGGCCCTGTGCGCCCAGCTCGATCGCGACGGCAAGGGCGCGCGGCGGCTGGTGCTCACCGGCTTCCGCACCGACGGGCGGACCACGGCCATCGAGGCCGGCCTCAGCGCGGCGGGGGCCAGGCCGGCGCACCTGCTGCGCCTTTTGAAGGAGCGGGGGCTGGAGCGGCTGGACCTCGGCTTCGGCGTCGACGCCCTGATGCTGGCGGCGTGCAAGGCCGAGGACGCCCGGACCCGCCAGACCGACCTCGACGAGACGCCGGCGCAGGCCAACGCCGCCGCCCTGTCCGCTCTGGTCGACCGCATCGAGGCGCGGCTGGGCGAGGGCGCCGCCGCCCGCCCGGCGCTGCGCGACAGCCACATCCCCGAGCGCGCCGAGGCGTGGCTGTCCGATCCGCCGGATGGAGTTGAGGCCGGCGACGCCGGCCAGTCGCGCCCGATCCTGATCCTCGACCCGCCCGAGCCGGTCCAGGCCATCGCCGAATTGCCCGACGGCCTGCCCGCCCACTTCGTCTGGCGCCGCGCCGCGCGCCGGGTGGTCCGCGCCGAGGGGCCCCGAGCGGATCTCGCCCGAGTGGTGGCGGCCCGGCGACGGCGCCTGGGCCGGCCGCACCCGCGACTACTTCCGCGTCGAGGACGAGGACGGCCGCCGCTACTGGCTGTTCCGCGATGGCCTCTACAACCGCGAGGACGCCGCTCGCCCCCCCGCCTGGTGGATGCACGGGGTGTTCGCGTGAGCCCGCAGACTCCATTCCCTCCCCCCTCGAGGGGGAGGGTCAGGGAGGGGGGCCGACGCGGCCTGCGCGAGGGCGTCGCCCGCGCCGCCAGCTCCGGCAGACCGCCACCGCCCCCGAAGACAAGCTCTGGCGGCGGCTGCGGCGCAATGCGCTCGACGGCCCTCGGCTTCCGCCGCCAGCAGCCGATCGGCGCCTATGTGGTCGACTTCTACTGCGCCAGCGCCCGGCTGGTGGTCGAGCTCGACGGCCCGCTGCACGACGATGCGCTGGTCGCCCGCAGGGATGAGGCGCGGACCGCATGGCTGACGGCGCAGGGATACCGGGTGATCCGGTTCCGCAACGCCGAGGTCTGGGAGCGGATCGAGGACGTCCTTGACGCGATCCGGAGGGTGGCGGGGACGGAGCCCCCCTCCCCTCCCCCTCCCCCTCAAGGGGGGGAGGGGGTGGTGATCCCCTACGCCGAGCTCGATTGCCGGTCGAACTTCAGTTTCCTGGAGGGTGCTTCGCATCCGGGGGAGCTGGTGGAGCAGGCCCGGGCGCTGGGGCATGCGGCCATGGGCGTCGCCGACCGCAACACCCTGGCGGGGGTGGTGCGCGCCCATGCGGCCGCCAGGGACGCCGGTCTGAGGCTGCTGGTCGGCTGCCGGCTCGTGTTCACCGACGGCGCCGCGCTGATCGTCTATCCCCGCGACCGCGCCGCCTACGGCCGCCTCTGCCGCCTGCTGTCGCTCGGCAAGAGCGAGGTCGGGATCGTGGAGCCGTCGATCCTGGAGGGGACGATCGAGGACCTCCCCTCCCCCTGGAGGGGGGAGGGGCAGGGGTGGGGGGTGGCGGCCTCTCAAGACAGGGCGCGGTCGGCGCCCGACCTTGATCTCTCCGGAAGCGTCTCCACCCCCATCCCCAGCCCTTTCAAGAAGGGCGAGACGCGGCTGACGTTCGGCCAGGCCGCCGCGCTGGGCGAGGGCCTGATCGCCCTGGCCCCCGCGCCGGAAGCGATCGACGACGCCTTCGAGGCGCGGCTCGCCGCCTGGCGCGCCGCCTGGCCGGACGACCTCTACCTGGCGGCCGCCGCCCCTGCGCCGGGGCGTCGACCGGGCGCGGCTGAACCGGCTGGCGGGGATCGCGGGGCGGACCGGCGCGCCGATGGCGGCGACCAACGCGGTGCTGCACCACCACTTCGAGCGGCGCCGGCTGCAGGACGTGCTGACCTGCGTGCGCGAGGGCGTGACCATCGACCAGGCTGGCGCCCGGCTGCAGGCCAACGCCGAGCGCTATCTGAAGCCGCCCCGAGGAGAATGGCGCGCCTGTTCGCCGGCCACGAGGACGCCCTGGCCCGCACCCTGAAGATCGCCGAGGCCTGCCGCTTCTCCCTCGACGAGCTCAGCTACCGCTATCCCGACGAGCCGATCCCGCCCGGCCGCACGGCGCCCGAGCACCTGCGCCACCTGGTCAGGAAGGGCGCGCGCGAGCTCTGGCCGGACGGCGTGCCCTCGTCGGTAGTCAAGACGCTGTGGAAGGAGCTGAAGCCTGATCCGCAAGGTCGGCTACGAGCACTACTTCCTGACCGTGCACGACATCGTCCACTGGGCGCGCAGCCAGGGCATCCTGTGCCAGGGGCGCGGGTCGGCGGCCAATTCCATCGTCTGCTTCTGCCTGAAGATCACCTCGGTGGACCCGACCCAGCAGGACGTGCTGTTCGAGCGGTTCATCTCCGAGGAGCGCTCCGAGCCGCCCGACATCGACGTCGACTTCGAGCACGAGCGACGCGAGGAGGTGATCCAGTACGTCTACCGCCGCTACGGCCGCCACCGCGCCGCCATCTGCGCCACGGTGATCCACTACCGCCCGCGCTCGGCGATCCGCGACGTCGGCAAGGCGCTGGGGCTCACCGAGGACGTCACCGGCATGCTGGCCTCCACCGTTCTGGGGCTCGTGGGGCAGCGAGGTCGCCGACGGCCACGTCGACCGCACCGGCCTGAAGCGAGAGGACCCCCGCCTGAAGCTGGCGCTGGAGCTGACGCGCGAGCTGATCGGCTTTCCCCGTCACCTGTCCCCAGCACGTGGGCGGCTTCGTCCTGACCCAGGGGCCGCTGGTGGAGACCTGCCCGATCGGCAACGCGGCCATGGACGAGCGCACCTTCATCGAGTGGGACAAGGACGACATCGACACCCTGAAGATCATGAAGGTCGGACGTGCTGGCGCTCGGCATGCTGACCGCGATCAGCAAGGGGCTACGCCCTGATCGAGAAGCACTACGGCGCGCGGTTCGACCTGCAGTCGACGCCCAAGGGGCAGGCCGAGGTCTACGACATGCTGTGCCGGGCCGATTCGCCTCGGCGTGTTCCAGGTGGAGAGCCGGGCGCAGATGGCCATGCTGCCGCGCCTGCGCCCGCGGGTGTTCTACGACCTGGTGGTGGAGTGGCGATCGTGCGCCCCGGCCCGATCCAGGGGAACATGGTCCACCCCTACCTCAAGCGGCGCGAGGAACAGCGACGGGCCGCCGCGCGGGGCCAGCCGTCGAGGTCGACTTCCCCGCGCCCCATTCCGGAGCACGGCGACAAGGACGAGCTGCGCCGCTGTGCTCGGCAAGACCCTCGGTGTGCCGCTGTTCCAGGAGCAGGCATGCGCATCGCCATGGAGGCGGCCCAGGTTCTCGGGCGGCGAGGCGAATGGATAGAGGCGCGCCATGGCCACCTTCCGCCACATGGCACCATCCACGAATACGAGGACAAGATGGTCGGGCGGATGATCGCCCGCGGCTACCGACCCGAGTTCGCCAACAACTTGCTTCAACCAGATCAAGGGCTTCGGCGAATACGGCTTCCCGGAGAGCCACGCCGCGGCGTTCGCCCAGCTGGTCTACATCTCCGCCTGGATGAAGTGCGTCTATCCGGACGTGTTCGCCTGCGCCCTGCTCAACAGCCAGCCGATGGGCTTCTACGCCCCGGCCCAGATCGTCCGCGACGCTGTCGAGCACGGGGTCGAGGTCCGGCATCCCGAGGTGAACGCCAGCGATTGGGACAGCACCCTGGAACCCCTCCCCCTCGATGGGGGAGGGGCAGGGGCGGGGGTGGACGCAGGGAGTCGGGCGAACGTCACAGATGGCGTTGGCGCCCCCTCGCGTTCTTCACCCCAGCCCGGCGGCCACACCCCCCACCCCTGCCCCTCCCCCCATCGAGGGGGAGGGGGACGCAGCGGGCGCGGACGGCGCTGCGCCTGGGCCTGCGGCAGATCGACGGGTTCCGGGAGGCGTGGGCGTCGGCGATCATGGCCGCGCGGGCCGAGGCGCCGTTCGCCTCGCTGGACGACCTGCGCATGCGGGCGGCCTGCCGGCGGCCGCGCTCGACGCCCTGGCGGCGGCCGATGCGCTCGGCACGTTCGAACTGACCCGGCGCGAGGGCCTCTGGGCGGCCAAAGGGGCCTGCCGCGCGCCGCGCCCGCGCCCCCTGTTCGCCGCCGCCGGGATCGAGGAGGCGGACGGCGTCCCGCCCCGCGCCCTGCCGCGCCGCCCTGTCGCAGGAGGTGGTGCACGACTACGAGGACTATCCGCCTCTCCTTGAAGGCGCATCCGGTGTCGTTCCTGCGCGAGGGGCTGGCGCGGCGGGGCGCCGTCAAGGCCTGCGCCCTGAAGGACATCCCGACGGGCGCAGGATCAAGGCGGCCGGCGTGGTGCTGGTGCGCCAGCGGCCGGGGGGAACTCCGGCGTGGTGTTCATCACCCTGGAGGACGAGACCGGCATCGCCAACGTGGTGGTCTGAGCCGCGGACTGTTCGAGGCGTTTCCGCCGCCGGTGGTCATGGGCGGCGCGGATGATGCTGGTCGAGGGCCGGCTGCAGCGGGCGGTCGACGCCGAGGGCGGGTGATCCACATCGTGGCCGAGCGGCTGGAGGGACCGCACCGACGACCTCGCCCTGCTCTCGCGCGGCGACCCGCCGGTGCGCCGCCCATGGCCGACGACGCGGCCAGATCCTCGCGCGACAGCGCGAGCGGCCCCGCCATCGCCATCCGCGCGACGTGCGCGTCCTCCCCAAGTCGCGAGATTCCATTAGGTTGGCCAGACGGCCCTTCGGAGACCCGACATGCGCCTTCCCGTCCTGATCGCCGCGGCCGCCGCGCTCCTGGCCTCAGCCGCCATGGCCCAGCCGGCCGCTACGCCGCCGCGGAACATCGACGTGCCGGCCGCCCCGGTGCTCGCCGGCGACGCCAACCAGCCGGCGACCGATCTGTCGGGCCTGAACCTGCGCATCGAGGCGGACGAGGTGACCATGACGCGCCTGCGCAACGCCGAGCTCGCCCCAGGAGAACGCCCGCATCGCCGCGATCCGCCCGGCCCTGCCGTTCCAGGGCCCGACCTACCTGCCGCCGATGTTCTGGAGCCGCGGCCGCAGCTGAGCGTTGCGCAGGCCATGACCATCCTCGCCACCATCGGCTATGAGCGCGCGACCCTGCCCGACGTGATCGGGCCGGCTGAAGGCCGCCGGGGGTGGGGCTGGTGATCGACGTGCGCGCCGTGGCCGCCTCGCGCCGGCCGGGGTTCTCCAAGACCATGCTGGCCGCGAGCCTGGACGAGGCGGGGATCGGCTATCTGCACCTGCGTGCGCTCGGCACCCCCAAGGCCGGCCGCGAGGCGGCGCGGGCGGGCCGCACCGCCGAGATGCGCGCGATCTTCGAGGCGCACCTGGAGGAGCCTCAGGCCCAGATGGCCCTGGCCGAGGCGGCCGAGATCGCGGCGAACCGGCCGTCCGCCCTCCTGTGCTACGAGGGCCGAGGCGGCGGGCTGTCACCGCCGCATCGTCGCCCAGCGCGTCCAGGACGCCATCGGCTGCGAGGTCGTGGACCTCTAGCCGGCCGCTAGATCCAGCCCTTGTGCTTGACCCACCACAAGGGCCCGACGGCGGAGGCGACATGGCCGCCAGGGCGGCGGGGGATAGGCCCAGGGGCCAGTCGAGCTCGGGCATGTGGTGGAAGTTCATGCCGAACCAGACGGCGATCAGCGTCGGCGGCAGGAACACCACCGCGGCGATCGAGAAGATCTTGGTGATCTCGTTCTGCTCGATGTTGATCAGGCCGAGCGCCGCGTCGAGCAGGAAGTTCAGGTTGCCCGACACATAGGCCGAGTGCTCGGTTCAGGGACTGCACGTCGCGCTGCAGCGAGCGGAGCTGCTCGTGGGCGTCGTGGTTGTCGGCGACCTGGGGCGCGAGGTTGGCGAAGCTGAGCAGCCGCGCCAGGCTGACCAGGCTCTCGCGCGCCTTGCCGTTGACGGCTCTGGGCGCCGCCGAGCTCGCTGAGGATGGTCTTGAAGTTGCCCGCGCGGCCCCGGGCGGAAGATCTCCCGCGAGATCGCCTCCACGTCCGAGGAGACCCGCTCCAGAAGGTCGGCGGTGCCGTCGTCCACCGTCTCCAGCACGCCCAGGAAGACGTCAAGCCCGCTGGCGCCGCAGCTCCGGCTGGCGCTCGGCCTAGGCGGCGAAGGCGGCGAAGGCGCGCGGGTCGGCGTAGCGGATGGTGGCCAGCCGATCGGCGGTCAGCACGAAGGTGACCGGGCGCGGCGGTCGGCGGGTCGCCCTCCGGCCCGCCGCACAGCAGAGTCGCGGTCATGAAGGTCGCGCCGTTCTGCTGGTAGAGGCGGCTGGACGCCTCGATCTCGGCCATCTCCTCGCGGGGTCGGCAGGTCGAGCTGCTGCTCCGCCTCTGCCGCCAGCTCTTCCTCGCGCGTGGGATCGACGAGCTGGACCCAGACCGCGTCCCGGCGGCAGGCGCCATTCGGGGCCCACCGTCACTCGCTCGAGCCGCGCCGAATCGCGCCTCAGGATCAGGAGCATGGGTGGGCCGGGCCGGTCATCAGCGGGTGTCTAGCGCGAGCGCGGGCGCGCCGCCAGCGGGGCCGGAGCGGCGCCCGCTCAGTTGTTCGGCGAGGAGTCCCCGTTCATCACCGAGGAGATCAGGGCCGCGATCCGGTCGGTGGAATCCTTGGCGAAGCTCTGGACCGGCGAGCCGGACGGCTGCACGGCGGCGGCCAGCTGGTTGACGGTGGTCTGGGCCACGGTGAAGGCGGCGGTGCGAGCGGGCCGACCGGGGCGCTCTGGGCCGCGGCCTGGTAGATGAACCCGTAGGTCGAATAGGTGGTGGAGCCGAGGTCGCGCACCGGATCGTACCAGACCTTGACCTGGGTCCAGTCGCCGTTGGGCGGACACGTCGACGACGGTGACGTTCTGCTCGATCTTGCCGCGCTCGCCGTCGATCACCGACCAGTTGGCGTGGGTGACCTGGATGATGCGGTCGGTCAGGACCTGGCTGACCACGGCCACGTGGCCGAGCTTCATGACGCCCTTGGGGCCGGAAGACGAGCACCGCGCCGGCCTGGGGCGTGGCGCCTTCGGCGTAGTGGCCGGCGGCCTTCTGCCACCAGGTCCAGGCGTCGCCGAAAATCTGGATGCCGGAGAATACGCGCGCAAAGGCGGCGCACTGCCAGTACTCCTCAGCCCTTGCCTGACCCGCGCCCGAAAGCAGCAGCACGGTCACAGCGAGCAAGGAACCGAGGGCGGTCCTCGACCGTTGAAACATGACCAGTAGGTCCCCCTCCGACGCAACTGACTGCGGATTAACCTACCTGGGCAAATATGAAAAGACTGTTTTTTTTCGGGACGTGGCTTTACGGCCACGGTCGTTAACCATCCGGGGCCAGGACCTGAGCCGTTCGCGCGCCGGCCGCTCGACCAGATGATGCGCCCGCCGCGCCCAGTGGAACCAGCGACTCGACGAAGATTAACCATAGCCATAGCGGCATCTGCTTGCCCTCCAGATGGAACAGAGCGGCCGCCGCGTTGCCGAACAGAAGCTCCCACGGCACGCAGACCATGTAGATCGCGTAGCTGATCTCTCCCAGATACACGAACGGGGCCCAGGAGAGCACCGGCAGGTCTGGTCGGACAGGCACGCCAGGCACAGGATCAATCCCCCGGCGGCGGCCGTCAGCAGGGGGTCGGCAGCCCAAATTGCGCGCCAGCAACGAGAATGGCGCCCAAAAGCCAGGCGCCGACGGCCCGGCGCGATGCGACCTTGGACCACACCCGACCGCCACAGAAGGTACAGGGCGCAGCCATAGGCGAAGCTCGGCACGATGCGCAGCGCGCCCCACTGGAAGGTCGCTGGGTGAGGGGGAATCCGGCCAGCTTCTGGAAGGCGGCGCTGAGCGCGACCAGGAAGCCCAGGGCCGCGGCCACCGCCAGGCGGGGCCGTCGGGCCAAGCGCAGGGCGAGCCAGGCGAAGGCCGGGAAGCTCAGATAGGCGAACCACTCCGCCGAGATCGACCAGGAGGCGTGGTTCCACCCGCCACCGGCGCGAACCCCCAGCGTGGACCAGCAAGAGGTTCGGCAGCACCGATCCGGGCGACAGCACGTTCGGGTCCATCCGGCGGCCGGCCAGCAGCGCAGCGGCGCCCAGGACGGCGATAACGGCCATGGTGACCAGGTGCAGCGGATAGATCCGCGCCACCCGCGCCCAGAGGAAGCCGCCGTAGCGGAACCGTCCCGCCTGCGCCGCCGGCAGGTAGGACGTGGCAGAGGATGAAGCCGGACAGGACGAAAGAACAGGTCCACGCCCAGGTAGCCGTGGGCGATCAGCCCCGGCGGGGCGCCGCCGCCCGCCAGCTTGTGCCAGTAGCTGAACAGCGCCACCCACGCCGCCGCGAAGAACCGCAGGGCGGTCAGCGGCTTCAGGTTCTGCGGCGGCTGCATCTGAGGCATCGTCCCGTTCCGGCGCCGGCCAGCAGCGCTGCGCGCCGCCGAGCAATTCGCGCGCCAAGCGAGCCCCCATCCGCTCGCGACCCTGCGCCCGGACTGGTATTCAGAGGATTGACGAGGGTCGGATCGCCGCAGCCGCGGCGCCCTCGCCCCAGGGAACACAGCGCATGCGCGAGGTCGTCGTCGTCTCCTACGCCCGGACCGGATTGGCCAAGTCGGTGCGCGGGGGATTCAACATCACCCACGGCGCGGCCCTGGCCGGCCACGCGATCCAGCACGCCATCGAGCGCGCCGGGATCGAGGCGGCGGAGGTCGAGGACGTCGTCCTGGGCTGCGGCCAGCCGGAGGGGGCCACGGGCCACAACGTCGCGCGCAACGCCGCGATCTGGGCCGGCTGCCCGGTGACCACGGCCGGGACCACCATCAACCGCTACTGCTCGTCGGGCCTGCAGTCGATCGCGGTCGGGGCCCACTACATCGTCGAGGAGGGGGCCGAGGTCGTGGTCGCGGGCGGGGTGGAATCCCTGTCGCTGGTCCAGCTGTCGGGCCACATGAACCTCTATCACTTCACCGAGGAGAAGCTGATGCAGGTCCGGCCGGATCTGTGGATGCCGATGATCGAGACCGCCGACATCGTGGCCGAGCGCTACAAGGTCAGCCGCGAGGCGCAGGACGAATACGCCCTGCAGTCCCAGCAGAGGACGGCCGCGGCCCAGGCGGCGGGGCTGTTCAAGGACGAGATCGTTCCCGATGCCGACCAAGATGAACAGGGTCGACAAGGCCACCGGCCAGGAGAGCGTCGTCGACTATGTGGTCGAGCGCGACGAGTGCAACCGGCCCGAGACCACCCTGCCGGTGCTGGCCGGTCTGCCGCCGGTGCGCGGGCCGGGGACACCGTGACCGCCGGCAACGCCTCCCAGATGTCGGACGGGGCCGGCGCGGTGGTGCTGATGGAGTCCAAGGCGGCCGCAGGCCCGGGGGCTGGAGCCGCTCGCCGGTTCATCGGCTTCACCGTCGCCGGCTGCGCGCCCGACGAGATGGGGATCGGGCCGGTGATCGCCGTGCCGCGCCTGTTGCAACGGCACGGGCTCAAGGTCGGCGACATCGACCTTTGGGAACTGAACGAGCCTTCGCCAGCCAGTGCCTCTACTGCCGCGACACGCTCGGCATCGACAACGGGATCTACAACGTCAACGGCGGCTCGATCTCCATCGGCCACCCCTATGGCATGACCGGCACGCGCCTGGCCGGCCACGCCCTGCTGGAGGGCCGCCGGCGGGGCGCCAAGCGGGTGGTGGCGACCATGTGCATCGGCGGCGGCATGGGCGCGGCGGGGCTGTTCGAGGTCTACTGAGCCTCAGTCGGCGGCGGCGGGCAGGCCGCTCGGCGGCCCCTCGGCCGGCGCGGCGCAGCCTTCCAACAGGTCGTCGCCGGCCATCACCGTCGCGCGGAGGGGACGATGGCGTCCCGAAGCGTCGACGCAGTCGCCGGGCTTCAGGGTGACGCGCAGCAGGACGCCATGGGTGGCGGTCTCGCGCCACTCCGCGCTCGGCCCCGTCGATCTGCGGCCCGCCGTTGACGGCGAGAAGGTCGAGGCGGCCGGGGCGGCTTAGCACCAGGCTGTCGCGGCGGATCCTCAGGGTCCAGTCCGGCGCTGTCCCGCCCGCGTCGATGGCCGCCTCGTAGTCGGGACCCTGCGCCGCGGTCGGAGCGCTGGCCGGGCTCTGCGGGGTTGGCGGGCGCGTCGGCGGGGGGAACGAGGCCCGAGCCCTGGTCGCGCTCGGACCGCCGGCAGGCGGCGAGGCGACACAGGACCGTCAGGGTGGTCAGCAGCACCCGCCGCATGGCTCTCGTCCCCAGGATCGCGCCAGTGTAGTCCAGCCCGCCGCGAACGGAAGCTGACAGGGGGCGCGGCGCGGGTGGATGCTCGGGCCGATGAGTCGGCCGCCCTTCACCTTCTACGAGTTCTTCGCCGGCGGCGGCATGGCCCGCATCGGCCTGGGGCGAGGGCTGGCGCTGCCTGTTCGCCAACGACTTCGATCCCCTGAAGGCGCGGGTCTATCGCGACAACTTCCCGGACGCCGCCGACCACTTCCGCGAGGGCGACGTCTGGGCGCTGACCGCTGGCGACCTGCCCGGCCGCGCCGACCTCGCCTGGGCCTCCTCGCCATGCCAGGACCTCAGCCTGGCGGGCGCACGGCAGGGGCTGTTCGGGCCGGCGGTCCTCGGCGTTCTGGGGGTTCTGGCGGCTGATCGAGGAGCTGGCGCGGCAGGGCCGCGCCCCGCGGACCCTGGTGGTCGAGAACGTCACCGGCCTCCTGACCTCCCATGGCGGGGCCGACTTCACCGCCCTCTGCACGAGCCTGGCGGCGGCCGGCTATCGGTTCGGCGCGCTGGAGGTCGACGCGGCCCTCCTGCTGCCCCAGTCGCGCCCGCGCCTGTTCGTTGTGGCGACGCGCGAGCCGCCGCCTGAGGCGGCCGCCGGACCTGAGGCGCCGTTCCACTCCCCCGCTGTGGTCAAGGCGCGCGCCCCGCCCTTCGCCGCAGGCGCTGGCGGGACGCCTGGATCTGGTGGCGCCTGCCCGCGCCCGCCGCCCGCAACGCGACCCTGGCCGACCTGCTCGACCCCGACGCGGGCGCCGCATGGCTCCCGCCGGAGCGCACAGCGCGGCTCCTGGCCCTGATGGCGCCGCCGCACCGGCGCAAGCTGCAGGAGGCCCAGGCGGCGGGGACGCGGCGGGTGGGGGCCCTCTACCGCCGCGTCCGCACCGAGGGCGGCGTCAAGACCCAGCGCGCCGAGGTGCGGTTCGACGGCCTGGCCGGGTGCCTGCGCACCCCCGCCGGCGGCTCCTCGCGCCAGTTCGTGGTGGGTGGTGGAGGGCGACAGCGTCCGCGCCCGCCTGCTCAGCGGCCGGGAGGCGGCGCGCCTGATGGGCCTGCCGGAGGACTACCGCCTGCCCGCCGCCGCGACCGCGGCCTTGCACGTGGCCGGCGACGGGGTGGCGGTCCCGGTGGTGCGCCGCCTGGCTGCGGCGATCCTGGAGCCCCTGCTCGCCCGCGCCGGTCGAAACCCTCGCCGCCGAGTAGGAAAAGCCAGACAAGGCGCGGATCGCCGCCTATAGAGGTCCGCTGGGCCGCCCGCGAGAGACCGCCGCCATGGATGCCGCCGCCAACACCGCCTATGACGCGAGCGCTATCGCCGCAAGGGCCGGGGCAAGATCTACGACTCCATCATCGACACCATCGGCGACACCCCGCTGGTGCGCCTGCCGCGCCTGATGGCCGAGCTGAAGCCCTATGGCGAGGGTCGTGGCGAAGCTGGAGTTCTTCAACCCGATCTCCAGCGTCAAGGACCGCATCGGCGTGTCGATGATCGAGGCGCTGGAGAGCCAGGGCCGGATCAAGCCGCACCTCACCACCATCATCGAGCCCACCAGCGGCAACACCGGCATCGCCCTGGCGTTCGTCGCCGCGGCCAAGGGCTATCCGCTGATCCTGGTCATGCCCGAGAGCATGTCGATGGAGCGGCGCAAGATGCTGACCCTGCTCGGCGCGCGGCTGGAGCTGACCCCGGCCGAGCGCGGCATGCGCGGCGCGGTGGTGCGCGCGCAGGAGCTGCTCGCCGAGATCCCCAATTCGGTGATGCCCCAGCAGTTCGAGAACGCCGCCAACCCGCTGATCCACCGGGGTCTCCACGCCGAGGAGATCTGGAACGACACGGGCGGCGCGGTGGACGCGGTGATCTCCGGCGTCGGCTCCGGCGGCACCATCACCGGCGTCGGCCAGGTGCTGAAGGCGAGGAAGCCCTCGGTGGCGGATGGTGGCGCTGGAGCCGGAGGGCTCGGCGGTGCTGTCGGGCGGCCCAGCCGGGGCCGCACAAGATCCAGGGCATCGGCGGCGGCTTCGTCCCCGGCATCCTCGACCGCTCGGTGATCGACGAGGTGATGACGGTCTCCAACGAGGAGAGCTTCGAGATGGCCCGCAAGGTGGCGCGCACCGAGGGCGTCCCGGTGGGCATCTCGTCCGGCGCGGCGATCTCGGCGGCCTTCCGCTACGCCGGGCGCGAGGACCAGGCGGCAAGCTCATCGTCGCCATCGTCCCGAGCTTCGCCGAGCGCTACCTGTCCACCGCCCTGTTCGAGGGGCTGTAGGCGCGGCGCCGAAACCGCGTCGGCCGCGGAATCGACCCCGGGCCGCGTGATGTCAGCGACCTGTCGCGGCGCTGTCGCAAACCCGTGATCTCGCAACGATAGGCCGGGTCCCCTCCACCAAGCCGAGGGGGCTTTCCGCGATGAACCTATCCGCCAACCACCGGGGCGGCCTGCGTCCCGTGCGCCTGTTCGCCGGGGCCGGCGCCCTGACCGCCGCCCTGCTCTGCGGGGCCTCGGCCCTGGCCCAGCCGGCCGCCGACGCCTCGCAGGGCGTGGATGTCGAGGAGGTCACCGTGCTGGCCCCCGCCATGCACATCTCGCCCTCCAACGTGCCGCTGGACGTGATGCAGCCGACCTCGAGCGTGCCGGCGGGCTTCCTGAAGAACAACATCATCCCCCCTGGCCAGCTTCGACGACATCGTGAAGTTCCAGCCCAGCGTCTGGTCGCAGAACCCCAACGGCCCGGGCATCGGCAAGGCCGAGGCCCTGACCCTGCGCGGCTTCCAGGACGGCCAGTACAACGTGACCTTCGACGGCATCCCGTTCGGCGACGCCACCGACCTGCACCACACCACCTCGGCCCTGTTCATCGCCCACGACCTGCAGGAGGCGCAGATCGACCGCGGGCCGGGCACGGGCTCGACCATCGGCAAGGCCACCTTCGGCGGCACCATGGGGTTCCTGAGCAAGGACCCTGACCCGGTGATGGGGATCGCCCCCTACGGCACGGTCGGCAGCTTCGACACCAAGGCCTATGGCCTGGAGCTCGACTCCGGCAAGACGCCGTTCGGCTCGGGCTTCGTCGACTATCAGCACGAGACCACCGACGGCTATCTGACCCACTCCAACGAGCGCCGCACCAATGTGCTGGCCAAGTACGAGTTCCAGCTCGACGACAAGACCACCCTGACGGTGCTGGGCACCTACAATCACGAGTTCCAGTACACGACCCAGGGCGCGACGCTGGCGCAATACGCCAAGTACGGCGACAACTACGGCCTGTGCGGCGACCCGACGCTGCAGTGCTATTACGGCTATCAGCCGAGCAACTACTATTCGGACTTCGAATACGCCCGGCTGAAGACCGAGCTCGGCCCCGTGCGGGTCGACGAGATGGTCTACACCCGACGCCTTCACCCACAGCTATCAGGAATCGAAGGGACGCCAGCGACGACAACCCGGCCGACAACGGCCGTGACCTTCTACAGCCCGACCAACATCGGCAAGAAGGTCGCCACCTACGCCACCGACATCCCCGGCAAGCTGACCAAGGCCACCTTCCGCGCCTATGGCGACGTCCTGCGCCTGTCGGCCGACACGCCGGTGGGCGAGCTGAAGACCGGCGTCTGGTTCGACGAGCAGCGCGACCACCGCTGGTCGCTGACCAACGACCTCAGCCAGGGCGGCATCCCGTCCCGGCCAAGAACGGCTCGGCCTACAGCTACCAGTACAGCAACGTGGCCACGACCTGGCAGCCCTACCTGGAACTGGACTGGAAGCCAATCGACGGCCTGACCATCGTTCCGGGCGTCAAGTACACCGGCTTCCACCGCTCGGTGGACGCGGCGATCAACAAGGGCACCAAGCTGCCGCTGAACTACGCCGAGAGCTTCAACGCCTGGCAAGCCGTCGATCTCGGCCAACTACGCGATCATGCCGGAGTGGACGGTCTACGCCCAGGCCGCCAAGGGCTTCCTCCGCCCCGCCGATCGACGTGTTCCAGGTCAACCAGATCGCCTCGCTGAAGCCCGAGGAGACGATGAACTACCAGGTCGGCACGCCGCGCGCCATTCGCGCTGGATGCTGGGCGCGGACGCCTACTACATCGACTTTTCGAACTTCCTGACCCAGACCCAGGTGCCGGGGACCACCGACTCCACCTTCGTCAACGGCGGCGGGGCTATCTACAAGGGCGTCGAGCTTGAGGGCCAGTACGCGCTGGGCCGCGGCTTCTCGCTCTACGGCAACTACTCGGCCAACAGCGCCAAGTACAAGGGACACCGACGTCTGGATCGCCGAGACGCCGGAATGGACCGCCGCCGCGGGCCTGCTCTACGACAACCGCGTCGGCCCCTATTTCTCGGTGATCGGCAAGTTCGTCGGGCCGCACTACGGCGCCGACAACACCACCGATTCCAGCGGCGCGACGGTGTTCGCCACGACCACCGCTTCGGGCGGGTGTTCACGGCGGACCTCGCCGGCCGGCTGGCGCTTCGAGCACATCGGCGGGCCGGTGAAGACCCTGACCGCCAGCGTCAAAATCGGCAACCTGTTCGACAACCACGACATCAGCGACTACGCCGGCGACGCGGCCAACGGCGACCCGCTGTTCTGGCGCGTGCCGGGGCGGAGCGTGTTCTTCAACTCGAGGCCAAGGTGTTCTAGTGGCGATCGGCCGGGTCCTCGCCGCCGCGGCGGCGCTCTGGCTCGCGGGCGCGGCGGCGGCTGACGCCGCAGCCGCCCTGCGGCTGGAGCGGGTGGTGCTGGTCGGTGCGCCACGGCGTGCGGCCGCCGACCGCGAGCGCGGAGAAAACTCGCGCCGCTGTCGGCCCGGCCCTGCCGGCGTGGCCCGTCGCGCCAGGCGAGCTGACCCCGCACGGGGCGGCCGTGGTGCGGCTGATGGGGGGCGGGCCTGCGCCGCGCCTACGCCGCCGAGGGCCTCGCCCCGGCCGCCGGCTGTCCGACCCCGCGTCCGTCTCGATCTGGGCCGACGGCGAGGGACCAGCGCACCCGCGCCAGCGGCGACGCGCTGGCCGAGGGCCTGGCGCCGGCCTGCGGCCTCCAGGCCCGCCACGGCCCCGAAGGCGCGCGCGATCCGGTGTTCAGCGGGCCGGGACGCGGACGTCTGCCGCGCGGACGGCGCCGAAGCCATGCGGGCGGTGCAGGCCGAGGCAGGCCCCGGCGGCCTGCGCTCCCCAGCGGCGGACCGCGCCCTGACGCGCCTGCAGGCGATCGTCGCGCCGGACGCCCTGTCGCGGCGGCCCCGGCGTCTGCCTCTCCGGCCCTGACGGCTGAGCGCAAAGGACGCGGCGTCCGGATCGAGGGGGCCGCTGGCGACTGGTTCGACCCTGGCCGAGAACCTGCTGCTCGAATACGAGGAGGGCCTGCCCGCCGCCGAGGTGGGCTGGGGCCAGGGCCGCCTCGCCCGCCGTCCCTCGCCGCCGTGGCGCCCGCGCACGAGCGGTTCGCCGCGCTGACCCCGCCGCACGCCCTATCTCGCCGCCCGGCGCGGGGCCATCATGGCCCGCACGATCCTCGACGCCCTGGACGCCGTCCCTCGTCCGGCGACGGCGGGCCGCTGGAGAGCCCCGCCACGCGCCTGACCGCGCTTGCCGGCCACGACACCAACCTGTCCAACATGGCCGGCGTGTTCGGCCTCGACTGGACCCTGCCGGGACAGCCCGACGCCACCGCCCCGGCCACGGCGCTGGCGTTCGAGCTCTGGGCCGATCCGCGCAGCGGCGCACGCTATGTGCGGCCGGTGATCTATTACCTGGACCTCGACCAGCTCCGCCGGCTGAGCCCGGCGCGGCCCCGCCGCCTCCCCCTGCGCTTCGCCGGCTGCGACGACGGGCCGGGCGGAAGCTGCCGCCTGGCCGACCTGCGCCGGCGCGTCGAGGCTCGGATTCCGGCCGGCTGCTGAGCCCTGCCGGGCGGGCGGGCGCCCCGCGACCCTATTTGCCCGTGATCGTCGGCGAGCCACAATGGGCGCGGCGATCGGGAGATGGACATGACCTACAAGGCTCCGGTTGAGAGAGCACCTGTTCCTGCTGGACGAGGTGCTGGGGCTGGACGCCCTGTCGGGTCCTCCCAGGATTCGCCGCCGCGCCCCGCCGACCTGCGCGCCCAGCTCCTGGAGGGAGGCCGCGCGGTTCTGCGAGGAGGCGCTGGCCCCGCTGAACGCGATCGGCGACCGCGAGGGGCTGCCATTACGACCCCGCCTCCGGCGCCGTGACGACCCCGGCCGGCTTCAAGGACGCCTATCGGACGATGGTGGAGTCCGGCTGGACGGCGCTGTCGGTCGATCCGCAATGGGGCGGCCAGGGCCTGCCGCTGGTGCTGAACCTGCGTTTAACGAGATGGCGTCCTCGGCCAACATGGCCTTCGCCAATGTATCCGGGCCTGACCCACGGCGCCTTCTCCGCATCGCGGCGGCGGGGGACGAGGCGCAGAAAGCGCTCTATCTGCCCAGGCTCGCGTCGGCGAATGGCCGGCGCCATGTGCCTGACCGAGCCCCAGTGCGGCACCGACCTCGGCCTGATCCGCACCAAGGCGACCAAGGCCGACGACGGAACCTGGCGGATCACCGGCGAGAAGATCTGGATTTCCGGCGGGGAGCACGACCTGGCGCCCAACATCGTCCACCTGGTGCTCGCCCGCACCGAGGGCGCGCCGGCCGGCACGCGCGGCCTGTCGCTGTTCATCTGCCCCAAGTTCATCCCCGACGAGACCGGCGCCCCGGGCGAGCGCAACGGCTTCAAGTGCGCGGGCCTGGAAGAGAGATGGGCATCCACGGCAACGCCACCTGCGTCATGGCCTATGAGGGCGCGACCGGCTGGCTGCTCGGCGAGGAGACCCACGGCCTTCGCCAGATGTTCGTGATGATGAACGAGGCGCGCCTGGGCGTGGCGGTCCAGGGCCTGGCCCAGGCCGAGGCGGCCTATCAGGCCGCGGTCGATTTCGCGCGCCAGAGGTTGCAGGGCCGCGCCCTCACGGGGCCCAAGAACCCCGACGGCCCGCCGATCCGATCCTGGTGCATCCGGACGTGCGCCGGATGCTGATGGACTCCAAGGCGGTGATCGAGGGCGGACGGGCGCTGCTGTTCTGGACCCTGATGCACCAGGACATCGCCCGCGCCTCGCCCGACGAGGCCGAGCGCACCCGCGCCGACGACGTGGTCGCCCTGATGACGCCGGTCTTGAAGTCGTTCCTGACCGGCCGGGGCTTCCAGGTCTGCTCGGACGCCCTGCAGGTGCACGGCGGCTCGGGCTACACCGTCCACTTCCCGGCCGCCCAGTACCTGCGCGATTCGCGGATCGCCATGATCTACGAGGGGACCAACGGGGTGCAGGCGCTCGACCTCGTCGGCCGCAAGATCGGCCAGAACGGCGGGCGGGCGCTGCAGGCGTTCCTGGCCGAGCTCGACGCCCTTCGCCGCCGAGCCGGCCGAGGGCGAGGCCGCCGCCTTCGTCGAGGCGGTGAAGGGCGCCAAGGCCCAGCTGCAGGACGCCAGCCTGTGGCTGCTGCAGCATGCGGCCGAGCCGGACGCCGCCATCGCCGGCTCGCACGACTACCTGAACCTGATGGCCCTCACGGGCCTCGCCTACATGTGGGCGAGGATCGCCAAGGCCGCCGCCGGCAAGGACGACCCCTTCCACGCCGCCAAGCTGACCACCGGCCGCTATTTCATCGACCGCATCCTGCCCGAGGCGTCGGGCCATCTCGCCAAGCTCAAGGCCGGCGCCGACGCCCTCATGGCCCTGCCGGACGAGGCGTTCTAGGCCAGCCCACGGCGCATCCGCTCTCCCCTCCCCCTGGAGGGGGGAGGGGCGGGGGAGGGGGGTGGCGCCCTCCCCGCGCCTGTGGGTGCGGGAGTGGCCGTCGGCGGCGGTTCGCCGGCACAGCCCCCTCCGGAAGCGCCTCCACCCCCCATCCCCGACCCTTCCCCCATCCAGGGGGAAGGGAGACTTCCGCTGACCTGGCCTGCGAGGACGGATCATCACTTTGCGCCGCGTTCGATTTCCGCCTCCAACCGCGCCTTCAGCGCCGCCTCGTCCTTCAGTTCGCATTCCCAGATCACCAGCGGCGTCCAGCCCATGGCGGCCAGCGCCGCCTGGGTCGCGGGGTCGCGGGGCGCGGTTGCGGCCGATCTTGGCGGTCCAGTAGTCACGGTTCTGCTTTGGCACGCGCGCGCCGCGGGCGCAGTCGTGGCCGTGCCAGAAGCAGCCGTGCACGAAGACCGCCAGCCGCCGCCCCGCCATGCGATGTCCGGCGCGCCGGGCAGGTCGCGCCGGTGCAGGCGATAGCGCAGGCCCATGGCCGTCAGCAGCCGCCGGACCTTCATCTCCGGGACCGTGTCGCGCCCTTTGACACGGGCCATGACCTGGGATCGCTTCTCGGCCGAGAACACGTCGCTCATGGCACGCATATAGCAAGCCTCCGTGGCGGACGCGCATTTCGGGACTTGCGGCGAAACGCAACCTCGGCGAGCGTAACAGTGGGATAGCTACGGAAGGTGGTGCAATTGCCCCTGTCCTTGGAGATCGAGGCGCTGCTGACGGCGCTGCTCGGCCTGTGGCTGTTCGCCGAAGCCCTGGGCGGCCGGCGCGAGCGCGGCGCGGCGCGCGCCTTGCTGGCGGCGGGCGCGGCCCTGCTCGTCGCCAGCCGGGCGCCGCACGCAGCGGCCGCGGCCATGGCGCTCGACGCGGCTGATGGCGGTGCTCGCCGGCCTGTCGTGGCGCTCGGCGCGGACCTGGCCGGCGTGGATGGCGTTGCTGCAGGGCGTGGTCCTGGCCGTGCACGTCGTCGCCTTCACCCGACACGACCTGCCGGCGGGGGTCTATCTGACCGCCCTGTTCTGGATCCGCTCGGGGCAGGCGCTGGTCCTGGCCGTCGGCTCAGCGGCCTGCAGCCGTCCGCGCAGGCGGCGCGGGCCGGCCTGTCCGAGTAGAGCGGCCATGCCGTCGCTGTCGCACAAGGAGATCTGGTCGGCGATCGACGCCCTGGCCGCCCGGCTGGAGCTGACCCCTTCGGCTCTCGCGCGCCGGGCCGGCTCGATCCCACGAGCTTCAACCCTCCAAGCGCCTGACCGGAGAGGACGGCGGGGCGGCCCGCTGGCTGTCGACCGAGAGCATCGCCAAGGTGCTGGACGTGACCGGCGTCAGCTTCCAGGAATTCGCGGCCCTGGCCCAGGGCGAGGGCGGCCGCGAGCGCGACGCCGTGCCCCTGATCGGCCTCGCCCAGGCGGGGGCCGACGGCTATTTCGACGACGCCGCTATCCGGTCGGCCACGGCTGGGACCGCATCGACTTCCGGGCGTCGCCGACGAAGGCGCCTATGCGCTGGAGGTCTCCGGCGACTCCATGGCGCCCGTCTACCGCCCCGGCGACCGGATCATCAGTCCCCAGGCGCGGCCTCGGCGCGGCGACCGGG